>CAYMKL010000085.1:0-31384 GCA_964390805.1 uncultured Anaerolineae bacterium | reverse complement strand
AAATGCTCGCCCGACGCTACCCTGATTTATCCGCATTGTTAAGGTACAGCACCCGTAACCTCCTCCACTCCATGATTCCCCTCATGACCGTATCTTCCTCCATAATCATATTATACCACGCCTGAGCACAGTTGGCAACGTCCCAAAAAGAAAACCGACCTGATCCAAGCAGGTCGGTCTTCTGAGGGGATGGGCGAGTAGCCAGCACTTGCTCTGGCGTTGGTTGCCTGGTCAGCAATTCGATGAGGGTAGACTCGGTCATCAAGAACGCTCTTGCCTTTTGCGTCTACGCTTCCTGGGTTTGCGCTTCTTCAGCTTTGGAGACCTGGCAGGTTTGGGAAACCTGCCAGGTCTGTCATCAGGCGGACTGGCCTGTTTTCGCCACGGTGTGTCCAGGGGAGCGGGCTCCTGGATGGGCAGCTCGGAAGGGTCCAGGTCGGCTCATAATGGGGCAGCGGGTGAAGCGGTATTCGGCGTCACGCTACCGCTGATAGTACAGCCAGCCTTTCCAGCCGCACATCAACTCCGCGCAACACCTCCTGGATGGCGTCCACCGTTTCCTCGTCGAAAAGCGGTTCGCCGCACTGCTCACATACCCAGGCCGGCACATCGTCAATGATCAAGTGATACCCCTTTCGGGTAGCAGTGTAGCTTACTTTCTTTCGCACCAGTGTGCCTTTGCAATGGATACATTCCATGCCGCCTCTTTCACCCACCTCAGAATGGCCTGAGCGTCTTCAGTCATCATCCCCTCCACTGATAACTGGCCTCGTGTGCATATTATACCACGCCTGAGCACGGTTGGCAATACCCAAAAAGGAAAAAACGACGTAACTACCCAGCCTGCTCAGCCTGGACTGCCAAGTCCAGGCGCATGACGACCTGTGCAGACGGAAATCTGGCTTGCCAAGCCGCTGGACGTGGCCGTCCAGCCGGAGCCTGGGTAGTTGCAAAACGACCTGCTTGGATCAGGTCGGTCTTCTGGCTCGATTGGCAGTTTTTGGCAGCTTTTGCCCTTGCAATGGCAGCCCTTTTGTGGTTTAATATAGGCACAGAGGGGCCGCTATTTTTGAAAGAGAGGAGGAGTACAATGGCCAAGCAAGAATCTCTATTGAAAAAGATCGAGGAGTGGGTGGAGGACGGGCTGATCTCTCCTGAGCAGGGCGAGGCGCTCAGGCGAAGGGAAGCAGAGGATGCGATGGTATCGGTGCCGACGCGCCGGGTGAAGGCCGATGAGATCTTCGTGTACCTCGGCAGCCTGGTCGTCTTTCTGGCACTGGCCTTCCTGGTGGGGCTGAACTGGGGGGAGCTGGAAAGCGCAGGTAGGATACTCTCGATGCTCGTTCCTACAGTTGCCATGCTGGCCTTGGGCTGGCGGCTGCGCGGCTCGGAGAGTGCGCGATCTAGGCGGGGGGCGCAGGCCTTGTGGCTGGGGGCCTGCCTGCTGAGTGTGGTATTCTTCATGGTGACCTTCTATGAGCTGGGCCTCATTGATTGGTCAGAGCGAGGACCTACCGACCCCTGGGTAGTGGTGAGCTGCCTGCTGGCGACGGGCGTGGCCGCGGTTGCCTTCGTCCTACTCCCCACCATCACTCAAAGCATCGCTTTCCATCTCTGCGGCAGCGCGGTGCTATTCACGTTCCTTGGCTGGCTGGACCAGGCTCTTCCGCCCCTCAACCACTTCTTAGAGAACCTGTTGATCTTGGTGATCGGCTTGATAGCCGGCGGTTTATGTCTGGCACTCTCGGAGTGGCTGCGGACGAAGGGGAGGAAGGACCTGGTAGGAGTGTCCCGCATCTTTGGATCCCTGGCCATCTTGGGGTTCGCTTTCATCCTGGCTATGGATGAATACGCTGTAACCTGGCAAAAAACAACGATGGAAGCCATAGCTTTCCTGGCCAGCATCGCCTTCATTGCTGCCAGCGTGAAACGGCAGTCGCAAGCCTTCCTCTACAGTGGAGCCGCCTTCCTCCTCTTCCTGATCATCTACGTGAACTTCGAGCACTTCGCCGACAGAATCGGGATGCCTATCGCGCTCCTCATCATCGGGGTGCTGCTCATCGGGTTGGGCCTGGGAACGGAGCGCCTAAGCAGGCGTATACGTCATCAGTGATCAGTGATTAGTGCCTCATGGCGCACACGACAGCACGGCAGATGAAAACGGGCCTGTCACTGCGAGGAGCGGGTTTTGCGACGAAGCAGTCTCCTGCGTACATCGGAGGAGATTGCTTCGGCAAAAACCGCCTCGCAATGACAAAAACGAAGGCTATTTGCAGGGCAGTGATCAGAGTCTGATCACTGGTTACTGGTCACCGTCACTGATCACTGAAAAGAAGGGGGATGGCATGATCACGAGAAAGCCCCTCGTCGCATCCGTCGTGGGCATGGACGGATGCGGTAAGAGCTCCACCTTTCGTGGTGTGCTCAACACCCTGGCCCACCGCATTAGGGTGGTAGGCATCGGCGATCAGGTCTTGAGCGGCGGACCGGACGAGCCGCTCAAGGAGCGCCTGGACATCCCCCTCTCCCGCTCCGCCCAAATCATCAGGCGCTTCGCCAAGGGATCGCGCTGGCAGCGCGTCTACAAGAGCCTGAAGCTCATCGAGCTCACCCAGCGGACACGCATTCGCGACTACGTGACCATACATGATCCGCCGGATGTCATCCTGACTGACGGTCAACCTCTGGTCAACTGCGCCGCCTGGTCCGTGGCTCACTTTCACAGGGAAGACTTGATCGGCGATGATGAAGAGCTCTACCAGGAACTCCGTTATCTGGCAGGTGAGGAGACGATTCCGCTCCGCGAGCTGCCGCGCTACCTGCGCCGAGCGTGGCCGCTGGCGTTGGTCAACCTGCTGCGGCTGGGTTGCTTCAGGCTCCCGGATCTGATCTTCGTCCTCGATCTAGACCCCGCCGTGGCCGTGGCCCGCATCCATGCGCGCGGCAAGCCCCTTCAGGCGCACGAGACTGAGGCCCTACTCGGCGAGGTGGGCCGTGGCTACGCGCGAGTCTGTCGCCTCCTCCAAGAGCAGTCCGGCATTCCGGTGACCAGGATTCGCGTTGACCAGGTATCTCTCGAAGAGACGGTCCAGATCGTCGCGGACGAGGTGCTGGAGCGCGTCCTGGCTAGGCCCGACATCGAAGCCGGCATCGCCAAAGGTTGGGAGAGCGAGCGCCGATTGAGTAGCGACTTGGGTCGAGTAGCACAAAGCCTATTGAGACCAGCGTATCGAAATCAAGCGAGCGGCTCTACGAGCAACCCGCTTGGTCTCGACACTGTCCTGGACGGGTCAGTACAGGGTACGTCACTCGGATGCGTAGCCTCCGGTCGCTCCTACTCGACCGGCGCTGGACTTGCTCCTTCTCAATGCTCCCCCAACTCCTGTGGGCACCCCATCGAAGTGATCGCCACCACTATGTCTGGTTCAATTCAGGACCAGCGCAAGGTGCAACAGATCGAGCCGGAGTTCCAGTCACGGACGTCGCGGCCGGTACGCGTCCACGCGGCCGACAGCCACGCCGAGGCGCGGGCGATGGCGCACGCCATCGTGGCCGAGGGTGGCCGCACCATCGTATCGGCGGGCGGCGCTGGCACGTTCAACGCGGTGCTGGAGGGGGCCCACCTGAACGGCACTGTGCCCTCGGATCTGCACCTGGCCTTTCTGCGCAAGGGCTCCGCCGACCTGATCGGCAAGGTGCTGGGTATCCCGGACCATCTCCCTGCTGCGGTACAGGCCATCGTCGAGGGCATCAAGGCAGACCGCCGTGTCCAGGCCGACATCCTGGCCGTGGAGACGACCGAACCCGATGGCCGGACGCAGCGCCGGCACCTGGTGGGCTTCGGTGGCATGGGTGCCTTCGGCGATGTGCCGCGTTTCACCGAGAGCCGCCTGATCAAAGTCTACAAGGGCGTCCTGGGATCGCTCCTGGGCGACCTGGGTCCCTTCTTCGTCGGCCTGGCCCTGGCAGCGGGGTGGTGGCAACTGCAGCGCCTCTTCGGCCGCGTGCCCCCGATGTCCCTGACACTGGACGACCACCACATCCCGTCGGAAACCTGGGGCACTGTGCTGGTGCTGAACGGCGACCTGGGACCCGATTTCCCTCTGGGCCGGGGGCTACGACTGGGAAGCGGATCATTCCGCGTCATCGCCCTGCGCTACAGGGGGCTCCGCCAGGCGCTGCGGCAGATCAAGGCGGCGCGGCGTGGCACGATCCTTGACGAGCCCGAGAGCTACGGTGCCGTGGTGAGGACCGTCCGCCGCCTGACCCTGCGACCCGCTGAGGCGCGTCCGTACATGGTCAACGTGGACGGCGGCCGGATGCTCACAAGGGGGGAGGCGCGCATATCGGTGTCAGGCCAAGTGTGGCTGATCAGCGGCCCCCATGCACCTGCGCGGTGTGTATGCGATCCTCACCTCAGGACAGCATAGAGACTTGAGCGAACGGAGGACACAAGAAATGCCAAATCTCAAACCTAGTCGCCTACAATTGACGAAGCTAGCCCTGCTCATTACGACGGTAGCCCTGTTGCTGGTGGCGTGCGAAGCCAGCTCAGCTCAGAAGTACTCCCATACTCGGGCGGAGTGCTTTGTGGTTGACGACGCTCCTACTCTGACGATTGACAACTTCTACGGTGACGTGACCGTGAGTGACGGCGAGGAGGGCACCATCGAGGTAGTCACCAGCAAGCGAGCCGCCCGCGAGATGGACCTGGAACGGATTGAGGTTGAGATCACCCAGAGGGGCAGCGACTTGGAGATCAGGACAGGCATCCCCTCCGACCTCAACAACATCTCGGCCGATCTCGAGATCACCGCACCCACAGACACCCAGGTGGATCTTCAAAACGGTGGGGGCGACGTTAGCATCATTGGCATTGCCGGCAGAGTCAGGGCAGTCACGGGCGGGGGTGACATCGAGGTCTGGGAAGCGCAGAGCCCTCTGGACGTGCACGCCGCCGGAGGCAACATCACGGTTTTTGGCGCGAACGACGGAATCCACGCGGAAACCCATGGGGGGGACATCAAGATTCATGACGCACATGGCGAAACAAACGTGAGCACTGGCGGGGGGAACATCCGGATTGTTGGCGCGGGCGGAGAGATACAGGTGAACACAGGCGCAGGCGACATTGACTACCAAGGTCGCCCGTCGGGTACCTGCCGGTTCGATACCGGCCGGGGGCACATCAAGCTCAGACTGCCTGCCGACATAAACGCCAGGGTGGAACTGGAGACCATGGACGGTGACATTGATGTTGACTGGCCCATTGTCGGGTATGAGACCCATCGAAGGGTCAGAGGCAACATCGGGAGCGGCGACGAGGGGAAGATTCGCGCCGACACTGGCAAGGGCGATATTGACGTGATCCGCCAGTAGCCTGCGAATGAAAATGGAGACGAATATGACCAAGGTTCAATGTGCGCGGCAGCGTTCAGCGGCGCGGGTTTTGATGATAATCACCATAGTCTTCTGGCTCTGGTTCGGGATCGGCTCAGCGTACGTTGAGAGAGCCAGGCTACTCAACTGGCTGATGCACACCCCGGCGCCAGGAGGCACGCTCATCCTGAGCCTGAGCACCCTTGTAGCCTGGCGCTGGGAGGGGATCGGAGGGGCGTTATTGGCTTTGGAAGGCATCGTGGCCTTGGGCTTCATCACAGGCGCCTTTCTCTGGGGAAGCTTCACTGCCTCGACCCTGGTGCTCATGTGCCTGACCCTGGGCCTCCCCCCACTGGTAGCGGGAATCCTGTTCTTGATCTGTTGGCGGCAATCCGCAGCAGCAAGAGAGATAGAAAAGGACATAATAACAAGATGAACTACATCCGTTGGTTTCAAGAGGTTGGCGTCACTGATGGGGGCCTGGTCGGTGGTAAGGGGGCCAATCTGGGAGAGATGGTCGTGGCCGGCCTGCCGGTGCCGCCGGGATTCTGCCTCACCGCCGCAGCCTATCGCGCCTTCATTCAGGCGACGGGCCTGGACGGGGCCATCCGCAGCATCCTCGCCGAGGCCCGCCTGGACGACCAGGCCGATGTGGAGGACAAGACGGCACACATCCGCGGCCTCATCGCCGAACAGGAGGTGCCCATGATGATGGCCCAGCAGATTCTAGATGGCTATCATCGTCTGGGCCAGGAGCTAGGGGTGCCGGATGCGACCCAGCTACCGGTGGCCGTGCGCTCCTCGGCCACGGCCGAAGACCTGCCCACCGCGTCCTTCGCCGGCCAGCAGGATACCTACCTCAACATCCGCGGGACCGATGAGCTGCTCGCGCACATCAAGTACTGCTGGGCCTCCCTCTGGACGGCTCGGGCGGTGACGTATCGTACCAGGCAGGGCTTCGACCATCACCAAGTGTATATGGCCGTGGTGGTTCAGGCCATGATCGAATCCGAGGTTTCGGGAATCATGTTCACGGCCAACCCGATCAGCGGCAACCGCGGCGAGGCCGTCATCAACGCCAGTTGGGGCCTGGGCGAGGCCATCGTGTCCGGCCTGGTCACCCCGGACACGTTCACCGTGCGCAAGAGTGACGGCCACACCCTGTCCCGGCAGATTGCGACCAAAGAGCGTACGGTCCAATACGCCGAAGAAGGGGGGACGGTGGAACTGGCGACGCCCGCAGAGTGGCAGGACGCTCCAGCCCTCTCCGACGATCAGGTGGCGGAGTTGGTAGCCCTCGGCCATCAGATCGAAACTCACTACAGCACGCCGCAGGACATCGAGTGGGCCTATGCCCAGGGACGCTTCTACATCCTGCAAACGCGGGCCATCACCACCCTGACACCGCCGTGGGCCCATCCAGCCGGGGAGATGGAGTACAACCGCACCATGTTCTTGGAATTCTTCCCTCAGCCCCTCTCCCCTGTGTTCCTCTCGGCGATCCAGCCACTGTTCCAGAGCATGCTGGACTTCACCGTCGAGACGTGGGGCTTCAAGCCGCCCCCAGGCATAGAGGCCGTCGGCGTGTTCTACAACCGGCCTTACTTGAATCGCAGCTACATCGCGGCGGCCTTGGAGTCCCTTTCGCCTCAGGTGCGGGAAGCCCTGGTGTCCCGGCTAGTCAACCCTTTTGGGCACCACGAGCAGGGGGTACCCGGTGAGCTTTCCCTGCCCCTCTTGGGGATGGTGGCCCGGCTGCTGCGCTTCATGGTCGGCTTCCCTGACCAACTGCCCGGTCTGGTGGCCCGCTACCAGGCCGAGGTGGCGGAGGTGGCGGCGCTTCCCCTGGAGGCCACTTCCGACGAGGAGATTGTGGCACACATCCGGGAGCTGGTTTTCGGCACCGCCAGCCGGCTGTTGAACTATGACTACTTGATGATCGCTCTGATCAAGATAACCTATCCAATACTGGGCCGGCTACTGGAGCGGTACTTTGGTGAGGAGGCGGAGGAGATCAGCAGCAAGCTCATCTCCGGGGTGACGGGGAACGTGACCATGGAGACGAACACAGCTCTGTGGGACCTGGCGCAAGTCGCCAAGGACTCACCCACAGTCAGCGACCTGCTACGGCGATATAGCGAGCGGGAGGTGACGGAATATCTGGAACAGACGCCGGAAGGGCGGGCCTTCCTCGACGAGTTGGAGCGCTTCCTGAGCGAATACGGCCACCGGGAGATCAGCTTGGATATCCTGTACCCCACCTGGGTCGAGGATCCCTCGCCGGTGTTCGGCTTTCTGCGAGGCTATCTCGACGCCGATGAGGCCCAGGGTCTGCATGAGCAGCAGGCACGTCTGGTCAAGCAGCGGCAGGAACTGACGGAAGCGGTGCAGGCACGACTGGGGCAAGACTTCGTAGGCCGCCACCTGGTCTGGCCGATCTTCCGTTGGATGCTGGGGCACACCCAGGTGCACACGCGAGAACGGGACACCATGCACTTCGAGCTGACGCGGATGTTCCCGCCCTTCCGCCGCCTGCTCTTGGAATTGGGCCGCCGTTGGAGAGAGCGGGGCCTCATCGCGCAGCCTGAGGACATCTTCTTCCTGAGCCTGGACGAACTGAACGAAGTGGCCGAGTCGCCCCGCACCATGAGCGAGGAGGTGTGGGCGCGCCGGGCAGAATTCGAGTCCAACAAGCTGCGCCCCTGCCCGGTCATCATCCGTGGCAGTCAGGAAATCTACGCCGAGGGCGCCAGGCCCGCTGAGGCGTCGGAGGGGCAACTGCACGGGATAGCGAGCAGCCCCGGCGTGGTCACCGGCATGGCCCGCCTGCTCCGGGGGCCGGAGGAGTTCGGCAAGCTCAAGAACGGCGAGATTCTGGTGGCGCCGCTGACCAGTCCGGTGTGGACGCCGCTTTTCGCCATCGCCAGCGGGGTGGTCACCGAGGTGGGTAACATCCTCTCCCACGGGGCCATCGTGGCCCGGGAGTACGGCATTCCAGCGGTCATGGGCGTCGCGGGCGCGACGAGATTGGTGCAGGAGGGGCAAATGATGACGGTTGACGGGAGCAAGGGGATCGTGTATCTGGAGATGGGGAAAGCGGCATGCTAGGTGTGTTGATTGCGGCCAGTTACTTTATCGGCTCCATCCCCGTCGCCTGGCTCATTGCCAGACTAGTCACCGGTCAGGACCTGCGACGGATGGGCAGCGGCAACGTGGGCGTGATGAACACGGCGCTGAGCGTGGCTCGCTGGGCCGGGCTGCTGGTCTTTCTGGCCGAGGCGACCAAGGGGGCGCTGGCCGTGGCTCTGGCCCGCTCTATGGGCAGCGGCGAGGTCGCCGTCGGCCTGGCAGTGCTGGCGGCGATCGTGGGAACGCGCTGGTCCATCTGGCTGCGCGGCGCAGGGGGGCGCGGCAACACGGTGGCGATGACCGCGCTTCTGATCATCTCCTGGCTCACCTTGGCCAGTTCGCTGGCGCTGTGGCTCCTGGCCCGCCTGCTCACCCGCAGGTCGTTCACGGCCACGCGAATCACTTTCCTGCTGTGGCCTTTCATCTTCGGCCTGGTCACGCAGTCTTGGTGGTCGGTACTCTTTGGGGCAACCTTCAGCCTCGTATTCCTGAGCACTCACCGACCCGAGACCGACGACCACCTGCTCGTGAAAGCCCGGTGGCCGAGCTTGAGGGACTTTCTGACCACGCCCCGCCGGAAATAAGCAAATGCCCGAGGCTCAGGTCGTTTCCCTGGCGAACGCCCAAAGACCAGTGCAGTGTGTGGTGACCTACTCGTTCACATTGAAAATCCGCTAAGCGCGAATAAGTCCTGGGTTAACCATCAAGAGGTCAGCGAGCGTCGGTCGAGTGCGGAGCGTATCGAGACCAGCGAGCGGGTCTAAGCCACAACCCGCTTGGCTTCGATGCGTCGCTCCGCTCCTACTCAGCCGGCGCTAATCCTTTACTTTACCCAATGGTTATTCGCGCTAACAAAATCCGCCAAAGTGCGTTGCACCTTAGACTCTACTTTCCGCTAAGTTGGGCTTTTGAGCCGTTTTGGACAGCTTTTCGCTATGAAGCCCACGACATATAGTGCTTTCAACATCAGCCTGGCTACCACATGTAGTGCTTTGGCAAGTTAGCGGAAACTAAAGTTAGAGGGAATCTTATGAAAGACCAACTAGAGAAGAAAGCTCATTTGATCATGCTGTGCGTGGGATTGCTTAACGTCGCCGTACTGCCCCTCTGGCCGCTGCCGATAGCCAAAGCGGCGGCACAAGCAGTGGGTTATTCCCTGTTTGGGCTGGGACTCGCTCTCAACCTGCTCTCGCTTCTTGCCCTGAAGCGAGGCTTCGGCGGCGAGATCGAGCCGGTGACGGAGTTGGTCCAAAGCGGCATCTACGCCAGATTGCGACACCCCATGTACGTAAGCTTCGCCATCACCATGCTGGGGCTCGATTTCTTACTTGGAAGCGCCTTGGGCATTCTGTTTACTCTCGTCGCCTTCCTGCCCAGCATGATCTGGCGAGCACGCCCGGAAGAACAGGCCCTGGCCCGACACTTCCGTCAGGTGTGGCAGGATTACGCAGGAAGCGTGCCTTCTTTGCTGCTCTGGGACTTTAGAAAAAAGATGTAGGATCGGAGGATTGAGATGAGGCTTGAAGGTTTCCTTAGAACCCAACTCAAGAGATTGTTAACCAAACAGAGTTATGTCGCCCTGGAAAGCAAGGTTCCCTTGCTCGAGAGCAGGTTTCAGGATATAGCCGAATTCGGCCTTTATCTTCACATCCCCTTCTGTCGCCAAATCTGCCCGTATTGCCCTTACAACAAGGAGATCTATCATCCTGAGGTAGCGGAGAGGTACACAAGCGCTGTTAAGAAAGAGATTGACATCTATTCTGAGCTGATTGGCAATAGACCCGTGACCTCCCTTTACATCGGTGGCGGAACACCCACGACGATGCTCTATAGTGGTCTCGGCGAGATTCTGGAGCACGTCTTTGAAGGCTTCAACGTGCATTGCGACATCCACATGGAGAGCCACCCAAATGACTTGACCTTAGACAATCTCAATGCCATCAACTCCCTTGGAGTGAGGCATCTGAGTGTCGGCGTGGAGGCTCTTCAAGACCACCACCTGAAGACCCTCCGCAGGCCATATTCTGTCGAACAGGTCATAACAGCAGTCGGTCGAGCTGCTAACAACGGATTCAAATGCGTCAATGCGGATTTCATCTTCGCCTTGCCTGGTCAAACCTGTGGCGAGGTGGAGCAAGCTGGTCGCACCCTGGTCGAAATGGGCATTGATCAGGTTGCAGCTTATCCTCTTTTCAGATTTCCCTACACCAAACTGGGACGGACCGCCAAGGAAAACAACCACAGCATCTCCAACACCTTCAAGAGAAGAAAGATGCTTGGCCTCCTGGAGAGGATCTTCTATGATGCGGGCTTTGAAAGAACCTCTGTTTGGGCCTTCACCAGGCCAGGGATTCCAAGATATTGCTCCGTGACAGTGCCTCTCTACGTTGGTCTTGGTGCCAGCGGAGGCTCTTATCTGAAGGACGTTTTCTACCTCAACACCTTCAACGTTCAAGAGTACATCAGCGCACTCGAGAATGGGCGGATGCCCATCGCCCTGTCACTGGATCTGACCGAAAACATGCAAATGGCAGGCTGGCTGTACTGGAGGATCTATGAGTGGCACTTATTGGCTTCATGTGTTAGAAGACTTATTCTCGATAGAATACATCAGCCAGCTTTGGGGAACTTCAAAGCAAGAGCCCTGACCAGAGAAGATAGCTTTGTAATCGAGGGTGAGAAGATGAATCTACTCAAAAAGATCACCGTTGGTGTCACTGACGAGAGTGTTTACAGACGCATTGGCTGGATGGTTGTTTCCTTTTTCCTGCTTTACGTGTCGGTAACTGTATTAAGCTACTATCTATTGCCTGAAGGGATCCTCCGAGGGAAACATCCTATCATCAGTCGGCTCCAGTTCTCACCCCATGTGTGGGTTTCAACACTACAGATATTCGGATATAACCTCATTCCGACAACCCTCATTATCGCTGGCAATCTACTTGCGCAACAGTCTAGGTTGGTCCAGGACAGGTTTGTGCCGATAGGATACACGGCATTCTGGGGACTCACGATCTTATTTGCCGTGATAACGGGCTCCTGGTCGTTCGACGTTGTTACTGCCGCCCCACCTCTCCACTATCGGTTTGTGCGCATGTTTGACATACTTCACCACTCAGGACTTCTGGAGTTTTCTGCATATCTGCTGGCAGCCGCCGCATCGTTCAAGTTCACACTCTGGTACTCTGACCGCAAAAAGATAATAGCTAGCAGAGAATGGAGAGATGTCAAACTGACCAAATCTGAAACGGCCTTTTTGATGCTCGTGTTTGTCCTGCTATTCTGCGGCGCGTACGTTGAATCCTACGGGATAAACCAATTGACTCGATGACGGACTTTCCAAGGCTATAACAGCCACAAACAGAGGTATGTTATGAATCATTGGGAATTCAGACGCATGCTCCCCGGCTACATCGCCACGCGGCTGGTGATCCGACGACTACGTTTTGGACATACTGGGGCGTGGTGCTCGTCAGCCTGAGTGGGATAGCCCTCTGCCTGGCAGCAGCGCTGGGGGTGTTCGAGCGACAAGGGCTTGCGCAGGGCTATGAATTGACAAGTCTGGCAAAACGTCCTATAATATCAGCCATACCTATGAATCATAGGTATTGTGATCACACCTGCCAACTCACCATTAGTGTCAACTTAAGGCTCAAAGGCCCGTCCCCGGGCCGCCCCGGGGACGGGGCTCGGAGCTTAAGTTGACACAAATGACCAACTCACTGAGCTTCCGTGAACGAAATCCTCTCTCACCTATTCCGCCGCAGACTCCGCACCCTGCTGACGCTGTTTGCCATCGGCGTCGGTATCTTTGCGTTGACCGTCGTCGGCTCACTGAGCGAATTCGTTAACGACATGACCACCCGCAGTGAGCACGGCTCTGTCAATCGCATCCACATCTGGCCCGAGGATTGGGAACGCCCGATCTATGAGGGAACCCTGCGCCAGCTTCGCCAGGAGCCGGGCGTGTTGGGCACGTTGCGGCAAATCAGTGGCCGGCTTGACCCCGATGACCAGAGCATGTCTTTCACTGGGCCGGAGCAGTTCATCGGCACCACGAGCGACATCCCCGGGATGGAATACTTTAGCCCCTGGTCCAGCAGCCCTGACAACGCGCTCCGGGAAGGCCGCTTCCCCGCCGCTGGCAGCCAGCAAGAGGCTATCGCCAGCTACGAGATTGCCCAGAAGCATGGCTGGCAGGTGGGACAAGCGATCACTTTCCTCGATCATACATTTACCCTCGTCGGCATTTGGGAGCGCGTTCCCAACGAGCCCTTCGACTTTGTGCAGATTTCCCACGAGGCCGCCCGGCGGGTGCTCAAGAATCCCTGGTACTTTGGCTCCGTCACCGTCGTCGTCGCGCCGGGCGCCGATCCAGACGAGGTGGCAAAGCGAATCCTGGAGCAGGTGGATGGTGTGAATCTTCGCCTGCCCAGCGAGCGGAAGGAAGAGAACCGCCAGGGCATGATGATCTTCAACTTGATTTTCGGCGCCCTGGCCGCACTGGCCATTCTCGTCGGCGGGTTGACCATTGTTAACACCATGGTCATGTCCGTGGCCGAGCGCACCCGCGAGATCGGCCTGAAGAAGGCATTGGGTGCCACCGACGGTGATGTGCTGGCCGAGGTGCTCATCGAGGCAGGGGTCATTGGCGGGCTGGGCGGCGGACTGGGCGTGCTGGCTGGCTGGGGGACGACCTATCTGGCGAACGCGATGATGGATGCCGCGTTCGGCACGAGCATATTCTACATGACACCCCGCCTGGGAATTGGAGCGGTGGTCTTTACTGTGCTGCTGGGCATGAGCGCCGGGATCTATCCAGCCCTCCGCGCCGCACGCCTCGACCCGGTCAAGGCGCTGCGAGGCATCGTGGAGATTGACCTCACGCGGACAGGTTTCTTTCGGCGAGCCGTCCACGCCCTGCGTAGCGAGGGGCGCATGATTCTCACGGTAGGCGGAGTGGCGGTAGGCATCTTTGCCCTGACCGTCATCGGCAGCCTGAGCGAGTATCTGAACGGTATGGTCCGGGCTGCCGAGATCGGCGCTGCAGACCGCATTGCCGTTTACTCTACCAACCCGAATGTGCCCTACGGCCCTTCTATCCGCCGCCTGGTAGAGCGCACCGAGGGCGTGCGCGGCATCGTGCTCAGCGCCTGGGGCGGCACCATCGAAGAGGAAGCCTCTGACGACGAACAGGCCGAGATGTTCTACGGCATTGACTCGCCTACCGGCGAACTGGACTTCAACACGCCATTTCCAGCCCGTCTGTGGAAGGGGCGTTTCCTGACACCGGGTAGCACCAACGAGACCGTAGTGGGCTTCGATCTGGCCGAGCGGCGCGGGTTGGACGTTGGTAGCACTCTGACCATCCGCGATCGCGATTTCTTCGTCGTCGGCATCTATGAACGCGAGCCGAACAGTATGATGGCTTCCGGCTTCAACAGCCGGGCCTTTGTGACTATGGACGCTCTGGCCAGCCTGCGCGGGTGGCCGCGTGGTGCAGGGGGCGGGATCACCGCGCTGGTTGCACCGGGTCAGGATCCAGCAGTCGTCGCTGGGCGCATCGAAGAGCAACTGCCAAGCGCAAGAACTTTCACCGGCAAACAGGCTGGTCAGGAAATCCGCCAGGCTCTCACCATCTTCATCCTCATCCTCAGCGCCAGCGGTGTGCTGGCAGTCATCGTCGGTAGCCTGAGCGTCATCAACACCATGATCATGGCCGTCTCCGAGCGCACCCGCGAGATCGGCCTCAAGAAAGCGGTTGGTGCGAGCGATCCGGATATTCTGGCTGAGATCGTAATGGACGCAGGCGTCGTCGGCGGGCTGGGCGGCCTCACCGGCCTGGCTTTCGGCTGGGGCACGACGCAGATCATCAATGCCATCACCACCCATCTGGAAAACGTGCACGTGTTGCAGGTAACACCGCGGCTGGCTGTGGGGGCCATCATACTTACCGTGCTGTTGGGCATGTTCGCTGGTGTCTATCCAGCCTGGCGCGCCAGCCGCCTGGACCCCGTTGTTGCCTTGAGAACAGAGTAAGCACAGGAGGTGCGATATGAGACGTCTGGTCATCATCATCGTCGTGCTGATCGTCGTCGGCGTGGGCGTCTGCGTCGGTGGAAGCGTGTTGGCGCCCAGGCTTTTGAACAGGCCAAGCACCACGCCCACCACGATGGAAACACCGGTGGCAGCCGGGAGCTCGGTCGTCCGGGTGCGAGGGAAGCTGGTGCCGGCCCGCCTCGAAACCCTGAGCTTTGCCGCGCCAGGAACGGTGGGTCAACTGAGCGTCGAAGTGGACGACGAGGTCTCAGCTGGCCAAGTCATTGCCCAGTTGGACACGACGGACCTGGAGCGGGCTGTCCGTCAGGCGGAGGATGCGCTGACCGCCGCCCGATTGACCTACAGTCAGACGGTCAAGGCCGCCTTGCCCGAAGACATCGCCAGCGCCGAGGCGACGTTGGCCAGCGCCAAGGCAGGTCTGGTCAGCGCAGAGGCGGGTCTGGTCAGCGCGGAGGCGGGTCTGGTCAGCGCGGAGGCGGGTATGGTCAGCGCGGAGGCAGGTCTGGTCAGCGCCGATGCGAGTCTGGTCAGCGCCGATGCAAGTCTTGCCAGTGCACAGGCTGGGCTCATCAGCGCCCGCATCGCCCTGACCAACGCCGTGAGAGCCCGTGACGTGCTGGAGGACACCCGCGCCGCCGCCGAGGCCGGACTGGAAAGCGCGCAGGCATCGTTGGCCAGTGCCCAGGCCGCATTGGCTGCGTTGCGAGCCGGCCCAGACGAGACGGCGGTGGAGATCGCCCGCTTGAACTGGGAGATCGCCAAGAACAGTTTGTGGCAAGCTCAGTTGAACAACGATGCTATACAGCCCCACCCCATCCCTGGCTACCAGAAAGATCTGGCCAAGGCGTCTGTCGGGGTGGCGGAGTTTTCAATGCGTATTTCGGAGTTGCAGTACCAACAGGCTCAAGAGGGCGTGACCGAGGAGGCACTGGCGGCAGCAAGGGCCTCGGTCGCCGCGGCCGAGGTAGGAGTGATCAACGCCCAGGCACAAGTGGACGGCGTGGATGATCAGGTGGCCCAAGCCGAGGCATCCGTGGCCCAGGCACAGGCAAACGTGACGCAGGCAGAGGCAAACGTGACGCAGGCAGAAGCGAACGTGGCCCAGATAGAAACATCGGTGACCCAGACAGAAGCATCGGTGACCCAGACAGCAACATCGGTGACCCAAGCTGAAGCGAGAGGGGCGCAGGCCGAAGCATCGGTTTTGCAGGCCAAAGCGTCGGTGAGCCAGGCCCAGGCAGCGCTGGATCGGTTGCGGGCCGGCCCCGACGAGCTCACCGTGGCCCAGGTAGCGCTCAAAGTGCGCCAGGCCGAAGCCGAGTTGGAGCGAGCCAGGGCCCGCCTGCTGGACGTGGAGATTCGCGCGCCATTCGATGGCATGGTCAGCGCGGTGGCCGTGGAGAAGGGGAGCCCCATCGCGGCCGGCGCGCCCGTCGTGACAGTGGCCGACCTCTCCAGTTGGAAGGTGGAGACCGAAGACCTGGACGAGTGGGGGGTGACTCGCATCGCCATGAAGGATGCCGTCAAGCTCGTCTTCACCGCTTTCGACGACAAGACGCTGACCGGCCGTGTCGAGAAGATTGACCTCAGCCCCACGACGTTGCCCACCGGCGACGTGGCCTACAAGGTGGTGATTGCGCTGGACGAGTTCGACCCGGCGCTGCGGTGGGGAATGTCGGCGCGCGTGGAGTTTCCAAAGTCAGAATAAGAGCCTGGAGCGAAAGATGGCCATTGTAGAGGCACACAACCTAGTCAAGACATACCGCATGGGGTTGACCGAGGTGCAGGCGCTGCGAGGTGTGGACCTGGTCGTTGAGGAAGGCGAGTTCCTCTCCGTGATGGGACGGTCGGGCAGTGGCAAAAGCACTTTGCTCAACCTGATAGGCGGCCTGGATCGGCCCACCGAGGGGAAGGTGTTCATCAACGGCATCGAGGTGACAGCCTTACCCCGCCGCAAGTTACCCCGAATCCGGCAGCAGATGGTCGGCTTCGTCTTCCAGCAGTTCAACCTGCTGCCCTCGTTGACAGCGCTGGAAAACGTGATGCTGCCGTTGCGCTACTCGCGAGTGGGTCGCGCCGAGGGCCGCCGCCGCGCCATGGATCTGCTGGAACAAGTCGGCCTGGGCGACCGGCACTCCCATCGGCCGGCGGAACTCTCCGGCGGTGAGCAGCAACGGGTAGCGGTCGCCCGCGCCCTCATCAACCGCCCGGCCATCATCCTGGCCGACGAGCCCACGGGCGAGCTGGACACCCACACCGCCGCCGAACTCATGGACCTGCTGCACCATCTGAACCAGACACAAGGCCAGACGTTCATCACCGTCACCCACGACCCCGGCGTGGCGGAAAGGACCGATCGGACGATTTACCTCTCTGACGGCATGATACTGCGCGAGGAGCGGCGCAAATAGCGCATCGGTAGAGGAGTCAGCCTAGATTCGCCTTTCGAGGTCTTGGCTCCAAGTACCGACGAGGATACGAGAGTCGGATGATGGAAACAAGAGGACACTCAGCAGATGCAAGACGATTTGCCCTCATCGCCCTCACTGTGTTCGCTCTAGCCGAGGTTGTCACGTCGGGCTTGTTTTTGCTGAGACGCTACGTCCCATCTTTGAGAGGAACCCCTGCAGTGCCGATTGCTACGTTCGTCTTCTTCTGGGTTGTGCCGCTCCTCATCGTCTACCTGGTTGAGAAGCGCGGGGCGAGCACCCTGGGGCTGGTCGTGCCGAGGGAGAGGTACGTGCGCTATGCACTGTACGCAGTCGTCGGCCTGGTGGTGCCGGCCGCGTTCGTCGGCGTGGATCGGGGCCTGATCAGCGAGCTTGTCGAGCAACTTGTCTACATCGGCCTGGCCGAAGAGGTCTTCAATCGCGGGTACTTGCTGCGCCGATTGTGCGATTGGCTGGGCGACCGCCGGGGTCTCCTGTTGAGCAGCCTGCTGTTCAGCCTGTCCCACATCGTATCTCGACTCAGCCAGCACGGATTCAAGTACCCGCTCAACGATCTATCCCTCGGCTTCCAAACACTGATGGGCGGTCTGGTCCTGGGTTACATGTTTCTCAGGGCAAAGAACATCGTGCCGCCCGCCATATTCCACGTGTCCACCAACTTGTACCTTGAAAGGATGATCGCACTCCTGAACAGGTAAAAGGCTCAGACATTAGATCCTCAGAGAATGGAGTTAACGATGACCTCTCAACCTCTCATTGGTATCCGAGTCCTCGACCTTTCGCGTTTGCTGCCCGGCCCCTACTGTACGATGCTCCTGGCGGATTTGGGGGCAGAGGTGATAAAGATCGAAACGCCGAGGGTAGGCGATTACGCACGACTGGTCCCCTCCGACTTCGGCGGCGACGCGATGTTTAGGACCTTGAACCGCAACAAAAAGAGCGTGGCTCTCAATTACCGCAACCCGCGCGGCCGCGAGGTTTTCCTACGTCTGGCGTCGGAGGCGGACGTGATTGTGGAGACCTTCCGTCCCGGCGCAGTGACTCGCTGGGAGATTGACTACCAGGCAGTGCGCACGGTCAATCCTCGGCTCATCTATTGCTCGCTCTCCGGTTATGGACAGTGTGGCCCGTACCGCGACCGCGCTGGGCACGACCTCAACTACGTCGCGCTGGGTGGCTTGCTTGCCCTCAACGGCGCAGCAGGAGGACCGCCCATTCCGCCAGGCGTGCAGATCGCAGACCTGGCAGGCGGCATGTTGGCAGCAGTGGCAATTCTCGCGGCATTGCTGGGCCGTGGGCGCACGGGAGAGGGAGCCTACCTCGACGTAGCGATGCTGGATGCAGTGACCTCGTGGGCGGCGCCAGTGGCGGGCGCGCTCTTCTCCCACACAGGGAAGAGCCCGGAACGAGGCCGAATGCTATTTTCGGGCATGTTTCCCTGTTACAACGTTTACGAGACTGCCGATGGGAGATTCATCACGCTGGCCGCGCTGGAGTCGCACTTCTGGACAGCGTTCTGTACAGCGGTGGACCGCGATGACCTGCGGGCGCGCCAGTATGACGTGGACGCGATTCCCGACGTGGCCACGATCTTTCGGGCACGGACGCGCGACAAATGGGTGGCGTGGTTTCGCGAGGTAGATGCCTGTGTCGAGCCGGTGAGCACCATCGAGGAGATGTTGCGCGATCCCCAGGTGCAGCACCGGGGCTTGGTGGCGGAAGATATTCCGCCAGAGGAGCCAGTGGAACAGGCGAGCAGCCAGCCCCCTGGACGAATCGGGTCGCCGTTCCAGTTCACAAGGCGAACGCCCGAATCGCCTGCGCCAGCGCTGGGGGAACACACCTGGGAGGTGCTTAGACAGGCGGGCTTCGACGATGAGGAAATCCGGGAACTGGAGGCAGCAAGAGTACTGAAAACGCTGGGAACGACTGTGGGCTTTGGGGGATAGCGAGGTGAAACTGACCTACTGGTACAACGCCTTCGTCATCGAAGGCGAGGGCAAGACCATCATCCTTGACCCAGGCCAGGACCTGCACTGGCGGCGGCTCAACTCGCTGATTCCACGTCAGCTTTGGGAGCAGACCGACTTGATCCTGGTGACCCACGGGGATGAAGACCACGCCGAGTACGCACCTCAGGTAGCAAAAGCCAGTGGTGCGCCCATCGTCTGCGGCCCAGCACTGGCCGAGCGATGGCGGCGCAAGGGCTTAACTGTAGTCTCCCTCGGTCCTGGCGAAACGGTAGAGGTGAACACAGTCCCCATCCAAGGCGTGCCGACCCAACATGGTGGCCCTACGCTCACCCTGCTGGGCCGAAACTTCACCTTCAAGCCGGGCAGGGTGGGACTCGGAGCTGTTGGGTTCTTGTTCACCTTGGAGGGTAAGTCACTGCTCAATTTGGGCGACACCTTGCTGCTGGAGGAAGCCTGGCGAGGCTTTCGACCCGACGTGCTGATGATCCCCATCGGGGGGATGATGACCATGGATGTGCAGGCTGCCCTGCAGGCAGTGGAGATCATCGCGCCGCAGATCGTCATACCGGTGCACCACAACTGGGACATCCTCTTTTACCACCGCCCAGCCGACGTGGATGGCTTTGTTGCTGGGGTGCAGGAGTTGGGCTGCGAGCCAGTCCCGCTGGCGCGGGGTCAGACGCTGGAGTTTTCAGCAGTGGTGAATACGGGAGATTGACAATACACATCTTGTGTGTTATGCTTAGGTCGAGTCAAAAGGATAACAACACCGGAGGAAAAATGATCGCCATTGAGACCACCGGCTTGACCAAGAGATTCGATGGCCTGGTGGCCGTGGATCACCTCGATATGGAGGTCAAACAGAGCGAGATCTTCGGCCTGCTGGGGCCCAACGGCGCCGGCAAGACGACCACCATCCGCATGCTGATGGACATCATCAAGCCGGACGAGGGAACCATCCACTTGCTAGGCCATCCGCCAGGCCACGAAGCTCAGGAGCGCATTGGCTACCTGCCCGAGGAACGGGGCCTCTACCGCAACCTCAAGCTCCTGGAAGGTCTCACCTACCTGGCAGTCTTGAAAGGGATGAATCGTAAGCTGGTCCGAAAGCGAGCCGAGACGCTGTTGGAACAGGTGGGACTGGGAGGGAAGGGGGACAGCAAGGTCAAAGCCCTCAGCAAAGGGATGCAGCAGAAGGCGCAACTGGTGGCTACTTTGATCCACGACCCGGAGCTGGTGATCCTGGACGAGCCCTTCCTGGGACTGGACCCCATCAGCACTGAGCAGGTCAAGGAGCTGATCCAAGGCTTGCGGGAGCGTGGCAAGACAGTGGTGCTCAGCACCCATCAGATGAACCAGGTGGAGCGGATGTGCGACCGCATCCTGCTCATTGACGAGGGACAGCGGGTGCTCTACGGGCCGCTGGAGGAGATCAAGGCCCACTACGCCGAACACGCCGTGCTGGTGCGCTGCCAGGGTCCGCTGGATGACCTGGTCGGGGCACGGCAGATCGAGCAGCGCGAGCGAGACCGCCTCATCGTCCTGGAGGACGACGTCTCGCCCCAGGACATCCTGCGTCAGTTGGTCAAGCAGGAGATTCCCGTCCAGCGGTTCGAGGTGGCCACGCCGCCGCTGGAAGAGATCTTCATCCGAGTCGTGGAGGAGTGACTACTCACCTGCTCCCGCTGGACCCTAGTCCAGCGGGAGCAGCGGACTAAGGTCCGCTGCGAGCATAGGGCGGGTAGATTCGTGGAGGAGAACGATGCGTAAGGTGCTGGAAGTCGCGCGACACGAGTTCATCATCGGCCTGAAGCGGCCCAGTTTCGTCATCGCCACCCTGGCCATACCCTTGCTAGGACTCGTGGGACTGATTGTGTCCGCCTACTTCGGTGGTCAGGCCGGCGACTTTTTCAAGAGGCAGTTCGTGGGGTCCCCGAAGCCGGTGGGTTACGTTGACCAGGTCGGCCTCTTCACGCCGCCGCTGCCCGAGTACGCAGATCTCTTCATCTCCTATCCGGACGAGGAGGCGGCGCAAGAGGCACTGTTCGCCGAGGAGATCGAGACCTATCTGCTGATTCCTGGGGATTACGTTGAAACAGGCCGGGTCATTGGCTACAGCAAGGGACGGGGGCTCACCTCGGCCATCTCCATGAGCGAGGAGCGGATTCCTCCCTTCCTGGTAGATCACCTGCTGGCCGGGCAGGTGGACGCAGACCTCAGAGCCCGGGTGCGCGCTCCGCTGAATCTGCAACCGGTATCCCTCAGTCCGGAAGGTGAGGGCAGCGAAGACATCGCCAGCTTCGTGGCCAACATCGCCATCCCCTATGCCTTCTCCATCCTACTGGTGATCTCCATCTTCACCTCCTCCGGCTTCCTGCTGCAAGGGGTCAGCGAGGAGAAAGAGAGCCGGGTGATCGAGATCCTGCTCTCCTCTGTGACGCCGATGGAGCTTCTGGCCGGCAAGATCCTGGGGTTGGGAGCCCTGGGGCTACTCCAGATACTCTTTTGGCTAGGCTCTGCCTGGGCGCTGATCGGCATAGCGGTCACGGGCCTGGCTCTCTTCGGAGCCATCAACCTGGAGCTGATGACCATCGTGCTGGCCGTGGTCTACTTCCTGTTGGGCTACCTCCTCTTCGCCACCCTGATGGCCAGTGCTGGCTCCCTGGGCACCTCGGCCCGGGAAGGGCAGCAGATCGCCGGCATCTTCTCCGCCCTGACGGCCATTCCCTTCATGGTCAGCGGCTTCATTTGGACGAACCCAAACTCGCTACTGGTCCAGGTCCTCAGCTATGTACCCTTCACCTCACCCGTGATGATGTTGCAGCGGCTGGGCATGACCGAAGTGCCGCCCTACCAGATCGCCATCAGCCTGATCTTGTTGATCCTGGGCATCGGTGGAACCCTGTGGGCCGGGGCCAAGGTCTTCCGCATGGGGCTTCTCATGTACGGCAAACGGCCCTCCGTATCGGAGATCCTGCGCGCCCTGCGTCAGGCGTGACATACGCGCGGGTCGAGCATCACTGATCCTTGGGCCATAATCATTCTTGACGTTCTCCATCTCGTGTCGCAAGTTTGCTATGCGGACAAAGCGCTTCATGAAGACACGGAACGGGGTGATACATGGAAAGAGAAATGCGACCCATCAACTCACTGAGGCCACAACTCCAAGGCTTGAACGGCAAAGGCTACGGCGCCTACCAGTCCATCCGAGGCAGCTACGCCTATGACCGCTTCGAGCTTCACATAGACCAAATCCCTAAGGACCCGTACGCTCCGCCGAACACCGGGGTTTTTCGCGCCAGGGTCTCGCGGGACGAGGCCAGCTTTCCCGACAACATGAGCTCCTCTGGCGTCAGAAACGTCGCCTTGCGTGATTATCTGGCGCGACAGTTTCACAAGTCCTGCTCGAAGAT
Organism: uncultured Anaerolineae bacterium; assembly: GCA_964390805.1. Lineage (GTDB taxonomy): Bacteria > Chloroflexota > Anaerolineae > VGOG01 > VGOG01 > CAYMKL01. The sequence continues at coordinate 8,980 of CAYMKL010000085.1, read as the reverse complement.
CTGTCCAGGCCGGCGCGGCACTGGCAACAGCGGCGTCATCACGATTGCCAAGCCGGGACAAGAGATCCTCGAGCGCACCTCGATCGTCATCAATAGCGAATGGGTCGAAGCTCGCTTCTTCTTGGGGTTTCCAGCCTCGGGCCGGACCATCCAGGCGGGAACGGCCGAAACCATGCTATTTCAGGAGCTCCCACGGATAGTACAGTCGTCGCTGTTGGCCGAGAACCTCGATCTTGAAACGGTCCGCGAACACCTCAGAACTGCGGAGGATGCTGAGTTCCTCAGAGAGAGTCTCCGGCGGCTAGGCTTAGTGGCTTTCGTTGCCGACGGAGCGATTCTTCCCAGAGAAAGCGGGGTGGATCCGAAACCACTCAAGAGCGGCACGGTCGTAGCCTTCCACTCACCGGCGAGCTTGCGTTTGAGCATTGACCTTCCCAATGCGGGCACCCTCACGGGCATGGGTATCCCCAAGGGTGTGACCCTTATCGTAGGAGGCGGCTACCACGGCAAGTCGACGCTTCTTCAAGCGCTTGAGTTGGGCATCTACAATCACATCCCTGGCGACGGCAGGGAGTATTGTGTCTCGTTGCCCGGGACCGTCAAGGTCCGCGCCGCCAGCGGCCGAAGCGTCGTCAGAACCGACATCTCCGCCTTTATCAACAATGTCCCGCTCCAGCAAACGACCACATCGTTCTCCACGAAGAACGCCAGTGGTAGCACCTCACAGGCTGCCTTCATCGTCGAGGCCATGGAGGCTGGGGCCGAGGTTCTGTTGATGGACGAAGACACCTGTGCGGCCAACTTCATGATCCGCGACAGACGGATGCAGCAGTTGGTTGCGAAGAAACACGAACCCATCACCGCATTTGTGGATAAGGTGACACAGCTCTATGAGGAGCGCGGCATCTCTACCATTTTGGTGATGGGTGGCTCCGGGGACTACTTCGGCGCCGCGGACTTCGTCATCCAGATGATCGAGTTCGAACCACACGACGTCACCCAACGCGCCCACGCTATTGCCCAGGACTCACCGGCGAGCCGAACACCCGAGGGCGGCAGCGGCTTCGAGCCGCCAACGGAGCGCATGCCCATCGCTGAGCATCTTGATCCTCATAATGAATATGGCCATTTTCGAATTTCGGCTCCGGACCCTCGGCATCTGATCTTCGGCCAGATCGCCGTCGACCTATCCGATGTTGAGCAACTCACAGATGCCGCGCAGACGAAAGCGATTGGGCGCGCCATCAACTACGCCAAGAAGGTCATGGATGGCCGAACCAAGCTTTGGGAGGTCATCAACCACGCCATGGATGATCTCAAGCGTGATGGGCTGGACCTGCTCGATCCGAGCTTCACAGGCGATCTCGCGCAGTTCAGAGGCCTGGATCTCGCGGCTGTTCTCAACCGCATGCGCGGCCTTGAGGCGCGCCAGGCACGGTGGTCTCTCGCCGAACCGGAGCTTTGAGTGAGCGCTCGCTCACGGCTAAGGGGGGCAACATCCAGTGTGACCGTCCAGGCGATAGGCACGCGGCCTCGGAGATCCTGTGCGCCTCGCGGCAAGCGTGATGGGTGTTCGGGACAAGGATCACCGATCCTGCAAAGGCGAGTGCCAGGCGAAGAGACGGACATTGAATTGTGTTTGCCTCTTTCGGCTTCTTGGTGTATACTAAATCAAGCTTGAATCGTGCATGGAGGTGAATGATGAATCTACGCGAGATTTTGACCGATATTCACGTGCTTGAGACAGAACTTCTAAACTTCGAGCGCAAGTACGGTGTTCGCTCCGAGACTTTCTATGCCGCTTATGTGAATGGTGAAGAGCCAGAAGATGACAGTTGGGTGTTAGATTTTGGCGAGTGGGCCAGTGTGTATCGGACCTGGCTTGCCCGCCAAGCTGAATACCGCAATGAAGTTCAGCGCCTTCAGCCACAAGCGCCAAGTCTGGCCGGTCTGATTCGAGTAGCGGTATGAACAACCCGCTGCGTACACCAGAAGACTATGAGTTGTTTCTATACACACTCACTGAGCAATTCCCCTCAATACGTCGCTCTACAGTGACGTTTGTTCGATTGGGGGCAACACTGGCACGAGTGGCCGGCGAGTTGTACTTTGACCAAGGGGTGCGAGCAGTTGTTCGTGAGCGCGTGTTGTATCATCGTTTGCCGGCAGTGATAGACTGGTACGGGTATGAAGTTTGGCAGGGTGAGAGAAAACTGTACTGGTACGATCCTCAGCCCCATCCCCACGATCCTGCATTGGCCAGCACCCATCCTCATCACAAGCACGTTCCACCTGATGTCAAACACGGCAGCGGCAGCCGTATTCCTGCACCGGAAATGAGTTTTGCTCGTCCCAATCTTCCCGTACTGATCCGGGAGATTGAAGCACTGTTGGAGCATTGACCTGACTCAACGAAACTTGGCCGATAGGTGCGAGGTCGCCCTTAATGGCGCTCAGGCCAACGAAGCAAACACCGCAACCGATGAGACGCCAGCCAAGGCCATGCCCTTGCGTGCCCTGAGGCTGGCGTTTTTGTCTGAAGGTAGCCAGAGTGGATTGATTTCCGCTGCTGCTCTTGACAAGAGTCGGAAAATATGCTAGTATCATCGTACTTTCATGAAATATGATTTAGTCAGGGGGGAAAGTGGCTGAGAAGGTGAAATTAGCGACCGTCCAAAAAAGAGGCCAGGTGACGATACCGATTGAGCTTCGTCGTAGATTCGGGATTGAGGAAGGAGGCATCGTGGCCTTTGTCGAAACCGAGGAGGGAATCCTGATCTCTCCCCGCGAGGTCCTGGCGATGGGCGCTTTGGATCGGATCGGGGAAGTCCTTAAGGAGCGAGGGATCACTCTTGGGGAGCTGATTGAGTCAGGGAGGGAGGTCCGAGGTCGAATAATCGAGGAGGAGTATGGCCTTAGTGCGGGGAGAGAAAGGTGATCCGGGTCTTCCTCAACGCCAGCGTGTTGTTCTCCGCCAGCTATTCTAAAACAGGGTCGTCTCGCGATCTCTTGCGGGAAGCGATTCGTGGGAATCTAAAGATCGTCGTCAGCCAACACGTCCTTGAGGAGGCCGAGAGGAACCTTGCCCAGAAGGCACCCGAGGCTTTACCGGCTTTCCGCGAACTTTTGACCCTTGTCGCCACCGAGATCGCTGAGAAACCAACTTTGGAGGAACTAAAGCGGGCAGCGACCTACATTGACCTCAAAGATGCCCCCATTCTTGCAGCTGCGGTCAAGGCCAAAGTGGATTATCTTGTGACCTGGGATCGGAAGCATTTCATTGACGATCCGAAAGTGGCTGAGAAGTCGGGCTTAATGGTCCTTACGCCGGATAAGCTAATGGCCATCCTAAAGAGGAGAGTGCCCTTGGCTCACTAGTTGATCCAAAACGAAACCTGGCCAATGGGTGCGAAGGTGCCCTTGATGGTTGCTCAAGCCAATGAAGCAAGCAAGGCAACCGATGAGACGCCAGCCAAGGTGACGCCCTTGTGTGCCCTGAAGCTGGCGTTTATGGTATGTAGGGGCACGACTATCGGTGGTCCTGCGCGCCTTGCGGCAGGCTTGATGTGCGTTCGGGCCAAGCATCACTGATCCTGCAAAGACGAGGGGCCGGTTGGGAAGCAGGCGTTGAATTGTGTTTGCGTCTTTCGGCTTGTTGGTGTATACTAAACTGGATTTGATGCGCACATTTCACATGCTCTGTCTAGTTGTGACAAGTTTGCCAGGCGGATGGGATTTCTGCCTAATACATCCGAGTGGGTTAAGAAACGAGGTGGCCAATGACCATAAGATTACAAACCTTGATTGACGTGGCCCAACAACTGCCGCCGCTGGAACAACTGAATTTGATCAGGATTCTCTCGCAATCTTTATACCGCAGCTACCAGCCCACACAACCAGCAGAAGGCTTCTGGGAGCCTCAAACACTTGAGCAGCTCATCCGGGCTCAACGAATCCCGCCTATTACAGACACTGCAAGTTTGAAGGGCAGCTTCTGGCCCGAAGATGAGTCTGCCGATGACTTCATTGAGTACATCTATCAGCAACGGCGCGAGGACAGCTTGAGGGCATATTGATGGACGTTGTCTTGCTCGACACTAACATTGTCTCCTTTGTGCTTAAAGAAGATAGCCGCGCCAAATCTTACGCACCCCATCTGGAAAACCGGAGGCTAGCGATTTCCCTCATGACAGTGGCGGAACTGTTTCAATGGGCCGCCATTCGCAAGTGGGGAGCGCGTCGAACCAGTCAGTTGGAAGCAAGCCTTCGAAACTACATTATCTTACCCTTCGACATAGCTCTGTGTCGTTTATGGGGTGAGATTCGGGCCCGGTGTCGTGCTGCTGGGCGACCGATTTCCCCTCAGGATGCATGGATAGTAGCAACAGCTCTCCACATGGTTTGCCGCTCGTTACCCACAACCCCGCCGATTTTGAGATAATTGAGGAACTTGCGCTAATCACAACGGCCAAGTAGTTGCAGCCACCGCACAAACCGCAAGGCGGCTTAGCTCGGGGTCGTCAGGCGACACCCCTCACCCAGCAGGTTACACCCGCTCAGAGCCCCACGCTGAGCAGCGCCAACGCTGACGGACGAAGTAGCCGAGCTGGACAAACCCAGCTCGGCTATTCTCTTGCCCCGAAACTCTAACAAAACTCTAACACTCCTCTAACGCTGTTCTAACACAATTATGGTAGAATGTAGACAAACCATCAGGGGAAGGAGCGGCAAGCATGAAGACGGCTCGACTGAGCTCGCCGAAGTCGATTTGCGCCTGCTGCGGCATCGAGTTCAACTGGCAACCGACTATCGTGGATGGGGCGGCCTACTGCTGCATCGGTTGCAGCCAGGGCGGCCCCTGCACCTGCGACTATGACAACCTGCCGCAGCCAGACGATCCCACGGCTCTGGCATCCGTTCCCCAGATTGCTAAAACAAAGAGGAGTATAAAAAGATATGAGCAAAATTGTTGGTATTGATCTAGGAACGACGAACTCTGTTATCGCAGTACTGGAAGGCGGCGACTCGACCGTTATCCCTACCGCTGAGGGCGGACGGCTTTGCCCCTCGGTGGTGGCTTTCACCAAGACGGGCGAGCGCCTGGTGGGCCAGGTGGCCAAGCGCCAGGCCACTGTCAACCCCGACAACACCGTTTACTCCATCAAGCGTCTGATGGGGCGGCGCTACGACGATCCTGAGGTAACCAAGGCCAGGAAGATACTGCCCTACAAGATCGTGGAAGGCCCAGCGGGCGATGCTCGCGTCCACATTCCGGTCACGGGCAAGACCTATACCCCTCAGGAGATCTCGGCCATGATCCTGCAGAAGTTGAAGAGGGACGCTGAGGGCTACCTGGGCGAGCAGGTCAGGCAGGCAGTGATCACCGTACCCGCCTACTTCAACGACTCTCAGCGCCAGGCCACCAAGGACGCCGGCAAGATCGCCGGGCTGGAGGTGCTGCGCATCGTCAACGAGCCTACGGCCTCGTCCCTGGCCTACGGGCTGGACAAAAAGGAGCTGGAGACCATCCTGGTCTTCGACCTGGGCGGCGGCACCTTCGACGTCTCCGTCCTGGAGGTGGGCGAGGGCGTGGTGGAGGTCAAGTCCACCAGCGGCGATACTTTCCTGGGTGGTGACGACTGGGATCAGCGAGTGGCGGATTACATCGCCGACGAGTTCAAAAAGGATCAGGGCATAGACCTGCGCCAAGATCGCCAGGCCTTGCAGCGGCTGAGAGAGGCAGCGGAGAAGGCCAAGGTCGAGCTCTCCACCGTGACGGAGACCGAGATCAACCTGCCCTTCATCACTGCCGACGCCTCTGGCCCCAAGCACCTGCAAATGAAGCTGACCCGGGCCAAGCTGGAGCAACTGACTGAGGACCTGGTGCAGCGTTGCCGCGGGCCGTTCGAGCAAGCCCTGTCCGACGCCGGCCTCAAAGCCAGCGACATCAATGAGGTCGTGCTGGTGGGCGGCGCTACCCGCATGCCCATGATCCAGGACCTGGTGAGAGGGCTTACCGGCGGCAAAGAGCCTCACAAGGGAGTCAACCCCGACGAGGTGGTGGCTGTGGGGGCTGGCTTGCAGGCGGGCGTGCTGGGCGGAGAGGTCAAGGACGTGCTGCTGCTGGACGTGACGCCGTTGACGCTGGGTCTGGAGACCCTGGGCGGGGTGAGGACGCCCCTCATCGAGCGCAACACCACCATCCCCGTGCGGAAGAGCGAGATCTTCTCCACCGCCGCGGATGGCCAAACGGCGGTGGACATCCATGTGCTGCAGGGCGAGCGGTCTATGGCCGCTGACAATATCACCCTGGGCCGCTTCCGGCTGGAGGGTATCCCCCCTACGCCACGGGGCCTCCCGCAGATCGAGGTGACCTTCGACATTGATGCCAACGGCATCCTGAACGTCGCGGCCAAGGATCAGGCCACAGGGAGGGAACAGAGGATCACCATCACCGCCTCCACCAACCTTTCGAAGAACGATGTGGAGAACATGGTGGGGCAAGCGCGCCAGCACGAGGGCGAGGACCGGCGGCGACGCGAATTGGCCGATGCCCGCAACGAGGCCGACGGCTTCGCCTACCAAATGGATAAGTCCCTGCGAGAGCTCGGCGACAAGGTCTCGGACACTGACCGCCAGGCCATTGAGAGCAAGATCAGTGAACTGCGTCAGGCCATGCAGACTGATGACGCCGCTCGCATCCGCAGGGTCATGGAAGAGCTGAAGCAAGCCAGCTACGCTATGTCCCAGCAGATGTACGAGCAGCCGCAGGGTCAATATCAACCTGGCTCTGGGGACGAAGGCGTGGTAGAGGGCGAGTTTCGCGAGATGTAGGCTGGATATTGGAGATTGGATATTGGAGGTTGAAAGAAAGTGCAGATACCTGTGACCGTACGCCACGACGACGCGCCCGACGTTGCACCAGAAGAAGTGGTGACTGAAGAGAAGGGTGAGCTGTCCCTGGAGGACGAACTGGAGGCCATCCGTCAGGAAGCGGCCGAGTATAAAGACAAGTACCTTCGGGCAGCCGCCGAGGTGGAGAACACCAGGAAGCGGCTGGAGCGCCGCTATGCTGGTGAGGCTGAGGAGGAGAAGAAGCGCCTTCTGCGCGCCTTCCTGACGGTGGCCGATAATCTGGAGCGGGCCCTGGCTCACTCTGATCGCCCCCCCTCAGTCCCCCCCGATTCACAGGGGGGAAGTCTCCGCGATGGGGTACAACTCACTTATCAAGAGCTGCAACGCCTGCTGAGCCAGGAGGGCGTGGAACCGCTGGAGGCCGTAGGCCAGCCTTTCGATCCCTACTATCACGAGGCGGTGGGCACAGTAGCCGGTGATCATGACCAGGAGACAGTAGTGGGACAAAGGCAACAGGGCTACCTCTATCGCAGCGAGCTCCTCCGTCCCGCAAAGGTGGAAGTAGCTATCCCAGCATCAAGGTAAGTGAGAAACCAGGTTTTTCCCTATCTAACAAGCAGGGCGTTGCTCTTGGGGCATCCTGAGGCACGAAAAGATATCTTGAAACCAGAAACCTGGTTTCTGATCCCTACCGAGGAAAGAGGTTTAAGTGAGAATAAGTAAGCTAAATCTGCGCTACATCTTGCTATCGGCCCTGGTCGTCTTGAGCCTGTCCCTCCCAAGTTGCAGCTTCACCACCTGGCCCAGTAAATTGGCGGACAAGGTGGAAGAAGTGGCAACAAAGGTGGCGCCAGAAGTCGTCGAGGTCGAGAAACGGGTGGTGGAGACCGTGGTGGTCGAGAAAGAAGTGCCGGTCGAGGTCACCAGGATCGTGGAAGTGGAAAAAGAAGTGTTGGTAACGCCCACCCCAGCGCCCGCATCAATCTCAACACCTACCCCGCCGACTGCGACCTCGCCACCCGCCACGGGGAGCCAGTTGGACGTCGAATCCCAGATCCTGACTGAGGTGTACCGCAAAGTGAACCCGTCGGTGGTCAACGTGACCAATCTGGCCCGGCTGGAGCTGTTCGCTGAGGAAGTCATCCCCCAGGGAGAGGGGTCGGGATTCGTATGGGATGATCAGGGGCATATCGTCACCAACGCTCACGTCGTGGAAGGCGCCGACGAGGTGCAGATCACCCTGTACGATGGCCTCACCCTGCCGGCCCAAGTGGTGGGTGTGGACCCGGACAGCGATCTGGCAGTGGTCAAGATTGACCCCCAGGGCCTGAAGCTGCGGCCGGTGGAAATGGGCAACATTGACGACGTGGTGGTAGGCCAGCGGGCTATCGCTATCGGCAATCCCTTTGGTTATGAAGGCACGTTGACCCAGGGCGCCGTCAGCGCCATAGGACGCACCATCCCCTCGCTGACAGCCTTCAGCATCCCTGAGGCCATTCAGACCGACGCGGCCATCAACCCTGGCAACTCCGGTGGGCCGTTGCTCGATTCGCAGGGGCGATTGATCGGCGTCAACGCTCAGATCGAATCCGCGGTGCGGGCCAATGCAGGGGTTGGCTTCGCCGTGCCGGTCAATATCGTAAAGCGGGTGCTGCCAGCGCTGATCGCCGAGGGACATTACGATCACGCCTGGCTGGGCATCTCCGGACGGACCTACAGCCCAGCCTGGGCTGATGCGCTTGGCTTTCCCGAAGAGACGCGAGGGGCCTACGTCATGTACGTCGAGCCTGAAGGGCCATCAGATAAGGCCGGGCTACAAGCCGGGACCAGCCAGACCGATGTCCTGCTGGGGTTGGACTTTGGGCAGCCGGTCTACCTGGCGGCCGGGGGTGATCTGATCGTGGCCATTGACGATCAGCCGGTCAAGAACTTCGACGATGTCCTGGTGTACCTGGAACGTTACACCTCGCCCGGCGACTCGATTGAGCTGACGGTGCTGCGTGGCGATGGACGGCAGCAGGTCATCACCGTGGAGTTGGGGAAGAGGCCATAATTCTAACAAAACTCTACTTCGACAATGGCACATTTCTCGGCTGACTTCTCGCTGATCTAGCATTGGGACCTT
>CAYMKL010000084.1:0-31479 GCA_964390805.1 uncultured Anaerolineae bacterium | reverse complement strand
CGCTCCGCCCACGCCGAAACTCCTGACTCCCCTCCCCTGCTTCCCCCCCAGAGTAGGGGGGGATTGAGGGGGGGCGGGGAGGGGCCGGGGGTGGGGGCGACCGACGTCCACTCCCAGGTGCGCGCCTTTGGCTCTCTGGCCCAGGAGGTGATGGACGCGGGCGCGGCCGGGGTGGTGGCCATGCGCTACAACGTCTACGTGGTCACTGCCGCGCAGTTCGTGGCCGACCTGTATGCTTCGCTGGCCCAGGGCCACACGCTGGGCGAGGCGGTGACGCTGGGCCGCAAGCAACTGCACGCCCAGCCCCTGCGCACCATCGCGTACGACCCGCTCTCGCTGCAGGATTGGCCCGTGCCGGTGGTGTACGAGGCCGCGCCCATCGCCCTCTTCCCCAAACCAGTGCAAGAGGCCCGCCTGGACATCCACCTGGAGGCTGGCGACGCCGCGCCCGCACGTGGGACCCTGGACCCCAGCTTGCCGCCCAGTCCGGACGCGGGTTTTTACGGGCGGGACGAAACCCTGCTGGCCCTGGACCGCGCTTTCGACACCCAGCCCATCGTCCTGCTGCACGCCTACGCCGGGAGCGGCAAGACGGCCACCGCCGCCGAGTTCGCCCGCTGGTACGCGCTGACCGGCGGGCTGGAAGGGCCTGCCCTGAGCGGAGTCGAAGGGCCGGTGCTCTTCACCTCGTTCGAGCAGTACAAGCCACTGCCACGGGTGCTGGATCAGATCGGGCGGATGTTTGACCCGGCCTTGGAGCAGGCGGGCGTCAACTGGCTGGCCTTGGATGACGATGCGCGTCGCCAGGTGGCCCTGCAAGTGATGGCCCAGATACCGGTGCTGTGGATCTGGGACAACGTGGAGCCGGTGGCGGGCTTCCCGGAGGGCACGGATTCAGCCTGGAGCGCGGCCGAGCAGCAGGAACTGGTGGACTTCCTGCGGGCCGCGCGGGCGACGCGAGCCAAGTTCCTGCTCACTTCCCGCCGCGACGAGGACGCCTGGCTGGGCAACCTGCCCCGGCGGATCACCATACCGCCCATGCCTATGCAGGAGCGGGTGCAATTGGCCCGCGCGCTGGCCGAGAAGCACGGCCCCTTCGACTCAGCTCAGGGCAGGCGAAAGCTGACCGACGTGGAGGACTGGCGACCGCTGCTGCGCTTCACCCAGGGCAACCCGCTGGCCATCACCGTGTTGGTGGGCCAGGCGCTGCGCGACGGGCTGACGACCAAAGAGCAGATCGAGGCATTTGTGGCCCAACTGCGCGCCGGGGAAGCCGACTTCGAGGACGAAGAGAGCGAGGGCCGTGCCAAGTCGCTGGGAGCGTCGCTGAGCTACGGCTTTGGGCACGCTTTCAATGAAAGGGAGCGCAAGCAACTGGCCCTGCTGCACTTCTTCCAGGGGTTTGTGGACGTGGATGTGTTGCGCTGGATGGGTGATCCCGAAATGGATTGGTGCCTGCCCGAAGTGCGCGGCCTGACCCGCGAAGCCGGCATGGCCCTGCTCGACCGTGCCGCCGAGGTGGGCCTGCTCACCGCCCACGGCGGCGGCTACTATTCCATCCATCCTGCCCTGCCGTGGTACTTCAAGAGCCTGCTTGACCAGTACTACAGCCCCCCTCCCCCGAAATCGGGGCCTGCCCTGAGCAGTGTCGAAGGGGAGGGGCTGGGGCCTGCCCTGAGCGAAGCCGAAGGGGAGGGGGCAATGGCCGCCACCCGCGCCTTCGTCGAAGCGATGGGCGAGTTGGGGAGTTACTATACCGGGCAATACGAATACGGCAACCGTGAGGTGATCACCGCTTTGACCGCCGAAGAAGCCAGCCTGCTGCACGCCCGACAATTAGCCCGCAGGTATGGCTGGTGGCGGCGTGTCATCAGCACCATGCAGGGCTTGCGCACTCTCTACCGCCACACCGGCCGCCGGGCGGAGTGGGCGCGGCTGGTGGAGGAGATCGTGCCCGACTTTGTGGATCCGGCCACCGACGGTCCGCTGCCGGGGCGGGAAGAGGCCTGGGACTTCGTCACTCATTATCGCGTGCTTCTGTTGGAAGAAACACGGCAATGGGCAGAGGCCGAGCGCCTGCAACGAGTTCGCGTAGAGTGGAACCGCCAACGTGCCGCCCCTGCCCTGGCCGCACCGCCGGAGGCGTTGGACGACGCGCAGAGCAACGCCATCCGGTCGCTGGCGGTGTCGGTGAGTGAGTTGGGAACCATTCTGCGCGAGCAGGGAAAAGCCGAATGTGTTGCGGCGTACGAAGAGGATTACGATCTGTCGCTCCGCATTGGCGACCAACCCGGGGCGGCGGTCACCGCCTTCAACCTCGGCCATGCGTACAAGGACCTCCCCGCCATCCGCGACCTGGCGCAGGCCGAGCGCTGGTACCGGCGCAGCCTGGAGCTTACTGATGAGCGCGACCGATACGGGTGTGGCGGATGTTTAGCTCAACTGGGACTGGTGGCCTACGAACACTTCAAAGAAGCGCGAACGGCCAAACGGCCGGAGAAGGAACTGTTCCAACACCTCAGCAACGCCGTGGAGTTCTACCAGCGAGCGCTGGGATTGTTGCCCCCGAACGCGTTGGATCGCTTGGCAGTGGTGCGCCACCAACTTGGCAATATTTACCGCGATGGGGGTGACCTTGACCATGCCCTGCCGCACTACCGCGAGTCCATCCGCTACGAGGAAATGCAAGGCAATCTCTACAATGCTGCCGCAGTCCGCTTCAACGTCGCCATTGGCCTTGCCGAGGCAGGCCGCCTGGCGGATGCGCGGGAGTACGCCTACGCCGCCCTGCGCAACTACCGGACCTACGGCGACCGCGCGGCGGCGGATATACAGGAGACTCAGGGGTTGATTGCAGAGATTGAGCAAGCAATGAGTAAAACGTGAACCGTAGAAGGAGGCTGACTTTATGACTACATCCACATGGTTCGATGACCTGCCCGTGTTGGGGGCCTTGCCGCCCCAGGAAGCGGCGGCCAAGCTGCGGGAGGTGGGCGAGGTTGAGGCTGCCACAGCGCTGGAGGCTGCGCGAGGCGAGGTGATGCGTGGCCCAGTGTTTGGGAAGCGCGGGATCAAATGGCCCTTTGGAGACAAAGCCTGGCAGCACACCGCTCACGCCTTCGGGTATCTGGCCCCAGCCCCGCCGGGCAGCGACCGTGGAGGAGGACTTCCCGCGCCCATCCAGCACGCGGGCAACATCAAAGCGCACGCCAGACTGAAAAACGCCCGCATCAAGATCACCCTGGACCGGCTGCGGGTGGCGGACTATCCCGGCGGGAGCACCCACCGGGTGCTGTTTGATTTCTACGCTCAGAATCAGGTGGCGGGCGCCGTGGAGCACCTGCATTTCAACGCCACCCACCGGGTGCGCGAGGGCGAGCAGGCCGCCATCCTGGGCTATCCCATTTTCGTGGGGCTGAACGTGGGCACTGAGGGCGTGGCCTTCAAGTGCTACACCGTCAACGTGGGGAACGAGGCCGACGAAGCCTTCCTCGGCTTTCTGGAGTCGGACGTGTTCAAAGAGGGGCTGAAGCTGGCATCCACGGTGCAGCCAGCCATCAGTCTGTTCTCCGAAACGGCCCTCGGACTGACCAAAGCCATCGCCGCTCGCAACAGGAACGCGCCGGTGCAGGATTTCTACATGGGCCTCGATTTCAGCCACATTGCCACCCGCGCCCGCCTGGCCGAAGGCTCGTACCTGGCCGTCCAGATTCCGGAGACCTTTGAGACCGTCTGGGATTGGGGCGAGTGGGTTTACAATCCAGCCAACGGCCGGGTGGTGAACAAGGAGGATCCCACCCAATTGATCCCGTACAACTACGTCGTTTTCAGCATCAACCGCTACGAGGGGAGTTAGGGCCTGCCCCGCGCCGCCGTGGAACAGACGGCGCTGGTGGGCAATGGCACTAACTTTTCCAGGCCGCGCGGGAATGAATCCCATGCGCGTCAAGCTAACGCTCAAATTGGGCAGAAGCGCCGGCTGAGTAGGGCCTGGAACACAGTGAAAGGGCCGTATCGAAGCCAAGCGGCTTTGCGAAACCCGCTCCCTTGGTTTCGACAAGCTCAATCCAAGGGTTTCGATACACTCTCCGAGGAGTTTATCCTGAGCCTGTCGAAGGGCTACGAGCTACTCAACCGGCGGTCGCTGGTCTTAACTTGACGCGCATAGAATGAATCCCCGCGCTGAGGGAACAAAGCCCCCTTCGACGAACTCAGGACATGCTTCGGGGCTGGATTTTAGCCCGTAGGGCTTTGTTCTTTCAGCCCTGAGGTTCAGCTCAGGGCGACGCAACTCGTGACAGTCACCACCAGCTCTTGACATTCCAAACGAAGTGTGGTATATTTAGGTCTGCCTAAAAACACTAATAGGTAGACCTGTTTTTTATTTGGGGGTAAGCATGATAAGCGAGAACATAGAGGAGTATCTGGAAACCATTTGCAAGCTGGAGCAAGATGCAAGCCCTGTCGCCACCTCTGCCCTGGCCAAGCGGTTGGGGATCTCCCCGGCCTCGGTCAGCGAGATGGCGGGCAAGCTCGCCGAGCAGGGGCTCGTCACTCGCGAGCCCTACAAAGGGATGGCTCTCACGGCGAAAGGAAGGGCTCAAGCCACAATCCTGATCCGCCGCCATCGCTTGTGGGAGTGCTTTCTGACAGACGTACTGGGTCTTCCCTGGGACCAGGTGCACGAGGAAGCCTGTCGGCTGGAGCACGTCACCTCACCCCTGGTGGAGGAACGGCTGGCTCATTTTCTCGGCGAACCGAAGACCTGCCCGCACGGTTACCCCATGCCGACAGCCGACGGTGAGATGACCCTCGAGGCTGGGCATTCTCTGGCTGAACTCACGGCGGGACAAAGTGCGAGAGTACTGCGCGTGCCAGAGGAGGACGTGACCCTGTTGCAGTATCTAGCTACCCTGAAGTTGGAGCCTCATGTCACGGTCCAGGTCGAGGCAGTGGCTCCTTTCCAGGGCCCGCTGACAGTGCGGGTCGGAGAAGTGCCGCACGTCTTGGGGCGAGAGCTGGCCTCACAGATCGTAGTGCGGCCACTGTGACCGCTTCTTTTTTCGTAATCGTCTAAGGTGCCAGGCACTTCCGAAAAAGTCGTCTGGCCCAATCAGAAACCAGGTTTTTGGCTGAAGAATGTGACTTTTCGCGTCACGGAGAGCCCCCAAAGCAACAGTTCGTCCATTCAATCAGGAGAAAAAACCTGGTTTCTCACAAAGTATCTGGTAGCGAAGACAAAATCTAGGAGGATCTTGATGAATGAACAAAGAATATCGCTGAGTGCCCTGGCCCCCGGCGAGGTGGGGGTGGTGCGCCAGTTAGCTGGTGGGCGGGGATTCATGAGCCGCTTGGCTGCGCTAGGCTTCACTCTTGGGGCCGCGGTGGCTATGGTGCAGAATTTCGGCCACGGCCCTCTCATCGTCTTGGTGCGGGACACTCGCGTTGCTCTGGGACGGGGCGAGGCGGCCAAGGTGCTGGTGGGGAGAATGAACAATGACCAATGAGCAAAGTTCAAGATCCAAAGCTCAAAGTTCAAAGTTCGAAATCCGAAATCAGATCACCGTGGCTCTGGCCGGGCAGCCCAACGTGGGCAAATCCACAGTGTTCAACGTGCTGACCGGCCTTAGCCAGCACGTGGGCAACTGGCCGGGCAAGACCATTGAGCAAAAGACCGGCATCTATCATCACAATGGCACCACAGTGCAGATCGTAGACCTGCCAGGCACCTACAGTTTGACTGCCAACTCCCTTGAGGAGCGAATCGCCCGCGACTATATCATCAAAGAGAAGCCTGACGTAGTGGTGGCCATCGTCAACGCCGCCGCCTTGGAACGTAGTCTGTATCTGGTGGCCGAGGTCCTGGAGCTCTCAGTGCCGGTGGTGTTGGGCCTGAACATGACCGACGTGGCCGAACAGCAACGGATGCACATTGAGCCGCACGTTCTGGAGGCCGCGTTGTGTCTCCCCGTCGTGCCGATGGTGGCCTCCAAAAACCAGGGCACGCGGGAGCTGGTGGAGGCCGTGGACCGTCTGGCAGGGGACCCGGCCAGCTATGCCCCTTGCCGCCCTGGGATCCGTGAGGATCACCAGGCAGTACTGGCCCAGCTCCAGCAGATCATCGCCGGGCAGGTGCCGGAGCCCTATCCAGAGGACTGGGTGGCCCTCAAGCTCCTGGAAGGCGACCGGGAGGTCACTCGAATGATGCAGGAGCGGTTGGCGCCGGAGAAGTGGGAACGGGTGCACTCTGTTCTGATGGAACACGAGGACGCAATCCTGGCGGTAGCCGGGGCTCGCTACGAGTGGATCGGGCGGATGGTGCGGGCAGCGTTGGTGCGCCCCACCTTCGGCCAGGTCACTCTGACCGACCGGGTGGACCGCGTCGCCACTCACCCCTTCTGGGGGGTGCTGGTGCTGGTGGGGATACTGGGCCTGGTCTTTTGGCTGACCTACACCGTGGGCGCGCCGTTGCAGGAGCTGCTGGACACCTACCTAGTGCAGGCCGGGGCGGAATTGGTACGTGTGGCTCTGAATGGCGCACCGGCCTGGTTGGCGGGGCTCCTGGCCGACGGGATGATCGGCGGGGCAGGGATGGTGGTCACTTTCCTGCCCATTCTGGTCATCTTCTTTGTTGCTCTGGGATTACTGGAGGACGTGGGATACATGGCCCGCGCCGCCTACGTCATGGACCGCTTCATGCACCTGATGGGCCTGCACGGTAAGAGCTTTCTGCCACTGTTCCTGGGATTTGGCTGCAACGTGCCGGCGGTGATGGGGGCGCGGGTGGTGGAGGGACAGAAGGCCAGGCTTCTTACCATCCTGGTAGCCCCCCTGGTGCCCTGTACCGCGCGGATGGCTGTCCTGGCCGTGCTGGCTCCCATCTTCTTCGGCCCCCACGCCGCGCTGGTCTCCTGGGGTCTGGTGGGGCTCAGCTTGGTGATGCTGGCGATCATAGGCATTGCCCTCCACAAGCTGGCGCTGGGTGGTGAGCACGTGGCTTTCATCATGGAGCTGCCGCTTTATCACCTGCCCAGTGCCCGCACCATCGGCCTATCGGTGTGGCAGCGGTCGGTGGCCTTCCTCAAGAAGGCAGGCAGCATCATCCTGGTCGTTTCAGTGGTGGTTTGGGCTCTCTCAGTCCTGCCAGGCGGAGAGATCGAGTCCAGCTACCTGGCAGCCATGGGGCGGCTGTTGGCGCCGTTGGGAGCGCTGATGGGCCTGGGATGGCAAATGATGGTGGCGCTGCTGACCAGCTTCGTGGCCAAGGAGAACACCATCGCCACCCTTGGCGTTCTCTATAGCGCGGGCGAGGAGGGGGCGCGTCTGGCCGATGCCCTGTCCGGCGTGCTGACCCCAGCAGCGGCGTTGGCCTTCCTGGCAGTGCAGATGCTCTTCATCCCCTGCGTGGCAGTGGTGGCCACCATCCGCCAGGAGACAGCGAGTTGGCGCTGGACAGCCTTCAGCGTGGCCTTGCTCCTGGTGGTGTCCTTCGCCGTGGGCATCGCCATCTATCAGGGGGCATCGCTGGTGGGATGGGGGATGTAGGGATTTTCGATTGTGGATTGCCGATTTTCGATTTTTGTCTGCGCTTATGAGGATGTGAGATGTTAGAGGAGTTGCTGCAGCGGATAGCCAGTGGCGGAACGCACAACCTGTCAGAACTGGCGCGGGAACTGGGGGTGGGCGAGGAGCTGTTGGGGCAGATGATAGAGGATTTGGTGCGGAGGGGATACCTGCGGCCGGTGGCCGGCGACTGCCAGACCAAATGCACGGGCTGCTCCCTGGCCGGGACCTGCGCCGTGGGTGGGCCAACGCGGGTGTGGATGCTGGCGGAGAAATGAGCACGGCTGGGGGCGATCAGGTGGCGATCTTCGCGGGGCTGGCTCAGTCAGGGGTGGATGCCACCTGCTCCACTGCCTGACGCAGTGGTTCGCTGTCAAAAGCATCGGCCAGCAACCAGGAGGGTGAGAGATGGAATCAATTCCCACACTCAAAATCGGATGGCTCAACGGATGGGTTTTGTTAGTTGTACTGTATTCGATATTCGGCATTCTGGTACTATCCTCTTCCAAGGATGTGATACGGAGGCTCTATGACCGTTCGGGGTGGAGCAGAAAGCAAGCGGTACTCGTCAGGATAGGCAAACTGGTGACCTTTGCTTGGCTCGCTTTGGCGATCTTGACGCCGCTGAAGATAGGGTCTCCTGTCTTCATTCTTGGGCTCATCATACTCGCCGTCGGCATCGTAGGGCTGGTGATTGCGCTTCTCAACTACCGGAGCACGCCGCCTGACGAGCCAGTGACCAAGGGATTCTACCGCATCTCGCGCAACCCGCAGGCATTGACTTTGCTGGTCTCGTTCTATGGCATTAGCATCGCTGTAGGCTCGTGGCTGGCGCTGTTCATCCTGACTGTATCCCTGGTGTTTCACCACCTCACGGTCTTGGCCGAAGAAGGCTCTTGCTTGAGGCAATATGGTAATTCGTACCGTGCCTACATGGAGCGTGTGCCCCGCTATTTCCTGTTCTTCTAGTGCTGCTCACTGATCAAGGAGTGTGAGATGAGGAATCAGTTGTCTCTAAAGCGAGTCCTGATTGACGGCACCATCCTCAACGTCCTGCTCTCGATAATCATCTACGGCTCCATTTATGCTAACCCGATGATGTGGGTTGGTGACTATCCGCCGGACATCCAAGCTGCAGTGGGGAATGATACCCGCGTGCCACTCGCGCAGACGATCATCTTTGGCGTGCTGCTTTTCGGCACCGTCATCGGTGTGACGCTCTACTCAAACGCCAGGCTGCGCCAACAGAACGGCGGCCGACTGTCGTTCCTGGCGGCGTTTGTCAACAGCGCGCTGATCTTTACTTACTTTGCGGTGTGGGATTTGCTGATCCTGGGCTGGCTCATCTTCGTCACCATTCAGCCCGGCTTCATCGTGATCCCAGGCACGGAAGGGTTGGCGGGCTACAAGGACTACTGGTTTCACTTCAAAGTGAGCTTCCTGGGCCTGACGCAGTGGATCTCGATCCTGGTGGGCGGACTGGTGCTGGCGGGTTTATCAATGATCAGGTTGGGTGGGGCAAGGAGGCGCAAGGCGAGCTTTGACGAGATTTAAGAGAATGTGCCCGTGAAACAAAGGCAGCTCTTGCAGGAGTTTCGTGCCAACCACCCCTACAAGGAGCTGGATGTCGTCGGCGGCAGACGCTGGCGGTATATTGTCTGTGGGCAGGGAGACAAAACCCTGCTGTTTTTGCCCGGCGGGTTCCTGGCAGCCGACATGTATTTCCACGCCGTCCTGGCTCTTGAGGAAACGCGCCGCATCATCGTGCCCGATTCGTACACGCTACAGGGCACGTTCAACATGGACGACGTATGCCGCGCCATCGTCCAGATCCTGGATGCCGAACGCGTAGATAAGGCAACCGTGATCGGGCTTTCGGCGGGTGGGGGAATCGCGCAGTATTTCATCCAGGAATACCCGGAGCGGGTGAAGCATCTGGTGTTGTCTCACTGCGGCATCCTCGAAAGGGACCCGGAAGCGGCAAACAAGCTGAAGAAGATGCACTTGCTGGTCAAGATACTACCCCTCTTTGTCACGCGGCGGATAGTGATGAAGATGACAGCGGGCCACGCTCCGTCCTCCAGCAAGTGGATCGAGTTTCACAATGCGTACTTCCGCGAAGCCAGCTCGCGCATCACCAAGACGATGTTTGTGCGGTTTCTCGAGGGCTCGATGGAAGTGCGTGGCCGCTTTGTGTTCAGGCCAGAGGTGCTCGAATCCTGGGCTGGAGAAACCCTCATTTTGGCGTCGAAGGATGACCAGGCGGCTTATGCCAGCTTGGGAAAGCTTCAGGCGCGTTACCCCAGGGCGCAGACGCACCTGTTTGAGGAGGGCGGGCATCACACGTTCATGTTTTTCCCCGAAGCTTATACCGCCGTCCTGAAGGAGTTTGTGGAGAGGAGTGATGACCTTTCGATTAGGAAGCCTTAAGCAGTATTGGTTCATTGGCTTAGTGGTACTGTGGGTGGTGGTGGCGGTGGTACTCCTATTAATAGCACCAAAGCCGACCGTGGAGCAGCGGGCTGCATCAACCGAGCAGCCTGCCACATTGGAATCCACGCAACCTGTTGCATCGGAATCTGGGCAGCCGACCGTATTGGAAGAAGACGAGACGTTGACCGCGCGGGTGGTCGAAGTGTTGGAGGAGGGCATCGTTGACCTGGACATTGCTGGTGCGCATCCTTACCAGCGCTTATTGCTGCACATCGAGAGGGGCTCCCTGGCCGGGCAGGAGGTTGTTGTCGAGCACGGAACCTTTGCCACCATCACCGAGGAGCGGCTGCTCCACCCCGGCGATCGGGTCTACCTGGAACGGGTGGGAGGGCCGCAGGGGGATCGGCTGTACATCTCCGATTACGTGCGCACCGGCCCACTGTTCTGGATAGTGGCGCTGTTCATGGGGCTGGTGGTGTTGGTGGGCCGGGGTAAGGGGCTGCGCTCGCTGGTGGGAACGCTGTTTAGCCTGGTGGTCATCTTCGCTTTCGTCGTGCCCCAGATCCTGGCCGGTCGGGATCCGGTGACGGTGAGCATAACCGGCTCCATCGTGATGCTGACTGTGTCCACCTACCTGGTCTACGGCTGGAATCCGAAGGCCCACGCGGCGGTAGCGGGGATGATGTTGAGCCTGGTGCTGACAGGGGTGTTGGCCTGGCTTTCGGTGGGGTGGACCCGCCTGACCGGAATGGGTGCAGAGGAGAGTATCTACCTGATGATGGAAATGGGGCCAGGGGTCAAGCTTAGAGGGCTGGTGCTGGCCGGAATCATCATCGGCTCCCTGGGCGTGCTGGACGACATCTGCGTGGGGCAGGCCTCGGCAGTCTTTGAACTGATCAAAGTAAATCGCGACCTGGACTGGATGGAGCTCTTTCGCCACAGCCTCAATATCGGCCGGGACCACATCGCGGCGACGGTGAACACGTTGCTCTTGGCCTATGTGGGGGCCTCATTGCCATTGATGCTGGCCTTTACCATCTACCAGGAACCGCTCCTACAGCGGATCAACCGCGAGCCCATCGCCGAAGAGATCGTGCGAACGCTGGTGGGAAGCATAGGGTTAGTCCTGGCAGTGCCCATCACTGGTCTGATCGCCGGCCTGCTGGCCCGATGGATGGTCCGGAGGGAAGTGGCGTAGGCGGTTGACAGGGCAGACACAAGCACCACAGTTCAGGAGGTAGAGATGGAGCTGTTTCCCGCACTTCGAATTGGATGGCTCAACGGATGGCTCCCAATGGGCATATTGTACTTGATCTTCCGCATTTTGCTGCTGCTCTTTCCCAAGGAGGTGGTGAGAAGGCTTTATGAGCGCTCCAACTGGAGCAGGGAGCAAAGGGTCATTACACTCATAGGGAAATCAATGGTCCTTGTCTGGTTTCCCTTAATCATCTTCACGCCCCTGAAAATAGGGACTCCCGTGTTCGTTTTTGGGACCGTCATATTCGCCCTCGGCTTGAGTGGATTCGTCGTCGCTCTCTTCAACTTCAGGAACACGCCGCTAGACCGGCCGGTTACGAAGGGGCTCTACAGGGTATCACGCAACCCCCAGCAGTTCATGCTACTTGTTGCGGGCGTGGGCATTTCGATTGCCATCGGCTCGTGGCTCACCCTCTTGATGTTATTGTTGGGGCTGGTATTCACTCACCGCAAGATTCTGGCCGAGGAAGCCTCTTGCCTGAGGCAATACGGTGACTCATACCGCGCCTATATGGAAAGCGTGCCCCGCTACTTCCTGTTCTTCTGAAGGGGGGAAGAAGATGTTCACGGAGAGACAAAAGGACGAGGGACTGGTCGGGGAAATAATGAGCAAGGGCGACCTCGATACGAAGCAGATGAAAGAGGAGCTCTGGGCCAGGAACATCAGCTTTGTGAGGGCTTATGATAGAGCCTTCAGCGGGCTGTTTCTGGTGCTGGCGGTTCTGTGGCTCCTGCCCGCCATCGGCCGATGGACGGGCTGGGGATTCCTGCACTTCTTCGCCCGGTTGCCCAGGGTGGACTTCCCAATGGTCGTGATCATCATAGGGGCGATTCTCGTCATCGTCGCAATAGCCTTGGAGGCACGGGTTGCTTCCATGAGGCAAAAGCGGGGAGGATGTCACGACCTGCATGAATCGGTAGTCATCGTCAGGGAAGGCCCTTACAAAGTTATCAGACACCCAGGCTATCTTGCTGAACTGGTTTACTTCCCCCTGCTTTCCATTGTCCTCAGCAGATGGGTGCCCTTCACGATTTTCGCAACAATCGCCATTATCGCGGTGATCGCCAGTTGCGCGTATCTGATTCGGGTAGAGGACAGCTTCAACCTGCGGAAATGGGGCGAGGAATATCGTCAGTACATGGAAGAGGTGCCGGCTATCCATTTTGTGAAGGGGTTGAAAGCACGCAAGCCATGGGATTAGGCGATGGATTTCTGCAACTGATGGGGCGGCAGGCCCGCAAACCCAGTGGGTGGTTCGGCAAGTTGGTGTTCAGCCACATGGCCAACTGGGGACACCGATCCCTGACCCGCTGGACCATGGGATTCATGGACCTCCAATCCGATGATCGCGTGTTGGACATCGGTTGTGGCGGCGGCATGGCGGTCAAATTGATTGCTGGGCGTGTTCAGCAACGCACGATCGCCACAGAGGGGTTCATTGCCGGAGTGGATTATTCGGAGGACATGGTGCAGCAGGCGCGCAGGCGCAATGCGACCGCTATCAGCGCCGGGCGAGTGGAGGTCAAACACGGTAACGTCGCCGCTTTGCCCTACGACGACGCATCCTTTGATAAGGTGATCTCTGTTGAAGCGTTCTACTTTTGGCCCGACCCGGTGGTGAACTTGCAAGAGGTGCATCGAGTGATAAAGCGGGGCGGATTGGTCGCCCTGGCGATGGAGGGGAGCAGGGAAGCATCGAACTGGCAGACAATGGCTGCGCGAGCAGCCCAGATGGGGTTTCCAATATACTCCGGCGCAGAGATGGTGGAGATGCTCACCGTGGCCGGGTTCAGCCGGGCGTGGTTCGAGTCTGCACCGGACAAGGACTGGGGCTGGTTGTGCGCTCTGGGGGTCAAATAGGCAGTCACCGTAAACATAGCAAGGAGGAGCGAACCATGCACAAAAAGATCGGTATCCTGGGCGGTATGAGCCCAGAGTCCACGGTCGAGTACTATCAGTACATCACCCACGCCTACACCGAGCGGTTCGGCGATTATGGCTACCCAGAGGTCATCATTTACAGCGTCAGCTTTCAGCCCTACGTGGACTGGCCCACACAGGATCGCTGGGACCTGGTGGCCCAGGGCTTGAGCGAGGCGGCGCAAAAGCTGGAGGCTGCGGGCGCAAATTTCATCGTCATCGCCACCAACACCATGCACCTGGTCTTTGATCAGGTACAGGCCAGCGTCAACGTCCCCATGCTCAGCCTGCTCGACGCCGTCGGCGAGGCCATTCTGGCGCGGGGGATGAAGACGGTGGGGCTGCTGGGCACAAAGTTCACCATGGAGAAGACCTTCTACCAGGATGCGCTGGCTCGAAGGGGCATCACCGTCCTGGTGCCCGGCGCCGACGACCGCGAGTACGTGAACACCGTCATCTACGACGAACTGGTCGCTGGCCAGATCCGCGATGAGTCCCGAGACGGATTCGTGGCCGTCATCAACAAGCTGGCGGAACGCGGAGCAGAAGGCGTCATCCTGGGCTGCACGGAGATCCCCTTGTTGGTCAGCGAGGAGGATGCCGGGATGCCCCTGTTCGACACGACGGTCATTCATGCCGAGGCAGCGCTGAACTACGCGCTGGCATAATCTTCGGCCGGGAATAGCATTTTCGAGGAGAAAGTCATGGCCAATCTATTAGAAGTCAGAAATCTCTGCGTTGAGGTGGAGGAGCAGGAGATCCTCCACGACGTTAACCTGACCATCCCCGAGGGCGAAGTCCATGCCCTGCTGGGTCCGAACGGCAGCGGCAAGACGTCACTAATGGTGGCTATCATGGGATACCCGGAGTACAAAGTGTGCCGAGGGCACATCCTGTTCGACGGGGAGGACATCACTGATCTGGATATCACGGAAAGGGCCCGGCTTGGCATCGGCATTGCGGAGCAGCGCCCCCCGACCATCGCCGGGGTCAAGTTGCGGCAGGTTCTCGATTACGTCATCTTAAGTGCTCCGGAACGAGCCCAGGAGATTAACGATCTGGCGAGGTCCTCGCGGATGGAGCAGTTTCTGGACCGCGCTGTCAATGCGGGCCTGTCCGGAGGCGAGATCAAACGCTCCGAACTCCTGCAACTCCTGGCCACTCGTCCGAGGTTTGCCATGATGGACGAACCTGACTCTGGCGTGGACCTGGAATCGCTGGAGTTGGTGGGGGACATGGTCAACGCGCTCTTCTCCAAGGACCCGGCCCGACCGGCGAAGCGGAGGGCAGGGCTCATCATCACCCACACCGGGCACATTCTGAATTACATCCACGCCGACAAAGCGCATATTATGCTGGACGGGCGCATCGGCTGCTCAGGAAACCCCCGTATCATCTTCGACCGGGTCTGCGAGTCGGGGTACGAGGAATGTGTTCGTTGCGTACTGGAGGAGAATAATGACCAATGATCCAAATCCCAATGACCAAATCCGCAATCCGCAACCTGTGGTGAGCGAAGTCGAACCATCCGAAATCCGAAATCAGGATGCGGCGGCGCTGGCCGAGGTCGGTGTATTTGTTGAAGGAGAGGAGAGATCAGGCACGTACATCCTGCGCGATTTTCAGCCGGTCTGTGCGCTGACCACAACCGAGGGGCTGGAGGTGTTGCCCATTGCCGTAGCCCTCGAACGATACGAGTGGCTGAGAGAGAAGTACTACTGGAAATTGGTATCGGCTGATCTGGACGAGGTCACGACCCAGGTCGCATCGCAGCCGGAGCCGCAGGGGGTTTTCGTCCACGTCAGAAAGGGGTGCAAGGTCACGGTGCCCTGCCAGAGTGCGTTGTACATGGCCAGCGCAGGCATCGCCCAGACGGTGCACAGCATCATCATCCTCGAGGAGGACGCCGAGCTAGAGCTTATCACGGGCTGCGTCACGGGGCATGGCATAAGTCGTGGGGTTCATTGGGCGGTGACCGAATCGTACATCGGCAGGAACGCCACGCTGACCAACACGATGGTTCACAGTTGGGGCCCCGAGGTCGAGGTACGCCCTCGCGCGTCCACGACGGTCGAAGAGGGCGGCACTTTCGTGAGCAATTACGTCTCGCTGCGGCCGGCCGGGGACATCCAGTCCAACCCCAAGACGTGGCTCAACGGCAGGGGCGCTTCGGCCAAGTACCTCACCATCATTCTGGGCTCCGAGGGCTCAATCATTGACATCGGCGGCGAGGTCTACATGAACGCCGACGACACCAGTGCGGAGCTCGTCCACCGGGGGGTGTCCACGGGTGGGCGCATTACCCAGCGGGGCCTGATGGTCGGCAACGCCAGGTGCCAGGCGCACGTGGACTGCGCGGGGATGCTGCTGGATCCAGGAGGCGATGGGCTCATCCAGTCCATCCCCGGCCTGAAAGCCCTGCACCCTGAAGCGCGGTTGAGCCACGAGGCCAGCATTGGCAAGATCGCCCCGGAGCAGGTGCAGTACTTGCAGGCGCGGGGGATGGAGGAGCACGAGGCCATCTCGTTGATCATCCGCGGCTTCCTGGAAGCGGACATCAAGGGCCTCGGCCCTGAGCTCGACGCCAGGATCGCAGAGATCGCCGAACTCGCCGGGCATGGAGAGGAAAAGTAGTTTGGTGAGAAATCTGCCACGAATTTCACGAATTAACACGAAAAACTGAAAATCACTGAAAATCACTGAAAATTCGTGCCATTCGTGGCAAGGAGATGCAATATGAACAACACTATCGGCTTCGCACTGTTACTCTCGGCCATGGCTGGGCTGTCCACCACGTTGGGCAGCCTGGTGGGCATTTTTATCCACAAGCCCGGGCCGCGCTTCATGACGCTCACGCTGGGCTTCTCCGGCGGGGTGATGATCCTGGTCTCCTTCGTGGAGTTGCTGCAAGGTGGGATTGAGGCCATCGGTTTCGCCCCGGCCCACCTGGCCTTCTTTGGCGGGATGGCGGCGATGTTTCTGATTGACGCCCTCATCCCCCACGACTACATGGCGGAGCATCACCACACCGAAGAAGAGGCGCGCCAGGGCCAATTGCTCAAGACGGGGCTGTTCGTCGCCCTGGGCATCGGCATCCACAACTTTCCCGAGGGGATGGCTGCCTTCGCAGGAGCGCTGGAGGACCCATCGCTGGGCATCGCCATCGCCGTCGCCATTGCCATCCACAACATCCCGGAGGGGTTGGCTGTGTCGGCGCCGGTGTACGCCGCCACCGGCAGCCGGGGTAAGGCCTTCCTGTGGTCGTTTCTCTCCGGCGTGGCCGAGCCGGTTGGGGCAGGGCTGGCGGCGCTGGTGCTGATGCCTTTCCTCAACGAGACCGTGCTGGGCTTCGTACTGGCGGCGGTGGCAGGCATTATGGTCTTCATCTCGCTGGACGAACTGGTGCCCGTCGCACGCTCCTTCGGTGAGGAACACCTGTCCATCGTAGGCGTCGGCTTAGGCATGGTCGTCATGGCCTTCAGCCTGTGGATGTTGCAGTAGCATCAGCGTGAACTTGAGACCTCGGAGGTTTTCCACCAATGTTTCTCGTGGCTAAGCTGCCCTGAGTATCTGGTTGGCCTGCTGACAAAACTGCGTCTGAAAACCTCCGAGGTCTGGTGTGGTGCGTATGATTCATAACTTGAATGAATTGGCAGCGGAAGAGCGGACCCTTGCTGGAGGCAAAGGAGGCACCCTGGCCTGGCTCTATCAAGCCGGCTACCCCGTGCCAGATGGCTTTGTCATCCTGCCCGCTGCTTTCGATGGTGACGAGCTAGATCCAGAAGCGTGGGCACAGGTGCAGGCACACCTGGCGCGGATGCGCAGGGGCGATGACACCGCCTTTGCCGTTCGCTCCTCGGCTTTGAGCGAGGACTCGGCGCGAACCTCGTTTGCCGGCGAGTTCGAGACGGTGCTGGACGTGCGCACGGATGAGGCCGTTCAAGAAGCCATCCGCACGGTGCGCAGGTCACGGCACAGCGCGCGGGTGCGGGCCTACAGCCAGGCCCACGGCATGGACACTGCCCACGAGATGGCCGTCGTCGTTCAGCGCTTGGTCTGGGCGGATGTATCGGGCGTTTTGTTCACGGCTGATCCGGTCACCGGTAGCCGTGCATTTATGACTGGCAATTTCGTCTACGGGCTAGGCGAGCAACTGGTGTCCGGCGAGGCCAATCCCCAAACCTTCACACTGAAGCGACCCAAGGGCCAATACGATGGCCCATCGGAACTCAAGCAGTTCTCCCGCAAACTCCACAGATTGGCTAGCCGCCTGGAGCAGGAACTAGGATGTCCACAGGACATCGAGTGGGCCATCGGTGCGGGCAAGCTCTTTCTCCTCCAGTCCCGACCCATCATAACCCTGATAGGACACAATCCTACTACCGGCGAATGGAACGACAGCCTCACTGGCGACTACCTCTGGACCAACGCCAACTTTGGCGAGGCTTTCCCCGATGTGATGACGCCCTTCACCTGGTCCATTGTGCAGGTTTATCTCAGGGTGAATGGGGTAGGAATCGAAACCACGCAATATCCCCTGGGCGGCAACATCGGTGGGCGGCTGTACATGAATCTTAGCCTGGGTGTCTCGGCACTTGAGTCCCTGGGTTTGTCACAGGAGAAGTTCATTCGCGCCCGGGAGGAAACATTCGGACGTCTTCCGGCGGGGATCGAGATTCCAATGGTGCCATTTTCGCGTTGGTGGGTTCTGCGGCATCTCATTCCCCTGACCTTCCAACAGCGGCAGTTAGCCACAAGGCTCAGACGCCGGGTTCCGGCCTTTATCGACGAGACGCCGGCACTGGTGGAGAAGCTCCAGGCCGAGATCCGGGCCGCCCAAAAACCGCAGGATCTCCTGACCCTGTGGTGGGAGAAACTGCAGGCATATCTTGAAGAAGGCTGCCGGATGTTGCTCGCTGGGCTGGGCGAATACAGGACGCTGTCCCGCAAACTGCACATCGAATTTGAGAACCTGCTTGGCGACGCCGATGCCAACGCCCTGCTTTCGGGAGTGAGCACCGGCAGCGACCCCATAGCCAGCGTCGGCATGTTGATGGACCTCATCAAGGTCAGCCGGGGCGAAATGAGCCGCGCCGACTACCTGGAGCAATACGGCCATCGCGGCCCGCACGAGATGGAGCTTTCCAGCCCCCGGCCGGCGGAAAACCCGAGTTGGATTGACCGGCGCGTGGCCGAAATCGAGCGCGACCAGGTTGACGTGCCCCGCATGCTGGCCGACCAGCGTCAGCGCCACGAGGCGGCGTGGGAGCGCCTGAAGGCCAAAGTGCCCCGCAAGGCGAAATCCTACCGTCTGAAGCTGGAGCGCATGGCCGCTGCCTCCAAAACGCGTGAAGCGTCACGCTCGGAGGCGGTGCGCGCGCTGGGTGTAATGCGCACCTTTGCGCTGCGCGCGGGAGAGCTGACCGGGCTCGGCGACGACGTCTTCTTTCTGTCGCTAGACGAGGTGTTAGCGGCGCTGGGGGGGGATGAGGCAGCCCCCCGCTTTATCCCGGCTCGCCGCGAGATCCATGCCCGCTATAGCTCTCTGCCTCCTTACCCCACGCTTATCCGCGGCCGTTTCGATCCCTTCCTGTGGGCCGCAGATCCCAATCGCCGCAGCGATTTCTTTGACGCCCACGCCTCCACTACTACTCCTACCTCTGACGCCATCACCGGCTTTGCCGGCGCTGCTGGCATTGTAGAAGGGAGCGTACGCCGGCTTGATAGCCTCGAAGAAGGAGACCGACTCCAACCGGGCGAAATCCTGGTCACCGCAACGACCAACATTGGCTGGACGCCACTCTTTCCACGCGCGGCGGCGATTGTCACCGATGTGGGGGCGCCGCTATCCCACGCCGCCATCGTCGCCCGCGAGTTGGGCATTCCCGCCGTCGTCGGCTGCGGCAACGCCACCATGCGCCTGCGCACCGGCGACCGGGTGCTGGTCAATGGCGGACAAGGGATTGTGAAAATCCTGGGCATAGAGGGAGGATGATGGTATGAAAATCGGACAAACGATTGCTATGGGCCTGGGCGGCCTGGTATTGGCCGCCGCTGGAGGATTAGCGGTCCGCTTCCACCTGGGCCGCCGCCGCGCCGACCGGGTGTGGGCCGCTGCCCGTTGCCCCAAGCTCAAGGAGGTAGGCACAGTCAAGCGCCTCACCATCCTGCCCCTCATTGACTGGTACACCGCTCGCGACCCGCTGATAGGTGAACCAGGCGTCTCGTACCTCGTTCGCGCCGATGACACGAGTATCCTCTTCGACGTGGGCTACAACACGCGGGGCGAGCACCCCTCCCCACTGTTGCGCAACATGGCCGCCTTGGGTGTGGACGTGACCGAGATTGACGCGCTGGTCATCTCCCACGCGCACGAGGATCACGTGGGGGGCAGGTCGCACATGATGCGGCACACCTTTGCCCTTTCAGGTCAGCCAGTTGGCCTGAAGAGAATCCCTGCCTACGTGCCAGTACCGCTGTCCAACCCCACAGCGCAAGTCACGGTTGTGGATGGCCCACGGGTCATCGCCCCAGGTGTTGCCAGCATGGGACCCATCCCCCGCCAACTGTTCTTCCTCGGCTGGACGCCGGAGCAGTCGCTGGCGGTCAATGTGGAGGGGAAGGGCATCGTGGTCATCATCGGCTGCGGGCACTCCACCCTCCAGCGCATCGTTGACCGCGCCGAAATACTGTTCGGTGAGCCGCTCTATGGCATCGTTGGGGGGCTGCACTATCCGGTGATGGCCTCGCGGGAGGTGAAGCTCGGATTGCCGCTGCAGCGCATCCTGGGCACCGGCAAATGGCTCTGGGACCCGATCAACCGGGAGGATGTGACAGCCGCCATCGCCTATCTACAACGCCGCAATCCCCAACTGGTTGCCATCTCGCCCCACGATAGCTGCGATTGGAGCATTGAGGCTTTCCGCCGGGCGTTTGGTGGGGCGTATCAAGACGTGCGGGTCGGAAAGGAGATTGTGGTGGAGTGAAGACCGTGATCAAGGTATTTGGAATTGTGCTGGCTGTCGTCGCCGGAGTAGCGTTCTTCTGGCTGTTCCCTCTTAAGTTGATTTCCAGGCTGGCGGCCCGCTTCGGCCAATCGGCGCCTTGCCCGGCATCGCTGGACTGGCTGGTGGACAATCCCATCCGCAGCCGCTACATGCGCCCCATCCTCGATCGGGTGGGCATCCAGCCTGGCGAGCGTATTCTGGAACTGGGTCCCGGCCCCGGAGCGTTCACCGTGGAGGCGGCGCAGCGCGTGAGACCGGAGGGGCGTCTCATCGCCGTGGACATTCAGCCCAAGGTGATCGCTCAGGTGGAGGAGCGGGTGCGGGAGGTCGGGCTGACCAACGTCGAAACCCACGTCGCCGATGCCTACCACCTGCCGCTGGACGACGCCAGCGTGGATCGTGCCTTCCTGGTCACAGTGCTGCCCGAGATCCCCGACCAGTCCCGCGCGCTGGCTGAGTTGCGCCGGGTGCTCAAACTAGGCGGGCTGCTCTCTATCACCGAGGAGTTCACCGACCCCGACTATCCATTCACGTTCGAGACCGTCCGGCGCGTGGAGGCGGCGGGGTTCAGCTTGGAGCGGCGCTTTGGCAACTTCTGGGTGTACACGCTGAATTTTCGGCGTGATGCAGCGCTGGGGTATCCAGAGTGAACGAGAACAAGAAGGGCCAGAATCATGAGCAAATGGCATCAGACTCTCTTTGATGTGACGGGAAGAAAGCCGTCAGGGTGGCTGGGGAAGCTCATGTACCGGAAGCCCATAGGGCATTACGGTTTTTTCCGCGTGGCCGTTGAGAGGTTGCAGCTCCAGCCTGGGGACATTCTTCTCGAGATTGGGTGCGGGGGCGGTGCTTTACTCGACATGGTCTTGCAAACTGTGCTGCAGGCTTTCGGTATAGATCATAGCCCGGACATGGTTGAGCTTGCGAGACAGAAGAATGGGAAAGCGCTGTCCGAGGGGCGCGTCGAGATCATACAAGGTGATGTCGAAGCTCTTCCATGGGCCGAGGATTACTTCACCTGTGCTGCCGGTGTTGAGGTGCTATACTTCATCGAGAATCCGAGACGGGTTTCAGAGGAGCTCTGCAGGGTGCTAAAGCCAGGCGGACGTCTCGTGCTCGTAACGGGAGCACAACCCAAGTCCGCGCTGGCCAACTTGGCCTATGGTCTCTGGCTAAGGTATCTGCGTTTTCACCCCAACGACGAACTGGCATCCGTGCTGAGACAGGCGGGATTTCAAACGGTTCAAGTAGAAAGGGTAGCCAGGTCAGAACACACCGCTTATGCGCACCAACTTGCCTATGCAGTGAAGTGATGTGGAATGGAACACGAGGAAAGAATACAACTCGCCCAAAATCTCTGCGCCCGCATGGTTGCCAAGCATCCCGACGCCATCATATTAGGTGGTGTCTATGGCTCCACAGCGCGGAGCACGGATACGCGCTGGTCAGATCTTGAGATGTTGTTTGTTGTTCGCGATGGCAGAAAGGTTGAGGGCAAGGAGTTCCTCTATCGTGGTACAGCTATTGGGTATCAGGTCATTGAACAGGGAAAACTTGAGGAGTTGCTTACCAATCCATCTGTCAAATGGCCATTTTGGATGGGTGTGCTTAGCGTCCTGAAGGTGTTCCACGGCGCCCCGGAACAGGTCCAAACTTGGCTGCGGTTGGGACAGGCCGTGCCTGCGGGGAGGTTTCGCCAAGCTCTGGAGGCAAGTCTTCCCGGCCTTGTGGTGGAGTCATACGGCCGTATCCTGTCGTGCCAGGAACGGGGGAACACGCAGGACATTGGCTGTGCGGTGATCGAGGTTCTTTTCGAGATGAATCAGGCCCTCTGCCTTCTGAACCAGCGTTGGGTGACGCACGACTATTACCAGGGGCTGCTAGATGCTTTCAGCTTTCCAAAGTTGCCCAAAGGATACCAAGAGCTCGTTCCCGTATTGTGGTCCGCGCGTGAGGTAGATGAGATCGTGCCCCTGGCAAAAACGCTGGTCCGCAACTTCTGGCAACTGCTGGCCGATGAAGGCATTGAAGTGAAGAACTATCGCGCTGTGGAGGATTTGCCGTTGTGAGGAGTAAAGCCAGGCGACCGGCTGCTGGCGGTGCGCGGAAGCCGCTACCCGCTAGGCTTCGTGGCGCGGGGGCCGATCTACGAGGAGGCGCTGAAGCATCCCAAACTGGAGGAATTTTGGAAGTGATGACCTACGCAAAAGCGGATATAGCCGACGTTCCTGCTATTTACAAACTTGCCTCGCACCACAGCGGTGCGACCCAGGTGTGGGCACAGAAGAGAATCAACGATCTCATCAGCGATAGTCAAGGACATTACGTATTGGTGGCCAAGCAACTCGACTCCACGGTGGGCTATGCGATCGCACGGTTTGCATGGGGCAAGATGCACATATGGGACATCGCTGTGAAAGAGGACATGCGGAGACGCGGGATAGGGAGCAAAATGATGTCACGGCTGATAGACCATGCAAAGTCGAAAGATCTCTCCGAGGTTTATCTTGAGGTGCGTGCAAGCAACACGCCTGCCGTGAAAATGTACCAGGGTCTTTCTTTCAAGATCAGATTCCGGATGCCTGGAATGTACGACGGCGAAGACGGGCTTGCTATGTATCTTCCCTTTACTACAAGAAGGGGGTAAGCAGGGGAGGGAGGAGCAACGATGGAGAGAGTGATAGAGAGAAACGGCGGTGGCTGTTGACCACCGCCGTTCCCCCAGGGGTTAGCCGCACAATGGCCTGAAGAATCTTAATCGTGTCGCCTGTTCCAGGTCATGGTGTTGTCTGACAAGCAATCAACCGGCCCAGGAAAAGCCGCCGGCCCACGTGAAGCCGCCGGCCCACGTGAAGCCGCCGGCCCACGTGTAGCCGCCGGCCCACGTGAAGCCGCCGGCCCACGTGTAGCCGCCGCTCCAGGCGGGACTGACAAAGGCAGTTAGACACAGCACTACCAACAGGGTCACGAGTGTCAGCAACAACAGTTTCTTCATGGTTTCACCTCCTTCCTTTCTAGTCTGATTTACGCTGCAGATAGTCTACGGCGTATTGTAACACGCTGTCATTCTGGGCAGTCTGATCTTGCTTGACCAAGATGTGCGGCTGCACTCCCTTTCCTTCATAACACTCGCGGTGCACAGGCGACAGCGACTCGGCTACCGAGACCTGGATGGAAGAACCATCAAACAAGGGAACTGTGGTGTTAATCATCCCCTTCCCATGAGTCGTTTCCCCGATCAGCGTCCCGTGCCCTCGATCCGCAATCGAGGCCGCCGCAGTCTCGGGGGCGGAATAGGTGTTAGGGCCAATCAGGACGACCAGGGGTATCTTTTCGGCCATATCGCCACTGGTAGTATTGTATGGGATAAGTGTCCCATCTTTTGTCCTGGCGTAGAATGCCACCCCCTCTTCTAAGAAGAAATCAAGGACCTCTTGCGTCGGGTTCATCAATCCGCCGCCATTGTAGCGCAGGTCCCAGATGAGCCCTTTCGGCCCAGTTGCCAATAATGATTCGAGAGCTTGCTTTACTTCCTGAGGCGTCTTTTCGGTGAACCGATCCACTCGCAGGTAGGCAATATCTGCCCCGATGGTTTGAGTGATCACATCTTGGGGTGGTTTGCGCGGCACATCAAACTCTAAAGCCTTGTCCCCACGGCGCACTACCAGATGGGCAGTGGATCCTAGAGGGCCTCGAATCATGGATGACACTTCCATATAGGTCGAGTCAGGCTTCACCTTCCATCCATCCACTTCGACAAGAACATCTCCCGCTTGCAAGCCCGCTCGGTCGGCAGGCTCTCCAGAAAACACGTTGGTGATCACAAAAGTCCCTTCCTGCATTTCGCCCTTTAGTCCCGTTACGGCATCATTTCCGCGCAATTCAATGCTTTGGCGAGCAGCCAGGGGCGGTTCAAAAAAGACGGCATACTTGTCGCCAAGGCTATGCAGCATTGCCCTGATTGCGGCATAGGTCAACTGGCGTGGAGAGGGCAAATCCCCATAGAACTCACGGGTGATCACTTGCCGAGCCTGCCTCAACAATGCGAGCTCTTGATCACCTTGCGACAGCAAGAGCCCACGACCAAACCAGCCAATCAGAAACCAACCGATGATCAGAAGGAACACCGGGATTTTCTTACGCCAGTTCATAGGCTTACACATCCCGCTCTTGGAATCGCTTCAGTCCACCACTAGCTAGAAGAGCCTTCACAGTGCACATAGGTTTACTCTTCAAGCAGCTAAGAACTCCAACGAACCTGGAAAACAAAAAGCCGACTATCCCTTCACCGCTTTTTGGGGTCAAGAGCAGCCGGCCATTCACTATCCATCCGACATCACCTCCCTTTTGCACCTTCGCAGGAGGTACCTCATGCTAGGTCAAACTATGACTACGGGTTAACTCACTTGGGATGGGTGTGTCGAGTTGTGATGTTTGGTAGGTTGTGCTATCGTGCAGAGTGTCATCCCTTTGCTTCTCAAGCTAAACACATTATATCATAGAACTGGAGCATTGTCAACTACTACTTCGAGATTTTTCTGAAAGGCATAGAAATCTTAAGGTTCTAGCTCTTGACAAAATGTCCAAAAAGTGATAAACCAATAAGTATGGAAAGATGCACCTTGAGGATATAAGCGATGCACTTTGACCATTTCGACCTCGTCGCCCGTTTCTACGACCGCGTGTTCCACTTCCTGGGACCAGAACGACTCATGGGTTTGCTCCAGCCCCAGCCATCGGAGCGCATATTGGACATCGGCGGAGGCACGGGCCGCGTCTCCGGAGCCTTTGGCGACGACTACGTGGTGGTCGTTTGCGACTCCTCATGGGGAATGTTGGGGGAGGCTCGCCAGAAGCAGATGATCGCTTGTTGTGGCCTGGCCGAGCAGCTCCCTTTTGCCGATGGAGCTTTCGACCGCGTCGTGATGGTGGACGCCTTCCATCACCTTCACGACCAGCACGTCGCCGCGAAGGAGACCCTGCGGGTGTTGCGTCCGGGCGGCCGATTGGTCATTGAGGAGCCGGACATTCGCCAGAGGGCGGTGAAATGGACTGCCCTGGGCGAGAGGCTGCTCCTGATGCGCAGTCGTTTCTACTCCATCGCCGACCTGGCTAACGTTTTCAAAGAGGCCGGCGCCAGAATCGTGGCCATCGAGGAGGGACACGATTACAACGTGCGCCTGGCTGTGGAAAGAGAGGAGGTAGTGATCAGTGGCAGTAAGCAAGGATGATGTGGTCCGTCGGGCTGGCGATTTGATGAGGGGAGACTATCACTGAGCTGAGGCTATCATGCTCGCCGTGGGCGGGCACGTCCTGGGCAACCTCGACCCTCGTACAGTGAGGATGACCACCGGCTTTGCGGGTGGCGTGGGGGGAAGCAAGCAGGAGATGTGCGGCGCGCTCAGCGCCGGGGTGATGATCATCGGGGCGCTGCATGGGCGCAGCAGTGTGGAGGAGGACTCTGATCCAGCCCGTCAGTTGACCACCCTCTATCGGGAGCATTTCGCCGCCGAGTTGGGCACCACCCGCTGCGAGCCCCTGTACGAACAGTTCCATGCCCCTGGCGGGCCTGGGTCGTGCTCCGCTGTGGTCGAGCGGGCGGCACGGGTCCTTCTGGAATTGGTGGGCTGTCCCGAGGTTTGAGGTCATCAAGAGCGAGGCCGGGCTGAACTTATTTGCCTTGGCAGCGAAGCCATGCCCTGAGCTACATCATGAGTGAGGCCGGAGGGCGAAATCGAAGGGCCAGACTTTAGCTCTGCTGGCCCTCTTTTGTTTGCACACAACGTCGGATTGTAGTATACTTGGTGCGATGAAGAAGCAGCCACCGCTTTTCGAGAGGAAAACCGCTCCTGCCCGCATGAACGAGTCCAGGGGGCATTTGCAGACGCGAGCAAAGTGCTCGGCCTAAAACATGCTTTTCTTTCATCAGGTGCGGGCCACGATGCCCAGGCCCTGGCACGAATTTGTCCAGCCGGGATGATCTTTGTCCCCTCAGTTGGCGGTTTCAGCCATTCGTCAAAGGAGTTCACCGAGTGGAGTGATTGTGTTAACGGTGCGAACGTTCTTCTGCACGCCGCGCTGATGCTGGCCCAATGAGATCGTAGTAGGCAGGCCGGGCAATATAGCCCAACCATCAAGGGGAGAGAAAGCAAAATGTCGGACAACATTCTGAAAGTGGTAACCTTCAACGCCAATTCCATCCGGGCCCGGCTGGAGCAGGTGCTGGACTGGCTGGATCACGAGTCTCCGGACGCCCTCTGCATCCAAGAGACGAAGGCGCAGGATCCGGACTTCCCGGCGGAGCCGTTTCGGGAGGCGGACTACCACGTGGTCTTCAGAGGACAGAAATCCTACGCCGGTGTAGCCATCGTCAGCCGGGAGGAGCCCCAGGCGGTCGTCTTCGGTTTGGATGATGATGGCGAGCCCGATGAAGCACGTCTGATCCGGGCGGTGATCAGGGGCATCCCGGTGGTGAATACCTACATCCCCCAGGGGCGCTCTCCGGAGTCGGAGCATTTTCAGTACAAGCTGGAGTGGCTGGCCCGGCTGCGGGCCTTCTTCGAGCGACACTACTCACCGGGGCAACCGCTCCTGTGGGTGGGCGACTTCAACGTCGCTCCTGAGCCGATTGACGTGCACGACCCGAAACGGCTGAAGGACCACGTGGCCTTCCATCCTGAGGCTCGCGCCGCCCTGGAGCGGGTGCGGGAGTGGGGCTTCGAGGATGTCTTCCGGCGACACCATCCTGGCGAGCCGGGGCAGTACACTTTCTGGGACTACCGGGTACGAGGGGCGCTGGAGCGCGGGGTCGGCTGGAGGGTGGACCACATCTGGGCCACCGAGCCGCTGGCCCGCAAATCCACCGGGGCCTGGATTGACACGGAGGCCCGGCGGGCGGAGCGCCCCTCGGATCACACCTTACTGGTGGCCGAGTTTGAGCTGTGACCGCCAGGACATAGACTTACGAGAAAGACGAGAAAGAAGAAAGAAAGGAAAGAAAGACAAATGCCAATCTACGAGTACCGATGTTCGGAATGTGAGGAGAGATTCGAGAAGCTGGTGCGGTTGGGCACTTCTACTTCTGAGATAGAGTGTCCTAAATGCGGCGGGCAGAGAGTGGAGAAGCTCATCTCCGCCTTCTGCGCCAGGTTGTCGAGCGCCACAGCAGTGGCACCCGCCGCTGCGTGTAGCACCCCCACCTGAAGTCTATAAGTCGAAGACAGTTTGTCTTCAGAAGATTTGCGACACAGAAGGATGGATGAGCAACGAGCGGATCAAGGAACTGAAGAAGCAGATAGCGGAGCTGAAGAGCCGATGGCCGGCCCATTCAGTGCCGCCGATGATGCTGGCGGCACTGGCCGAGCGCAGTTGGAGGAGCTGCAGGAGGAATTGGAGAGGGCCGTGAATCTGATAAGAATTCCCAATATCGAGTTGAAAGGAGAGTTGTCAATGATCGTGAAAGACTACCATCAGGTACTGCCGGAGCCCGCTGCGGAGGCGCCGGGCGTCACTGTGCGCTGGGTGATTAGTGAGAAGGACGGCGCGCCGAATTTTGCCATGCGCGTCTTTGACGTCGAACCCGGGGCTTCGTCCCCATTCCATACCCACGCTTGGGAGCACGAGGTCTTCATCCTGGGCGGCAAGGGGCATGTCAGAGACAAAGACGGCGAGACGCCGGTCCAAGAGGGGGACGTCGTCTTCGTTGCCCCGGAGGAGAAGCACCAATTCGTCAACGATGGGGATGCGGTCTTGCGTTTCATCTGCGTCGTCCCCTGTAGCCCGGCATGAACGTTCTGCTAACTGGACAGCGCCAGGTGGGGAAAACCACCGTCTG
This sequence comes from uncultured Anaerolineae bacterium, assembly GCA_964390805.1. Lineage (GTDB taxonomy): Bacteria > Chloroflexota > Anaerolineae > VGOG01 > VGOG01 > CAYMKL01. The sequence goes on along the minus strand of CAYMKL010000084.1, from coordinate 3,464 downwards.
CAAGCAGGTGGCGGAGCTGGCCCGCGAACTGGACTATGATCCAGCAGGGGTGCTCACACCTGTTGTCCTCGACGAGGATGGCTTCCCCGCGATCCGCTACGCCCTGATGGTGTCTGATGGCGAACAGCAGCTCCTGGCCCGGGCCGACGGTGATTTGGGCGGCCCCAGGACAGGCCGCTACAGCTTCGACGCCGGCGTCTTCTCCTGGGTGATAGAGAGACTCCGGGTAGCTATCGCACGAGGCTGTGATCTCCTCATCGTAGATGAGATTGGACCCCTGGAGCTGGAACAGGGGAGGGGCCTGGCCCCAATTCTCTCCGATCTATCCGCCGAGACGCCTTCACCGCTGCTGTTGGTGGTTCGTCCGGAGCTGGCGGGGCGACTGCAGAAGCGGCTCTCCAGCGTCCCCTTCTGCGCCTTCACCGTCACCCAGGAGAACCGCCAGGCCCTTCCCGCGGCCATCGTCAAGGAGCTTTTCGCTGACCATGATTGAGGTAGATGACCTGACGGTGTACTACGGCCAGCAGCGCGTCCTGGGTGGTAAGCGAAGCGGCCTTTCCCTCTCCATCCGGCCCGGTGAGTTCGTGCTGGTGACCGGCCCCTCCGGGTGTGGCAAGAGCACTCTGCTGCGCGCCCTGGCGGGGCTCATCCCCCACGCCTCGTTGGCTCGCATGGAGGGCAAGGTAGTGGTGGACGGGCTGGACACTCAGGAACACCCTCTGCCGGTTCTAGCTGGTCACGTCGGCATGGTCTTCCAGAACCCGGCCACTCAGCTCTTCTGCCTGCGGGTGGAAAAGGAGGTAGCCTTTGGTCCCCGCAACCTGGGCTTGCCGTCGGACGAGGCGGCCCGCCAGGTGGAATGGGCTCTTGGGGCAGCGGGGTTGGAGCATTTGCAGGGCCACCGGGTGAACACCCTCTCCGACGGCGAAAAGCAGCGACTGGCCATAGCCGCAGTCCTGGCCATGGCACCTCGCACCCTGATCCTGGACGAGCCAACCTCCAATCTGGATAGGGCCAGCACCCGCCAGGTGCTCTCCAGTCTGGAACGCCTGCGGCGACAGGGTTCGACGGTAGTCATCGCCGAGCACAAGACCGGAGAAGTGAGCCGCCTGGCCGACCGGGTTCTCATCCTGGAAGAGGGACAGCCAGTAGCCGACGGGTCCCCCGAACAAGTCTTCGCCAGGAAAGGACTGCTCCATCGCCTGGGGGTGCGCCGGCCCACCAACCACCACCAGAGCGACTGGGCCGACCTCATCCTCCCCTCCCTCTTAGGGAGGGGCCGGGAGAGGGTGGAACCCCTGGTGGAACTGGAAGGAGTCGTAGCCGGGTACGGGAAGGGGCAGGTGTTGGATGGCCTGGCCCTTTGCATTCAACGGGGCGAGTTGGTGGCCCTGGTGGGCGACAACGGGGCTGGCAAGACAACCCTGGCTCGCCTGCTGGCCGGGTTAGTGAAGCCCCGGCAGGGGAAAGTGCAGGTGAGAGGGCGTGTGGGCCTCCTTTTCCAGAACCCTCTGGAGCAGCTCTTCTGCGAGACGGTGGAGGAGGAGGTGGCCTTTGGCCCTCGCAACTACGGCCTCCTCACCCCAGCTCTCCTGGAGGATACTCTGGCCACTGCCGACCTGGGAAGCTTGCGCCAGCGGCGCATCCACGCCCTCAGCGGCGGGGAGCAGCAGCGCACTGCCCTGGCCTCGGTACTGGCCCTGCGGCCTGACCTTCTCGTCCTGGACGAACCAACCATGGGGCAGGATTGGGGACACCTGAGCGCTTTTATGGAACACGTGGGTCGCCTGAATGGGAGAGGCATGGCTATCCTGCTCATCACCCATGACTATGAGTTAGTGAATCGCTATGCCCAGCGGGTGCTTCTCCTGCGGGATGGACGTATCACCGTCGAAGGCCGCCCCCTTCCTTTCTCCCTCCCCCAAAGCTTGCCCTGAGCAAGGTCGAAGGGTTGGGGGAGGGCCGGGGTCGAGGCTGAAAGGAGGAAACGTGAAATGACACCCCGATTTACCACTCGAGATCTGGTTTACATTGCCGTCTTCGGTGCTCTGTGGGGAGTGCTGGAAATCACCATTGGCTCTTACCTGCATCTCATTTTCCCACCCCTGGCTACCCCTCTAATAGGGGTTGGCACCATCATGACCGCTGTGGGCATGATCGTGGCCCTGATGGGGCGTCTGTTCGTCCCCAGAACCGGATCGGTTCTAATGATCGGCTTGGTGGTGGCCATACTGAAAGCGCTAAGCATCGGCGGCGTGAAGCTACCGGCCATGCTCGCCATTATCATTGAGAGCCTGTTGGCAGAGCTGGGACTCTTACTTTTCGGGAAGCCAAGTCGGAGGGGGTTCATGCTGGCCGGCTGCCTGGCGGTGCTGTGGACTTTCTTCCACAAGTTCTTCGCATCCTACATCTTTCTCGGCCGGGGCATCTACGACGTTTACCTGGGGGTGCTCAAGCAGGGTGCTCAGGCGCTGGGCATCGAGGTGAGTTACGCGCTGGTCATCGTCGCTGCCTTCCTGCTCATCCGCATCGTGGCTGGTGGTGTAGCGGGGTGGCTGGCCTGGGAGCTAGGGAAGGCTGTCCAGGCTCGGCTGACCGAGACTCAATAGATCAAATCTCGCTCCGCCTGGATCGCCAGATCCAGGCCTGAAACGGGGATTTGACAATCCCCTTAGAGCGACTTTGGATCCACTGAAGTTGAAAGGGGTTTGGAGTGAGGGTTTTTGGCACCTGGGGACATTTGGCCTTTTTGACCTGGGCCGTCGTCCTGAGCATGCTGGCTTCGGAGGCCAAGATCATCTTTGTGTTGGGGTGCGTTGTAGCGTGTTCCGCCCTCTTCTTCCAGGGCGGCCTGAGGCCCATCCGACGCCTGGAATTCTGGGTCCTCGTCGCATCGGGTTTGCTGCTTAGCCCCTTTCTTATCGGCGAGAAAGACTTCTTTCTGTTCGGCTTGAGCCTCTCCAGCCAGGGTTTCTGGGCGGGGCTGTGGATGGCCATAAGGGCATTGAGCGTGGCGCTGGCCGTCGGAGGCTTCACCTATGCCGTCTCGGTGGATGAGATGGCCCGGCTGTTCGAAATGGCTGGATTGAGGGGGCTGGGCTTTGCCGTGGGAGTAGCCTTCAACATGCTGCCCACGCTGGGGGAGACAGCTCGCAATGCCTACGGAGCCATGCGTTTGCGCGGAGGCTTCAGACGGGAACGGCTGCGAGCCCTGCGGATGCTTCTCGTGACGATTGTGGCAAACGCTTTGCGAAGAGGCGACGAGGTCATGGAGGCAGCCGAGGCACGAGCCTTTCAGCCCGATGGCCCCCGACAGGAACCCTTGCCCCTCGGCCGAGCCGACCTGGCTTTGGTCACTGTCCTCATTGCCCTGGGCGTGGGCCTTCTGACCTGGTCCTGAGTAACTACCTTGACTACGTCGTGTATACAATCGACTGTCCCCATTCAGGGGGACAATATGCTTG
>CAYMKL010000083.1:0-31532 GCA_964390805.1 uncultured Anaerolineae bacterium | reverse complement strand
TCACCCCGCTTATTCAGTCTGTAAAGGTGTTTATCTCGCTGAATGAACCATGCCCTAATCTCTAATCTCTAATCTCTAGTCTTTTGGCTACGATGATCAGCCGATGAGTATTGGAGGTGTAGGGCCAGCAAGTGACCAGGGTGAGACGCTCGTCGTCGGTGGGAGCGATCCATTGCGCATTGGCACGGCGCACTTCTTCGGGCTTGCCCTTTTCCTCAAAAAGGTGCTTCTCGGTGACAACGTAGTGGTAAGCCGTATCTCCCACGTAGAGGAACACCTCGTCGTCGGGCTCAAGGTCAATCAGGTAGCGAAAGACCTTGCCCTTGATGTTGTGATGTCCTGAGAGGACGGTGTTGCCGACGTGACCAGGGTAGGTGGAGCTCTGGTGCCAGCCGGCGGCATGGTCGGCTGAATCCCAGATGGCGCCTTCGTCCGTGACCGTCCACCCCACGGGGACGACCGGCGCATCCAGTCCGATGGCGGGGCTCACGATGCGATCCGGTGGGGCATTGGCAGGAGGTGGGCCTGAGCCTGTACTGAGCTCGTCCTGAGCAGAGTCGAAGGGCTCAGTCGAAGTAGGGGTGAGAGTGAAAGTGGGCGAAGGGGCGACCTTAGGCGTCGAGGCCTGCACTGAGGTCGCTTTGCTTACCAGCCGAAGTGTCGGGGTTGAAGTTGGTGAAGACGCGGCCGTCGGGGTTGAGAGCACAGAGGTTGGGGTAGGGCTAGCTGTCGGAGGTAAGGGGGTGAAAGTTGGAGGGATGGGCGTGGCCGAAGGCGTGGCTGCCGTTACACTCTCCCCCCTTTCCCCCCCAGGGTAGGGGGCGGATGCTTGTAGGTCGAGATGGTCCTTGACCAGTCCTATGGTTCCTACGGTCAGGAGCACTATTCCCAATACGATCAGGATAGTTGGAAAAGGGTTTCTGTGTTTCAGTAATGACATCTTCATAGCGTGCTCACAGGATCGATGTCCACTCGCCAGCCACGAGGGAAGATCACGTCTTGGAGGAGGGCCTGAGGGTCGGGGGCTCGCACCACGATCTGCCAGCGATACTTGCCTCGCAGCCTCTCAAAGAAGCAAGCCGCCGGGCCGATGAGATCTGCGCCAGGCAGGCCCAGGCGGGCTATCTTGTTACTAAGAATGCGGTGCATTCTCTCCGCCTCTTCCTGACAGCGTTTTTGGTTCTGATGCACATAGACCAACTTGGCCAACCTGGCGAAGGGAGGATAGCCGTGCTCCCGCCGGAAGGCCAGCTCTTTCTCGTAGAAGCCGTCGTAGTCGTGTCGGCTGGCCATCTGAACGGAGTAATGCTCGGGTGTGTAAGTCTGAATGATGACCTGGCCGCCCAGGATGCTGCGCCCAGCCCGTCCGGCCACCTGGGTCAAGAGCTGGAAGGTGCGCTCGCTGGCCCAGAAGTCCGGCAGGTGCAGGGCAGTGTCCGCAGCGACCACTCCCACCAGCGTCACCAGGGGCAAATCCAGTCCTTTGGCGATCATCTGGGTGCCGATGAGGACGTCGGCCTCGTGTTCGATGAACCTTTGCAGGAACGCCTCGTGCGACCACTTGCCGCCAGTGGTGTCCCGGTCCCAGCGCAGGGTGCGGGCCTGGGGGAATAATCTATTAACGATAGCTTCCACCCTTTGAGTGCCGACGCCGAAGAACTTTATGCGCTTGCTCTCACAGTCAGGACAGACCTGGGGCACCGGCTCGTGCCGGTTGCAGTGGTGGCAGACCAGTTGGGGTTCTCCAGTGCCATGCCGGCGGAGGTGGTAGGTCAAGGGCACCTCACAGCGGCGACACCTGAGGACGTGGCCGCAGTCGCGGCACATAACGAAGGTGGCTGCACCACGGCGGTTCAGAAACAGAATGGCCTGCTGACTCTCATCCAAAGTTTCATGCAAGGCTCCCTGAAGGGCCCGGCTGAAGATCTCGCGATTGCCGGCCTTCAACTCCTCCCGCATGTCCACAATTCGCACCGGCGGCAAATCGGTATAACATGCCTCATCGCTCAGGAACTTGTAACCTGTAGCCTCTAACCTGTAACTCTCCCTTTGCTCTTCGATCCGCCGCCGATGGCCCATGATGCGCTTCGGCAACCGCAGCAATCTGTACTCTCCCCGCTGGGCGCGGTAGTAGGAGACCAGGTCGGGGGTCGCGCTGCCCAGAATAACCACTGCCCCTGCCAGCTCCGCCAGCTTCACCGCCACCTGGCGGGCGTGATAGCGGGGGGTCATCTCCTGTTTATAGGAGCCCTCGTGTTCCTCGTCAACAACAATGAGACCCAGGCGGCGCAAGGGGGCAAAGAGGGCCGACCGGGGGCCGATGACCACGTCCACGTCCCCGGCCCGGATGCGACGCCAGGTGTCGTAGCGCTCGCCCAGGGAGAGCCGGCTATGGATGATGGCCAGACGGCCGGAGAAGCGAGCCGCGAAGCGGCGGATGGTCTGCGGGGTGAGGCTGATCTCAGGCACGAGGACGATGGCCTGCTTGCCTTGATCCAGGACAGCCTTCAGAGCGCGCAGGTAGATCTCGGTTTTGCCACTGCCGGTGACGCCGTGGAGGAGGGCAACGAGTAACGGGTAACGAGTAACGGGCGATTGATCCTCATCCCTCGTTACTCGTTGACTCATTACCTGTCGCCTTATCACCTTCCAGACCAACTCCTGGTCCGGCGTCAGCTTGGGCGGCACATCGAGGACGAACTCCCGCCCCTCCAGCGGGTCGCGCCAGACCTCCTTTTCCTCCAGGCTGATCAGGCCATGGTCGGCCAGGTGTCTCAGCGTGCTCAGGTTGCAGCCTGTCTCAGCGTAGACCCAACTTACCCAGATGGTCTCTTCCTCGCCCCGGAGAAAATCCAGCACCGCTACCTGCTTCTGGGCCCCGCGCAACTCGACTATCTTGTCCAGCACTTCATCTGGAGAAACGCGGAGGATGACCACAGGCTCCTCGTCGAAGCGTTGTACGTAGCCTTTCCGCTCTAGCTCCCGTAGCACAGAGGGGGAACAACCCGCGTCCCTGTAGAATTGCGATAGCTCCATCGGCCCGGGCCGGTCACGCAGGAAGGCCAGGGCAGCCGTCTGCTTGGGAGACCGGCGCAGGTAGTAGGCGATGGCTTCTTCTATGGCCCTGGGCGAGAGTAGAGGGGCAACAAGAGTGCGCTTCTCGGTAATCTGCACCAGGCCCTTCCTAGCCAGGGTGCGGACGGTTACTTTGGAGCAGTCGGCTTTGGCACAGACATCGGACAGGGTGGGCAAAGGGTCCTCGCTACGGGTCAGGAATTCCAGCACGTCGGCCTGCTTGGATGAATGTCCCAACCGGGGGATGGCCTGGGCTATTCTCTCCTCGTCAGCAATGAGGCGGACGAAGCGGGCTCTCTTGGGTCTCACCCGAGGCTTTTCAAGTTCCGAGTGCTTGATGATCACCCCACGGCGAGCCAGTTGATCCACAACCGGGCGCGGGTTCTCTATCTCGAGGGACTGCGCCAGGTCTTTCACTCGCTGCTTGCCCTCTTGGCGCAGGAACACGACCACTCTGTGCTGCTCTGGCGTCAGGTCGGGGGGGATAGGGGCATCGGCCTTCAGCTCCACGGCGAGCTCGGTGCGCCGCTCCAGGCCGGGCGGCAGCATCAGGCGCAGGCAGTGAATGAGAGGGGCAAGATAGCAACTGCTGATCCAGCGGGCCAGCTCGATCTGTACCGGAGAGAGGGCAGGCTCAGGGTCAACGATCTCCTCGATGTCCCTGGTCTCGGGCACAGGAGACCTGTCGGCCAAGCCCACCACGATGCCCTGCAGGCAACGGGGGCCAAAGGGCACCTGCACCAGTTGGCCTATTGCTACTTTCTCCTCAAAGGCTGGTGGGATGGAATAATGAAAGGCCAGGCTCAATGGGCTGTATTTGTTCTCAGGGCCTTCTTCTTCAAAGCCTGAGACCACTCGTCGCTGGATGGGAGTACTGACGACTACTTCGGCATAGGTCATGGATAACTGCTCACCTCGCGCCCTTAATGCTCCCGCCGGATCGCCAGATCCGGCGGCTGACAGCTCTGCTTGAGCACAGAAGCGGCGGGATTTGGCAATCCCGCCGGAGCGGATGAATACTATGCCTGGTAAACGGCTGCGGCCATGTAGCCGACGGTGTAGCTGCCGGGCCGCCGATTGCCGGTCACGTCGCCCGAGTTGGTGTAATGGAGCACCGTGGCCCGGTTCGCATCCAGAGCTTGCGCGGTCAGGAGCGCGGTCACGACGGGAGCCCCGCCACAGGCCTGACCACGGCCTTCGATAAGGGCGCGAGCCAATCCCTCGATGTCGAACCGCTCCACCAGTTCGATCACTACTCTGTCGTGACGTACGACATCGTTGTAGTCATGGAGGTGTGCCAGGTCAGTGCTGGCGACGATAAGGGCTTTCCTATCGCCCAGCAGCTTAGCCAGAGCCGCGCTCAGCTCACGGCAAGCCATCAGACCTCGGCTGCTGGTCATTGACTCGCCCAACATCACCGGCAGCAGGGTGAAGTTTCCTAAGACGTGCTGGAGGAAGGGGAGTTGGATCTCCAGTGAGTGCTCGCCGTCGAATCCTACGCGGTCCAGCGTTACCTCTTTGCCCAGCGCCTCCACCAATCCGGCATCAACTTCCACCAGCCCCAGAGGGGTATCATAGTGGCCTGCCCTGGTGACGGCGAAGCGACCCAGATACGCCTGGTGGAGAGGTGAGAGGACGGCTACGGTATCAAAAACCTGGCCGTTCTCCAATTGCTTATAGGCATGAGCTGCTGTGGGGCCGGAATAGACGTAGCCTGCGTGGGGGCTGATGAGCGCCTTCAGATCTCCTTCTAGCTCTACCTTCTCAGCGTCCGCCAAGTAACCCTCCAGTGTCCGACGCAATACATCGGGCTGACCGGGGTACCAATCGCCAGCGATAACGGACTGCCGAATTCCACCCGCTTTTACCTCTTTCATCGAGCGCCTCCTTGCAATTCGATCTTTCGCTGTTTCACCTTACATTTTTCGGCGGTGATGATGGCAGCAATGGTCCTCACTGTATCATCGAGGTGATTATCGCAGTTAACCACCACATAGTCAAATTCGTCCAAGCGATTCATTTCCTCCCGGGCTGTGGCGATGCGTCTCTTCAAGCCCTCGGGTGTCTCGGTTTTGCGTGTTTTGAGACGATGGATCAGCTCCTCCTCCGAGGAAGCGGTGAGGAAGATGAAGACGGCCTCAGGAACGAGATTGCGAATGGTGGCCGCACCTTGAACGTCTATGCGCATGATGACGTCCTTGCCGCTCGCCAGGGCCTCCCCTACCTGCTTCTTAGGAATGCCCTTGTGTTGGCCATAGACGATGGCATGTTCCAGGAGTTCACCTTTTTTCAGCATCTCGGCGAACTCCTGCTCGGAAACGAAATGATAGTCCACCCCGTCCACTTCATTGGGCCTTCTGGGTCGGGTGGTAGCCGTGACCACGAAGTGGAAGGGATAGCCCATTTCCCCCATGCGCTGCACGGTAGCGTCTTTCCCTACGCCTGAGGCGCCAGAGATAACGACCAACAGGGGATTGGGTTCGATGTGGTAAGGATTATGTTCCGATGAGTTTGACACTCTAATATCTAAGTTGCGACTTGATTCCGGAAGCGATTTCGACTATAATTACAGAAATACCCTACAGGAGGAATGGCTTTGCCAATCTACGAGTATCGCTGCAATAACTGTGGGCGGCGGCTGACCCGATTCTGGCGGAGTTTCTCGGAGATAGGGGAGACCCCGCCCTGCTGTTCATTCTGCGGCGGAGAGCACCTGACCCGCCTGGTTTCTCGCGTCTCTGTGGTCAGGTCCGAGGAGAGCCGACTGGAGGGCCTGGCCGATCCCAGCAGCCTGGCTGGCCTGGATGAGAGCGATCCAAAATCAATGGGGCGCTGGATGCGGAATATGAGCCGTGAGATGGGAGAGGACCTGGGGCCGGAGTTTGACGAGGTCATAGACAGGCTGGAATCAGGACAGAGCCCGGAGGACATTGAGGAGGCCATGCCCGACCTGGGAGGCGAGCCAGGCGTCGGGGACGAGTTCTAGCAGCTAGAGCTTCTCACAGCGCTCCACGTCAACGACGAAGACAGTAGCGCCGCCTACCTGTACCTCCACAGGGGTGGGTATGTATAACTCCCCTGCCTCCATCATAGGTGGTAAGGGATTGACGTACTCGGTTCTGGTGTGGCAGTTCTCCTTGATCAACCCCAGCACTTCGTCCACCTTCTCGTCCTCGGTGCCCACATAGATGGTCGTGTTCCCCGCCCGCAAGAAACCTCCGGTCGTGCTGATTAACGTGGCCCGATGCCCCTCCCTTAGCAGGGCCTCGACCAATCCCCTGGCGTCATCGCGGTTAACAATGCTCATGATCAGTTTCATCTCGTCCATCCCTCCCATCTAGCGACTACGTCCGCCATACAACTTAGCTAACTGCTCACCCGCTCCCGCCGGATCGCCAGATCCGGCGGCTTGACAAGCTGAATTCGATTGGTTTCGGCCCATCTGGCCTGGGTTCGGCAATCCAGGCCGAGCGAGGTGAGCAGTTACTAACTTCGCTTCCACCCTGGCCCTGATAGAGGCCTGTATAGCCTCCAGGAGTTGGGTGGCGTCAATCACCAACCAGCGGTCGGGCTCCCTAGCCGCCATCTGCAGGTACCCCTCCCTCACCCGGCGGTGGAAGGCCGTCTCCTGTCGGTCCAAGCGGTTCCACTCTGCATTGCCCGCTTTGTGCGCCGCCAGCTTGCGCCGCAACCCCTCCTCGACGTCAATGTCCAGATAGACCGTCAGATCTGGCTTCAGCCCCTCGGTGGCCAGGGCGGTGATGGCGTGCAGCATCTCCAACTCCAGGCCGTGGCCGTAACCCTGGTAGGCCAGGGTCGAATCGGCGTAGCGATCGCAGAGGGCGATGCCGCCTTGTGCCAGGTGGGGACGGATGACCTGATGGACTATTTGAGCCCTCGCCGCAGAGAAAAGCAGGGCCTCACTGGCGGGTAGCATCTCGGTGTTTCGGGGGTCGAGGAGGACAGCTCGGATTTGATTGCCGATGCTCGTACCTCCTGGTTCGCGCGTGGCCAGCACGGGGTAGCCCTTCTCCTCAAGATAACCCCTCAGAAGCTCTATCTGCGTTGTCTTGCCGCTGCCTTCGGGGCCCTCAAAGGTGATGAATAGACTCAAACCCTTCTCTCCCCTCACTCCCGATATATCCTCACCCCCCGCCTTGGCTCCTTGCCACGGCTGTGGGAGACGAGATCCGCTTGGCGGACCATCTGATGTTGGCGACGGCGGATGTAGGCGTTCTGGGGGGAGAGGTTTACTGAGCTGGCACCAGCCAACACCTTTTGGACGGCTTCCTGGGTCTCTCGCATCGCTATGGCGAAGGGGTCCGTTTCCTCCATTTTCAGGCCGAAGATATCCACCAGGCAATTCTGCATCTGCTTGATGGTGTTGGAGCGCAGGACGTAGATGGGAATGCCTCCTTCTTCTGCGTCGGCAATGACCCGGGGGCGCTTACGATAATACTGCTTCAGCGTGATTACCACCTCGGCCTTTTCCAGGTCATCTACGATGATCACAGGAAGGTGGAAGCGGCTGGCGGCCTGGTTCAAGCGATTGCGGGCTATGCCGTAGGGATAGACGTGCAGGGCAGTCAGAGGGGCTGCGGGCTTGGATGGGGGGCTAAAGGGCTTTTCCCCCAAACTCGGGGGCGGAAGTGTTGCCTCCTCGATTTGCACCTCCCCCTGCTCATCTCGATAACGGATCCCGGCTGGTAGAGAGCGTCCTCTTAGAATGGCGTCCACGGCGGCCGCCACATTGTGATGCACTGCCAACCGCTGCCGATCCTGAATTTCCACTACCACATCGAAGGTGGGCGGGGCCTTGCGCTCTAAAATGGACTTCTGGGTTCCCCGACGCCGGGCTTCTTCATCGCTAAGGGTAACGCTCTGGATACCGCCCACCAGGTCGGCCAGGGTGGGATTCAGCATCAGGTTGTCCAGGGCGTTGCCGTGGGCCGTGCCGATGAGCTGCACCCCTCGCTCGGCGATGGTGCGAGCGGCCACCGCCTCCAGCTCCCTGCCGATCTCATCAATGATGATCACCTCTGGCATGTGGTTTTCCACCGCTTCGATCATCACCTCGTGCTGCAAGGAGGGTGTGGCTACCTGCATGCGTCGCGCCCGGCCGATGGCGGGGTGGGGGATATCGCCGTCTCCGGCGATCTCGTTGGAGGTGTCAACGATGACCACCCGCTTCTTCTCGGCCAGGACGCGCGCTGTCTCCCGTAGCATGGTTGTCTTGCCCACCCCCGGCCGGCCCAGGAGGAGTATGTTCTTGCCCGACTCGATGATGTCTCGGATGATGTCAATGGTGCCGTAGACAGCTCGCCCCACGCGACAGGTGAGGCCCACGACGCCCCCCTTGCGGTTGCGGATGGCCGAGATACGATGTAGAGTGCGCTCGATTCCCGCCCGGTTGTCGGCGTCGAACTCGCCGATGCGGGAGACCACGTGCTCGATTTCCTTCTCGGTGACCTCGTTCTCGTTGAGGGCAATTTCGTGGCTGACAAAACGCGCCTCCGGTTGGCGTCCCAGGTCCAACACGATCTCTAGCAGGTCGTCGCCCTCGTTTGCCTCCCGAAGAGGCTGCTCTATAGGGGGCGGCAGAACCGTTAGCAATGCCTCTAGATCATCGGTTATCTTCATTTGTCGTTGCATATCCTCTCAAATCACCTCTGATAATTGGACTTTGGACAAAGCCAAAGAAACCCGTTTTCTGATAACTTCGCCACCGAAATCTGCCTGAATCAGCTTGTTTCAATCGGGCATGGACGGCATTCTGCTGCGAGAAAACGGGTTTCTGGCTGCCGTCGCGATTTTGCCCAAAGTCCAGTGATAAGGGACGTGGGAAAAGTGGACATCTTTGATTGGTCTGCCCCCAGCCTCACGAGGGTGCCGCCGACAGCAGGATGTCACTCTACTCGTTGGCCAACTTCTGCGCCAGCTCCTCAGGGGTTGCGGCGGTGATGGCACTGTACTCGACGCCGGGGTAATACTGGGCGTAGAACGCTTCCAACGAGTCTCCCCACTCCTGCGGATTGACGGCGATCACGCGCCGCACATCCAGGTCGCCGACGGCCGCGTCATCGGCGCTGCCTCCGATGGTGTAGCGATGCTGATCCCACGTGCCATCTACCACCGCCCGCGCCCAGGCCGCGTCTGCACTGGGGGGTAGCAGCACGTAGGTGCGCTCGTACTGGACACGAGGCTTTCCACGTGGTATCCCAGCCTCACCCACACCTATGATTTCGCCACCGTCTTCGTCTCCGGGATACACAAAGGGCTCGGCCGGGTTCGCCAGGGTATACGCGATCAGTTTGGTGGCCACCTCCGTCCCGGCCACGTCGAAACGCGACCAGGGTGGGCCGAAACTACCCCAGGTGAAGACGGTCGCGCCGACGACGTAGTCATCCTTTTGCAGTTCCTCGTCGTACCAGACCAGTTGCCGGAAATAGTAGTCGGCCTTGTCCGGCTCGTTGTCGTGCTGGGCCCAAAAGTCGCCCAGTTCCTTCCACGTCCCGCCTACTACCCCCGGTGGCTTGGGATTCACCCCTGGATCAATGCCACATTCGGTGATCACCAACGGTACGTTCCCCAGATCGTTGGGGATCAGATGCTGACGGTAGATCTTGCGGTAACGCAGCGTGGTCCATCCCTCATCCCCCTGATCGTCGTTGGGGTCCAGTTGATAACTCCCCGTCATCCACCACATCCAGGGGCAACTGTACTCGTGGAGACCCAGGAGGGCCCGATACTCTCTGGCGATCTGGAGCGCCGGCAAGAAGGCGGGCCAGAGAGACAGATCCGGCGTGCCGGTGGCGAAGTTTGCGAGCACGCACTTCAGCCCCAGGTCGGCCATCAACTGCATACGCGCCACCTCGAACTGGGCATACCATGCCATGCCCTCTTCATCGGTCCAAACCGGCTCGTTATGCCCCTCCCAGTACTTGATGAGGGGGTTGGCCTGATAGGTGGGCAGTTGATCCTGAACAAACTGCTGCGCTGCTTCGAGGGGTGTCTGGCCATTGGCCTTCTGCTCTTGGGCGTCGTAGTCTTCCACGACCATGCGACCGATCACCAGAACGCCCTCCGGGACGTCATGAGCCATCGCCCAATCGCCCGCAAACTTGGCCACTGCTATGCCAGACGGGATGTATTCACTCAAGTCTGGAGCGTTCCATAGCACGTGGGGACCTAATTTAGTAGACACTGCAATCCTCCTCAATGTACAATTATGTTTGTGCACAATCTAAGAGAGCACCTCGTTCAGCGCCTCCTCCTCCCAGGAGATAGGAGTCTATATCAGCGAGGCGATGAACTTGGAAACGGCCTTGGTCACAACGCCGGGCTTCTCAAGCATGACCATGTAGCCTGCCGCATCCACCAGCACCAGCTCCGCCCCAGTAACATGGCCGCGCAGGTAGGCGGAGTATTTGGGCGGCGTCAGCCTGTCGGCGGTGCCGCCGATGGCCAACGTGGGACAACGCACCTCCCCAAGCCGGTCCATCACGTCGAAGGCATCGCAAGCGGCATAGTCACCGTGGAGCACCTGCGGCGGAGTCTTCAACAGGCGCTGGCGCCCCAGGCGTTCCAACTGTTCCGTCGCACCGGGGCCAAAGGCGTAGTCGCAAACGAGGTCTACCGTAGCCTCGAAGGCCGTTTCCACTTCCGGGTCTGACAGAATCCCGGTGAGGATGGCTGACGACACCCTGAGGCGCACCCCTGAGCCTAGCAGGATCAGTCCGGCCAGGCGGTCTGGATAATGCAGGGCTAAATCGAGGGAATGGTCACATATGGCACACTGCGTCAGTTGGCTTGGGGCACGACAGCGTTGAGGTCTTTCACCAAGGCCTCAACGTTGATGCCATGAGCAGTAGCCCCTTGCTCCACGTTCTCAAAGCGGGCTACAGCACAGCCGAAGCACATCAGGCCGTGGCGCAGGAAAACCTCCACGGTCTGGGGAAATTTCTCTACTACTTCGCCTATGTGCATCTCTTTGGTGATAGTCATGGTAACAATCTCCTCCTCTTCTGAAGTTTTAATAAAGGGGTAGCAGCCCAACCGCGTTGGGCGTCCAGGGGGTCACAACGGCTCAGAACGGCCAATACGATTGGTCTTCTACCCCTGGAATTGCTAGCCTGCCCTCTCCGGATAGGCTCTGTCTTCTAGCTGGGCGATGAACTTCTCGGCCTCCATGGCAGCCATGGCTCCTGACCCCACGGCCGTGGCGACCTGTTTCAGCACTCGCTCCTGGACATCGCCAGCGGCGAACACGCCCGGTACGCTGGTATGGCATTGGCGGTTGGTGACGATGTAGCCTCGGTCGTCTAGTTCCAAGTGTCCCTCCAGGAATCCCGTGTTGGGGATGGAGCCAATGTAGATGAAGACGCCGTCGGTCTCCAGTGTGGACTCCTCTTCGGTTTTGACGTTCTTGAGGCGTATCCCTGTCACCCTCCCATTCCCCAGGATCTCCGTGACCACCGTATCCCATACGAAATCTATTTTCTTGTTGCGAAAGGCCCGCTCCTGGAAGACCTTCTCCGCCCGCAGGCGGTTTCGGCGGTGCACCACGTAGACCTTAGTGGCGAACTTGGTGAGGAAAATAGCTTCTTCTATGGCTGAATCGCCGCCGCCCACTACCACTACCTGGCGGTCCTGGAAAAAGAAGCCGTCGCAGGTGGCACAGTAAGAGACACCCCGGCCGGTGAACTCCGCCTCGCCGGGAACGCCCGCTTTCCTGGGCGAGGTCCCAGTAGCGATAACCAGAGCCTTGGTCTCATACTCGTCCCCATAAGCCGTAACCTTGAAGGGATGAGTAGAGAGATCAACAGCGATGACCTCATCCATCTGCACCCTCGTGCCGAAGCGCTCGGCCTGCTGCTGCATCAATTGAGTTAACTCCTGCCCGCTCAGGCCCTGCGGAAAGCCGGGATAGTTCTCAATCTCTGAGGTGAGGGCCATAAGGCCACCCGGCGCGCTGCCGGTGATAAGCAAGGGCGAAAGCTGCGCTCGTCCAGCATAGAGCCCCGCTGTAAAGCCAGCCGGCCCGGAGCCTATGATGATCAGTTCTTCCATGTCTTTTCCCTCCCAGCAGAGCATCAAGGTCCCTGCAACAGTGTCCCTAATTTTACTTGATTTCGTTGCATCTGGCAAGTGGGGGATTTGGTGAGCGTTACACAGGAGAACACTCCTCCAGATACCCATCGCCCGCATCTTGCGCGGGCAGTTGCTGGGCTGGCCGCCTGAAACCCTCCGCGAGCTTGTCCCAAATGCGTAACGCTCCCCCTCTTGGCTATTGCCAAACGGGTTGAAATCTGTTATACTATATCCTGCCTCCGATAATCCCCAGGGCCTGACGCCCGATGGCTCAGGAGCACAATGAATACAAGACCTCACCACTTCCGAGGTGACTCATGACCGTTCGCGCCAAATACGTGCACACCAATCTGATTGCCAAAGACTGGAAGAGGCTCGCCACTTTCTATGATCGCGTCTTTGGATGTGTTCCGCTGCTCCCTGAACGAGATCTGTCTGGAGAATGGCTGGAGGCTGCCACGGGTGTGCCCCAAGCCCGCATCCGAGGCCTGCATCTTCGGCTGCCGGGGTACGGAGACGGAGGCCCAACGCTGGAGATCTTCCAGTACAATCACCAAATGGATCAATCGAAACCAGCAGCCAACCGGCCGGGGTTTGCCCACATCTCGTTCGCGGTGGATGATGTGGCGGCTGCCCGAGAGGCGGTGCTAGCGGCAGGTGGGGGAATCGTGGGAAATCTTGTGTCTGTGGAAATCGCCGGCGCGGGGCAGATCACGTTCGCTTACGTCACTGATCCCGAGGGGAACATCGTCGAATTGCAGCACTGGTCGGATTGACGTTCCATTCCGAGTTAGCAGAGGCGGCTCCCACGCCTGTCCTGAGCCCGTCGAAGGGCCGCCGAACTTGTCCTGAGCTTGCCGAAGGATTGCCGGGCGTGGGAGCCCGGCCTGCTGTTCTTCAGACAGCCTCTAGGCAGTAACGCGAGGGTATCCAAATCCTGCCGATGGCATCACGAAAGAAACTCCAAATCGGTTCGGTTATCATTTCACCCATACTTGTCGTGGGGACAGTATTGGTATTCCAACCCAGTTGGGTTGTCTCGATGCTCGCCAAGCACTCCCCCGAAGTGGTGTATCTGGTTGATACCCAAGAGCCTGTGGTGGCTCTCACCATTGACGACGGACCAGACCCTATCGGAACTCCCAGGATCCTGGATGTGCTCAGCCAGCACGATGCGCACGCAACTTTCTTTCTGATCACGAGTCGTATACCAGGGAACGAAGAGCTTGTCGTCCGCACTGTGGAAGAGGGTCACGAACTGGCCAACCACCTCACGACTGATGGACGCAGTATCCTGCTATCTCCCTCCGAATTTGAGCGGCGATTGCTGGAATCACACCGTGTCCTGTCGAGGTTCTCGGACGTTCATTGGTTTCGGCCGGGATCGGGTTGGTACAATGATGCAATGCTCTCGATTCTTCACCAGCATGACTATCAGTGTGCCCTCGGCTCCGTCTATCCCTTCGACCCCCAGATTCCGTCCGCGTGGTTCGCGTCACGCTATGTCTTGCGGAACGTCCGGCCTGGCTCGATCATCGTCTTGCACGATCACGGAGCGCGGGGGGAACGCACGGCCTCGGCCCTGGCCGTTATCCTGCCAGAGCTCAATCGCCGCGGCTTCCGCGTCGTCACTTTATCGGAACTGCTGGACATGCAGTCTACAGATGAGTAAGAAAGGATGAAGTGCCATGAAGAGAAAACTGCGTGGTCTCAAGCAGCGGGACATTCAGTTGGATTTCAGCCTCTATCGGGTGGACGTGCCCATACGTGGCCTGGCCGATGTGTCGCTGAGCGTGATTGATATCTGGCCCGAAGGGGCCGAAAAGGCGATCATGTTCGTGCATGGCTATGGCGGCTGCGCCGAAACGTGGGAATACCAGGTCAACCATTTCGCGCGCGGCTATCGCGTCGTAGCGCCTGATCTGCGCGGTCACGGCCAGAGCGACGCCCCCTTCACTTCATACACCATGTCAGAATTGGTTGATGATATAAACACCATAGCGGAGACGCTCGGTCTGCCGGAGAAGTTCATTCTGGCCGGCCATTCCTTCGGCGGTTCCATCTGCGTCGAATATGCCAATGCCTGCCCGGAGCGACTGGAGAAGCTCATCCTTATCTCGACGGCGGGCGAGTATCCGCTACCTCGTGCGGCATCCTGGCTCTCGCGGGTGCCGGCGGCGGCTTTCCGACCGTGGTGGAAATATCGCCCCCGCTGGAACGCTGAGGTCCACGTCATGAAACGGATGATGCTGAACAACATGCGCAAATGGCAGGGCTGGCCGCTGCTGCGGAATATCCACACGCCCACGCTCATCATCACAGGCGAGCGGGACAGGTACTTTCCCCGCCGCGTTTTTGATGAGGTGAGCAAAATGGTGCCGGGGGCCGAGGTGATTGACATCGGCGCGTCCAAGCACAAAGTCCAGCTCGAGCGCCACCCGGCGGTCAACCGCGCCATCGAGCGTTTTATTGGGCAAGAGGAAGAAGGGCCACGTATCTCTTGGCGCGAGCAAACCGCCCGCGCGGCCCTGCCGCATCGTCCCTGGCTCAAGAGCTATGGCAAACACACCCCACACACCGTCCCCATCCCGCGCCAGCCCCTCCACAAATTCCTGGAGGCAGCGGCAGACAACGTGCCGAAACGGACAGCAACCATATTCTACGGCTCTAAGCTGACCTATCAACAGCTCGAATGGCACGCCAATCAGTTCGCCCACGCGCTGCACGGCCTGGGCGTCAAACCGGGGGAGCGCGTCATGCTGGTGCTGCCCAACACGCCGCAGATGATTGTCTCCTACTACGCCACACTCAAGGTCGGCGGGGTGGTGGTGCTGCCCAATCCCGATGCTGACGGGGCAGCCATCATCGAGCAAATCAGGCAGACCGAAGCTCAGGTGTTGGTCACGCTGAGGGAGTTCGGCGGCTTGGCGAGGGCCGTGCAAGCGCACGTCCCTCTCACCCTCGTGTTCGCCGATGTCCGCGAAGCCGTCTCCGCTCAAGTCTACAGGCAACTCCTGGGGCGCTGGGAAGCAGCAGGTCTCGCTCCCCAGGAGAAGGCCGACAGAAGCTATGGGGGACACCTGATGCGGCAGTTGATGATAGACACGGCTCGGACGCCGCCCGACATCGAGGTCTCCAGCGATGACCTGGCTGCCGTCCTCTACACCAGTGGAACCACCGACCAGCCTAAGGGCGTCCGTCTCACCCACGCCAACCTGGTCGCCAACGCGCTTCAGACCCGCCACTGGATCCCCGATCTGCGCTACGGTCAGGAGACCTTTCTATCGGTGCTCCCGCTGACGCACAGCTACGGCATGACCACCGCCATGAACATTCCCATCGCTATGGGAGCGACCATCGTGCTGTTGCCGGTCTTCGAGTTGAAGCAGGTGCTCCAGCATATCAAGCAGTTCAAACCAACCATCTTCCCCGGCGTCCCTTCGATCTACATGGCCATCAATCAGGCGCCCAACGTGCGCTCCTATGGGCTATCGTCCATAAAGGCTTGCATCAGCGGCGCGGCTCCCCTGCCCATTGAGGTGCAAGAAGCTTTTGAGAAGCTCACACGAGGCCGCTTGGTCGAGGGGTACGGGTTGACGGAGGCTTCACCCGTGACCCACGCCAATCCCCTGGAAGGTCTGCGCAAAGTCGGCTCTATTGGCATTCCCATACCGAACACTGACGCCAAGATTGTAGACCTGGTGACTGGGGAAGATCTCCCAGCCGGGCAGATTGGTGAGCTGCTGGTCAAAGGGCCTCAGGTCATGCAGGGTTACTGGGTGCCCCCCGAAGACCTGACAGGTTTTCCGAAACCTGTCAGGTCTGGCTGGCTCTGCACGGGCGACGTGGCGGTGATGGACGCCGACGGTTATTTCCAGATCATCAGCCGCAAGCGGGACACCATTATGGCCGGTGATTATAGCGTGTATCCGCGAGATGTGGAGGAGGTGCTGTACGAGAACAGCAAGGTCATGGAAGTCGCCGTCGTGGGCGTGGCCTGTGAAGAGCATGGGCAAAAGGTCAAAGCCTTCGTGGTGCCTCGCCCCGGCACAGATCTCTCCAAAGAGGAATTGCTGAATCTCTGTTGCCGCCGCCTGGAGGAATACGCCGTGCCCTGGGACATCGAATTCCGCCAGGAGCTGCCCAAGTCCTTCGTGGGCAAGGTGCTGCGTCGGATGCTGGTTGAGGAGCAAATTTGATCAACTGAAAAGGAGCTAAAATGAGTGACACTATGGTTGCCGTGGGGAATGCCACGGCCGATGGCTCGGTCATCCTGGCCAAGAACAGCGACCGCGAGCCCAACGAGGCTCAGCAAATCGTGATCATCCCGCCAGCCGTCCACGAGGAAGGCGAGAAGGTGAAGTGCACCTACATTGAAATCCCCCAGGTGCGGGAGACCTACGGGGTGCTCCTCTCCAAACCCTTCTGGATATGGGGCTGCGAGATGGGAGCCAACGAGTGCGGCGTGGCTATTGGGAACGAAGCAGTCTTTACTAAGCTTCACGCCAGGAAACTGCCAGGCCTCATAGGGATGGACTTCATCCGCCTGGCTCTGGAGAGGGCTGATACCGCTCTCAAAGCCCTGGAGGTGATCATCGAGCTACTGGAGACCTACGGTCAGTCCGGCAACTATGGCCATTTAAGAAAGCAGTACTACCACAACTCCTTCATCATCGCCGATCCCACCGAGGCCTGGGTGCTGGAGACGGTGGCCAAGTTTTGGGTCGCCGAAAAGGTGCGAGACGTTCGCACCCTTTCCAATGGACTGACCATAGGGGGTAGGTGGGACAAGGCCTCGCCGAAGATGATTAGGTTTGCCATCAACAGAGGGTGCTGCAACTATCCAGAGGATTTCCACTTCACTCGCTGCTTCTCCGACACCCTCTACACCCGGTTCAGTTCCAGCGCAGCCCGACAGCGTCGGACGACGGAACTTCTGAGGGCCAAGAAGGGGAGTATCACTGTCGAAACGATGATGGAGGTGCTGCGTGACCACGGCCCTCGTGCTGCCGCCAACCCGTCTTGGCGACCCGATGGAATCACCAACATCACTATCTGCGATCATGCTTCGTGGGGACCCATCCGCTTCTGCCAAACCACCGGCTCGTTCATCTTCCACCTGGCGCCTGACCTACAGACCCACTGGCTCACGGGTACGTCGGCGCCCTGCACGGGCATCTTCAAGCCCGTCTATCTGGAAGCGGGCCTGCCCGACGGCTCGACTTTAAGCGAAGCGACGCTCGCCGAAGTCCTCGGCCCTGAGCCAAACGATACCTACGACCCCAGTTCCCTTTGGTGGAACCACGAGCAGTTGCATCGGGCCGTCTTGGAGGACTATCCCACCCGCCTCCCGCTCTACCGCCAGGATCGGGACTCGCTGGAGGCCGAGTTCCTGGCTCAGGCTGCCGAGATGTGTGAAAAGCACCGCGATGTACCCATCGAGGAGCGGGCTGAACCGTTGGCTGCGTTCACTGCAAGCTGCTTCGAGCGGGCCACCAGTGCGACGGAGGAGTGGGCGAAGAGGGTATCCGCAGCCGAGATAAAGGGCCGCCCATCCTGGCTCTACCGGAGGGCGTGGGAGAAGTTCGATAGCTTGGCGGGGTTCAGCCGGAGGTGATGTGTCATTACGAGCGACCGCTGGGAGCAAAGCAATCCCTTCCGCTGCGGGCCCGAGATTGCTTCGTCGCTTCGCTTCTCGCAATGACAAAGTGATCAGCTATGAGGAAAGGAGCCGAACAGAGATATGGCCTCAACCCAGAGTTCCGATGCCAGACGGCCACAAGGAACAACAACCGGGCGACGATCCCGCTACCGCTGGTTCGTGGTCGCTGTTTTCTTCGCCTTCATGCTTCTCCACCAGGCCGATAAGCTGCTCATCAGTCCCCTGACTACCCCCATCATGGAGGCTTTCGGGATCAACGAGGCCCAGATGGGGGCGGTGTTTACGGGGGCCCTCACCGTGGGGGCCATCCTCTACCCACTGTGGGGCTACCTGTACGATCGCTACACTCGCTCTAAGCTGCTGGCGCTGGCCTCGTTCTTATGGGGCTCCACCACCTGGCTCAGCGCCATTGCTCCCACTTATCCTTCGTTCCTGCTCACCCGAGCCTCGACCGGCATTGACGACTCCAGTTACCCCGGCCTGTACAGCCTGGTCTCCGACTATTTCGGCCCGGCCGTGCGCGGAAAAATCTACGGCCTGCTGCAGGTCGCGCAGCCCCTGGGCTACATGCTGGGGATGATCCTGGCTATGTCCCTGCGCGACACGCTCGGCTGGCGCGGGGTGTTCTACCTCACCGGCTCCCTGGGTATCGTACTGTCGGCCATCATCTTCTTCAGGGTACGCGATGTTCCCCGGGGCCGGAGCGAGCCGGAGCTGGCTGAGCTGGAGGAGATCGGGGTCCACCGCTTCGATTGGAAGATCGCCCGGGGGCTGTTTCGCAAGCGGAGTCTGCTGTTGCTCTTTGTCCAGGGATTCTTCGGTGTCTTTCCCTGGAATGTCATCACCTACTGGTTCTTCCGCTATCTGGAAACGGAGCGAGGCTACAGCTCGGACGCGGTCCTCCTGACCATGGTGGTGGCGGTGCTGGTGCTGGCTTTTGGGTACTTCGCTGGCGGGGCGGTGGGCGACTTCTTCTTCAAGCGTACCCGACGGGGGCGAGCACTGGTAGCTGCTACTGCTGTGCTTCTGGGAGCCATCCTCCTCTACTTCACCATGAACGTGCCGCTGGAGAACCAGGCCCTTTTCCTGATCATGCTCAGCCTGACCGCCCTGTTCATTCCCTTCTCCTCGCCCAACGTGATCTCCACCGTTTACGACGTCACCCTGCCCGAAGTGCGCTCGACGGCCGTGGCCGTGCAATACTTCATCGAGTCGGCCGGGGCGGCCACAGCCCCCTTCCTGGCCGGGCTCATCGCTGTGCGCTCTTCCCTGCACGACGCCATCCTCATCGTCTGCGAGATCACCTGGGTACTGTGCGCCTTCTTTCTCGTTATGGTCGCCTACCTGGTGCCGCACGACATCGAGGCCCTGCGCCAGGCCATGCGTGAGCGGGCGGAGGTGGAGCGGGTGGCAGCAAAATGAGTTCCCATATCAAAAGCAGCAGCAGTACAGATACGACAAGGCAAGGATGTGGTTTCGCAGTTGAACCAGTTGCTGAGCGATGCGGTCGGGCAGGAGGCCAGCCTCATCGCCCTGCCACCCATCAACCTATCAGCGACGACGTATTCGGCGCTGGCGGAGCGATACCAGGTCTACCTGGTGACGTGTGCGGTGACGGAAGAAGGCGGGCTGCGATACAGTGTGGCTACTCTCTACGGCCCAGACGGCCACGCCCTGGGCAGTCAACGCCAGACCCACCTCTCGCCAGAGGAACGGGCGGCGGGCCTGAGCCAGGGCGACAAGTTGGCCGTGTTCGAGAGCCCGGTGGGACGCCTGGGACTCCTGGTGAACACCGACGTGCGCTATCCTGAGGTAGCGCGCATCCTATGCCTTAAGGGAGCCAACGTGCTGGTCAGCCCTCTGGCCGCCCGAGGCGTGCCGGCCCACGACTGGGAGCGGCGGCTGTGGCGGGAGGTACAGGCCAATCAGGTCTTTGGCCTTGAAGCACCTCTCGTGGGTGACGATTACAGCGGCCCAGCCACCATCCACGCTCCGCTGGGGATGACGACGGGCAATGACGGGATTCTGGCCCAGGCAGCCAGGGCCGACGCTGATGAGGTAGCGGTGGCCGAGCTGGACTTCGCGGCTCTCCAGAAGGCGGTGGACGAGTACCCCATTTTCCGCGTCCTCAATTACCAGCTCTACCGCCGCTACCTTCCTGGAGTGTATCGGGAGGGCCGGCTATGAGCGGGGCCTGCCCAGAGCCTTCGGCATCGAGGGCCTCAGCCCGAAGGCTCTGCCGAAGGGTCAAAGGATCCCTCGTGGGCCTGGCTCTCAAGCTCATCCTGTGGTGGAAGTCGCGCCCGGCACTGGTGCGGGCAGCCCTGCGAGGCAAGGACTTTCCCCAGGCTCCAGAGCCGATGCCCGGACGGGTGCGCGTGGGCGTGGTTCAGCTCCGTTTGCGTCTTTTCGGCGATGCGGGGCGGTACGCCGCTGCCATGTATGAGGCGCTGTGGGAGGCCGTAGCCGGTGGGGCGCAACTGGTCATCTTCCCTGAGCACACGGGCGTCTGTCTACTGGGCCTGCTGCCGGGCGTTGAGAAGCTGGCGACGCAGGCCAGCAGTTTGGACGAAGCCGTGACCTCGGCGGCCGGCGAGGGTGCAAAAGTCATTGACGTGTTCAAGGCCGTGGCCCCTGGCGCCCGCCGCGCTTACCATGCCACTTTCTCCGCCCTGGCCCGGCGCTTTGGCGTGCACATCCTGGCCGGCAGCATCATGCTGCCAGACGAGGTGGGACACTTGTACAATGTGGCCTGCCTCTTCGGCCCAGATGGCCGGATCATAGGCACGCAGCGCAAGACCCATCTCTTTCACATCGAGCAGGACTGGGGCCTGACGCCCGGCGAGGAGATCCGCGTCTTCGACACGACGGTCGGCCAAGTGGCCTTTCCCATCTGCATGGACCACACCTTTTTCGAGCCGCAGCGCATCGCCTGGCTGTTGGGGGCGGAGATCATCGTGGACCCCTCGGCCAATCCAGCGCCTTATCAGTACTGGGAGCAATTGCGCGGCGTGTGGGGGCGGGTACAGGAAAGCCCGGCCTACGGCGTCCTGGCCTGCATGGTGGGCCAGTTCATGGGATTCACCTTCGAAGGCAGAAGTGGCGTGTATGCGCCGCTGGAGATGACGCCGGCCGGCGATGGCATCCTGGCCCAGGCCAAGACTGCGAACCAGGAGGAGGTGATCCTGGCCGACTTGCACCTGGAAGCCTTGCGCCATTTCCGCACCGAACGTGGCCCCGATTTCAACCTGGCGCTGGTCGAGAGGTATTTCCCAGGGGTGTATGAGGAGTACCAGCACAGGGCAGCAGCAGGGCAATGAGTCACCGATTGAAATCGGCTCTGGAGGGCGCTCAAGCGCTGGGCGACTGCCTACACAGTCGCGTCCACGCAGGCGGACGGCCGGCACAAAGTGCCCTCTAGCCGCAGGTTTGAAGAACCTGTCGGCCATCTGGATCAGCAAGGAGAATCCGATGCAACTCGAACAAGCTCAACCCCATTCCGTCCCCTGGACCACCCGCGATGTCTGGCTAGGATTGGCTGCTTTAGTCCTGTGGTTGGTCATTTCTGTTGTGGCCTCGGTCTTGGTGAGCCTCCTTTCGCTGGATGTGGATGTGGGATTGATGATCAGTTTGGCGGAATTGTTGCTGTTGGCGCCGGTCTGGTGGTTTACGGTGCGGAAATACAAGGTTGGATGGAGAGCTTTGGGCCTGCGAAGTTTCAGAGGAGCGATGATCGGCCTGGGGTGTGGCCTGATGATTCTCTCCTCGGTATTCAACCTCTTCTACAGCCTCTTTCTCGCCCTTTTCGGTCTACGGGCGCAGGTTGATCTGGCCCCCATTTTCGCCGAGCTGTCCTCCCCCTGGTGGCTTTTGGCAGGGGGAGTGATCGTTGCACCGGTAGCGGAGGAAGTGTTCTTCAGGGGATTCGTCTTTGCCGGCTTGCGCCAGCGGTACAACTGGAAGAAGGCGGCCTTGATCAGTTCCGCCCTGTTTGCCGTGATCCATGTAACACCGACCGCCATGATCCCCATTTTCATCTTGGGCTGCATCTTTGCCTATCTTTACCATCGCAGCAACTCCATCTGGCCTGCCATTTTGATGCACGTCTCCACCAACGCCCTGGCGATAGGATTGGCTTACGTACTGGCTAATACCGGCATACCGGCGTAGCTGGAACTTGGATACAGTGAAAGAAACCAGGTTTTTCGCTAATCTCCTTCCTCTCATCCTCTTGCTTTGCCTCGTCGCTCTGACTGACGGCAGTTTAGCCGGCGTCGCCGACGTCGTGCAGGCGACAAGTGAGTGGCCTTGCCAATGCGGGGACGAGTGCTACGGTTGCCCCCACGACATTGATAACAATTGCGTCGTTAACATCGTGGACATCATGACCGTAGCCAGCCGCTGGGGCTGCCAATGCGGTGACGAGTGCTACGAAGCTCTGTACGACTTCGATGCTGACTGTGAAATCGGCCTCCCGGACATCATGGCCGTAGCCAGCCGCTGGAGGTGCGAATGTGGCGATGAGTGCTACGTCTGCACAATCTGGCAGCCATCGGGCATAACCCCCTGGCAATGGCAGTTGACCGACCTGCCGGTTGACCAGTCGTACGACGTGGTCATGTACGACATTGACCTGTTCGACAATGAGGCCAGTGTCGTGGCCTCACTGCACGCGCAAGGCCGCGTGGTCATCGCCTACTTCAGCGCGGGCTCCTGGGAAGACTGGCGGCCAGACGCCGACGATTTTCCAGACTCAGTTAAGGGCGCAAACAACGGCTGGCCTGGCGAGAAGTGGCTGGACATTCGCCAGCTCGACATCCTCGGCCCGATCATGGAGGCCAGGATGGACCTGGCTGTCCAGAAGGGCTTCGATGGCCTTGAACCAGACAACGTGGACGGCTACGACAACAACAGCGGCTTCACTATCACTTACGACGACCAAATCGCCTACAACATCTTCCTGGCAAACGCGGCTCACCAGCGCGGTCTATCCATCTGTCTGAAGAACGACCTCGGGCAGGTCGTTGACCTGGAGCCCTACTTTGACTGGGCGCTCAACGAGGAGTGCTACAACTATGACGAGTGTGACGAGCTACTGCCGTTCATTGACGCCGGGAAGGCCGTGATGCACGTCGAGTACGACAGCCCCACCAGTGCTTTTTGCTCGTGGAGCAACGCGCACGATTTCAGCTCCATGAAGAAGCGGCTCGACCTGGATGCCTGGATGGACCCGTGCTGGTGAGGAACAAGGTAGTGAATAACAAATCAACAGGGAGGAACAAATGCCACCAACACACTTCAAGTACCTGAGCACGCACGGCAAAGAGGAGGTCATGCATCTCTTTGCCCGGCGTGTTTCCTCAGGAAAGGTGAGGTTCTTCGAAGCCGCTGGCATTGATTTTGCGCTCGGCAGACGGGAAGGGCCTTACCTGTGGGACTTGGCGGGCGAAAAGAGGTTGATTGACTGCCACTGCAACGGCGGGGTGTTTAACCTGGGCCACAGAAATCCTGAGATAATCGGCGCTCTTGTACAAAGCCTGCAGGAGCTCGATATCGGCAATCACCACCTGATCAGCGAGCAGCGGGCAGCCCTGGCCACCAAGCTGGCCCAACTCGCCCCAGGAGACATCACCTACACCGTTTTCGGCGTGGGGGGCGGCGAGGCGATAGATCTGGCCATCAAAGTGGCGCGGGGCTATACTGGGAAACCCAAGGTGATCTCTGCCAAAGGAGGGTATCACGGACACACTGGCCTGGCCCTGGCGGCCGGGGACGAGAAGTACCGCGCCCCCTTCGGGCCAACGTCGCCCGGCTTCGTACAGATTCCGTTCAACGACATCGAGGCCCTGGAAAAGGCCGTGGATGGCGAAACAGCGGCGGTCATTCTCGAGACCATCCCCGCCACCTACGGCATAGCCATCCCCGACGAGGACTTCTTTTCCCAGGTGAGGGAGCTTTGCGATAGCACAGGCGCGCTCCTGATCGTTGACGAGATCCAGACCGGCCTGGGGAGAACGGGCAAGCTGTGGGGCATCGAGCATTTCAACGTGGCGCCCGACATCATGGTGATCGGGAAAGGGCTGTCGGGCGGGATCTACCCCATGGCCGCCACCTGCTTCAGAGAGAAGTACGAGGTTGTCTTCCACGAGGACCCCTTTATCCACATATCCACCTTCGGCGGCGCAGAGGTGGGTTGCCCTGTGGCCCTGAAGGTGCTGGAGATGTCCGCCGATCCTGCCTTCCTGAGCCACGTGGAGGAAATGGCCAGCGTTTTCTCGGAAGGCTTCAGAAGACTGCAAGACCAGCACCCAGAGATCCTGGTCGGGCTGAGACAATTGGGATTGATGATGGGGATCGAGATGACGAACGAGTACTGTGGCCCGCTTTTCACCAAGGCCGCCTACGACAACGGTTTTCTTTCGGTGTACGCCAACAACGCCCCCCGGGTGGCTCAGCTCCTACCGCCTCTGACCATTGACCGCGCCGTGGCGGAGGAGATCCTGGAGGGGGTAGACCGGGCCCTTGGGGTGGTGGAGAAGGTGCTGGCCTTCGGGGGTGAGTAACGAGGTGATAAGGCAACGAGTGGAGGGATGATGTCTAGTCTGAAAGTCAACGTCGAATTACTGAAGCGGTTTGAGCAAGGACTCGATCCCAGATTCCCGGAGAAGAGCGCGATTCCGGCCAGGGTGCTGGGCTACGGCGAGATCAGCACGGTGCTTGAGCTGGGCACGGGGAGCGAGAGGGAGCTGGCCTACAAAAGGCTGCCCATGTTCAAGACCGAGGAAGAGGCGCGGAGCTACGAGGCCCTGTACAGAGAGTACGTTGAAGTGCTGGGGGACCGCATCGACTTGCAGGTCGTCCCAAGCGATACGATACGATTCACCGTCGAGGACAAGGACAGGATCGTCGTCTACATCATCCAGGAAAAGCTGTCTGCTGAAGCCATCGGCCACAATGCCATCCACCGCTTCTCGCCCGACGATGTCAGAAAGCTGGTGCTGGCCGTCCTGCGAGAGACGAAGAAAGTCTTCGACTTCAACCAAGAGCACAAGGGAGAGTTGGAAGTAGGCTTCGACGGACAGATCTCCAACTGGGCCATCGTCGGCTTCGATGCGGAATCGCCAGAGCTGGGTGAAAAGGTAGAGCTGGTCTACTTCGACACCAGCACACCTCTGGTGCAGAGGAATGGTGAGGAGCAGTTGGACCCAGAGCTGTTCCTGCGCAATGCACCCTCCTTCCTGGTCTGGATCATTCGCCTGCTTTTCCTGGAAGACGTGATGACGCGGTATTACGACTTTCGGAAAGTGGTCGTGGACCTCATAGCCAACTTCTACAAGGAGCAGCGAGCGGAGCTGATTCCCGACCTGGTAGACACTGCCAACGACTTCTTCTCTGCGGAGATCGGGCAGGGCGGGTTCGAGCCCATCACGGAGAAGGAGGTCAGGGCCTACTACAGGGAAGATGCCTGGATCTGGAGGATCTATTTGGCCTTCAAGAGGATTGATCGGTCTCTACACAGACTCCTGGGAAAAGACTATCCCTACGTTCTGCCGGAGAAGATAGAGCGATGAAGAAGGAGTGGGCTATGGAGCAATCAACGATGCGCTTCTCCAAGGACTTCCTGTGGGGCGCAGCCACTAGCTCTCATCAGGTCGAAGGCAACAACAGCAATAACGACTGGTGGGAGTGGGAGAAGGAGCCTGGGCACATTCTCGATGGGCGCCATTCGGAGTTGGCGTGCGATTGGTGGAACCGCGCGGAGGAAGACTTCGACCTGGCCCGGGAGATGGGACAGAACGCCCACCGCCTGTCCCTCGAATGGAGCCGCGTCGAGCCGCGAGAGGGGGAGTGGGATGATGACGCCATCGCCCGCTACCGGCAGATGCTGGCCGGGCTGCGGGAGCGGGGCCTGGAGCCGATGGTCACTTTGCATCACTTCACCAACCCCCTGTGGCTGGCGGAAAAGGGCGGCTGGGAGACGGAGGCCGTAGTACCCCTGTTCGAGCGCTACGTAGCCAAGGTGGCCGAGGAGTTAGGGGATCTCGTCGAGCTTTGGAGCGTGCTCAATGAGCCCAACGTCTACGCCATCCTGAGCTATGCTGGCGACCGCTGGCCACCAGGCAAGCAGAACTTGCTACTTTCCTTCAAGGTGCTGAGCAACATGCTGCTGGCCCATGGCCGAGCCTACCGTGTCATTCATCGCTTGCGGCCCCGCGCTCAAGTGGGGATCGCCCATGCCGTGCGAGTCTTCGACCCCGCTCGACCGAACTCCCGCCTCGATCGTTGGGCGGCCTCGATACCGGATCGCATCTTCAACCGCCTCACTCTCATCGCCCTGACCGAGGGCGTGCTGGCCTTTCCCCTGGCTCTCAATCGCAAGGTGTCAGACCTGATTGACTCGATAGACTTCCTGGGCATCAACTACTACACCAGAGACATGGTGGCCTTCGACGCCGGCCGGCCTGATGAGCTCTTCGGCCGTCGCTTCTATGCCGAGGCGGCGGAGATCAGCGACGGCGATTACGGTGAGGTGTATCCCGAAGGGCTCTACCGTCTGCTCAAGCGATTCTCTGCCTATGGCAAACCCATCTACATCACCGAGAACGGCCTTCCCGACGAAGACGACGACCAGCGTCCGCGTTTTCTCTTAACCCACCTGGCGGCCATGCATCGAGCCATCGAAGACGGCGTTCCCGTCAAGGGCTACTTCCACTGGTCGCTGGTGGACAACTTCGAGTGGGCCGAGGGCTGGAGTCTGCGCTTTGGCCTCATTGCCCTGGACGTTGAGACCCAGGAGCGCACCGTGAGGCACAGTGGCCAGCTTTACAAGGAAATCTGCCAAGCCGGCGCCATCACCGAGGATATGGTCAAACGGTATGCTCCGGCGGTGCTGGATAGAATGTTCCCCGAAACTCCGTCTCCCTTATTGACCGGCATGGAGAAGTCGTGATGACCTATGCCAAGGTGCACACCTGCGATTTTGACAGAGAAATCGCTTTGACTCCTGGAGATGATTTCTACGTGTGCACACTGGACACAGACGGGGGCGAGGTAAGAATCGGGGCCATGATCTGCTACGACCGCGAGTTCCCCGAAAGCGCCAGAATCCTGATGCTGAAGGGAGCTGAACTCATTTTGACGCCCAATGCCTGCACCCTGGAAAGCCATCGCATCGGTCAATTCAGAGCGCGAGCTTTTGAGAACATGCTGAGCGTGGCCATGACGAATTACGCCGCCCCGCAGGAGAATGGCCACTCGGCGGCATTTGATGCGGTGGCCTTTGATGAGAACGGTGATGCCAGGGAGACGCTGATAATTGAAGCTGGGGAACATGAAGGGGTCTATCTGGCTCCATTCGACATGGACAAGATAAGGGCATATCGGGGCCGTGAAGTGTGGGGCAATGCTTTTCGAAAGCCCCATCGCTACCGCCTTCTGACATCCCTCGAGGTTGAGCCTCCCTTCGAAAGAGTCAATGGTGATGGTGAGCCATTCGAGCGGGCGAAGAGATGACTTGGCCTAACTTCACCATCAGCGACTTGGTCTAGCGGTTTGCAGCCCAGGCATCAAGAGCTTACAGCTTAAGGAATGGGAAAGTGATAGAGATCCACAGAGAAAGGCCAGAAGACAGCGCAGCCATCCGGGAGGTACATGAGCAAGCATTTGGTCGTCCGGACGAAGCCCACCTCGTTGCGAAGCTCCGCGAGGCGAACAAGTGGCCGATATCGCTGGTAGCCATCTACGATGAACGAGTCGTTGGCCACATTTTGTTGTCCCCAGTCACCATTGCTCCTGCACAGGCAGGGTTCAATGGTATTGGCCTGGCGCCGGTTGCCGTCTTGCCAGAGTTCCAGAAAAGGGGCATTGGCTCAAGCCTGATTCGTGCGGGATTGGAAGAATGCGAGAAAGCCGGATATGACATAGTGGTTGTGCTAGGTGATCCTCGCTTTTACTCCCGCTTCGGCTTCTCCCGGGCGAGCGATTTTGGACTTGGGAACGAGTACGGCGCTGACGAGCATTTCATGGCCATAGTCAGGGAAGGAGCTTTGGCGGAAGTAGGCGGCTTGGTGAAATATCATCCTGAGTTTGAGAATGCCAGTTGCTGATGGATGCGATCATGGAGCGGTGCAAAATGGCAGAGCTGAGAATAGGCACATGCAGTTGGAAATT
This sequence comes from uncultured Anaerolineae bacterium, assembly GCA_964390805.1. Classification (GTDB taxonomy): domain Bacteria; phylum Chloroflexota; class Anaerolineae; order VGOG01; family VGOG01; genus CAYMKL01. The sequence goes on along the minus strand of CAYMKL010000083.1, from coordinate 3,535 downwards.
CCCGTCTTGGCACGGCCTCGTCTACTCTTCACCCAAGGGCATAAACTATCTGGAAGAGTATGCCAGCCAGTATAATACAGTGGAAATTGATCAGTGGTTCTGGTCTCTGTTCGGAGGGGGAAATATCAGGCTGCCTAATCCGGCTGATGTCGAGGTATACCGCAATTCGGTTCCCGATGATTTCAGGTTCACCGTCAAGGTGCCCAACAGTATCACCCTCACCCATTTCTACAGAAAGGCAAAAACCACCCCACTGGTGCCCAATCCCTACTTCTTCTCACCGACTCTGTTCCAGACATTCCTCTCGCTACTCGAGCCACTTCAAGATGTGCTGGGGCCGCTCATGTTTCAGTTTGAGTATCTAAGCAAGCAGAAGATGAGGTCACAGGATCAGTTCCAGGAGATGTTCGAGGAGTTCATAAAGCAGCTTCCCACTTCCTTCCAGTATGCAGTGGAGATACGGAACGCCAACTACCTTAACCAAGCCTACTTCGAGTTCCTGAGCCGAAATGGGTTAAGCCCAGTTTTCCTCCAGGGATACTGGATGCCTCCCATAACAGACATCTACGCGAAGTGGCGCCCTCTGATCCTCCAGCAAGAGACAGTAGTGATTCGTCTCCACGGGCCTGACCGGCAGGGAATAGAGAAAAAAACCGGCAAACGTTGGAATCAGCTTGTTGCTCCTAAAGACGGGGAACTGGCCGCAGTTGTTGATATGATAAGAGAACTTCTTGGGCAAGAAGTGACTGTTTACCTGAACGTGAATAACCATTACGAGGGATCCGCTCCTCTCACAATTGAACGGATTAGAAAGCTTCTTTGAGAGGGCACTTGTGCCCATAGCGACTGCGGATGTGCGGCTTTGGCCTCGCGAACTATCATACTATCGTAAATGAAACAAAGGAGGAGGTAGAACATGACCAAGTTTCAACCTTTTGACATGGAACGCATGATGTCCAAATGGGAGAACGTCGTGGAGTACAATCTGTCGGAGAGCGGTGTTCACCCGGTGACCGTCCGCGGGCTGCTGGACGATCCGACAATGGTCGAGGAGCTGCTGGACACGGAGCTGAACTATCCCCAGGCCAACGGCATCGTTGAGCTGCGGCAACACATCGCCGCCCTCTATCCCGGGGCGACACCAGACAACGTACTGGTCACTGTCGGGTGCGCTGAGGCCAACTTCATCGCCCTGCAAACTCTCCTCTCACCCGGAGATGAGATGGTGATGATGCTGCCCAACTACATGCAGGTTTGGGGCATCGGCCACAACTATGGCTTTCGAGTCAGGGCCTTTCATCTCCAAGAAGAACGAGGCTGGGCTCCCGACCTGGCCGAGTTGAACGAGGTCGTCTCGGAGAGGACCAAGCTCATCGCCGTCTGCAATCCCAACAACCCCACGGGATATATCCTAACTCAGCAAGAGATGGACGCAATCGTGGCCGCCGCCGCGCGGGTTGGAGCCTGGCTCCTGGCCGACGAGGTCTACAGCGGGGCAGAGCGACTGACCGATACTCAGACACCATCGTTTTGGGGGCGGTACGATAGGGTGCTGGCCATGAACAGTCTGAGCAAAGCCTACGGTTTGCCGGGGCTGCGGATTGGCTGGGTGGTGGGGCCAGCGGACACTGTAGACGAAATCTGGGCTCGCCACGAATATACTACCATCAGCACCACGGTGCTGGCCAACAAGATGGCGGCTATCGCTCTGTCTCCTCAGGTGCGGCCCCGTCTCATCCAGCGAACACGAGATTACATCCGTCGGGGCTTCCCTATTCTGGATGGGTGGCTGGAGAGCCACGAGGCGACCTTTAATCTCGTCCCGCCCCAGGCAGCGGCCATCACCTTTGTGCGTTATCATCTCGACGTCAATTCGACCGAATTGGTAGAGCGGTTGATGCGCGAAAAGAGCGTGCTCATCGTTCCGGGAGACCACTTCGGCCTGGATCACCACCTGCGAATCAGCTTTGGTCTGCCACCCGACTATCTGCGGGCGGGGCTGGATCGCATCCACGAGTTGATCGTGGAGTTACAGACTTCCCCTCCAGAGTTGGGGGGGAGCGAGGGGGGGCATCAGTAGAGGCCCTCCGTCGGTTTCGATACGCCTCGCTACTCAACCCAGGAAACCTTAAAATTTCCCGGAAACCCGCATTTTGGGGCGATTCCCCCTTGACATAGAACGCATGTTCTGGTATAATATGCTTAGAACATGCGTTCTATTTTGTCAGAAAGGAGCTGCGTCTATGGAGGGCATGACTAAACGCCAGAGGGAAGTGCATAGCTTCATCGGAGACTATATCAGCAGGAAGGGGTATCCTCCCACCCACGAGGAGATCCGCCAGGGCCTGGAGATGAGCACCAAGTCCCTGGTCAATCACCACCTGAAGGCCCTGGAGAGGAAGGGCAAGATCAAGCGACAGCCGGACACTCCGCGAGGGATCAAGCTCCTCGATGGCAGGAGCTTCAAGGTGCCGCTGATGGGACAGATCGCCGCCAGCGCCGAGCCTGTCTCTTTCTCGGATGATGACTATGAGGAGATCGAGTTGACTCCCGACATCGTCCAGGAGCAGGAGGGCTTGTACGCTCTGCGGGTGAAGGGCGACTCCATGATTGATGCCCTGATCAACGATGGGGACATCGTGATCATGAGGCATCAAGCGGTGGCTGAGATGGGCGAGATGGTGGCAGTGAGATTGAAGGACAGGAACGAGACCACCTTGAAGAAGTTCTACCCTGAAGAGAAGCGGGTGCGCTTGCAGCCGGCCAATCCAAGAGTGGAGCCGATCTTCGTCCATCCTGCCAGCGTCGAGATCCAGGGCAAGGTCATGGCCGTGATCCGTCAGGTGGCGTGAGTTGGGGGAGGGTTGTGAACATGGCCAAATTGACGAGCAAAGTATGCGCTCACCGCAGCGTGGATGGCGATGGTGGCATCGTCTGCAAGAAGATCACCGAGGGCGACAACGAGGTCTCGCCCAACATCTGTCGGGATTGCCCCGCCAGGCAGGTTTCCTGCGACAAGCTGCGCTTCTCACTGGAGAAATCCTCTCCCTCACCCATCGTGGTGCGCTACGGCAATGGCCACACCGAGGTGTGGAACGATGAGCCGCCCAGGATCAGCTTCCACAGGGCAGCCTGCGCGGCCAAGATCATCCCCATCAGCGATCCCCGCCAGTGTGCCGCCTGCGCCCTGCGAACCGCCGGCGAGCCAGTTCTCGAGGAGATTCCTTTGCCTGGCGCGGCTCGACCTGCTCGCCGCAAGGTGGCCAGGGGCGGCAAGGTGATACCTTTCCCTCAGCGCGTGGCCGCCGCTGCCAGTTGAGGGTGAGGGACACAGAACTTCCCCCCTAGCGCTTGCCCTGAGCCCCTCGACAGGCTCGGGACACGGCTCTGCCGAAGGGTCGAAGGGTTGGGGGGGACCGAGGGAGGGCAATGCGACGTTTGCTGGAGTATCAGGCTGAACGAATCGAGATGGTGCTGGCAAGCCACAAGGTGCCTTCGCAGGTCTGCGGGGGCACGGTGACTCCCCGCTTCGTGC
>CAYMKL010000082.1:0-31640 GCA_964390805.1 uncultured Anaerolineae bacterium | reverse complement strand
CAAAGTCCTGGATTTGGCCTCAATCTGGAGATTTTAAGCTTTGGGATAGTTGCCAAAAATGGTTCTCCCCCTTCCCAAGCAATGGGAAGGGGGAGAAGACAGAAAGGAGGTGCTAAGGGCAGCCTGCGTTTCCGTGGCCCAAGGCACTCAGGACGACGACAAAACGCTGCAACACACCACCAACGAGCACGGAAGAGGTGGAAGATGCTGCCCGACTAGCATATAGCAGGAGATGTTCACGCTAGGGGAAAACCTCGCCTGCCCCTGGTGAGTTTTCCACCCAGGCCAGAATACCTAGCAAACAAGCGCGACTAACCTGTTGCTCTTATGGGCAGACCTACACGCCATTTGATGAGCAGGTGAGGAATCACAGTATTCTAGATCCCACGATCATGTTCAGCGGCGCAGGAAGGCCGGAATGTCTATGTCTTCCCTGTCGAAGGCGCGCACCGGGAACTCGATGGCCCGCTTGGTGACGGCAGGCTTATGCTGTTCCGCCACATCGAATCCGGTGGCAATGACCGTGATCTGGATCTTGTCCTCCATCTCAGAGTCAATGACAGCCCCGAAGATGATGTTCACATCTGGATGCGCCGTCTCCTTGATGAGCTCTGCCGCCTGATTCACCTCGAAGAGGCTCAGGTCCTTGCCGCCGGTAACGTTGAACAGGATCCCCCGCGCACCATCAATGGTGATATCCAGCAGAGAACTGGAGATGGCTGCCTGTGCTGCCTCGAAGGCCCGGTTGTCGCCGGTGGCCCGGCCTATCGCCATCAGCGCAGCCCCACCTTCGGCCATGATAGACCGCACATCGGCGAAGTCCAGATTGATGAGCCCAGGCACGGTGATCAACTCCGAGATGCCCTGGATGCCCTGGCGCAAGACATCGTCGGCCACCCCGAACGCTTGCTGGATGGAAGCCTTCTTGTCCACTATCTCCAGCAAGCGGTCGTTGGGGATGACGATGAGAGTGTCCACCTGCTCCTTGAGCTTCTCAATGCCATCCTCGGCCACCTGCTGTCGGCGCTTGCCCTCGAAGGTGAAGGGCCTGGTGACCACGCCAATGGTCAAGGCCCCTACCTCTTTGGCGATGTTGCCAATGATGGGCGAGGCTCCCGTCCCCGTTCCGCCGCCGATGCCAGCGGTGAGGAAGACCATGTCCGAACCTTTGAGAGCTTCATACAGCGCGTCGTTCGACTCCTCGGCTGCCTTGCGGCCGGTCTCAGGATCGCCACCTGAGCCCAAGCCCTTGGTCAGCTTGTCGCCGATGCGGATGAGCTGGGGGGCGTTGGATAGCATCAGAGCTTGGGCATCGGTGTTCACAGCAATGAACTCCACACCCTGCAGCCCCTCTTCTATCATACGGTTGACCGCGTTGGAACCACCCCCACCAACTCCCACCACCCTGATCTGAGCGAAGTTTCCGACTTCCCGTGTGCTTTGCATCTTTTCGACCTCCTTGCTAGTCTTACTTTTTTTGATGAACAATCATAAGAAACCAGGTTTTTGGTTGATGAAGCGCCTTCTCGTATTCCAGGAGTCCCCAAGAGAACAACCTGGTTGCTCAGATGGGGAAAAACCTGGTTTCTCTACCAATCGGGCCTCAGCCCGGCAGAAAAGCTCTGAGCCAATGGACAATTCGCTGCCACAGGCCAGCCGGTCTCTCAGTGGGAACCGGAGTAGCTTCCTCGCGCAATCCCCAGAGCAGCAAGCCAACGCCGGTAGCGTAGGCGGGATTAGAGAGCGCATCTACCAGGCCCTGCAAATCCTGAGGCGTACCAATCCGCGTTGGCAACTGCAATATATCACGACCTAACTCTCTCATCCCCGCCATCTGCGACGCTCCCCCACAGAGAACGACGCCGGCCGGCAACAGGCCATCGTAGCCAGAGCGCTTCACCTCTTGCAGCAAGAGGTTGAATATCTCTGTCGCTCGCGCCTCGATGATCTCGGAGAGAAACTTGTGGGAGATGGCTTGCCATGAGTCCCCGCCGAAGACGGGCACGTCAATGGTCTCATTGGCGACGATGCCATCTGAACGAGCGTAGCCATATTTCTCCTTGATCTCCTTGGCCGTGGCAAAGGGAGCGCGCAGTCCAACAGCCACATCGTTAGTCAGATGGTTGCCACCGATGGCCAGCACTGCGGTGTGCCAGACGCTACCCTCGATGAAAATGGCCATGTCCGTGGTGCCCCCGCCGATGTCGGCCAGGACCACGCCCATCTCCCGCTCGTTGTTCGTCAAAGCCGCCTCCCCCGAAGCCAAAGGGGCCAGCACGAGCTCGTCTATTTCGATGCCCACCTGGTTGATACACTTAACCAAATTATGGATGGAGGTTGCCGACCCGGTGATGATATGGGCCTCCACCTCCAAGCGGAAACCATGCATACCCAGGGGATCACGCACTCCATCTTGTCCATCTACGATATAGCCACGGGGTACAACATGAATGACCTCACGATTGTGGGGGATGGCAATGGCCAGTGCCGCGTCCAGCACACGATTAACGTCGTCCTGGGTTATGCTGTGCCCTCTCGAGACAGCTACCACGCCCCGGCTGTTGAAAGAGGAGATGTGGGCGCCGGCCACGCCAACGTGAGCACGCTCGATTCCATGGCCAGAGATGCGTTGTGCCTTCTCCACGGAGGCAGCGATAGCTTCGGTGGTCTCGCCGACGTTGACCACCACCCCTTTGCGTAGCCCTTTCGACGGAACTACCCCGACCCCCACGATGCGCAAGGCGCCCCCATCGTCCGTCTTGCCCACCAGGGTGCAAACCTTGGTAGTGCCAACGTCAATGCTTACTACTGTTCTTTCCAAAGCACCAACCTCTCTACAGGCAATAGGTCAAAGAAAATGGCGGCGGATGATGGCCAGGTTGTCAAAGAGGCGCACGCCAAAAGCCACGATAGCCGCATAGTAGAGATCCACACCCAGGCGGTCGCCTACGAAGGCCAGAAACCCAGCCAAAAGAGCATTAACACAGAAGCCGCTGATAAAAACCTTGTTGTCGTATTGACCCTCCAGTTGAGCCCGCGCCGCGCCCAAAATCGAATCCGAAGCAGCCAGGATAGCCAGGGCAGTGTAGCGCGAGTACTGGGCGGGTATGGTTATGGACAAGAGATAGCTAACGATGACGCCAACTAACAAACCAATGAGCGGTAACCACATACCAATTCATCTAGTGCCCAATAGCTAATATCTGCAGAAAGGGCTCTCTAGGAAGCGCACATCCACGTACTCTGGCTGAATCCCATCAGAGGCAAGGTCCTGGCGCAAGGCGTGCAAGATAGCGATTCTCCCCGCCATGTCGCCGGCGCCAAAGTAGACGGCATAACCCCATTGGTGAAAGCTCAACCCCTTGTCCTCGGAATACTCGAGGGCGACCGTTTCCGGAAGGAGCCGCCGCAGCTCCAGCGCCGACCTGACAACCTCAGTATCAATTCGGTCGCCAACTTCAAAGGGGCCTGTCCTCAGATCCTGGATGAGAAGCATCCCCTCCGACTCACCTTCCAGAGGGAGGATAGTGCCCCGATCGTCAACCCCATAGCGCGTCTCGCCCCTTTGCCAGATGATTTGCGTCTGGCGCTCCAGCACCTCGATTCTCACCCGGTTGGGCAGCCGACAGGTGACCTTGGCCTCCTTGATGCCCGGCAATCTGACGATGTCAGCCTCCACTTGTTCGGGTTTGATCCAGAATATGCTCAACTCGTGCAAGCCACTGGCACTGTAGATCTCATCCCGGCCAACAAATTGGTTACCCTGCACCTCAGCATCGTAGACATAGAACCTGTGGGTGGTGAAGAACTGACTGGTCAACAGAGCCAGCACCGCCAACAGGAATACGCTCAGCAGGAGGCCCTCTTTGACCGGCCAGAGACCGACCAGGGACCTCGGCGCCAGCTTTGCACTCGGCTTAGCGATTTCGTAGGCGTGATTTCGCTTGGCTTTGGGACGCTTCTTCGTTTTTCGCTTCGATGATCTGCGGGGCATGGCAATTCCCTAGCAGAGATTGGCTTGTTTCTGGTGAATCACTCGAGTTCTTCCAGACTGTAGGACGTCTCCGATCTGCTATTGTCGGCATGCCTTCCCAACGCCAGTTCGATCAACCGGTCAATTAGCTCTGAGTATGAAATGCCGCTGGCCTCCCACAACTTGGGGTACATGCTGATGGGCGTGAAGCCGGGTATGGTGTTTAGCTCACCTATGTAGAGCTCCCCCGTATCCCTATCCAGCATGAAATCAACGCGCGCCATCCCTGCACAGTCCACAACCAGGAAAGCGGCGATGGCCAACTCCTGTATCCGCCGAGTCATTTCTGATGGAAGATCAGCGGGAATGATCAGCTCTGATCGGTCATCTATGTACTTGGCGATGTAGTCGTAGAACTCACGGCAGGGAATGATCTCCCCCGGCACCGAGGCGATAGGCTCGTCGTTGCCCAGGACGCTGACCTCGATCTCCCGCGCGTTCACCGCTCGCTCGGCCAGCATCCTGCGGTCGTAGCGAGCCGCCAGTTCCAGGGCCGGAGCCAACCCGCTGCGCTGGTGGACCTTGGAGATGCCCACGCTGGAGCCCAGGTTGGCCGGCTTGATGAAACAGGGATAACCCAGCTCTTTTTCAATGAGTTTCATCATGGCCTCAGGGTCCCGCTCCCAGTCCTTGCGCTTGAGCGGCAGATGCTGCACCACAGGTAGCCCGTAGTTCTTGAAGACGGCCTTCATAGCGATTTTGTCCATCCCCAGCGCCGAGCCCAGCACCCCCGCCCCGACGTAGGGTATATCGGCCAGCTCCAGGAGGCCCTGTACCGTACCGTCCTCCCCATAAGGGCCATGCAAGACAGGGAACACGACGTCAACTTGAGGGAATCCCGTCTCGCGAGTACCTGGCACCAGGTCGCGCCTACCTCTAACCACTAGCTCCCGTGCTCCGGACTCTGCCCGTTCCGCGCTCTCCCTTTCACCTCCCCCGCTTGGGGGGGAGACGGAGGGGGGGGATTGCAGCAGCTTCATCGGCTCGCCGCTGGTCAGCCAGCGCCCCTTTTTAGTGATGCCGATGGGGATTATCTCGTACTTCTCTTTATCCATGGCATTCATGATACCTTGGGCAGAGACCAACGAGACCTCGTGCTCTCCAGACTGCCCTCCGAAGATGACACCCACCCTGAGCTTCTCAGCCATTCCACTCTCCTACCAATTCGATCTCCAGCTCCAGCTCAACGCCAAATTGCTCTCGCACCTGCTCCTGAGCCAGGTCAATGAGGGCCTTAACATCAACTGCCCTGGCCCCACCCAGATTGACGATGAAATTGGCGTGTCTCGGCGAGATCTGCGCGCCCCCGATGCGCGTCCCCTTGAGGCCCGCCTGCTCAATAAGGAATCCGGCCGGATACTGTTTCGTCCGTTTGAAGATGCTGCCGACGCTGGGTTCCGTGGGTTGCTTTGCCTCTCGACGCCGCGTGTAATCGGCCATCTTCTCCGCGAGGGTCTGGGCAGGCTCCGGGCGCAACGCGAACTCTGCCGAGAGTATGACCTCTTGCCTACCCTTACTTTCTTGTCCCTTGAACCTGCTCGTCCTGTAGCCGAAGTCCATCTCCTGGGCGGACAACTCGCGCACCGTCCCGTCGGCGGTGAGCACGGTGGCCTTTCTCGCCACATCACCGATGTAGCCGCCGTAGGCTCCGGCGTTGCCCACGATAGCCCCTCCGACTGAGCCGGGGATGCCCACTGCCCATTCCAGCCCCCCCAGGCCCCGTCGCGCGCTCTCACGGGCCAGGTCTCCCAATAATGCCCCACTCTCGGCGTATAGAACTACGTCGTTCTCGAAGCACGTATTCTGTCCTCCATTCTCTATCACAAAGCCGCGGATACCCTTATCGGCCACCAGGATGTTGGTGGCCCGGCCGATGATTAAGTAGGGCAGGTCATGTTTTCGCGCCGACGTGGCAAGATCAGCCAGTTCGTGCGCGCTCGTAGCCACGATGTAGAAATCGGCCGGGCCACCGATGCAAAAGGAGGTGTGGAGGGACATGAATTCATTTCGACATACTTGGCCTACCACCACATCAACTCCCCTTTGACACGTTCCTCTCTAATAGCCAGCAGGAGGCCCACCATCAAGCCTAAGGCGCCAGCCAGACCGACATTCCACAACTTGTTGGGCCGGATGGGCTCCTTTGGTTCCATTGCCGAAGCGATCACCTTCGGCTCAGCAGCAAACTCGTCCTTTTGCATCTTATCGGCCTGGGACATGTAGATCTCTTCAGCCTCGACCCTTGCCACGATCAATCTCTCCAGTTCGGGTCTTTTCTCTGCCATAATCTTTTCTCGCTGAGAGATATCGGAGGAGAGCACCTCAATGCTACTAGCCAACTCCTCCTCCTCAGTTTTGAGAGCCGCAATCGCGGCATCCAGCGTATCCACCGCTTTCGTGGACAACTGGGCCATATTGGCTGCGATGAGAGCCTCCCTTCCTTCCAGGATCGAGATGATCGTGTCGAGGATTGCCACTTGCTGACTGGGACTGATATCGTCCGTGGGGAGGGAAAGAGCCTCAACATCTATCCCCATGGCCGATTCGGTTGATCCGCTCTCCAGGAAGTCAGTTATGAGTGAGGTCATCAACTCAGGAGAGCCCATGCTGCCTCCCTGCTCGACAGCGTCTCTGAGATCCTTTGCCTCTTCAAGCGCTGCCTCAATGTCCTCCATGGTTGTCTCATACTGCTCAATGACATGCTGATCAACTTGCTGCTCCAGGAGCAGAACTTGGACCGGGAATATGTCACCCTGGGACTCTTTCGATACCTTTTGCAAGAGATGGATAACAAAAGGAGAAATGGTCTTCGCAGAAGCGCCGGTATCTCCTCCCTTTATGGTTGCCCTAAAAGTCTTCGCCTCTTCAATGCTCTGTTTGATGCTGTCTTGCCTGAGTTGATGGGCGCCCAACCGTTCTTTATCGGCTTCCAGGTCCTCTTCGGCGGTGCCGAATCCAAAGAGTCCAAATCCGTACTCCTCTTCAAAGACATTCAGCGCCTCATTAGCCATTTCCAGATTCTGCTCGGCAGTCTTGAGCTGTTGGCCCTCCTTCAACTGGGCTTCTGAGATCTGCTCAACGGCGAAATTCGCCCACGTATTGGCTATGAGCGCGCCTCTCTGCGGTGTATCCGAACGCGCCGTGATACGGAGCATGTTCGGCCTCTCGTTCACCTCGATGTCGTGGATAAGCCCTTCAGGCACCTGCCCCCCAGGGAAAATGGGATTCCTGGTGCTGAGGGATGCGATCACTTGCCCTTCAACCTCAGTGCTCTTGGTCAAAGACACAATAGGCACCGAGGGGCTCAACTGAGGCACAGATAGGATAGCCGTGGCCTCATACGTGGGAGGTATGAAAAGATTGATGATAGCTGCCACGAGCATTGCCAGCAGAGTGAGCACCAGAATCAATCCCAAATGCCTGGCGATGGCGTCAAGATACTCATTTATGTCCATCTTCTCTCCTCCTGACTGACGTACCTTGTCGGTGGAGTAATCCAGTGGATCCACCGACTACTATTGGGGATCCAGGGTGTTTGTTAGTGAATGTTACGCCTTCTTCCCTTAGCCAAAACGTTGTCTCCCACCTTGTACCCATCCCCTGCTCCCAAAGTGATGAGCACATCACCGGACTCCAGGTGATCGAGCAAATGATCGGTGGCCTCGTTCAGGCCAGAAATGTGGCGGGCGTCGGGATGCTTCATACGGGCCACGATGTCGGCCGCGCTCACCCCCAGGTCGTCGAACTCGCGAGCGGCATAGATCTCGGTCACGACCACGTGGTCGGCGTCGGCGAAGCTTTCGGCGAATTCGCCCAGCAGGGCCTTGGTGCGGCTGTAGGTGTGGGGCTGGAAGACGGCCCATAGCGTTCGCCCCGCATAGCGTTCCCGCGCCGCCCGTAGGGTAGCTTGTATCTGGGTGGGATGGTGGGCGTAATCATCAATGACAACTATTCCATTCACCTCGCCCTTCACCTCGAAGCGCCGCTGTACCCCGCGATAGCTTCGCAGCGACTCCCCCACACCTGCCAGGTTCAAACCCAGCCGGTGAGCAACAGCGAGCACCGCCAGGGCATTCTGCACATTATGCAGGCCAGGGATGCACAGAGTAAACTCGCCAACCGCACGGCCATCGTGTAAGGCAACGAAGTCATGTCCGCCCAACTCGTTTGATCGTATGTCCACCGCCAGCCAGTCTACACCCTCACCCAATCCGTAAGTGACAACACCAGCCCCCTGTCCCCTTGCTTCCAGTACTCCTCTTACCCGCTCCTCGTCCCCACACCCTACGATGCACCCATCGGCAGGAACCAGGCGCAGGAACTCTCGGAAAACTTCCACCAAGTCATCCAACTCAGGGTAGCAGTCGGGGTGATCCATCTCGATGTTAGTGAGCACAGCGACCTTGGGCCTGAGTCCCAGAAAGGTGCGGTCATACTCGTCGGCCTCAATGACGAAATGCTCTCCCCGACCGGCCCTGGCGTTCGTCCCCAGATTTTCCAAAATGCCGCCGACGATGAAGGTCGGGTCCAGGTCAGCCTCGGTCAGAAGAAGCGCGATCATGGCCGTGATCGTGGTCTTGCCATGGGAGCCGGCCACGGCGATGCCAAATCGGCCCTCCATCATGCGCCCCAACATCCAGTCTCGCTTAACGACAGGGATGCCCCCTGCGCGGGCGGCCGCTGCCTCAGGATTGTCGGCTGGTATAGCCGAGGAGACGACCACCAAATCAGCGTCGCCCACATTCCCCGCTCGATGACCCTGGTGGATGGTGGCGCCCTGGGCGGCCAGGGCATCGGTGATGGGCGAGAGCTTCAAATCGGAGCCTGAAACACGCCCCCCCTCTTCCAGCAACACCCTGGCTATAGCCGAGAGACCGATGCCGCCGATGCCTACGAAATGAATCCTACTGTCCTTGTTCAGCGTTTCACCCATCCCTACCTAGCGACCCGCATGATAATCAGAAAGAAAATGAAAGAGATCAGAACCGGTTCCAGTAGGTTGGACGGTATCCAATTGAAAAAGAGCAAACCACTTAAGAACTGGGCGAGAGGACTCAAAGGTTCCTGGTAAAGCCCCAACAGCCGGGTGGGATAGTTGTACTTGTCCAGATAATACCAGATGGTGCATACGACTAGATATCCATTTAGTAAGCCTATCATCAGGTTAAAGAGAACACCCGCCGTCCCCTTGGGGGGAGAGCCACCGAAGGTGAGAGTCTCCCCATGGTAGGAGATGAAGACCATGAATACCATTATTAGGATGTACAGCATGCACCTAATCAAGGCACTCCTGGGATCGTCGGTAGCAAAAGCACCTAAAGCCCCCGGCGCAACCTCAACAACCTTGCCCAGCGCCTTATCCGTTACTTGTCGCTTCTCCAGCCACTGGGAGATGATGTAGATGGCCACGAAGATGGCGGTCGTAACCCCCAGTTCCTTAAGAAAGCCTCGCACCAGGCCGATAGCCCCGAACAGGAGAAAGATGGCGATCCACAATACCTCTACCGGCTCCAACTACGCAACCTCCTACTTTTTTAGGGACGCGCTCCGCAGGCCAAAGGCGATCAGTACGGCCAGGAACCCAACAAGCACCAGGGCCACGTACTGGCCTAGAAACACGGTAACGGTCCCAGTGGGCAACTTCACGACCGTCTCCGCCTTGGGAAAGATCTCAGGGATCACGAAATAGGCGATCAAATAGCCTTCCATCAACCCCGTCGCCAGCCCCAGAAATCTCGACAGAAGAGGTATATCGGGATAGATTGCCAGAGGTCCAAAAGTATCCGTACGGGAGGAAAGGACTCTATTGCCCACGATGTAGGCTATGATGACCAATGAGACAAAGACAACCAGTCTGAAGAGCAGCTTCTCGCCATCGGATTCGATCAGAGGTGGAAGATTCGCCACTTGAGGCCAGATGGCAGTAGGGTCATCGGCTGTTAGCCCCCCTTTGAGAGCGAAAACGACCAGTTTATGAAACTTGTTTGTCCAACGCACAAGGAACGATTCGCCCCACTTAATGAAGACATAAGCAGTGATGATGCCTATAGCGGTGATGATTTCTCGCGCCACGCCGCGCAGGAAACCCATCAGACCAAATACAAAGCCGCCCGCCACCAGAACCTGGAGATAGCTCAAGTCCATCGCGAACCCTTCAATCCCTTTGCAACAACCGCGCTCTGCCCAGTCGCTCGATCTCCTCCGCAATGCGCTGAGCCGCGTCCGGCCTGGCCAACGCCCGCGCCCGCTCGCCCATCCCGGCCAGGGCTTCCCCGTCGCCAAGGATCTCCAAGATAGTGGGTAACAGCTTCTCCCCCAGCTCAGCGTCGGTGACCTTCACCGCAGCGCGCCGACTGACCAGGTAATCGGCGTTGAGTTCCTGATGCTGGCCAGCATAAGGGTAGGGAACCAAGATGCTGGGCAAGCCCAGAGCCGGAAACTCCCCCAGCGTCGCCGCCCCAGCCCTGGCCACCGCCAGGTCCGCCGCAGCCAAAGCGCTGGGCATCTCCTCGTGCAAATAGGAATACACTCGATAGCGGTTTCGCAACTTATCGGGCAACTGGGCCCTGTTCTCCATCACCCACTCGGCGTCCATAAGGCCACAGACGTGGATCACCTGGCAAACGGGCGCGAGCCCTAGCAGGCGCTCCAGGCACTGGCTCAAGGCCAGGTTTATGCTATGCGCACCGCGGCTGCCGCCAAAAACAGTGATGGTCTTCAGGCCTTCCTCCAGGCCAAGAGCTTTTCTGGCCTCGGCCCTGTCGGCGGCGAAGAACTCAGCCCGCACCGGGTATCCCGCCGTTACGACTTTACTTTGGTCGAAGTACCTTGCCACCTCCGGAAAAGAGACCGCAACTCGCGTCGCCAGGCGGCTCAAGGCGCGGACGGCCAGGCCCGGCTCCAGGTCGGGCAGCAACACCAGGAGAGGCACTCGACGAAGCCAGGCGGCTGTAGCCACGGGCACGCACACGTATCCTCCTGTGACCAGGACTACGTCGGGAGAGAAATCGCGCACGATGCCCAGCGATTGCACGAAGCCTCCCACCATTTTGAAGATATTCCTGGCTACAGTCCAGGGCGCCAGGCCGCGCAAGCCCCCAGCCGAGATGGCGGCGAAGGGCAACCCCTCATTTTGCGCAAATCGGCTGACGATCGCCTCCTCCACCCCACCCCGGCTGCCCACATATAAGAAGCTGGAAGTTGGAAGCCTGTCCTGAGCGTAGGCGAAGGATTGGAGGTTGGAAAAAGCTTCAACGACGGCGAGAATTGGATATACGTGGCCGCCCGTCCCGCCGCCCGAAATCATAACGCGCACTCTCCTCCGACCTTTCCTCCAAGTTACCTCTGGAGATGCCCAGGAGCAAGCCGACACCGGTCATGGAAACAGCCAAGGAGGAGCCGCCATAACTAACGAAGGGCAAGGGTATGCCCGTGAAGGGCAAGGTGTTGGTAGTCACAGCTATGTTAATCAAAGCTTGAAAGATCAGCCAGCAGGTCAGGCCCGCAGCTAGAACGGTGCCGAAATCATCAGTGGCCTCCAGAGATATCTGGAAGCCTCGATAGGCCAGGGCTGCAAAGAGCCCCACCACCAACAGGCAGCCAATCAAACCCAACTCCTCGCCAAGCACGGCAAAGATACTGTCATTGTGGGCCAGCGGCAGAATGCTGCCCTGCAGTTTGAAGTACCCGTTCCCCAGGCCGACGCCGAATAACCCCCCCTCTTTCAGCGCAGACAGGTTCTGTTGAACATGATAGTTCACTTCACCACCAAAAAGCGATGCCAGATAGGTATTGATTCTTTCCACCGCATGTAATGATCGGCGGATCAAGACGGCAAAAGTGACCCCTCCAAATATGAAGCCAATAGCCAATTGAAGGAGGTCGGCGCCGGCGATAAAAAACATGGCTATAGCCGTGACCACAATGAGGATGGCGGTGCTGAAATCGGGCTGCATCACGATCAGGCCCGCCACCACTCCGATGAGAATGGCAAAGGGAATGAGGCCATAGGTCACCATACGGAGTCTCTCCTCTTTGGACGAAAGCCAGTCGGCGACGTAGATGATGATGATCAGCTTGCACAGCTCGCTGGGCTGCACCGATCCCCCAAAGAAGAAACGCACAGAGCCCAATCTCTCTTTGCCCACGATCAGGAGGAGTATCAACAGGAGTAAAGTGCCGGCCATCAGTGGAACAGAAAAACGTCGCCAGATGTGATAATCAATACTCATCATCACGATCATGCCAGCCGTGCCTAGAAGAGCCCAGAGGATCTGCCTACCGAAGAAGTGGGTCGGCTGATCAAATACTGCGTAGCCAAAGCTGAAACTGGCGCTGTAGACCATCATCAGGCCGATGAGGAGCAAGCTGGCCAGGACGATAATCAACGGATAATCAATCCTCTTGGTAAATTCTCGGCTGTATACTGCCATCTCTTCCTCCCCTCCATGATCTGTCATCGCGAGCGGAGCGAAGCAATCTCCTGGCGACGGTGGGGGAGATTGCTTCGGCGCAAACAGCGCGCCTCGCAATGACACCTCAAGATAAGTTGATCAAAGTGCTCTCACGAGCTCGCGGAACCGCTCGCCTCGCTCGACGAAGTCACTGAAGGCATCGAAACTGGTGCCGCCCGGCGAAAGCAACACCACGTCGCCAGGCTGCGCCTCCCGCGCCGCCATCTCAACCGCTTCATCCAGCGTTTGACAACGATGGATGAAATCCCTCGAAACTCGAAACCCAGAACCCGAAACCCGTATAGCTTCCTCAATGATCGGGGCCGCCTCCCCAAACAGGATCAAGCGCCGCGCTTTCTGCAACGTAAGTCGCGCCATCTCATCCCAGGGCAGATGCTTATCGCGTCCCCCGGCCAGGAGGACGATGGGTTGATCGAAGGATCGCAAGGCAGCAATGGTGCGCTCCGGCGAGGTGGCGATGGAATCATTGTAATAGCGCACGGCTGGGGCTTCGCCCATCTCTCGCACCAGCTCCAGGCGATGTTCTACCCCTTCGAAAGTAGTGGCCACATTTGCTATGGCCTGCCGAGAGGCTCCTGCCACCCCAGCTATGGCGCAGGCAGCCAGGACGTTTTCCAGGTTGTGTCGCCCCAGGAGCTTGATCTCATCTGCGGAGCAAATCCGCTGTTCCCTATCCCCCAACCTCAGGATGATGGCTGGCGCTTTGCCATCCCGCAGAAATGCTCCTTGTTCTACCTCCTCGTTTAAGCTGAAAGTCAGGATTCGAGACTGAAGATTGGATATTAGATATTGGAGATTAGATATTAGGTCGTAGCCTAAGATGGCTACATCCCCTGGCCGCTGAAAGCGCAGGATGTTGAATTTGGCCTCGATGTAGGCTTCCATGGAGGGGTGGCGATCCAGGTGGTTGGGTGTGATGTTGAGGATGGCAGCAATGGGCGGACTCCACGCCATGATCTCCAGTTGGAAGCTCGACAGCTCCATCACTACTTTGTCGGTCGGCTCGATCTCCTCCAGGTATCTAATGAGGGGCCGGCCGATGTTCCCCCCTACCCAGGTGCGGAAGCCACTGGCCTTCATCATCTGCCCCACCAGACTCACGGTGGTCGTCTTGCCGCTGGAGCCGGTGATGCCGATGATGAGCGCGGGACACAGTTGAGTGAATAGCCTGGTCTCGCTGCTGATGGGGATGCCCCGCCTCTTGGCCTCTACGACGATGGGTGCCTCCAGTGGCACGCCGGGGCTGAGGAAAAGGACATCGGTCTGGTCCAACACCTCCCCTGGGTGATCACCGAGCACAAAGCGGATGGGCAATCCTTTTAGCTTTGCAATGTTTTCCTGTAGCTCCTCCTCGTTTTTGAGATCGCTAACCGTAACCTCGACCCCTCGCTCGGCCAGGAATCTGGCCAGGGCCGTCCCCTCCCGCGCCAGTCCGATGATGGAACAACGGACTACAGAATTCAACGGACTTTGGACTATGGAGTCTAGTGGACTTTGCTCCATTGTTTCTTGCCTCTTGCATCCTGTCTCTTGCTCCCTTGACTACATCGCCGGTGGTGGGTTGCCCCACAGCGCGAGGGCTACGCCCAGCATGGCCGCCAGGATGGCCATTAGCCAGAACCTTTGCGTCACCTGCGGTTCGGACCAGCCCAAGAGCTCGAAGTGATGGTGCAAGGGCGTCATCTTGAAGATGCGCCGGCCCTGGCCGTACCTGATCCTGGTGAATTTGAAATAGACCACCTGCAGTATGACCGATAACGTCTCAGCCACGAAAACGCCACTGATAATGGGCAGGAGCAGCCACTGCCCGGTCATCAGAGCCACCACAGCCAGGGTCGCACCTAGCGCCTCCGACCCCACGTTGCCCATGAACAAATCGGCGGGATAGGCATTGTACCACAGGAAGGCCAGGGTTGCCCCGACCATAGTGAAGCAAAAGGCCAGCAACCAGCCCTGATCCTGCAGGTAGGCGATGATGCCGTAGCAGAGAAAGCAGAGGGCAGCAATGGAACCAGCCAGGCCATCCAGCCCATCGGTCAAATTGACGGCGTTGGAGTAACCGACGATGAAGAATACGGCGATGGGCAACCACAAAAGCCCGATGTCCACTTTTTCGGCTATCCCTGGGATAGCTACGCTATGAAGATCGGGAGGGCCAAAGTGGAGGACGAGGGCTGCGATTATGGCCAACGCTAACTGGATGATGAACTTCCAACGGCCCAGGAGCCCTTCGCCGTTGCGGTGACCTCGCACCCCGGCCCAGTCGTCGAGTCCTCCCAACAAACCAAAACCGAGCATAACCCCCAGCGGCACCAGAATTGAACGGCCGAGAAAAACGGCTCGTGCCACGCCCAGCCTGTCCAGCAGCGCCTGGCCAAAGGAAGTGCCGGCCAGTAATTCAGCGAAGCCCGCAGCTAAGACGATGAGAAAGGCAGGTATCAAAATCATCAGCCCCCCCATGGTCGGCGTACCAGTTTTCGTTTGGTGGGAACTGGGGCCATCGAACCGGATCTGTTTGCCGATGCGGTGACGCCTCAAGTAGGCGATCAGCGGCCTACCCCAGATAACGGCAAACAAGAAAGAAAAGGCGCCCAGAGCCAATGCATAAGCCATGTGTCAAATCCAAAGCTCAAATATCAAAGCTCAAATATCCAATATCCAATCTCGATTGGTTATTGGATATTGGGTATTGCTAACGCGGCGACAATCTCTTCCATTTTCATGCCGCGAGAGCCTTTAACCAGTATTATGTCACCAGGAGCGACGATTTCGCACAGGCGGGCGATGACTCTCTCGTTGTCTGCCTCTATGATGACCTTTTCTGCTTCCATGCCCCAGGCCAGAGCTGCCTCAGCGATGAGTCGTCCACGCTCTCCCACGGTGATGAGTACAGCCACCACATCCAGGGCCCGGCGACCCACCTTTCGATGTCCTTCTTCTTCGTAGGCCCCCAGTTCCAGCATGTCACCCAGCACGGCGATCTTCCGTCCATCCAGTTCCTCAACCAGGTTGAGGGCGGCGATGGTGGAGGCAGGGCTGGCGTTGTAGGTGTCGTCCAGGATAGTTGAACCTCGCAGACCGGGCACCACCACCAGGCGCAGTTGCGCCGCTCCTCGCAATCCATCTATGATCTCCTCCCAAGATTGTCCTTCGACCAAGCCCACGGCAGCAGCGGCCAGAGCCGTGTGCACGCTATGCCGCCCCAGCACCGGCACCTTGGCATAGATTGTCTCAGGGCCATGATGGAAGCGGAAGCGGATACCCTCCAGGCCCTGGCTCTCGATCTGGTTGGCCCACAGGTCACAGGTTTGGTCCAGACCATAGTAGAATACCCCAGCTTTGGTTTTGGCCGCCATCTGGCGCACCCAGGGGTCGTCACCGTTGAGAATGGCCACGCCGTCGTCGGGCAGGGCCTCCACCAACTCCGTCTTGGCCTGGGCGATGCGCTCGATAGTGCCCAGCCTCTCCAGGTGGGAAGGGCCCACGTTGGTGACCACCCCGATGTGGGGACGGGCGATGGCCGCAAGCTCCGCAATCTCCCCCAGGTCATACATGCCCATCTCCAGGACGACCCGCTGGTGGCTCGGCTCCAGCTTCAAAAGCGTCAAGGGCAGGCCAATCTCGCTGTTGTAGTTGCCCTTGCTTTTCAAGGTGCGAAAACGCTGGCAGAGAACACCGCCGATCATCTCCTTGGCAGTAGTCTTGCCTATGCTGCCGGTGACGCCCACCACGCGAGGAGTGTGCTTGCCACGCCAGTAAGCAGCCACCCGTTGCAGGGCTTTCAGGCTGTCCTCGACGATGAAACAGACTGGATATTGGATATTGGATATTGGATATTGGAATGGTGACTGTCTAATATCCAGTATCCAATATCTAGTATCCAGTTCTTTCTCCACGATAGCCGCTATCGCCCCACGCCGGAAGGCATCGGCCACGAAATCATGGCCGTCTTCACGCTCGCCCTTAAGAGCCACGAAGAGGCTGCCGGGGCACGACTGGCGCGAGTCTATGACCGCATCGGTCAGCTTCTGTTCCAGGTTAGGTAACCTCTGGCCAGTGAGGCCCTCCACCAAATCAGCAAGGGTCAGCATCGGATCACCTGCGAGCTAATCTTACGCTGTCGGGCGGGACATTCAGCAGCACAAACAGGCGTTCGGCGATAGTCCTGAAAACGGGAGCCGCCACTTCTGCTCCCCACGGATCCAAGCGCGGCTTGTCAATCTTGACCAGGACGATGAAGCGGGGATCGTCGGCCGGAGCGTAGCCTACGAACGAGGCAATGGTCAATTCTGGGTCATAGTGATCGCCAACGGGTATCTGAGCCGTTCCCGTCTTTCCGGCAATGTCGTAACCCGACACAGTGGCCAGCTCCGCTCCTCGCTCCACGGCTTCCACCAACATGTCCGTCAGTTGCTCGGCAGTCTGGGCCGAAATGACCTGCCGTATGACAGCGGGTTGGGTAATGATCACCCCCTGGTCATCAACGATCCGCTCTACTACATAGGGCTTCATCAGTAAGCCGCGGTTGGCCACTGCCGCCACTGCCGTGATCATCTGCAAAGGAGTCACAGCTATCCCCTGCCCAAAAGAATTCGTTCCCAGATCGGACTTATACCAGTTTTCGCTGCCTGGCTCCTTAAGGGTCCCGGCCACCTCGCCATTCAAGTCAATGCCCGTATGAGCTCCACAACCAAAATCCTTCAAGTAGGCATAAAACGTCTCTTCACCCAGCAAGATGCTGACATGGGCAACCCCTACGTTCAGGGAATAGGCCAGGATGTCGGTCATGCTCACCAGGCCATGAGCACGACGGTCGGGGTTCCGGATAACGGCCCCTCCCACTTCTATCGCGCCGCTATCGAAGAAAGTGCTATCAAGGCTGATGACTCCTACATCGAGGCCCGCGGCCATGGTGATGATCTTGAAGACAGAGCCAGGCTCGTATTGGTGGCCCACCGCAGGGTTGGTGTGTAGCTCCAGCGCTTCGTAGAAGCGGTTAGGATCATACGACGGATAGTTGGCCATAGCCAGGATAGCACCCGTCTTCGGAGCCATGACGATAATGGTGCCACCATCAGCCTGGTATTGGCCTACCGCCTTCGCCAGCTCCTGCTCCACCAGATATTGGATGTTCCTGTCGAGAGTGAGCACCAGATGGGTGCCGTCTTGCGGCAGAGCCAGTTGTTGAAAGGCAATGGGCACAGTTTCGCCCTGATAATACACCCCTCCCCCTTCGACAAGCTCAGGACGCCGCTCAGGTATGGTGTCAGTGCCTTTCAAAACAAGATCATAGAACCCCTCCAGGCCATAGACGCCATCAGAGTCCAAGTTCACAAAGCCCAGAAGGTGAGCAGCTAACTCGCCATCTGGATACCTGCGTAGCAGCTTGGGCTTCAGATTGATGCCCCTGAAATTCAACGGAATAATGGCATCAGCTGCTTCTTGCGAGACGCGATTTTTCAGGAGAACGTAAAGCTTCTCGGGCTTCAGGAGTGAAACCAGCTCGTCAGGTGATAGGTCCAGGACTGGCGACAGACAGTCTGCTACATATTGGGTGTCCGTTATCACGTCTGGAGCCGCGGATACGTCGTACTCAAACGTATTTAGGGCCAGGATATAGCCACGGCGATCAAAGATCAATCCACGATGAGGGGCGACTTGCGGCGTGTAGTTTGCCAGGAAGGGCTTCTGGTCACCGCCAAGGGCCCCTTGAATGATCTGCAAGTAGAAAAGTCGAACAGTGATGACCAGGATCAGGCCGATGAGGATGGCGACCAGAAAGGCAAGTCGCCGAAAGGCCCTTTCCTTCGACCCACTGCTTTCATCGTTCGCGGAAGCTATCCTTCCTCTGACAATCATCAGGGTTGCGTCCCTGCCCAGGCAACGAACTGAGAGATCACTTTTTGCCACCACCCAGATACACCGAGAGACTCGTCTCTGGGTTTTTCCGGAGCAGTAACAGCGCTTTCATCCGGCCAGGACGCTACAGTCAATCTATCTCCCGATACGCTACCAGGGTAACCAGATACGGCCAAATACCGACGCTCCACAGGGGAGGGGGAGACGTAGCCCAATCCTAGTGCTATGTTCTCGAGACGAGGAACGCTAACCAGCTCCATGACCTCAGCCAGCAACGCGGCGTTCTCCCGCTGAATGCCAGCTTTCTTTGCCCTTTTTTCCCAGATCCGGTAGTCGGCCGCGGATACTTTGCTGGCTTGAGTCAGACAGAGCCAACTGAGCAAGCCCAACATGGTTAGAACCAGGAGAATCCCGGCCGTGGTCTTGGCTTCCAGCCGCCAAGACCCCTTCTCCAGACGCAAAGAGCTCTCCTGCCTGTTAGCCATGAGCGATCTCCCCTTGCTCCAGACGATACGCGATCCGCAACTTGGCGCTGCGGCTGCGGGGATTGGCCGCCACCTCGTCAGCCGAGGGCCTGATGGGTTTCTTAGTCAATATTCCCAAAGTGGCTCGGTGGCCACAGACGCAAGCAGGCACTTCCGGCGGACACAAGCAATCCCGCGCTTCCTTACGGAAGAACTGCTTGACCAGGCGGTCTTCCAGGGAATGAAAGGATATGATCGCCAGACACCCGCCGGGCGCCAAGAGCCTCAACGCCTGGGGCAAGGCTTCGGCGAGACATTCCATCTCTTCATTGACAACCATGCGCAGAGCCTGGAATGTCCTGGTGGCCGGGTGGAGCCTTCTGCGACGGCCTACCGTTCTCTCCACCAGAGCAGCCAGCTCCCTGGTGGTATTGATGGGGCGCTCAACCACGATAGCTCTAGCGATTCGTCGCGCCTGGGGTTCCTCGCCGTACCGGAATAAGAGGCTGGCCAATTCCTCCACGGACAGAGAGTTGACCAGGTCAGCCGCCATCGTTGTCTGGGAAGAGCCGAAGCGCATATCCAGTGGCCCGTCCAACTGAAAGGAAAAACCCCGCCCCGCGGCCTCCAACTGCAGCGATGAAAGCCCCAGATCGAGAAGAATGCCATCCACAGGGTAAAAGCTGTGTTCCTCGGCAATCTCCTCCACGTCAGCGAAACTGCCCTGTACCAGAGTTACTCTTCCCCCGAATTCAGCCAGTCGTTCGCCAGCCAAAGCTATGGCCATAGAGTCAGCATCTATACCCAGGAGTTCACCATCGGGTGCAGAGCCCAGCAGGATGCCGAGGGCGTGTCCACCACCTCCCACTGTAGCGTCTATGTAACGTCCGACAGGCTTTATCCGGAGCCCGGCCAAGACCTCTTGGTAAAGAACAGGAATATGGCTCAGCTTATCACCCCCTGTCTAACGAGCAGCAGCCAGGAATCGCCTCCGGACAAGTCAATTGCAAAATCCGCAAAAGTAGTGTATAATAACGAACAGAGGGTGACGTGCCATCCTAGATTCCCAGGTTGGCTAATTGCTCGGCGATGGAACTACTTTCATCCTCCATCCTGGTAGTCATTACTTGCCAGCGTTTCTTACTCCAGATTTCCACACGATTTCTGACGCCAGTAATCACCACTTCGCTTTCGATATCTGCGTGCGCCCGCAGTGAGGGTGGTAAGAGAATCCGTCCTTGTTTATCTAAACTACATTCGATACCTGAGTATATCATGCGGCTGAATAGGCGGGCACCGGCTTGAACAAGAGAAAGGCTGGCCATTTTCTCGGACAGGTCTTTCCACGTATCGGGCGGGAAGATGAAAAGACAGCCATCCAAGCCCCTGGTGACGAACAAGCCCTCGCCTAACCCATCGCGAAACTTGGCGGGAATGATCAATCTCCCCTTTTCATCTAGTGTATGTTCGTACTCACCCAAGAACACGCTGGTATACTCCCTACATGCAGCGACCAGGATGGCTGCATCCACCCACGCTCTACCACAATGTTCCACTTCTCTCCACTATATTATACACTACTTTTGCGCTTTTGGCTAGTCCCTGTTCAGGATTTTAAGGTTCTTTTTAGAGCGATTTGCAATTTCTTCCAGTGATGCTACTATATGTTGGGGTGATGCTGCATATTAGATACTATATTTAGTATCTCAAGAGAGTCATCAGAATTCAAGATTTTAAGGTTTCTAATAATACAAAAAGCCTCCTTTGGCTTGGCATGAGGAGGCTTTTTGGCTAGAATACACCATGCTGAGCTATCTCAGGACACGTTCGTCCCCCACCCGTCTCGTCACCCTGCGTTCGTCCAGGTGTTCCATCAACGACAGGGCATATTTGCGACTGGCCGCGAACATATCACGCACCTGAGCCACTGTAATAGAGCCTTTCTTTTCGATGTGCTCGATGACCCGTTTAACCATCTCCTCGTAGGTTTCCTCCAGAAACAGGACCTCTTCACTGACCTGAACCAACTTTCCTTGCTGAATCAGAGCGTTCAGCACCTCCGTTCCCACCATGACCTCGCTGTCAGCCACCGAGGGTGTGGTGTAGGGGTTCTCTCTAAAGGCGGCCAATAGCTTTTGCACCTGGCGCTCTTGTTCAGCACTGAACTTCACCTGGTGTTCTGGCAGGCGCAGGGTGGCCTCTTCATCCACCAGCCTACCCTCTATCACGGCCCTGTTCGCCACTTCGTTCAAGAGCTTGGTAGATAATTTCAACTGGCTTTTGAGCTCTTCGCGGGGCATGCCTTGGCGCAAAGGACGCCGTTGGTGATAGTCTTGCAAGGCGATGATAAGTTTGCTCAATAGCTTCTCCCAGCCCGACGCTGAGATGAGGTACGGATTGTTGGCGACCAGATATTGGGCATTGGGTACTTTCTCGATCCTGCTGTCGAGGATCAGGATTTGCTGGCCATCCAAAAGCTCTTGCAAAGCGTGTCCTGCTTGTTCCGTAACAAGGCCGCTACGCTTCATCAGCGCGCGCACCTGACAGGGCTGGCTGGTCTCCAGCGATTGGAGAAGGATCTCCGCCGGGCTGCCTTTGGCCAGGGTCGCCAGCCTGGCAATGACCTCGTAGCGGAAGCGCCGGTGTCGCCGGCGGGGATGGGGGTCAATCACTTGCCCACCGCCTACGGTGACAGCGGGCGAGGGCTGGCGGACGATGAAACGATCTCCCCTGACCAGAGCCACCGGCTCAACCAGTCGCAACTGCACCCAGCCCTCTCCGCCCGGCGGGATGGCCTCAGCGTCCAAGAGCCGCGCTCTGGCCATCACCTCCGCAGAGCCACTGAAGAACTTCAGTGGCGCATTGTGCCGCAAGGGGCGGGGGGCGTTGGCCAAATAACGCAGGCGCACGTCTACTAGCGTGGTGGGCTTCAGCCAACTGGGGATCGTCACCACATCGCCTCGCTGCACCTCATCTTTGCTCACCCCTGTCAAATTGATGGCCACCCGGCTGCCGGGAACAGCTCGTTCGATCTTCTCCTGGTGAGTCTGCAGGCCGCGCACTCTGGCCTTCGGGCCGTGGGGTAAGACCTCTACCTCCTGACCGACCTGCAAGTCGCCATCAAGTAGCGTGCCCGTCACCACGGTGCCAAAGCCAGCGATGGTAAATACGCGATCAACCGGGAGTCTGGGACGCCCCAGGTTCTTCCGGGGCGGCACATTCTCCAGCAGCTCGTCTAACTTCTTCAGCAAGTCCTGCAATCCCTGACCCGTCCTGACTGAGACGGGCACCATGGGGGCATCGTCCAGGACAGTATCCTCCAGTAACTCAGCCACGTCAAGCTGAACGAGCTCCAGCCATTCCTCGTCCTCGACCAGGTCGATTTTTGTCAGAGCTACTACGCCGTTCGTCACCTCCAACAGGTCAAGAATATCCAGATGCTCGCGCGTCTGGGGCATCACCCCTTCGTCGGCGGCCACCACAAAAAGGGCAGCGTCAATACCGCCCACACCAGCCAACATGTTCTCGATGAAATCTCTGTGGCCGGGCACATCAACGATGCCCACTGGCTCTCCGCTGGGCAGAGTGAGCCAGGCGAAACCCAGGTCAATGGTCATCTCCCGTTCTTTTTCTTCTTTGAGGCGGTCCGGATCAATGCCCGTCAGGGCCTCCACCAGCCTCGACTTGCCGTGGTCTACGTGTCCCGCCGTGCCGATTACTCGCAAACTGCAACCACTCCTTCAGCGAAGCTCCCCGAACTTCTCCCCCGCGTGCACGATGCACTCCTGCATCTCACCGATCTGGCGGCGGGCATATTCCTCCCAGGCCTGCCACAAGGCCATGATCTGAGCTCGGTCCACTCTGAGGGACTCCTCCAGCGGCCCAAACTTCTCAGCGTGCTCGTCATTCCACCTCTCCTGAGTGCGCCAGTGCTGTTCCCAGATCAACAGGTTCGTCTTCCATCGCTTCTCATTCTCCGTTTGCCATTCTTCCAGTTGATTCTTCTGACGCTTCTCCGCCAAACGTTGTAGCTCCGCTATCTCGGCCTGATCGCGCTTCAGGTGCTCGTCCAGTTCTTCCAAGACCGCCAAAGCTTGCTTGTTTCTCTCGTACTGCTCCTTAGACCGCTGTATCTGAGCTGCGTGCTCCTTCATCTTCTGGCGCTGCTCCTCTATCTGTTCGGCCCACTCTCTCATTTGCCTCTCGCGCTGCTGCTCACCGAGTCTAATGGACTCGAAAAACTCCTGCTGCCCCTGCTTCAACTCCGGTCCAAGCAGGTCCAGCTCTCCTATCCGGCGCTCACTTTTCCTGACCAACTCCTCCAATAGTAGTAACTTCGCAGCTTGAGCCTCAGTCCTCTTGAACAACTCCGGCGTTTCCTCCTGAAGCTCGGCTATCCGTTTGGCGTTCTGCCGGGGGTGCTCTTCGAGATAGGGCAGATTCCTCGTTCGGTTCTCGAGGTCTCTGCCGAAGTCGACTACCCGCTGCTGCAAGCTCAGGAGCACCTCTCCTAAGCGCTGATCCTCGGCCCGTCGCAGTTGCAGCTCCTCTTCGTAGCGAGGCAGCTTTTGCAACTCCTTCTTGATCTCCCCTAGAGCGCGGGTCTGGCTTTCCTGTTCCACCCGCCTCACTCGTTGCGCATCCACCGCGGTCTTTCGATGTTGCTCATCGTATCGCTCTATGAGCAGCACGAGCTCATTCCTTAGCTGGCTGAGAGCCGTCTCAAGCTGGGTGAACTTGGTCAGTTGGGCACGAGTGCGCGCCAACGTCCCTTCCTGCTCCTGTATCCTCCTGGCCTGCTCCGCGATCTCCGCGGCCTGGCTCTCCACCCGCTGTTGGAGCTTGCCCAAGTCGGTCTTATCGCGCCGACGCTCCTCGTCCAGCCAGGTAACCATCTGAGTAAGTTGGTTCAAATTCATATTCCACCTCCAAGTTAGCGATTGTTACAGATTCATTTCTTCCACTCGCCCTGTGACCAAGAAGGCCACACGTTCGCCGATGTTGGTGGTACGATCG
Source organism: uncultured Anaerolineae bacterium (assembly GCA_964390805.1). Lineage (GTDB taxonomy): Bacteria > Chloroflexota > Anaerolineae > VGOG01 > VGOG01 > CAYMKL01. The sequence continues at coordinate 7,794 of CAYMKL010000082.1, read as the reverse complement.
GCAATGCGCTCCAGGTCAACTCGCCGATTTGCTCGTTGAAGGTCTCCCTAAGCACGAGTCACCTCTCGCCGCGAAGTAGTGCTAATTATACAGTCTAAACCGCCATTTGGCAAAACCACGTGGGACACCCAGCCAGGCCCGCTCGGTTTACTTCGACGTGCTCAGGACAACGCTCACTCCGAGCTCACCAGGCATTTGACGGAGATTCAACGGGGCAATCTCGTTTGGATTATCCTTCCCACCCACACCCCACACGGGAGAATCTTCAAGTAATTTCTCCCAGTTTTCACACTGTGTTTCTCACTTTGGAGCGAATTCTCCCGTTTTGTGTGATTACCCTAGAGAGTCAGGAGGCTCTGATTGACATGACTGCTGTCTTGTGATAAAATGTGTGTCGAGGAGAAACCGTGAGGCGGCAAGCGAACCAGGTGGGGAACGACATCTACCGTCCACTTGCGACCCCGCCAGCAGTAGGCAGGAGGGTGATATGGCGGAAGAGGATATACTAGACTTGGACAAGGAAATGACCATCCTCACAGCGAAAGAGGCTGCTGAGTATCTGCGGGTGAGCTTATACACTCTGAAAACGATGGAGAGGGAGGGAGGGCTGAGTCCTTTTCGCACCCCTGGCGGCCATCGCAGGTACAGCCTCAAGATGTTGGACGAGTATCTCGAAAAGAGCCGCAGGCCCCTTGGCCACCCAGAGTCAGAGAATGGTAGTCGTTGATAATCAGCGGGAATCTCTCCCCGCAGATGAGGGCTGAGGACGCAGTACACTAGTTGGGGAAAGGAGGTGCGACGGGACAATAACCACGACACACCTGGAACCGGCTGGCACGGCTGGCCACCGGCCAACTCCCGTTGAGACGGGGTACACGACCCTGGCCAATTAAGGAGGTGAACACCATGGACATGTCTTTGACGATAGAGGACTTCAACGCGCTTCTGACTTCAGAGGAGGATGACAGCCCATTGCTGGCGGCGCTGCAGAAGTTGATGGCGATCGAAAAGCCCGAGGACATCACCAAGCTTGCAGAAGATGCTTTGGATAACTGGACGGAGTGGAATGCTGTGTGACCCTATGCCATCTCTCCTGACCCGGTCGTTCTCCATAGGAAGATGGCTGAGCGATGCTTGAACGGCTCATGGCGTGTGGGGGCCGGCCACACGCTATGAGTTATAGTACGCGGGGGTACCGAACTATGGAGAGTATTAAAGCGCACGTGTTTGCCTTGCCGGAGGTGGCGGCCTGGCCGGAGATGGCCAGCTTCTTTGAACGGAACAGCAGGCCCCGCCCGGATTGGAACTTGCCCCTGCTGGCTTGCCAGGCGGTTGGCGGCGACGCGTCCCTGGCTACTCCCGGCGGGGCCGCGATAGCCTGTATGCAGGTCAGTATCATCCTGGTGGACGACATGCTCGACGATGACCCCCGGGGCGAACATCTCCGCAGCGGCAGCGGCCCGACGGCCAACCTTGCCCTCGCTTTTCAGGCGGCGGCGTTTCGCGTCGTAGAACAGGCGGCCGTGAGCGCTGACCGGCGCGCCGCCATCACCGCCAGCCTGGCCTGGCTGGCCCTGGCCACCGCCCTGGGCCAACATTGGGACGTGCAGAATCTAAGGGGTGAAGAGAACTACTGGAAGGTGGTACGGGCCAAGAGCACCCCCTTTTACGGCGCGGCGCTCCACGTCGGCGCGTTGCTGGGGGAAGCAAGCGATCCAGTTGCCGAAGGTCTGCGCGACTTTGGCGTTCTCATCGGCGAGATCATCCAAATCCGCGACGACCTGTTTGACGCCTTCCAAGCACCGGCCAATCCGGACTGGAGGCAGGGGCGCAACAATTTGCCCATCCTGTACGCTCGCACGGCCGATCACCCGGATCGCGTCCGGTTTATGGCGTTGTTGCCCCAGGTTGATGATCTTCAGGCCTTGCAAGAAGCCCAGCAAATCCTGATCAACTGCGGGGCTGTCAGCTACTGCGCCTATCACCTGGTCAAACGGCATCGGGAGGCCCAGCGACTTTTAAGGAGCATTCCTCTCGCCGACCCGGCCCCCATGATGGACCTGCTGGCGAGCCAGACACAGCCCTTAGTTGAGCTGCTTCGAACCAGCGGGGCCGAGATACCTGCAGACCTTCTAGTGGAGCCGCCGGATGAACGTGAAAAGTATTAAGGCATACATGTTGGCGGTGCCGGAAGTGGCCGCCTGGCCGGAGATGGCCGGTATCTTTGAACAGGCAGAAAGCAAGTCCTTCCTGAATTGGAATTTGCCCCTGCTGGCTTGCCAGGCGGTTGGCGGCGATGTGTCTGTAGTGATCCCCGGCGCGGCCGCAATTGCCTGCCTGGAGGTCAGCATTATTCTGGTAGATGACATGCTCGACGAGGATCCCCGAGGCGAACATCTCCGCCTCGGCAGCGGTCCAACCGCCAACCTGGCCCTCGCCTTTCAGGCGGCCGCTTTTCGCGTCATCGAACAGACGGCCGTGAGCGCTGACCTGCGCGCCGCCATCACCGCCAGCCTGGCCCGGGTGGCCCTCACCACTGCTCTCGCCCAGCGTTGGGACGTACAGAATCTAGGTGATGAAGAGAACTACTGGAAAGTAGTGCGGGCCAAGACCACTCCCTTGTACAGCACCGCGCTCCACATTGGTGCGCTGCTGGGAGAAGCAAGTTCTCAAGTTGCCGAAGGTGTGCGCGACTTTGGCGTTCTATTTGGCGAGATTAGCCAAATCCGCGACGATCTGTTTGACGCCTTCCGAACGCCGGCCGACCCGGACTGGGTACAGGGACGCAACAGTTTACCCCTCTTGTACGCCCGCACGGCCGATCACCCGGATCGCGCCCGGTTTATGACACTGTTGCCTCAGATTGATGATCCCCAGGCATTGCAGGCAGCCCAGCAGATCCTGATCGGCTGCGGGGCCGTCAGTTATTGCGCTTATCATACACTCAAACGTTATCGGGAGGCCCGGCAACTGCTGGATGACCTCCCTCTCGCCGACCCGGCTCCCATGATGGATCTGCTGGCATGGCAGACACAGTCCCTAATCAAGCTGTTCCAAACCAGTGGGGCGGAGATACCTGTGGAACTTTTGACGGAGGCATCGGCATGAACACTCGATCTGGTCTCCGCCTGCGCAAGTTAGATTGGCTGCTCGTGCTGATCTCAGTTTTAGTGCTCCTGGCGTGTCTCTTTTACACCTACGCTCACGTTTTCTGGGTTCCCGAACCAGGTATTACCATCAATGCCAAATGGGTTGTCACTTCTATTGATCCGTGTGACACCTATCCAGGGTGGTGCGAAGCCAATCAAGGCGGCTTCCAGGCTCTTCAGGTGGGCGATCAATTGATCGCTATTGGCCATCTGACCTACCAGGACTACTGGGACGACAAACGACGCGTCCTCTTTGATGGCTACGGCCCGGGAGAGTCTGTCCCAATAACTCTGAGTCGGGACGGAGACAGGCAGGCAATCAACTGGCGGATGCCTGTCTTCATCAGCACAAACCGGGCCAGGCGACTGACCGGTCTGTTGTTTTATCTGCCCTTCTGGTTAGCCGGGACGGTCGTTTTGCTGTTCCTGCAACCACGGGACAGGCGCTGGCGACTGCTGGTCTCATTTAACTATCTGACAGCCGTCTGGCTGGCGGCAGGGATAGTTTCGAATTGGCAGGTGGCTGCCTCTTCGCTGGTGTTCCACGCTGTCGCCTGGCTGATGGCGCCGGTCTATCTGCATCTTCACCTCACCGTTCCCGCGCCGCTCCTCAGGGGACGCTCCCGTTACTTTCTGCCCCCTCTTTACGCCATCGCGGCCATCCTGGCTATCCTGGAGCTATTTCAACTCCTCCCCGTCTCTGCGTATGCTCTAGGCTTACTGCTGGCCGTACCGGGCAGCCTGGGGCTGTTACTCTTCCGCTTATTCGACAGGTCATCCCCCCCGATTCGGCTGGCGGCGCGCCTGATGCTGGCAGGCATCGGCCTGGCTTTTGGGCCAGGTATCGCGCTGTGGCTCGTTCCAAAGCTGCTAAACGCTCCCGGGCCGGGGGGCTCGACGGTTAACGTGGCGATACTCGCGGTCCCTGTTCTGCCGCTGTTCTACACTTATGCCATTTACAAACGCCGCCTGGGCGACCTGGAGTTCCGGGCCAATCGCCTGCTCAGTCTGTACAGCTTTATTTTGCTGTATGTGAGCGCCTTTATGCTGGTCTTCTCGATCGGAAGCCAGTGGCTCAGCTCGCCTGATAGCTCGGTGGTTTTCGGCCTGGCTGTTTCGATAGTCTTTGTCATCGCCGCGCTGCCTTTGCGCTCCCGCTTTCAGCACCTGGTGGACCGGCTGTCCTACGGTACCGAACACGACCCGGATGACATCCTCCGCATATTCGCCAACCGGATCCCCGCCGCCCTTGATCGCAAAGCCCTGGTTCCGTTGTTGGCTGACGAGGTCGCTCCGAGTCTGCTCATCCGCCAATCGGCGCTGGTTCTATTGGCAAATGGGGATACCAATCTTGTCTATGCGCGTGGTGTCAGTCTGAGTGAGACACCGGAGACACCGCAGCAGGTTCGGCAGTTGCTGGCCGAGGCTGGCCGCTACCGGCCGCCCCTGGCCGAGGCGCAGGACGAATACCCTGACAGGCACAAGCTTGACTGGGTGCGGCTGGCGGTCCCACTCGAGATACGGAAGAAAACGATGGGGGTCTGGTTGTTTGGACGGCGGGATCCGGACGACTACTATCCGCAGCACGACATCGCACTTTTAACTGCCCTGGCCAGCCAGGTGGCCATTTCCATCGAGAACGCCCGGCTGTTCGAGGAGGCCCAGCGACGGTGTCTGGAGCAGGAGACAGTGAGCCGCATCGCCTATGCCCTCAGCACCCCGGACGTCCGTGATGCCTTCCCCGTCCTGGTGGAGGGGCTCCACGAACTCACCGGCTGCGGTGTGGTGAACCTGATAGCGATGGGCGAGGCTGGCGATCGGTTCTTCATGTCTGTCTTGGAGTCCCCCGTCCCCATTCCCAGGGGGGGAGAGGCGATGCCACTCTCGGCCACCGCCGCGATGGAGAGCCTCAGGGTTGGTCGTCCTCACCTGACGGCCGACCTGAGCACAGAGACACACTTCCCGTTTGAGCAAGCCCTCTACCAGGCTGGCCTTCGCTCGCAGGTCACCCTGCCCTTGCTCATCGGTGGCGAAGTCTTCGGGGGGCTCAATCTGGGCGGCAATCGTACGGGCCTCTTCCGGGAGGACCAATTGCCGGTCCTCCAGCAGATCGCCGATGCGGTAGCCCTCGCCTTAGAAAACAACCTCCTCTTCCGAGCGGAGCATGAGCAACGGGAACTAGCCGAGTCGCTGGAGGAGGCGGCTGCTGTCGTCAGCAGTACCCTGGACCCCCAGGAGGTGCTGGATCACATCCTGGAGCAGGCGGAACGGGTCGTCGACGGGGACGCCTTCACTGCTATTTTGATCGAGGATGATGCCGCTCGTCTGGCCCGATGGCGAGGGTACGAGCTTCCTGGAGAGGAGATACAACCCTCGCGTTTCGATATCCCCATGGCCAAGTACTCCCACCTGATGAAGATGGCGCGGACGGGGAAGACTGTCATTGTGCCCGACACCTCGCTCGACCCCAACTGGGTCCCGACGATGAGGGACCAGGCGTGGCGGCGGTCCTACGTCGGCGTTCCCATACAGTTTAGCGGCGTGACAGTGGGCTTCCTGGGCGTGAGCGGCACCCGGCCGGGACAGTTCGGCCTCGAAGACGCCCGGCGGCTGGAAGCCCTTGCCGCCCACGCCGCCACCGCCATAGAAAACGCCCGGCTGTACGAGAGGATACAACAAAAGGCTGAGGAGCTTGCGCTTCTGCTGGATACGGCCACCGCTGTCTCGTCCACCCTTGAGCTTGACCGCGTCCTCCGCACTCTGGCGGACAAGATGACCACCTCGGTCAGAGCTACCTTCTGCCGCATCGCTCTGTTGGATGAGATGAATGAAACTCTGACCATACGCGCTGCTTTCGCTGCCCATGACCTGGACTGGGATCCGGGTCTGGGACGGCAATATGCCTTGGCCGACGCTCCCTGGCACAGGCAAGTCATCGAGAGAGGCGAGATCATGATCCTGTGCCAGGATGATCCATCCCAAGCGGCGTCGGAGACAGAGTGTAGGATAGCCCTCAGCGAAGGTATTCAATCAGCCCTCCTGATGCCGCTGGTGATTGGATATCGCACCCTCGGAGTGGTGTCCTTCGGCGAGATGCGTAGTTGGGAACGCATCCCCTTCACTGCCGATCGATTGAGACTCTGTCAGGCCATGGCCAACCAGGCGGCCGTTGCCATACGGAACGCTCAGCTCCTGGATGCGGTCATGAAGCATAGAAAAGACCTGCGAAAGCTGTCCACCCAGCTCCTCAACGCCCAGGAAGGCGAACGCAGGAGGCTCTCCCGGGAGCTGCACGACGAGATAGGACAGGCTCTAACCATGATGAGCATCAACCTGGCAGCCATCGAGAAAGAACTGCCATCAGAGCTTGCCCCCGCGATCAGGGAGAGATTGGCGGAGGCAACTTCGCTGGTCAACCAGACGTTGGAGCAAATCCGTGAGCTATCCCTCGACCTGCGACCCTCCACGCTGGACGAGCTCGGTCTGGTGCCAACGTTGCGCTGGTACGTCAACAGATACGCCAGAAGACTAAACATCGAGGTTGAGCTGGAAGCGATTGATTTCGAGGAGAGGCTGACCCCGGAGATGGAAACGGCTCTCTACCGCGTGGTGCAGGAAGCCTTGACGAACGTCGCCAGGCATGCACAGGCTAGTAGGGTACACGTACGCCTGGAGCGCAAGGAGTCTGCCGTGGTCGCTCTCATTAACGACAATGGCAAGGGCTTCGCTGCAGAGAAGATTATGGGGAGCGAAGCCCCGGAGCATGGGGCGGGCCTGCTAGGGATACGAGAAAGGGTGGCCTCTCTGGGAGGCAGTTTCAGCATCCAGTCCGGTCCAGGTCGGGGAACTCGGTTGACGATAGAAATACCACTACACTGGGGGGAAGGATCGTGAACAAGATCAGAGTGCTGCTGGCCGAGGATCACACCATCGTTCGCAAGGGCTTGCGCTCCCTTTTGAAGAGTGAGGCGGGCATAGAGGTGATAGGGGAAGCCGAAAATGGGAGAGAGGCCATTGCAAAGGTTCAACAGTTGCTCCCCGACGTGGTGGTGATGGACATCACCATGCCTGCCCTCAACGGCCTGGAGGCTACCCGCCAAATCAAGGAGTTGTTTCCTGAGATCAAAGTTCTCATTCTGACCATGCACGCTAACGAGGAGTACGTCTTTCAAATCCTGCGGGCCGGGGCCTCAGGATACGTGGTCAAGCAAGCAGCGGTCACAGAGCTGATCTCGGCGATTCAGGCTGCTTGCCGGGGCGACTCCTTCCTCAGCCCCTCAATATCCAGGAAGGTCATCGAAGAGTACATCCGGCAGGCCGAAGCGGTGGCAAAGAACAGCTATGATAAGCTGACCAACCGCGAGAGAGAGGTGCTGCAACTGATTGCGGAGGGTCACTCGACCCCAGAAATCGCTGAGCTGCTGCACATCAGCGAAAAAACGGTCAGGGTCCACAGAGCTCATTTGATGGACAAGCTCGATATCCACAGCACGGCAGGACTGACCAGATACGCCATCCGTAAAGGGGTGATACGGTGATACAATGATTGCAGATTTCGGATTGAATACTTCGTGAGAAAGGCCCTAACAAAAAACGCTCAAGCCTACTTTCGTGGGAACGATCTTTACCAACTTGACACGTATGG
>CAYMKL010000081.1:0-32317 GCA_964390805.1 uncultured Anaerolineae bacterium | reverse complement strand
AGATGTCAACACCATCTCGGTAATCACCTAACGAGCATTCATTCACGGGTATTGCCCTTAAAGGAGCAGATTGGACATGCCACAACTTGAGGACATCGGGACAATCCTGTTAGCCATCGTGGCTTTCATCAGTTGTTTCACCGCGGCCTTGTGGATGAGCTTGGTCATCTGGACCTTCCGCGACATGCGCTTGCGGTCGAGAGATATCTTCGCTCAGTTGCTCGCCTCTCTGGTGGTTTTGATCTTCGGGCCTTTGGGCTTGCTCATCTACATCATTCTTCGTCCCCAGGAGACCCTGTCGGAGGCTTATGCCAGGACCCTGGAAGAAGAGGCATTGTTGCAGGACATCACTGAGGAACAGCCGGTGTGCCCTGAGTGCAAGCACAGGATCGATCCGGATTTCATTATCTGCCCCGCTTGCCATACCGAGCTGAGGAAAGCTTGCCCCCATTGCGGTCGGCTGTCACTAATACGTTGGGAAATCTGCCCCTATTGTGCAGAACCTTATCCACTTCCACCCGAGCCTGAGTTGACCGAAGCTGAGCTGGATCTCGAGCCAGAAGTGGAGACAGATGTGGAGGCGGAGCCCGATCTGGAAGTAGAATCCGAGGCAGAAATCGAACCGCCGAATTCACTACCCGACACGGGGAAAGAAACCAGGTTTTCTGTCATCTGAACCAAGCAAATCGTTGTTCTTTGAGTATTCTGGAGCGCCATGAATGCCGTAGCAAGCGAAAAACCTGGTTTCTGGTTTTCGATGTCGGGTGATGAAACCGCTGAATAGGGAGCCAGCAAGTGGCCAATGAGTTGAGAGAGCTATCGAGAGAGGAAGTTCTGCAAATACTGCGAGATACAGCGGCGAGAGCTTTTGTGAAGGCCGATCTCAGGAACGCCGACTTGAGAGGCATGTCGCTTCCTTACGCCAACTTGGTGCGAGCTCTCCTGAGAAAGGCTGATCTCACAAGAGTTGATTTAGAGGGAGCCGACCTGGCCGGAGCTCAATTGGCCGGAGCTGTACTGGTAGAGGCTCGTCTGATGGGGGCGAATCTGGCGATGGCTAACCTGGAGGAGGCTGATTTAACCAGGGCTGACCTGAGCGCGGCGAATCTGAGAGGGGCCAACTTGACGGAAGCCATTCTGGAAAGGGCAGACCTATCCGCAACTGACTTGGTGTGCGCTAGCTTGATAGGAGCCAACCTGGTCGGCGTGGATCTATCGGGAGCCGATCTGTTGGGGGCAAATCTGAAAGATGCTGATTTGGAGGGGGCTGACTTGAAAAGGGCTAATTTGGAGGAGGTCAACCTGGAAGGAGCTAACCTCAAGGGAGCCGCCATGCCTGATGGCTTTGAACGCCTTGATCGTGACAAACAAGGAGGATGATGTGCTACCGCTGCGTGATTTCATACCCACCCGCCGCTTTCCCGTTCTTACGGTCAGTATTATCGTTGTTAACATAATAGCCTTCGCCTACGAATTGCTGGCTGAGGCAGGCGGGACGCTGGATCAGACTTTCTACACCATGGGCGTGGTGCCTTTCGAGGTGACTCACAATTTCGGCCCGGCAGTTGCTCTCAGTTTCCTGACTTCCATGTTTCTCCACGGGGGATTCATGCACATCGCTGGCAATATGCTCTACCTGTGGATCTTCGGTAACAACGTCGAGGACAGCATGGGACGAGGGCGTTTTCTGGTCTTCTATTTGCTGACCGGATCAGTGGCTAATGTTGCCCAGGTGTTAGCCAGTCCTAACTCTCCTTTACCTACCATCGGCGCCAGTGGAGCTATCGCTGGCGTCTTGGGAGCTTACATCGTTCTCTTCCCCAATGCTCGAGTCCAAACCCTGATCTTCTTGGGTTACTTCGCTCGTATGGCCCAACTACCGGCCTTGTTGGTGTTGGGTTTCTGGTTTGTGTTGCAGCTTTTCAATGGTTTGTTGGCCTTCGGCATGACGCAGATGGGCGGCGTGGCCTGGTTTGCTCATGTCGGCGGCTTCGTGGCAGGTTTGTTGCTGGTGCGGCTGTTTACGCCGGGAGGTCGCCGAAGCCACTGGGAAGAGTGGTAGCGGGCGACGAGTCAATACTCATAAAAACCAAAGGGAGGGAGCATGACCGAGCAGGATGCTCAGAGACAAACAACTGAGAAATGGGAGGACATTGGCCGTCGGATCGAAATCAGGATCCGGGGGGAAATCGGCAAGTTGGCCGGAGCTGAGCCAACTGACGATTGGGATGCCATTGGCGAGAAGATAGAGGACAAGATCAGGGTCGAGTTGGCTGCTTTGGCGGGAACTGGGCCTGACGCCGATTGGGAAGAGATCGGGGAGCGTTTGGAGGGCCGCACCAAAGAGGCTGTCGGCAGGTGGGCTGGCGCTGAACCCAATGACGACTGGGACACCGTCGGCCGGAAGATGGAGGCCAAGATCAGGGCCGAGGTCGCGAAGTCGGCCGGTGCTGAATATGGAGCAGACTGGGAGCAGATCGGCGAGCACATCGAGGGCGGAGTGAAGGCTGGGCTTGGCAAGTGGGCTGGCGCTGAGCCTGAAGACGACTGGGACACGATCGGTCGGAAGATGGAGTCCAAGATCAAGGCCGCTTTGCGTGGCTGGTTGAGCGAAGAAGAACCGGTGGAGCAAGAGTAAGGCTAGCCGAAACGGCCAGTTATGTAGTCCTCGGTGCGCTTGTCCTGGGGGTTAGTGAAGATCTGCTGGCCTGTCCCGTACTCGACTAGCTCTCCCGTGAGGAAGAAAGCGGCCTGGTCCGCAACCCGAGCTGCTTGCTGGATGGAATGGGGCACGATGACGATGGTGTAGTCCTTCTTAAGTTGCTGGAGCGACCCTTCGACCTTGGCTGTCGAGATGGGGTCTAGTCCAGAAGTAGGGGCATCCAGCAGGATGACTTCCGGCTCCAAAGCCAGAACGCGAGCGATGCACAGCCGTTGCCGCTGACCGCCGGAGAGATCTGCGGCTGGCTCATCGAGCCGATCTTTGACTTCACCCCAGAGGGCCGCCTGACGTAGAGTTCGTTCGATGATTGCGTCCAGGCGGCCTTTGTCGTGCAGGCCGCTTAGCCGGGGGCCGTAGGTGATGTTGTTGCGGATGCTGCCGGGTAGGGGAATGGGCAAGGCGAAGACCATCCCCACCCGACGCCGCAGGGCGACCACGTCCACTCCAGGAGCGTAGATGTCCTCTCCATCCAGCAGCACCTGGCCGTCAATCAGAACGCCATCTATGAGGTCATTGAGGCGATTGAGGGTCCGCATGAGAGTGGAGCGCCCGCTGTGGGCCGGGCCGAAGATGGCCAGGATTTCGTTGGCTATGATGGACAAGGTGACATCGTTCAAGGCGCGGTGGCCATCGTAGTAAACGCTGAGATCGTTGATCTGGATTTTGGGGGGAGTCATCATAATAACAAACTACCTACCACTGCCTCTTCCGCCGGAAATAGCTGCGGATGATCGTGGCCACCACGTTCATGGAAAGCACCAGCACCAGCAACACCAATGCCGTGCCGTATTGAATCCTCACTGGCATCCCCGGTACTTGAGTGGATATGACATAAAGGTGGTAGGGGAGGGCCATGGTCTGGTCAAAGATGGAATGGGGCAGGCGGGGCAGATAGAAGGCGGCCACGGTGAACAAGATGGGGGCTGTCTCCCCCGCTGCCCGCTCCAGGCCCAGGATGATCCCGGTGATGATCCCTGGCAGCGACTGGGGCAGCACCACCTCCCGCACCGTTTGCCATTTGGTGCCACCTAACGAGATGCTGACCACTCGGAACGACTGAGGCACGGCCAGGATGGCCTCCTCTGCGGTGCTGATCACAACTGGCAGGGTCATCAGCCCCAGGGTGAGAGAACCGGCCACGATGGAAGTGCCAAACTCCAAGAAGAGCACGAACATCCCCAGCCCGAAGAGGCCGTAGACTACCGAAGGGATGCCGGCCAGGTTGATGATGGCCAGGCGGATGGCGCGGGTCAGCCAGTTGTCGCGGGCGTATTCGGCCAGGTAGATGGCCGCTCCCACTCCCAAGGGGATGGCGGCAATGGCGGTGCCAAACGTTAGCACCACCGTGCCGATGACCGCTGGCAGTATCCCGCCCTCGCGCATCCCGCCTCGGGGGAAGCCGGTGATGAACTCCCAACTGATGGCCCCTATCCCCTGGACGACGATGTAGACCACGACCAAGACGATGGGAACGACGACGATGATGGCCAGTATGGTCAATGTGGCAAATGCGATCTTTTGTGTGGTTTGACGTGACATTATCCCATCAACCTCCCACCTCTCCTCGGTCCTCCGCGGATGATCACTATCGAAGCCATAGCGTTCACAATAAAGGTCATCAGGAACAGGATAATGCCCACGGCGAACAGAACATGATAATGGGTGCTGCCTTGTGCCACTTCGCCCATCTCGGCAGCGATGGTGGCGGTCATGGTGCGCACCGGCTTGAAGTAGGCATCGAGTCCCAGCGGCAAGCGCGCCGCGTTGCCCGTGACCATCATCACGGTCATGGTTTCCCCAATCGCCCGGCCGATGCCCAGCATCACAGCGATGAGGATTCCCGACCGCGCCGCGGGGATCACCACCCGCCAAATGGTCTGCCATCGAGTGGCCCCTAGAGCCAGAGCCGCATCGCGATAGTCCTTGGGAACAGCGTCAATGGCATCCTCGGCCACGCTGATGATGGTGGGCAAGGCCATGTAGGCCAGCATCAGCGAACCGGTGAAGGCAGTGAGCCCGGTGGGGGCGCCGAGGTGCTCTCGCACCAGGGGGGCGATGGCGATCATGCCCAGGAAGCCCAGCACCACCGAGGGAATGCCGGCCAGCACCTCGATCACCGGCTTGAGGACCTCGCGTGCCCAATCGGGGGCGATCTCGCCGATGAATATCGCCGTGGCCAGGCCCAGGGGCACGGAGATGACCACCGCTCCCACTGTGATCACCAGGGACCCCAGGATCAGGGGCAGGGTGCCGTAGATATCGAAGACGGGGTACCAACGCTTGCCAAAGAGTTCGCTCAGCGGGACGCGGGTGAAGGCCGGGGCTCCCTCGCGGATGAGGAAGAAGAAGATGAGGGCCACGAAGACGATGGCCGAGATGCCCGCCGTCCGGATCAGGCTCTCAATGGCGAATTCGACCAGGTTGAACTTCTTGGCTGTTTTCTTTTTACTGGCTTTAGTGGTCACGTCCATATGCTTCCGCGTTACCACCCCTCGTAGTGAACCTTGCCCTCTGTGTACTGGGTTCTGGGCGACTTGCTCTCGGCGGGATGTCCAACGGGCACCAGACAGAGGACGCGGATTTCGTCCGGAATATCCAGGACTCGACGCAAATGGGCCTCCCTGTCGTCGTTGGGATGGATGCCCACCCAGACGGCTCCCAAGCCCAGGGCTGTGACCGCCAGGAGCAAGTTCTCCGTGGCTGCGCTGGCGTCTTCGACCCAGTGGCGTGAGGCGCGCTCGTTGCCGCATACCACGAACACGGCAGCGGCATCGGCGGCCATGTGGCTCCATGTGTGAGTCTGGGCCAGTTGCCTCTTCAGGTTGGGGTCCCTGACAACCACGAACTCCCAGGACTGAATGTTGCTGGCCGAGGGTGCAGCCATGGCCGCCTCAAGAAGCTGCCGTATCTGCTCGTCTGTCACCGCTTGATCGGTGTATTTTCGAATGCTGCGGCGTTTTTTGATCATGTCTAACATGTCAGTCTCGCTCATGATCTCTCCTCCTGTCTGATTATTGCAGAGGTACAAAGCCTAGCTCTTCAACGATCTCCTGCCCCTCCACGCTGGTGATCCAGTCCAGATAGTCGCGGATGATGCCAGTGGGCTGGCCGCTGGTGTACATGAACAGTACACGAGCGATTGGGTAGCTGCCGTTCTTAACCGTCTCAATGCTGGGCGGGATGTAGGGCTCTCCGGCTCTGCGAGCCACTTTGATCGGTTTTTGATCCGGCGTGACGTAGCCCAGGCCGTCGTAGCCGATGGCGTTGGGGTTCTGGCGTATCTCGACGCTGATACCTTCTGACGAGGGCATCAGGAGAGTGTCGGGAGAGAAAAGGCTCTGGTTGTCTTTCTCTCCCTTGCGTATCACGTGCTCCAGAAAATAGATGTGGGTGCCCGAGTTGGATTCGCGCGAGAGCAAGACGATGGGGCGGTCCTCTCCGCCCAGTTCGCTCCAACGGGTAGTTTTGCCGGTGAAGATGTCCGAGAGCTGGTCTATCGTCAAGGCACTGACGGGATTGGTCGGGTTGACCACTACCGCAATGGCGTCCCCGGCCACGATGTGCTCCACTGGCTCGATGCCGTTGGCCCGCGCGTTCTCTATCTCCTCTGGCTTCATGGCCCGCGAGGCGTTGGCGATGTCAACCGTGCCATTGATCAGCGCTGCGATCCCCGTGCCGGAGCCGCCGCCGGTGACGGAGATGCGCACCTCAGGGTGTTGGGCAGCATAGGATTCGGCCCAGGCGAGGGCCATGTTGACTATGGTATCCGAGCCCTTGTTGATGATGGTCTGCGTTGTCTGTTGCGGCTCAACCGTCCCCGAGGGGGATGTTGTTGGCCTGCCGCAGCCAGCCAACACATTGAACATCACCAGCACTGTCATTATCATCAATACGCGAGTTGCTCCAGTTGCCTTGTCCATGCGCTCCAATCCACTGTACTTTCAATGTCATAGAGTCAAGCATCAGGCAGGCTAGGCGCGACACATTCTTCCCTCGGATAGAGCAAGAAACCAGTACCAAACTGCTTGAAATCACAGCTTTTTGGGAATCAGCCGAAGTGCACCGCACTTTTGCCTAACAACATTGACCGCACTCTAGTTGGCCGAGCCGGATGAATTATATCACCTACTTTCAGAACCGTCAAACAGCTTTTGCGTTAAGGGCCGTTTTCTGGTAAAATGGGGTGGAGTAGACCTGTTCTGAGTTTATCGAAGGGCTTGCCGTGCTTGGGAGAAGTTGAATGGCTAAGATGGAGGTCTTGAACCTCGGCTTCTATTACGATGGCTTCAAGGCCCTGAAGAACATCACCTTGCAGATTCTAGAGCACCAGATTACGGCTCTCATTGGCCCCTCTGGCTGCGGTAAGTCAACGTTTTTGCGTTGTCTCAATCGCATGAACGAGACCATACCTGGGACTCGAGTAGAGGGCAGGGTCTTGCTGGATGGTGAGGACATCTACAGGCCGGACATGGATGTGGTGGAGTTGCGGCACAGGGTGGGCATGGTCTTTCAGCGGCCCAATCCCTTTCCCCAGTCGGTCTACGACAACGTGGCCTTCGGCCCGCGAGTGCTGGGCCTTGTCCTGAGCCCTGCCAAAGGATCGTCGAAGGGCCTCCATCGTCAGGTGAATCTCGACGATTTGGTAGAACATAGCCTGAGGAGAGCGGTCTTGTGGGATGAGGTCAAGGACCGCTTGAGACATTCGGCAATGGACCTGGACGGGGGGCAGCAGCAGCGACTATGCATCGCCCGTGTGCTGGCTGTGGAGCCGGAGGTCATCTTGATGGACGAACCCTGCTCCGCTCTCGATCCCGTTGCTACTTTGAAGATTGAGGAGTTGATGCAAGACCTGAAAAAGAGCTACACTATCGTCATTGTCACCCACAATATGCAACAGGCTGCTCGCGCGTCGGACTGGACGGGGCTTTTCTGGCTGGGGGAACTGGTGGAGTATGGGCTTACCAGCCAGATATTCACCCGTCCCAAGGAGAAACGTACCGAGGATTACATCACTGGTCGGTTGGGATAGAGGTAACACCTGCTCCCGCTGGACTCCAGTCCAGCGGCTTCGGCGGTCTGCTGTGACCTCGGCCAAGTGCAATGTTCAGTCCTGGTCGTCGCCGTTGTAGCAGCGGACTAGGATCCGCTGCGAGCATCAAAGTGAGTAGATACGGGTAGGAGATAAGGCAATGCCTCTGAAACTTCCGAGTCGTCATAACGAAAAGCTCTCGCAGGTGCTGGTGCGAATCAACGGGGATCTGGAGCTACATCAATTGTGGAAATGCGCTAACATCAACGCGGTAGATCGCTCTGGCATGAGCGATCATGGAGAGGTGCACATCCAGATCGCGGCCAACGCTGCTCTGAAGATGCTGCGGCTGCTGGCCGATGCCGGGGTGGAGACCGGCGTCGTCAAGGACCACGGCTTGACATACGAAGACGCTGAGGTGATTGTCGTTTTGGCTGCCTGTCTCCATGATGTGGGAATGGCTGTTCATCGCGACAACCACGAGCAGTACAGCTTGATGCTGGCTGCGCCTAAGGCGCGGGAGCTGTTGACCGACATCTATGAAGAGCCTGCGCGGACTATCATGGTCTCCGAGGTGCTCCATGCCACCATTGCTCATCATTGGGACACTGACTGCTACACCATCGAGGCGGGGATCCTCAAAGTGGCCGATGCCCTGGACTTGACCCAAGGGCGGTCGCGGATTCCCTTCGAGGCAGGCCAGACCAACATTCACTCTGTCTCGGCGATGGCCATTGACAGCGTCACGCTGGAAAAGGGTGAGACGGCTCCCATCCGGGTGGTGGTTACCATGAGCAACTCCGCTGGCATCTTCCAGGTGGACGAGCTCCTGAAGCGGAAGCTCAAGAACTCCTCTATCGCTCCTTACGTCCAGGTGGTGGCGCGGATCGAAGGCGAGACGGAGAAGCGGCTGGTAGAGTTCTACAGCATCTCCCAGGAGCCGCAATGGGAGGAGGTGATAACATGACATAAATCGGGGAGCAAGTAGTTTACTGAGGAAGAGTAATCGCGTTTCAGTTCACACTACTTAAGGAGGTAGAATCATGCTTACCGATCGTATCATTGCTGCGTTCACGTTCCGGCGCGAGGTTTACAAGGAGGTCGAGCACGATACCGCATTCACTGGCACAGCATGGCTCTTGGTGGCAGTGGTCGCATTCCTCAGCCAGCTCGGATCAAGTGCATCCGACAACTTGGTCAATTGGCTGATCGGTGCCGTGGTGGGCACGATCTTTGCGGTCATCGGTTTCGCTGTGGGCGCCTTCGTCATCAGTTGGATAGGGCGTGTGGTCTTCAACGCCGATGTCACCTTCGAGGAACTGGTTCGGACGCTGGGGCTGGCCTACGTTTGGAACATCGTAGGAGTCGTTGGAGTACTGGCTGCCTTTTCCGATGCCTTGGCTTGCCTGTTGGCTCCAGTCACCTTTATAGCCTGGATCTTGGGATTGATCTCCTGGTTCGTGGCGGCGAGGGAGGCCCTGGACCTGGAGTGGGTTCAGACCATCGTCACCGTCATCCTGGGCTGGATCGCCCTGTTTGTGGTCACGCTCATTGCCGGAGTTGTGCTAGGCATGCTGGGTCTGACTGTTGCCGCGGTGGGAGGGCTCATTGGAGGATAGCATAACTTGGTTGATCCCCAAGCTGCCCCAGAATCGGTGCAGAGGATAGAAGCAACTTTTCGTGCAATGGCGGGGTGGCTGTCCTATAGCCACCCCGCCGCACATAGGAAAAAGTGGGGATGCTAAGGAGGGCGAGATGCGAACTTTGCGGATCGGGCTGGCGCAGATCAACCCCACGGTTGGGGATTTGAAGGGCAATGTGCAAAAAATCCTGGACTACATTGGCCAGGCGAGGGAGCTGGGCGTGGACCTGGTTGCCTTCCCGGAGCTGGCCATAACCGGCTATCCCCCCGAAGACCTCCTGCTCAAGCCCGATTTTATCGAGGCCAATCTGGATTGCCTGCATCAAATTGTCCAGGGGGCCCGTTCCGTCACTGCTGTGGTGGGCTTCGTTGACAGCGCCGACGACATCTACAACTCCGCCGCCGTCATTCACGATGGCGCCCTGGCCGGGGTGTATCACAAGATGTATCTTCCCAATAACTCCGATCAAACGGCTGTGGCCTTGCCCGATGTCTGGCTCCATGCCACGCCCAGAAGCATTAACTTGGTGGGAGAGCAACGAACACTGTTAGCTGTATTAGCCCACCCTGGCGATGAGGGCTTCGGGATCGGGGGCACGCTGGCCAAATATGCGGCTGAGGGAGTGCGCGTGGTGCTGGCCTGTGCTACGACAGGGGAGGCGGGGGAGATAAAGGATCCTACATCCCATCAGTCTGCTGTTCCGATCCGCAGTTTGACATTACCGCCAACTTGGGTTAAAATTGCCCCTGTCATCCACGATGGTAAGGAGGCAAGATGAAATCGCTGAGGGTTCTTTTCTCGCTGATCGTAATTATCGGGCTGCTGGCTGGCTGCAAGAAACCGCCAGAGCCGACACCTACACCGGTGCCAACCGCTACCCCTGCGCCAGCGGCAGTGACGCCACTGCCACCCACGGCCACATCTGTGTCAGAGACTCCCTATCCGGCGCTACCTACGTCTACACCAGCGCCGGCGACTCCCTATCCGCTGCTGCCCACGTCTACGCCAGTGCCAGCGACTCCCTATCCTAGCAGCTAGGTGTAGGCCACCGGCATGCTGGCTTCCATCGCAGATTTTGGCATCGTTTCAAATCGCCAAAATAGCAACTTTACACTTTTTTGGTGGAGTGCAGACCCAAGTGAACATAAACAGCCATTTTGCCCCTCTGGAGGCCATTTTGGGGGCCTTTTGCGCTCCGTTTGGATCATAATCGCGGAAAAAGTGTAAAGCGATCTCTGGTCATTTCCAGGCTGGATGAAACGATGCCCAGATTTTGGATACAAGGCCTATGTTCAGCAGATCCCCTTCTACTCGGCCTGGATTCCTGCGGCAGCCCTTCGATACGCCTACGGCTACTCAGGACAAGGCTCAGGACAGGCTGCCAGAGCCGGGCCAGAAGCGGGGATTTGGCACTTGTCCTGAGCCTGGTCGAAGGAATCCCCTCAGAGCGATTTGGGGTCCACTGATACTGGGATTGCTACTCGTCTTGGCGGCTTTCAGCAGTGGGTGTGCTGCTTCCATCGTCGAGGTAGATAACGTTCAGGAGAGGCTGGACACGGCTGCCCCGCTGATCGCTGGTTCACAAACTGTGGGCCAGACTTTCGTTTCTCGTTATCCCCGCCTGTCGGCCGTCGAGCTGCTTTTGGTCGTCTATTCCCACGATGGTTCCTCCCCCAACGCTCCGCGCCACCTGACTTTTCACCTTCGCTCCGATCCCCAGAACGAGGCGGACATTGTCACCCTTACCGTTGACACGTCCAACTGGAAACACAACGAGCCGTACCGGTTCTCCTTCCCCCCCCAGGCCGACTCGGAGGACAAGACCTACTATCTCTTCCTCGACGCGACGGAGGGGAACAAGACGACGGTTTGGCATAATTCCTTTGATGCCTACGGCGAGGGGGCGATGTACCTGGGCGCTCGGCCGGCAGAAGGTGACCTGCACTTCAGGACCTACTATGACTACAACCTGGCCAGCATGGCCCGCGATGTCTGGCGCGGCCTGCTCGGCGGGGCCTGGCTGATCCTGCCTCTATTGGCTCTTTTCACCCTCCCCGGCTATTTACTCTACAGCTTCCTCCTGCCCGAGTCCGAACCGGAACCTCTGGAGCACTTGGCGCTCGTTGTCGGCTTGAGTCTGGTCCTGGTGCCCCTGGTGCTGCTTTGCTGTTCTGTCTTTGGCATTGACTTGAATGGGGCGAGGGTTTTAACAGCGGTGGTGGCGTTGAACATCGCGGCTCTCTGGCGGCTGGCTTCCACAGGCTTCAGAGACTTAAGGCGGTGGCTATGCCCTGCCGATAGGCTCCTCATCGTCGCTTTTCTCTTCATCTTCGTCATCTCCTTCGTAATACGCTTTCTCCAAATCCGCAACCTGGTCGTGCCTGCCTGGATTGATTCAGTACATCACACCCTGATCACGCAGTTGATAGTGGCCAAGGGCGGGGTGCCGCCGTCCTATGAGCCTCTGTTGCCGCTAGGGGAGTTCATCTATCACTTTGGCTTTCACTCCCTGGTGGCTGCTTTCCATTGGCTGACGGGCTTGGAGATAACCAGGGCGATGCTCGTGGTGGGGCAAGTCAGCAATGGGCTTATGGTACTCTCCGCCTATCTGCTGGTGGAGTGCTTGACTGGCCGTCGCCTGGCGGGCCTGTTCGGCGCCCTGATCGTGGGCCTGGTGTCCCTCATGCCCGCATACTACGTCAGTTGGGGGCGCTACACCCAGTTGACCGGGCTTGCTGTTTTGCCCACAGCGATTGCATTCACGATGAGGAGTGTTGGCGCCAAGTCTGCTCTAAGGGGATTCCTTCGACCAGGCTCAGGACAAGTGCCAAATCCCCGCTCTTGGCCTGGATCGCCAGATCCAGGCCGAGCAAGATTGGATCTACTTTCCAATCTCCAACTTCCAATCCTAGTGTTGGCTGCCGTTAGCGTGGCCGGCTTGTTGCTCACCCACTATCGAGTGCTGACATTCTACGCTTGCTTTGTGTTGGCTTACCTGCTCTGCGAGACCTTCGCCCATCGCGGCGAGCCCGCTGTGTTTTTGAGATACTGGGGGCGTGCTGTCATTCTATGTCTTTTGGCTGCCCTGCTGACCTTGCCCTGGCTGGTCAATCTAGCTCGTGCTCTGTTTCCCCTGGCGACGCTGCCCTCCAGAATGCAGGGTTCGCCTTCGTACAATGTTGTCCCCTATGATCTGATCATGCTCGGGCGTAACCGGGAGCTGATCACCCTCTCCATCAGTGGTCTCCTTTGGGGCCTCTACAAGCGGGAGCGGACCGTGATTCTGACAACCCTGTGGGTGGTCATTGCGGTCCTGGTCACCAATCCCGCCATTCTGGGCTTTTCCAGCACCTGGCTGGTGAACAATGCCTCGCTGGCGATTTCCCTATTTGTGCCTATAGCTATTCTGGGCGGTCATTTCCTGGCTTCCATGAGCGATCTCGTTCAGACCAAACTCAGCTCCAATATCCAGTATCCAATATCCAATATCCGATGGTTGATACTTATCATCGTGGTCGTCCTCGTTGCCCTGTGGGGAGCGGGGGGGATGTTGTCTATCGTCAACCCGGCCACCGTTCTGGCGACCCGCGACGACATGGCAGCCATGGATTGGATCCGTCGCCACATTCCCTCCAATGCCAGGTTCCTGATCAACGTGCGCCATTGGCAAGATGACACTTATGTGGGCTCCGACGGGGGGTATTGGATACCATTGTTGGCTGGGCGTGATACGATCCTACCCTCGGCGGTCTACGTCTATGGGTCTGCTGAGTATGTGAAGGGAGTTAACGACCTGGCGGAGGAGATTGTTGCCATCGAATCGTTCGATGAGGAAAGGGCGTGGCAACTCCTGAGCGATAACGGTGTGACCCACGTCTACGTAGGCGCTCGCGGCGGGAGCATTACTCCGCAGATGCTCATGGACAGCTCCTACTATCGCCCTGTTTACTCTAATGGAGCTGTTTGGATCTTCCAGTTCCAGGGATAAGAAAAGACCCCCTGGGTGATGCGTAGCGAGCCCAGGGGGTCAGATGTGTATGGGTTGTTGCTAAGCCAGCGCTTGCTTCAGCTCGGCCATCTGTTCAACGACTTTACTTATCCCTAGCTCTTCGGCCATCTCCAGCGCCTCAGCGCAAGCCTCTCTTGCCCTCTCGATATCTCCCGCGTCATGCTCGAAGTTTGCTATGTCACTCAACGTGTATGCTACCTCTCCTTCGTCGCCGAGCTCCCTGAGCATGTCTAGTGACAGATTCAAGTGCTTTCTGGCCTCGTCGAGGTTTTTCATTGCGGCCTGGATCTTGCCAAGCGCTCTATAGGCACAGCTTTCGCAGTACTTGGAGCCTATCTCAACTGCAAGCTCGATGGCTTTTTGACAGTGTTCTTGCGCTTGATCCAGACTGCCGAGGTGTAGACCAATCTCGCTGAGGATTCTATATACATCGGATAGACCCTCTTTGTCCTCTAAATCAATGTACATCCTCAGCGCCAAATAGAGGTGTTCCATCGCCTGGTCATAGTCGCCTTTGCCTCGGTAGACCTCTCCCAGGTTGTTATGAGTTATCGCCACCAGGGGGTTGTTTCCCAGCCTCTGGAACAATGGAAGAGCCTTACTGTAGTGCCATATTGCCTCGTCATAGTGGCCCTTGACGTCTCGTACGAAGCCTAGCTCACCGTGAGAAACAGCGATGCGGATAATATCCCCAACTTCTTCAGCGGTCGCCAGGCTTTCGGTATAGTATTCGAGCGCCCTGTCGTATTCGCCCTTGGATTTATGCGCGATTCCGAGCTTAATGTAAGATCCCGTGAGCCCTAGCTTGTCTCCAATTCTCTTCCGTGTTTCGAGGGCTTTCATGTAATGCTCGGTAGCTTTGTCGTAATCCCCCTTTCGCAGGTATATCAGCCCAATCGCATCGTAGCAATCTGCGGTTTCTTTCTCGAACCCTGTTCCCTTGACTATGGTGAGACCCCGCCGTGCGCATTCGATGGCTCGTTCATGTTCTCCCTGATGGGCATAAATCCAGCTAAACCCCCCGTAAATTCTTGCTGTCTCAACTGAAACCTCCTCACCCAATATCTGGATTCCCCCAGTGTAATGCTTTAGTGCTTGATCATATTGCCCTTTTCTCTCATGACTCTCGCCGATCTTTCGTTTGACGTCTGCTATCTTTTGAGAGCTCAGTAGGTGGGGCTCGGTTTCCAGAGCGGTCTGGTAGCTTTCTATGGCATCATCGTATTCGCCTGCTATCATACGGGCATCACCTATAGCTATAGAAACGGACGCCCAGGTTTCTGCATCTAGCATTTGAGGACTTAGCTCACCTAGTTGCCTCATTATCGCGCTGGACTGGCCAGCGTAGATCAGTTGCTCTAAGTCATCAACGATGATTCTCGCTGATTTCTGGTATTCCTTGGCCCCGAAATAATGGTGTGCTGCCTCGAGATAGTCTTCTTGGTCGTGGTAGTATCGCCCTGCATTTTTATGCAGTCTTGTTCTAAAGGTGGCGTCCGTTCTGAGTCTTTCATAGCAGAACTCTCCCAGGAGGGAGTGGAGATATTTCTCCCCATAGTCAGACTGCTGTACAGCGTACTTGTGTACGAGGGCGTCCAGGAGACGGTCAACGTTTTCCATGCTTTCTTCAACGAGTACTTCACCGATCGCCTCCGCGTCTGCGGGCGCTCTGAAGATGGAAATCGCTTTGAGCAGTTTCTGCTCTTCCGCTGATAGAGTTTCGTATACATTCCTTACCAGGTATTCTTCCACCTTTTCCCCAAATGCCCGGGCTACAAACTGGCTGATCTCGTCGCTTCTCCACACTCTGTTTTGCATCCAGGTGATGAATAGCTCCAAGAGCTTGGGGTTGCCCAGGGTCTGATGGTAGAGCCTGGCGAAAAGTTCTGCGTCCAAATGGATAGCGCTTCTATTGAGCAGGGCTTCGGCATCCTCTCTGTTGAGTCCCTCTAGAGGCTCATAGTCCAGGCCGATTGCGTTGGCGAAGCGAGGTCTGCGGCGGCTCATCACCATGACTTTGGTGTTTTGCAGTCGGTCATTGAATATCTCAAATAGGGAATTGATTTTCTCGTCTTCATCGGCCACCTGGAAGTCATCGAAGCACAGCAGGTAAGAGCCTTGTTCCAGGCTGTAGATCAAGAGGTTGACGGCCTCGTTCACGCGATACCCCTCTTCCTTTAACTTCTCAATGTTGAGGTCTAGGAATCTCTGTAATGTGTCATCCCGATTCGCAGCCAGGAATCCTCCCAGTGCCCAGATGACCGATTCCAGATTGTCGTTCAGGCCTTTGTGGAAGGTGTGCCAGAAGACCTTCCGTTGGGGCTTGTGGGTCACTATCTGAGCACCTAGCACGGTCTTGCCAATGCCTGCCGTACCCCCGATCACCACCATGTTCTGCGAATCCAGTCTTGTTTGGTATTCATCAAGCTCCTTCTTCCTTCCGATGAAACTGCCGCTGCCGGGGATTGACTCCAGCCGCAGAGGCCTGGAGACGGGCTTGGTGAGCTTCAAGAGAACTCCATCTGGGGACCTCATGAAGAGCACAGGGATGCCCCAATCCCTTGTATCGGCTCCACAGTCAATGTAGATCCCCCTGCGGGCCTCGGATATGGCCGTATCCACAGGAAAACCTACTGCCAGAGCACGGTAGAACTCCCTGGAGAACTTGATGGCCGTGTCATCGTAGATGCTGTACTGCATAGCCACCACTGCGGGCAGCCCCCGGCGCACCAGATTGGGAGCCAGCCCCACCATCGGCTGGGTTGACGAGCTGGCCGCGCTCTGGCAGGCGTTGAGAACCACCAGCTTGGTGGATTCGCTGCCGAGGAAGAACTCGCGAAAGGTTCTATCGTTGATGAGCCGAAATCGGTGGTCATCGTCCTCAATCACCAGATACGCCTCAGCGAAGCCATCGTCCTTGAAAGCCCCGTGCCCGATGAAGTGGACGATGTGCGGTTGGTAGCGGCGCAGTTTTTCGCGGATTTCGCTGGCAATGGCATGGTCGAGGAATTCCAACTGCACCAGGCCATCCTTTTCCCACTCTTCCAGAGCCTGACTTAGTACTTGCCTCTCTTTCTCAGCGTCTAACTCTGGCAAACCACGTTCGGCCAGGTTCACTGGATTGGAAATCACCACCAGCACTTTGAGAGTGGATTGGATGGTGATCGAGCGGGGAGGCTCAGGCACTTGGATGTACCGAGTGATGGGAGTTTCTGGTGAGACACCCAGGAAGAGATCATTCAGTTCATCGTAAAGGTATTCCCAGGGGATGGCCCCGAGTTCGGACGGCTCAAGGCGTAGCCTGATGCGAAGACCTTTTCCCTGCGCTCTGGCAGATCCCAGGCTGGCTCTGTACACATCCTCTATCTCGTCATGGAACAACTGCTGGAAAAGCATCCTGCCCAGGTTGATGAAGAGTTCCTCGTCGGTATCTTCGACCTGGATCCTTGTCAGAGCGCGCTGGATGTGGTCATAGGTGGAGTTGAAGTGGAGAACTCCCTGAGCCTCTCCCGCGCTCGCCGAGATCACCCGAGTGGGGTATCCGTCAGCGCTTTCTTTCATTACCAATAGTTCAAAGTCGTCGTATCTCATTTTGTTTCAGCCCTTTCTCGGATTCCCTATGCTGTTGACTGCACTGGCCAGGTCTCCCTCGAGGCTGTTACTGAATCTTAAGCACCAAGGGGAGGTAGATACTCCACCGGATTGGGCGAATCCCCCTTCTCGGTCCTTGCAATGCGGATGTGGGAACCGGCGTAGAAGTGGCAGCATAGTAGGCGGCGATGAATTCGTTCCACTGTGTGTCCGCTGCGAACGATAGTTGATCGTCGGCATACCAATCGCGCACTTTTACGGTTTGGATGAGGCCTTCTTCATTTTCTAATGTCATCTGCAAATCCTGCCCCAGGGGAAGGTAGATGGATATTCCATGGGAATTATCCAAATTCCAGTACTCCAAAGGCTCGGTTATCACCCAAGGATAGCCGTTGCGATGTTGTTCTGCGATGACAAATGCACTATCTTTGGATTTTAGAGCGTCTGTTACCGATTGAGCCGCGGTAAGGATCGCTTCGTCCGTCACGCTCTCTGGGATTTTGGATGCGAAGTCGTACAAATCAGTGTAGCCATCGGTTTGGTTCTCAAGTCTGAAGTCGCTGTCATAGTCGAACTTCTGAGTCAAGAGGTAGGCGTCTTCTGTTTGTGACACGGTCTCGGCCAAGCCCAGGCCGTTTATCAACGCCCTGGCCAGACTATCAACTGCTGCTGAGACATCTTCGATTGCCATCAGAT
Source organism: uncultured Anaerolineae bacterium (assembly GCA_964390805.1). GTDB lineage: Bacteria > Chloroflexota > Anaerolineae > VGOG01 > VGOG01 > CAYMKL01. The sequence goes on along the minus strand of CAYMKL010000081.1, from coordinate 14,627 downwards.
CAACGGCTGAGATAGTAGACGGATGACCAGTCAGTGGTAAGGATGCCGTGTAATCATCTACAATATCTATCGCTAACTCCCTGGGTTGAGTAGAGTCAGTAATGGAGTTGATGTATTGGTCATAGGGTGTAGAACCCCAGGCCTCGTTCTCGGAGCCGACGAAATAGTTGACATAGTCTCTTATCTCGTAGGCCTCTTCAATCATCCCCATCAGGCAGGCATCGTAGAATACTACATCCATTTTTTCACTGCCTTCCTTGGTTATGCCAGAGAAAGCGCGTCTCATTTCCCCGGTGGATAGGAAGTTGTAATCATCAGAGAAATCCCAACTGAGACCGGTGCCTCCTCTGACGTGGTAGCTGCGGCGGAGGGGAATGAAATAATCATCCTGGTTGGATAGGGGGGCTAGTCTCTGTTCAGATGTATCAGGGAAGGTGGGAGACCACCCGCCGCCGTGGTCCAGAATCGAAAGGAAGTAGTGTTTTGCTGGGTAGTTATCCCTGGCCCAGGTGACGAAGTTGACCAGGGTGTCGGGATTGCCCATGTCCAGCTCGCCGGGATTCCAGTCCACTTCCTGGACAGGCGATGTTATCAGGTCGCTGTCGTCGTATTCGACCGCGTATAGCCGCGTGTTTTCGATGCCCTCGTCTCTATCGAGGCACTCTGTTCCGTCGTCCGAGAGCAGGGAACAGCGATCCCAGAGCGCCAGAATGTTGACGTCGGGATTTTGAGCTGCTTTCTCCATGTTACTAAAGGCTTCTTCCATGAAGGGATCCAGGTCGTTGTCGCCATTGAGATAGACCATGAAGGTCCAGGTTGGTACCTTGGTCGCCGTTTGAGCGCTGTTGTTGCTGTAGTCGCTTTCTGGGAAGCTGGTGTTGATTTGGATGGTATTGGTCAGTATGGCTCCGCTTGGTGTTATGGGTGGGATCGCAGCCACTAGTGTGAACTGGTCTGACTCACCTCCAGCGAGCGCGCCTAACTCCCAAATCACGGTGTTTCCAACGACGGTTCGAGAGAAAGGGGCTGTGTCGGATACATAGGTTGTGGCTGGAGGCAAGCTGTCAGTTATTATCACGTTTGGGGCGTCTGTGTTGCCCTCGTTACGATAGGATATGGTGTAAATGATATTCGAGCCTGGTGGGGCTTTTTTCGGAGCTTCTTTGGAGACGGTCACATCTACTAGGATCTCTCCATAGATTTCCCAGAGGAGAGCATAATAGTTCCTGCCATCTTGCCAGACCGCCAGGCATTGATCCTCGAGATGGTTATAAGCCAGGACCGGGTATCTTTGGTTGCCCGGGGCCGTAGAGATGGGGAAGTTGTTGCCTTGCATCTCCTCGTCGCTTGTGACCCGCTGCCCGTAGATGTCAAAGGCGGTGCTGGTCGAGTCTCTATTGTCTCCCCACACGACCAGATAGTCCTTGTCGAAGCTGTTATAGGCTACATCGGGAAACCACTGGAGACTTTGGGCGTCGGAGATGGAGAAGTTGTTGCCCAGCGACTCGCCTTCAGGAGATAGTCGTTGGCCATAGATGTCCCCGCCAGCGGCTGCTGCATCTCGGTTGTCCCACCAAACCGCCAGGTACTGGCTCTCGTCGCTGTTGTAAGCCAAAGCAGGATACCACTGCCGAGCTGGCTCTTGTGACACGGCGAACTCGACATCTATCGGAGAGCACTGGCCTGAGATCCTGCGTCCGTGGATGTCCCAGTTCGCATCTTGATAATCCTGCCAGATGACCAGAAACTCATCGTTCGTACTGTTGTAGACTACATCAGGGCGCTCTTGGTTATCCCTGGCGATGGTTATCGGGAAGCTGTCTCCCTGCTCGCCATCAGGAAAGATGCAGCGTCCGTAGATGTCCCAATCTCCATTGCGATGGTCTTGCCAGACTATCAGGTACTTGTCTCGGTCACTGTTGTAGTTGTAGGCCAGGGCGGGAAAGCATTGGTCGCTGGCCGCTGTTGATATCTCAAAGTCATCACCTGACAGTATTCCTCCGTTTGAGACGAGCTGCCCGTAGATGTCCCAACTCCCTTGTCGAGAGTCTTGCCAGACCACCAGGAACTTGTCCCTGGTGTCGCTGGCTATAGCAGGAAAGTGCTGGTCGCTTGCTGCTGTAGAGATGGGGAAGTTGACGCCTGGGAGCGTGCCGCCGACGTCCATGATCTGGCCGTAGATATCGTAATTGGTGGCGGCTGCGTTCCTGTCGTCTTGCCAGACCACCAGGTAGCTTTGGAGGCCGTCGTAGGCTGCCGCAGGGTATGTCTGGAAAACAGGGGTAGTGACGAGGGGGAAGCTGCTACCCAGGAATTCTCCCTGGCTTGAGAGCCGCTGCCCATAGATGTCCTCTTCGACGAAATCGTAGTGCCTGCTATCCTGCCAGATGGCTGAGTATCCGTCCTGGCCGTAGGTCAGAGCCGGGTGCTCCTGGCTGTTGGGGGCCGCCGAGATAGAGAAGTTCATAGCAGGGTCGGCGTCGGGATTCCCAGCCTGGTCCAGAAGCTCCCCCTGGTCTGAGACCAACTGAGCGAATACGTCCCGATCTCCGTGACGCATATCTTGCCAGGCTGCTAGATAGTGATTCAAGCCGCTATCGTAGACGAGCACGGGGTACTCCTGATCATTTGTGGCTCTGGATACAGCGAAGTTGACCGCAGGGTCAGCGCCGGGGTTGCCCTGGCTGTCCAGCAGTTCTCCCTGGGATGACACGCGCTGCGCGTAGATGTCAAAGCCGGTGCTGACCGAGTTGCGGTTATCGGCCCATGTCGTCAAATACTCGTTGTTTGCGATGTTACAGACCACATCGGGATGCCCCTGGAAGCCCGCTGCGATGGAGATAGGGAAGTTGTCTTTCAGCAAAGCACCACTCTGGGAGACGATCTGGCCATAGATGTCCTCGCCAGTGGTTTGTGAGTTTCTACTGTCCCACCACACCGTCAGGTACTGATTGGCAATGCTGTTATAAGCCACGGCGGGATACCACTGACGACTTGGTACTCTGGAAACGGGAAAATCATTGTCTGGCTGTGTACAGTCATCTGAAATCCTACGTCCATAGATGTCCCAATCTCCGTGACGGTGATCCTGCCAGACCACCAGGTACTCGCCAGCGGTGCTATTATAAGTGACATCGGGATACTGTTGATCGCTCGCAACGGTGATGATGGGGCAGTCGCTAGCTCCTGCGCCCCCATTGCCTGCGATCAGTCGCCCATAAACGTTGTAGCCAGTCATAACCCGATCCCTGTCGTCCCACCACACCACAAGGTACTCATCTTGCGCGCTATTATAGGCCACAGCAGGGTCACGCTGATCGCTCGACACTGTTGATATAGGGAAGTTGTCACCGTTTAGCTCACCGTCCATAACCCACTGTCCGTATATGCGCCAGCTTTCGTCCTCTGAGTTCTCCCAGACGGACAGACACCGATCTTCCGGGCTGCAGGCGATGGCCGGGTTTCTCTGCCTCCCGTTGGGCACGAAGCTAATAGCGAGGTTGTCATTGGTGTTGGGCTCCTGCATTTCTGGGGTCTGCATATCGGCAGTGTCTACCTCCCACTTTGCTTGTGTCATGAGAGGGAGGAAGGTCAGCAGTATCAAAAAGATCGCCAGAGCTGATATCCCTCGATGGATCAGCAGGGCAGTGGCCACCCGATCCGAGTAGGAGCTTCTAGTCTGTTCTTGGTCATACTTATTCTTACTAGCCATTTCTCTACCTCCTTGAGAGAGTGCAGGCAACTGCTATAAATCCATTGAAACAAGTAGAATCAACATAATTATACCATAAAATCACTAAAATTGCAAGGGGCAATTTTATGAAAACTTGAATGGGGTGGAGTGTCCAGCAACCTCCTTGTCTACCACATTATATAGTAGGTAAGTGATTAGATAAGCACTATATATAGTATGTTGGATAACACAAAGTAGTCCAAAATGGCTCAGAAACTTCATTAACTGCATTGAGCGGCAAGTAAGAGCAAATGGGTTTGACATTATGGCTAACTTAGATTAAAATGACAATGTTATCGCAATCTAGGTTTGCAGGAGGGGGTTTGGCCATGTCAATGACCAGTGCAGAGATCAGACAATCCTTTTTGGATTTCTTCGCCAGCAAGGAACACACCATAGTGCCCAGCGACTCGCTGGTGCCTGGCGATGATCCCACACTACTGTTCACCAACGCTGGAATGAATCAGTTCAAGAACATCTTCTTGGGCTTGGAGAAGCGGGAGTACACACGGGCTGCCGATACCCAGAAGTGCCTCCGGGTCTCTGGTAAGCACAATGATCTGGAGGATGTAGGGTACGATACTTATCACCATACCTTCTTCGAGATGCTCGGCAATTGGTCGTTTGGTGATTACTACAAAGAAGAAGCCATTGCCTGGGCCTGGGAGCTTCTCACCGAGGTTTGGGGGTTGCCCAAAGACCGACTCTGGGCTACGGTCTTCAAGGACGATCAAGGCGAGCTGGAAACCGACGAGGAGGCGGCTCGCTACTGGAGGGAGGTAACGGATATAGCCCCTGACCACATCCTCTATTTTGGCCGCAAGGACAATTTCTGGGAAATGGGTGATACCGGACCGTGCGGGCCTTGCAGTGAGATCCACCTCGACAGGGGAGAGGCAGCCTGTGATCTTCAGGATGATCCCCATCACGTTTGCGGTGTGAATAGCGGCTGCCGGCGCTATTTTGAGCTGTGGAACCTGGTCTTTATCCAGTACAACAAGGATGAGAGCAGGGTCCTCCACGATCTACCTGCCAAGCATGTTGATACTGGCATGGGCTTTGAGCGACTGGTGTCCGTTTTGCAGGGCGTCGTTTCCAACTACGAGACCGATGTGTTTATCCCAATCATGGACCGTGTTCAGGAGATGCTTGGCCAAAGCGATATTGAGCGCGAGGCGAATATCGTGGCCTATCGGGTTATCGCGGACCACGGCCGCGCGGTGACCTTCCTGGTGGGCGATGGCGTATTGCCGGGCAATGAAGGGCGCAACTACGTGCTGAGGATGATCCTGCGTCGCGCGGCTCGCTTTGGCCGCAAGATCGGTTTCCCTGGCCCGTTCCTGAGCGAGGTTGCCAAAGCGGTTATCGGAAAAATGGGGCCTTACTTCGGTGAGCTAGATGCCAGGCGGGAGTTCATCCTGCAGACTATTACCCAGGAGGAGGAGCGTTTTCAGCGCACGCTGGATGTGGGGCTGAACTTGCTTGATGACCTGATTGATGACCTGAGCGCGCACGGAGAGGCCGTGATTCCGGGTGACCAGGCTTTCAAGCTGTACGACACCTATGGTTTCCCGTTGGATTTGACGAGGGACGTGGCCAAAGAGCGAGGGTTCAATGTGGACGAGGAGGGCTTCGTGGCCGCGCTGGAGAAGCAGCGAGAACGGGCTCGGGCCGCTCAGCAATTCGCTTTAGAGGTGGGGGAGAAACTAGAAGTCTACAGCGATCTTCTGGATGAACTGAAGCGAACGGGAGTGTTGCCCGCAACTGGCGTGGAGCATCTTTACAGTGAGGGGACGGAAGCCGCGGCGAAGATAGCAGCTATAGTCCGGGACGGGCAGGCGGTTGACTCTGCGCAAGAGGGTGATGAGGTCGAATTGGTGTTAACCGCGACTCCTTTTTACGTGGAGAGTGGCGGCCAGATTAGTGATACTGGCATGATTGTCCAAGATGGGGAATGGAAGGTGGCAGTCAGTGATGTCCGACGGCCTCTCGCAGGGCTCATCGTCCACATTGGCGAGGTTGTGTCAGGCGGGCCTCGGGTGGGCGATAGCGCCCAGGCCGTGGTGGGCGCCGAACGGCGCATGGACATCGCCCGCAATCACACCGCCACTCACCTCTTGCACAACGGGCTGCGCCGCACCCTGGGCCAGCACGTCCAGCAGGCCGGCTCCCTGGTGGCTCCCGACCGTCTGCGCTTTGACTTCACCCATTCGGTCATGCTCACTCAGGACGAGCTGAGTCAGATCGAGCAGTTCGTCAACGAAACCATCCTGGCCAACTATGCTGTGCAGGTGATTCATTGTGGCTACAAGGAGGCCATTGCCGCAGGGGCCATTGCTCTGTTTGGCGAGAAGTACGGTGAGCAGGTGCGGGTACTCACAATCGGCGACCCCAGCGAGCCTTCATCACTAGCTGCTACTAAGGGGCGTCCCCGCCGCGTCGAGGGGGGGCTGCTCAGCCAGGAGCTTTGCGGCGGCACCCACGTAAGACGTACCAGCGAGATCGGCTCCTTTCACATCATCTCTGAATCGAGCATCGGGGCGGGCCTGCGTCGCATCGAGGCTGTTACAGGCCGGGGTGCGCAACAGTTTGTGCAAAGGCGAATGAAGGTTCTGGAAGCTGCCGCGGCATCCCTTGGCTGTTCTCCCGATGAGGTTGATCAAAAGGTGCTGGCGCTTCAGAATGAGCTTCAGGGACGATTCAAAGAGGTCGCTCGCTTGCGTAGGGAAATCGCCCAGCGGGATTTCGAGGAGCTGCTCTCTCAGGTGCAAGATGTGAGCGGGGTAAAAGTCCTGGCGGCCCAGGTTGAGGCGGCTAACATGGATACTCTGCGAGAGATGAGCGATTGGTTCCGTAACAGTATGGAGTCTCGTAAGCAGAGCGGCGTCGTCGTCCTGGGGGCGGTGATGGCAGCGAAGCCGGGTTTGGTAGCTGCTGTCACCCCCGATTTGGTGGAGCGGGGCCTTCATGCCGGGCGGCTAGTCAAGCAGGTGGCTCAGGTAGTGGGCGGCAGCGGAGGAGGCAGGCCCACTCTGGCCCAGGCTGGCGGTCGAGACGCGGGCCGTATCGGAGAAGCCTTGCGCCTGGTGCCTGATCTGGTTGAGAGGGGGCTCAGTTGACGGCTGAAAACATAGCAACGCAGGTCATTCATCTGGAAGTTGACGACGATATCACCGCCGTGCGAGCTCGTTTGGAAAAGGCCGAGGCTCCACGAGTACTGCTGGTGGTGCCGCCAAGATGCCAGGCCCTCGACAGTCTGCTCGATTTCAAGCTGCTTCAACGCTACGCCGAGTCTCTGGCCCTGGAGGTAGCTCTGGTCACTAATTCTAGCAAGAGGCGGGTTTTGGCTCGTCAGTTAGGCTTTTCGGTGTTCGTTGCGGAGAGATGGGGTCAGAGGAGGACCAAGTGGCGCCGACCGAAGGCCACTCCGAGGTGGGGGAAGCGCTTGAGCTGGGGCGAGCGTATCTTTGGTGCTTTTGTCTTCCTCGTGGCCCTCTCGGCTTTGTTGGCCGTTGCTCTTTTGATCGTGCCCGGCGCTGAGATCACTTTGGTCCTGGCTAATGAGGCAGTTGAGGCCACTGTGCAGATTCAAGCTGACCCTGAGTTGGAGATGATTGACTATGAGGCGGGGCAGATTCCGGCCCGGGTGGTGCAAGTTCAGATCGAGGGGAAGGCTCAGATTCCCGTTAGTGGGACAAAAGATGCTCCCGACCAGCCGGCTAGAGGGCTAGTCTTCTTCGTAAACAACATAAATCAGCCCGTGACTGTGCCTGAGGGGACGGTGATCGCCACCTCAACAGGATCTACTATCAGGTTTACCACCGTTGAGGAAGTGACTGTGCAAGGGACAGTAGGGGCCGTTGGTGAGGCAGAGGCAGTAGCCGTTGATCCGGGTCCCAGCGGCAACGTGAGGGCTAATTTGATCAATATGATCGAGGGGCCTCTCTCCCTGCAAGTCAGGGTCACTAATCCCGAGCCAATGGAGGGAGGCAGCGTCAAGCAGGTGGGGATGGTCACCACGGCCGATCAGGAGCGTCTCAAAGGCGTTCTTGTGCAGCAATTACAGCAGGCAGTCTACTCTCAACTGAGTGGGCTGCTCGAGGAAGGAGAGTTCTTGGCCTCCGAGTCCGTGGCGATGGATCATGTTGTAACTGAAGAATACGACACGCCTGTTGAGGAGCAGGCCGACGTCCTCACCCTGGAAATGGAGGTGATGTTCCGAGGGACGGCTGTTGATGAAGAGAACGCTAATGCCCTCATCTGGGCGGCTCTTGAGGCTGTGGCGTCCGAGGGTTTTGCTCTGGCGAGCCAAGGCTTGCAATATCAAAGAGGTGAGATCACCGACGTGGAGGATGGGAAGGTGTCCTTCGTCATGAAGGGGACTGGCTCAGTGATGGCTGAGGTTGATGAGGGGGCTATCAAGGAGGCCATCCGGGGCAAATCTTTGGATTTGGCCGAGGAATATCTGAGTCAAAACCTGCGTTTGGAAGAAGCGCCTGTCATCGAAGTTACACCCACCTGGCCAGGACGGATTCCGTGGTTTGGCTTCCGTATCAGCATCTCGACCCAGTAGGAAGAATGATGCGCGTTCTAGCCTTGGATGTGGGGGATAAGCGCATTGGCGTAGCCATCAGCGACCTGACTCAGTTCCTCGCTCGCAGCCTGAAAGTCATCCAGAGGGGCTCGCGGCAGGAGGATTTCGCCGCCGTAATCCGATTGCTTGAGGAGTACGAGGTAGAAAGGGTTGTGGTAGGCTATCCTCGGAGCCTGGACGGGACGGTCGGTGAACAGGCCGACAAGGTGGAGCACTATGCGGCAGGCCTGGCTAAGGCGATAGACGTGCCAGTGGTTTTGTGGGATGAGCGCTTTTCCACTGTCAGTGCCGAAAGACTGATGAGGGAAGCGGGCCTGAGGGGCAAGAAGAAACGGGAGAGAATTGACGCCGTGGCTGCCGCGGTGATCTTGCAGGATTATCTGGATTCGCATTAGAAGATGGGAAAATACACGTGGTATAGCTATACTCGCCTAGAAATAGATAGAAACCGCTATGAATAGCTTGAAATAACTAGAAATGATTAGAATTCAATAGATATGAATACCAACAGAGAGAAAGCGAGGCTCTTTATGAAGAAGAGCATCTTGATGTTGATTCTTGGTCTCACGATGCTCATGCTAGTGGGGACGGGGTGTAGCGGCCTGAGCCAGGGAGAGGGCAATGTTGCTAAGGTGCTGGACGACTTGCTGCTGAGGGTCTACCTGGCTTTTCACCAAGGGGATATCTCCAAAACAGCCAGCGATGATCCCACTCCGGTTGTCTTCATGGTTGAGCCAGGGGATACAGCGGGCGATATTGCTCTGCGGCTGAAGCGGTGGGGCTTGATTACTGACGCCGAGCTTTTCCGTCAGTTGGCCCAGTACGAAAAAGCCGATAGCAGGCTGGAGGCTGGCCGCTACGTGCTGAGGGCAAACATGACGATGGGGGAGATCATCGAGGCCCTACAGCATGGGCGTCTCGATGAGATCTCGGTGACCATTCCTGAGGGCTGGCGAGCCGAGCAGATCGCCGAGATGCTGGAAGAAGAAGTGGGCCTGGACAGTGACCAGTTTCTGAACTTAGTCCAAGGCGGCTACTTCGATTACGAATTCCTGCTGGACCGACCGCCGGAGGCTACTTTGGAGGGATTTCTCTTCCCGGATACTTACCTCCTCCCAACCCAGCCCACAGATCTCGACATAATTGAGCGCATGTTGGCCGATTTCGATCAGCGTTTCACAGCGGAGATGCGCCAGGCGACTGTGGAGCGGGAGATGACCATCTACCAGGTGGTGACTCTGGCCTCCATTGTGGAGCGCGAGGCGGTGGTGGCGGAGGAGCGACCTATCATAGCCGGCGTCTTTCTAAACCGATTGGAGGATGGCATGAGCCTGGACTCTTGTCCCACAGTGCAGTACGCTTTGGGTTACCAGGAGGATGCGGACCAATGGTGGAAAACACCAGTGATGTTGGAGGAGTTTGACCAAGTCAATTCTCCCTACAACACCTACCTTCACCGGGGCTTGCCCCCCGGCCCTATCTGCAACCCGGGCCTGGCCTCGATTCAGGCCGTCCTGGAGCCTGTAGACAGCGACTATCTGTACTTCTTGGCTAAGGGTGATGGCTCCCATGCTTTTGCCAAAACATTCGAGGAGCATCTCCAAAACCAGCAGAAGTATCAACAGTAGGTCCAAATCCAAAGTTCAAATGTGATGGGGCGTTCAAGAATCGAAAGTCGAAAATCGGAAATCGGAAATCGGGGAAAGTGCACGCGGGCATTATCGCTTGGCGTGCTTTTTATTTGGGGATGGCTACTCAGTAGTTGCACCGGCTTGGTTAGCACCAAACCCGTGGTCAAAATCGGATTGGTTGCTCCGTTCGAGGGGCTTCACCGACACCTGGGCTACGATGTGCTCTACGCCGTCAAGCTGGCGGTGCGAGAGCGCAACACGGCCGGCGGCGTAAGCGGTCATAAGGTGGAACTGGTGGCTCTGGATGACGGCAATGATCCGGCTCAGGCGCCGTTGCAGGCCGGAAAGATGATGGTTGATCCCGATGTCATGGGCGTCATCGGTCATTTCTCTGATGAGGCGGCTCTGGCTGCCCTGGACGAGTACCATCGGGCGGGCCTGGCGCTGATCACCCCGGTTGCGGCGGACGCTGTGACGGAGCGGGGCTACCCTGAGGTCTTTCGCCTCAATGCTCGCAACGACCTCCTGGGAATGGAGGCCGCCAGCCATGTTGTGGAGGAGCTGGGGATGAGCCATCTTGCTGTTCTGCGGGGCGACGACGATTTGGCTGACGCCTTCGCACAGATGGCTGAGCAGTTGGGAGCTACGATCGTGCTAGACGCCGACGCTGATCTCACATTTCACGTTTCACGTTTCACGTCTGTTGAGTTGATTTTCTTCGGTGGGGGGGCGGTTGAGGGAGCAGAGATAATAGCGCAAGCACGAGAGGCTGGCGTTGAGGCGATTTTCATGGGAGGTAGCGGATTTGACAGCGCTCAGTTGGTGCAGATCGGCGGGGAGGCTGTCGGGGGAACTCTTTACATAACTGCTGTGCCCAAGATCAATACCGGGGATTTCGTGGCTGGCTACCAGGCCTCAACTGGGCGCTCGCCGGGCCCCCAGGCGAGCATGGCCTACGATGCCACTCGCGTGCTCCTGGAGGCTTTGGCCAGGGCCATTGAGTCGGGGGGGAGACTCTCCAGGGAAGCTGTCGTCGTTGAGCTACATGCCCTCCAAGATTACCCAGGTTTGATCGGGCCTATCACTTTTGACAACAACGGCGATTTGGTGGATCCGGAAACCTACGTTTACCGCTTTGAGCTTTGAACACTGGATTTTGAGCTTATGATCTGGTGTACGAGGGGCGGGCGCTCCACAGGCTCATCGCTCCAGGAGTAGGCATCCAGGAGCCTCCTCCTGGCGTCGGTTAGTTTCTGCTCATTGTTGGCGTGGATGGTTAGCAGCGACTCGCCTTTTTTGACATAATCCCCAATCTTTTTGGCCAGGACTATGCCCACGGCGTGGTCAATTGGATCTCCCTTGTGGGCTCGACCACCGCCGAGAAGGCTTGCTGTTAAACCAACTTCCATAGCATCCAGGCTGACTACGTAGCCGGAGTGAGGGGAGGGCAGGGGCTCGATAAAGGTCGCCTGGGGTAGCAGGGAAGGGTCGTTGATGTAAGCCTCGTCGCCTCGCTGACCCACGATCCAGTCGCAGAATTTGCGCCAGGCTCGACCGCTATCCAGCTCGTGCCATAGCATCTCTCGGGCCTCTTGGGGATCTCGTGCACGGTCGGCCAGGATGATCATTTGGCTGGCGATGATCAGACAATGCTCCAGAAAGTCGGTGGGGCCGCGACCGTGGAGAGTGGCGATGGCCTCTTTGAGCTCCAGGGCGTTGCCCACAGCCTGACCGAGAGGCTGGTTCATGTCGGAGATGACGGCGGCCACGCGACGACCCAGCGCCTGGCCGATGTTGGCCATTGCATGTGCCAGGGCTATTGCTTCTGCCCTGGTGTGCATGAAAGCTCCGAGACCTACTTTGACGTCCAGGACGAGAGCATTGCCGCCGCTCGCTATCTTCTTGCTCATAATGGAACTGGCGATGAGGGAGATGTTGCTCACTGTGGCCGTCACATCGCGCAGGGCGTAGAACTTGCCATCGGCTGGCACCATATCGGCCGTTTGCCCGACGACGACGATGCCGCGGTCGCGCAGCGTGGCCATGAATTCTTCGGTAGAAAGGTTAGCCTGGAAACCGGGGATGGATTCTAGCTTGTCGAGGGTTCCTCCGCTGAAGCCCAGACCGCGTCCTGATATCTTACCTAGTGGCAGCCCTGTGGCTGCTACCAGCGGGGCAACTACTAGAGTAGTCTTGTCGCCCACACCGCCAGTGGAATGTTTGTCAACCACAAAGGGGGCAATGGGCGAGAGATCCAGCATCTTACCTGATCGGGCCATAGACATAGTGAGATGAACGGTCTCTTGCTCGCTCATCCCTCTCATGTAGATGGCCATTAGCAGGGATGCGGCCTGGTAATCGGGTATCTCTCCTCGAGTGAAGCCCTGGACGAAGAAATCAATCTCTTCGGCAGTTAGGAGATTATTGTCTCGTTTCTTGGCAATGATGTCAACTGCGCGCATTTGGGGGTCTCCTTCTGGAGGTATGGGGGGTGTCCACCGCCACAAGGCGTTGGGCGGAGTGTCTCGTGCACCAATGATGATGCGAGAAACATCTGATATTATAGCACAACAGTGTGAAACGTGTCAATTTGTCGGTTCTGGCGAAAGCCACTATAATGAGTGACAATACCTGACAGGAGGAGCAGGATGAACGCAGACATGATTCTGTTAAATGGCACTGTGGTTACCATGAACGAGAACCTGGATGTGTTTCCACAGGGAGCGGTGGTCATAAAGGATGGCCAAATCGTCGCCGTTGGGACTGCGGCCGATTTGGGCGGAAGGTACGAGGCCGAGCAGACCATTGATTGTAGTGGGCAGGTGGTGGTGCCTGGCCTGATCAATGCTCACACTCACGTGCCCATGAGCTTGCTCAGGGGGCTGGCCGACGATCTGCGGCTAGACGTCTGGCTGTATGGCTATATGTTGCCCGTAGAGAGAGAATTTGTGAATGAGGAGTCCTGTTATTATGGCACCTTGCTGTCTTGTGCAGAGATGATTCGCTCAGGCGTGACCTGTTTTGCCGATATGTATTATTTCGAGGAAGAGGTGGCCAGGGCGGCACAGGAAGCGGGTATGCGGGCCGTCTGTGCTGAAACAGTCATGAAGCTGCCAACCCCCGATGCGACTAGCTACGACGAGAGCTTAGAATACTGTCGGCAATTCATTGCTGGGTGGAAAGGGCACGAGTTGATCGTGCCTGCCGTCGGCCCACATTCGCCGTATTCGTGCACGCCGGAGATTTTGAGGGAGACCACCCGTTTGGCTCAGGAAAACAATGTACCTTTGCTTATCCATGTGGCGGAGACAGAGGGAGGGGTGGAGGGCACCCGGCAGCTTTATGGTTGTGCCCCGGTGTTTTGCCTGGACGATTTTGGCGTGTTGGATAGCCATGCTGTGGCCATTCATAGTGTGCATTTAACTGAGGAGGAAATGAAACTGCTGGGGCAGAGAGGCGTTGGGGTAGTGCATTGCCCGACTAGCAATCTAAAACTCGCCAGCGGCGTGGCGCCGGTGGCTCGTATGACAGATATTGGTTTGGATGTAGGTGTTGGCACCGATGGCCCTGCTAGCAACAATGACCAAGACATGTTCGAGGAGGTGCGCTTGGCGGCCCTCTTGGCCAAAGGCACAACAGGTGATCCCAAAGCTGTGCCAGCACGAATTGCTTTGACTATGGCCACCATCGGAGGGGCCCGGGCTTTGCACTTAGATCACATAACAGGCTCAATTGAGGTAGGAAAACAGGCCGATTTGGCCGTAGTAGATTTGGATGTTCTTCATGTTACGCCAAAGTTCGATCTGTCGAGCGATAATATCTATTCTCGATTGATCTATGCCGCCAAGAGCGCCGATGTGCGTCATGTTCTGGTCAATGGGCGCTTTCTGATGAGGGATAGAGAGCTCCTCACAGTAGATGTAGAGATGATCGCGGCTGAGGCTCAACGCATCGCTGATCGAGTCAACGCTTTCATGATGCGGAGAGAGGAGAGCCTGGTGGACAAGCTCGTGGCCATTGGGGGAGTGGAGTGGGAGGAAACGTTTGAGGTGCAAGTCAAAGGATCCTCTGTGGAGGGAGAGATTGCTGTCAAGGAAGGGCTGGTTCATCCAGATATCTCTGCTGTGTGGCGGCCCTCGGCGCGAGACCAGTACGATACTTACTTGCTTTTTGCAGATGCGAGCCAGGGGTGCATTCGTCACCGTGAGGATAACGTGGTGAGGGAGGAGGGGGAACTTCCTGAGTCCATCCGCACCCTGACCCTGACCGGGCTCGGCAGCGAGCAAGAGTTTGACAATTCGGTCCTTCTCTCTCGTTCTCGTTTTACTTCTAAGGCTGATCGCACCTTGCGTTTTTATTGTGAGTATTTTCAGCCCGACAGCGTAAAGGAGGTTCACAAGCGCCGGCAGCGTTGGCACATCCGCTACAAGGGAGTGCACTTTGCTATCAATCTTGACAAGTTGACTAAACCGGCTTACGAGGGAGCCTTTCTGGAGATCAAGAGTCGTACCTGGTCGAAAAAAGATGCTGAGCAGAAAGCGTTGCTGATAGGGGAGTTACTGGACGTGTTTAGAGTAGATCGTGGAAGTTTGCTAAAAAAGGACTATGTGGATTTCTAGCGTAACAATTGTGCAACCAGAGACCAAATCGGCAAAATCGAGACAAAAAC
>CAYMKL010000080.1:0-32530 GCA_964390805.1 uncultured Anaerolineae bacterium | reverse complement strand
CTCGTGGAGGTTTTATGAACATCTTGACGAACGCTTACGGCCTGAGTAGTTACAAGGAAGGAAGAATTTATGCAGTACCGACCTTTTGGCAACACCGGCGAGCAAATCTCCGCCCTGAGCTTCGGCGCGATGCGCTTGCCCATGACCCCGGACGGAGAGCACGTGGACGAGGAACAGGCCATCCCCGTCATCCAGCGCGCCTACGAATTGGGCGTGAGCTACTTCGACACCGCCCCCTACTACTGCGGGCGAGAGAGCGAGATCGCTCTTGGCAAGGCGGTCAAGCCCTGGCGTGATGAGATTCTGCTCTCCACCAAAGCTCCCATTGACAACGCCGATGGCGCACGCTACCGGGAGCACCTGGAGACCAGCCTGCGCAAGTTGGGCGTCGAGTACATTGACTTCTACCACGTATGGGGCATCAACTGGAAGAAGTACGAGGAGTTCATCATCGCCCCTGGGGGGGGCTGGACGAGGCGTGCAAGGCCAGGGAGGAGGGCCTTATCCGGCACATCTCCTTTTCCTTCCACGATACTCCTGAGGCGCTGGTGCAGTTGATTGACACGGGCCACTTCGAGAGCATGACCGTGCAGTACAACCTCCTCGACCGGGCCAACGAGCAGGCGATCCACCACGCCCACGAGAAGGGACTGGGCGTAGTTATCATGGGGCCGGTCGGTGGTGGGCGGCTGGCTGGCTTCTCGCCGGAGATCGCCAGAATGGTGCCCGGCGGCGTCAAGAGCAATCCTGAGATCGCGTTTCGCTTCGTGCTCAGCCACCCCGGCGTGAGTTGTGCGCTCTCAGGGATGAGTACAATGATTTGACTTTTTTTCAGTATTGATGTATAATTTTGTACAAGTACTAAAGAATTCTGCCCTCTCCCAAAATGACAGTCATACGCTGTCCGTCCAGAATCTATCCCTCGGCTAGTCCGATAGCCTGAATCACTACTGTCAACCATCTAGAGTAACTTCCGAAGGAGGTTTAGCCCGTGGACTACAGAAAGATTCTCGAAGCGATCCCTGACTATAAACGCTATCTCACTGTAGACGAGTTGAATTACAGCACGGAAGAGCTAGCCGAGCAATACCCTGATATAGTCGAGGTGCTTGATATTGGATCGTCCAGGAAGGGTGAGCCTTTGAGGACTCTAAAGATAGGAGAAGGCGAAATTGCTGCCCTTCTCGTAGGCTGCCCACACCCCAATGAGCCCATCGGGGCTTTGACAGTGGACTACTTAGCCGAACAACTTGTCAAGAATGATGAGCTAAGGGCACAATTAGGATATACTTGGTATCTTATCAAGTGTATAGATCCTGATTCAACTAGACTTAACGAGGGGTGGTTTAGTGGTCCTTTTTCGCTCAAACATTATGCGTTAAACTACTATCGCCCTCCTCATTATCAACAGATGCAATGGTCATTCCCTATAAAATACAAAACCTTGACCTTTGATCAGCCCATACCGGAAACGCGTGCCCTGATGCGACTAATGGAGGAGAAGCGTCCCGTTTTCTTATGCACCTTTCATAACACGACGTTCAGCGGAGTACACTTTTACCTGTCGGAACCTTGTCCACCCGTGTACTCTCCCCTTCAAAGCCTGGCAAAGGAGTATGGCCTCCCTATGACGTTAGGAGCGGCCAGGATGCCTAGAGCGGTAAGATTGGCTGATGGAATTTTTCGGTCGGGTTCCGTGAGAGATTTCTATGAGCACTATGCCAGGTATGCAGAAGATCCAGCCCTGATGGTAGAAGGGGGGGCTGACTGTTGGGAGTATGCTGAACATATTGGCGTTGATCTCACCCTGACCACCGAAGTTCCCATCTCTTGCAATCCCCTTGTCGGCGATACCACCCCTTCAAACGTGACCAGAAGAGATTCTATTCTTGGCAGTATTGACATAGACGAGCGGCTCCATGGTCTTCTTGCCTCGAAATATCAAGAAATCGAGATGTTGCTCTCGGTTCCGTCTCCTTTCAAAACTCCTGTTCAAGAGACGATCAAGCGTACTCCCGAAAGACTGGCTGTGAAAAGGCGATCGGCTGAAGTGGCTTCAGAGTTTGACAGAGTGGCCACGGTGGCAGAAGAATTCGATAACCGCACCCAGGGCAAGTTGCATCGCCTATTGGACTTTGGGCAGTTTGTCCGCATGATAGATGCACAGCTAGCGGCAGAGAAAGATTCAACAAAGGCTAGCAGGCTAAACCAATGCAAGGGCGAGGTTCTCCGGCACCTTGCGAAATTGAGTGAGGAACTGGAGAGAGAACTAGAATACAAGACAGTACCTATCAAGGATTTAGTAAGTGTGCAGCTTGGAGCAGCCCTATGCGTAGCCGCTCAGTTGCAGACTCGGGACCTTCCGTGCAATAAGCTTTAGCCAGGGCATTACGTCGGAATCTCTGGCCATGCGAGAAAGGAGATGCATGAAGGCATCTATCTACGAAAGACGATTGGCTCTAACGAAAGAAGCGATGGTTGAGAAGGGCGTTGAATTGCTGTACCTCTGTCCTTCAGTAAACATGTTCTATCTCACAGGCGTCAGAAGAGAACCCCACTTTGGTAAGATAAAGGACCCCAGAGCATGGTTGACTGGCCTGCTCATAGGCGTCGACAGCGATCCCGTAATTCTCGTGCCAAAGATGCATGCAGACTACGTTCAAGCCAGCACTTGGGTTAAGGACATACGAATCTGGACGGAGACCGATGATTCCTACCAATGGATGCGCAGCACCTTGAGCGAGTTTCCTCACGATACCATAGCCATATGCGAAGAAATGCCTGCAAGTTCATTGTTGAATCTGCAGAAACTCCTAGTTGGAGCGTCCTTTTCGACAGCGCACGACATTGTAGGGCGTCTTCGGATGATCAAGGACGACGAAGAGTTGGTGCTAATGGAAAAAGCGGCTCAAATCGCGGACAAGGTTATTTGCGAGATCATCGATAATATCCAGATTGGCATCAGTGAGCGCGAGTTAGCTTGGGAGATCGAAAATCGAATGAGGAGACATGGTGCTGAAGGCCTTGCTTTCTCACCTATAGTGCGTTGTGGGACTAATAGCGCAACCCTGGGTTATCCACCTAGTGAGAAAAGGACGGAACCCAACCAACCATTGCAGCTTGACATTGGCTGCGTTTACGAAGGCTATTGCTCGGATATTACCCGGACTGTTTATATAGGGGAGCCGACACTTGACTTCGCGCAGGTGTATGACATAGTGCTTAGAGCACAAGAAGCAGGGGTCAACGCAGCCTGCAATGGCATAACAGGCAAGGAATTGGATGCTGTTGCCAGGGATATCATTGCTAGGGAAGGTTTTGGGGAATTCTTCGTTCATCGCACGGGACACGGAATCGGACTAGAATCCAATGAACCCCCTTACGTCTCAAGAGTGAGCGAGACGACCCTTAAGACTGGCATGGTAGTTACCATCGAACCAGGCATCTATCTGAAAGGAAGATTTGGCGTGAGAATTGAGGATACAGTCGTTGTTGACAAACAAGGGGGGAGAAGACTCAACAATGTTCCTCATCACCTGTGGAAAATTGGCTAGATGATGACCTTTTTGGTGATGAGTTGGCGGACTTCTCCACATGTATATAAGAATTACTCTTGCCATGTAGCTAAGGGCATGAGGCACCGGAGACCTCCCGGAAAGTGCTCGGAGCCCCGTCCGCGGGCGGATCTTGCGGCTCGACTTCGCCAGCGACGCCCCCGGGGACGGGGGCTGGGAGCAGTTTCAAAGACTTTCCGGGAGATTTCACCGTGGGAAGGAGGTGGTAGCAAGAAGAGTCAAGACCGAACGATTGCTCATGTGGATCAAGACTATAAGCTAACTAAATCAAGGAGGAAACAAGATGAAACGCAAGTATTCACTCGTTGCCTTGATCACGATCGTCTCTTTGCTGGCGGCTTGCTCCTCGCCCACCCCCCAGGTGATCAAGGAAGAAGTAGTCGTCGAGAAAGAGGTTCCGGTCACCGTCGAGGTGGAGAAGGAAGTGGTGGTCGAGAAGAAGGTTGTCGAGACCGTGGTCGTGGAGAAGGTGATCACAGCCACGCCGAAGCCGGAGCCGGAGCCGACAGGCACGCTTGTGATCGCGCAGTCTGAGGATCCGTTCAGCCTAGATCCGGTCGAAAACAAAGGTGCCAAGGCTGTGGGCATTATGAGAAGCATCTATGACACCCTGACTCAAAGGGATCCTGTCGGGCCGATCCAACCTCTCGTTGCGGAATCCTGGGAAATTGTGGACGATACAACCTGGCGCTTCAAGCTCAGAAAGGGCATCAAATTCACCAACGGCGAGGAATTGACCGGGGAATCCGTGCAAGCCAGTCTGCAGGTCCTGAGAGATGCGGAGTCGCAGTATGCCCAGGATTTCACCTTGATAGAACGGATCGATTTACTTGATCCCTACACTATCGAAATCCACACTACCGAACCATGGCGGGGGCTACTGACACAATTGGCGACTCTCAACTTGCTGCCGCCGGCGTACCTGGCTGAACATGGACATGCGTACTTGAATCAGCATGGCGTGGGATCGGGTCCATACAAGCTTGTTGAATACGTCAGGGATGAGTACGTCAAGTTGGAGGCCAATGAAGATTATTGGCAAGGGCCTCCTAAGATAAAGACCGTGATCTACCGTGTCATCCCTGAACCCTCTACCCAAATTGCCGCCTTGTTGGCAGGCGAGGTGGATATGATCGACAAAGTGCTCCCCGATCAGGTAGAGCTAGTGGAGAAAACTCCTGGCATAGAGTTAGTATCAATGCCAATCTTCCGAACCGTCATCCTGTACATGGATAATCGCCACGGAGGTCCTTTTGCTGACAAGAGGGTTCGGCAGGCGATGAACTATGCTGTTGACGTCGACAGCATAATTGAGTATGTGTTGGGCGGACGCGGTACTCGGGTTGCTACTTTCGCGATCCCTGCCTGGGAGGCATATGATCCTTCCATTGAACCGTATCCGTACGATCCCGAAAAGGCCAAGGAACTACTAGCGGAAGCGGGATATCCCGATGGGTTCACTACTGACCTCCAAATAGCCATTGGGGACCATTTTCCAGTAGATTCCGCCGAGATCGTTGCAAATCAATTAGGCAAGGTGGGAGTTACTGCGAACGTCGTGACCTTGGAGAAAGGGGCTCATCTTGACAAGCTCAAGGCTCACAAGGGCGATCCCCCCTTCTTCTTTCTGAGCCTGGGAGGCGTCAAGACCAGCGTAGCACACATTGCTTTTACGGCCCTTTCTTGCGAGGGCAGATGGTCTGACCATTGCAACCCGGAAATGGATGCGTTGATAGCCGAGGCAATGAGCGCGATGGATCCAGCCAAGTACGCGGAGGTCTGTAAGAAGATACAAGAACTTGCGAAGGAAGAAGCTCCTTACGTCTGGTTATGGCAGCATCATGCCATCTGGGCCTACAAAGACAGGTTCCACGATTGGCAGCCCCGTGCGGACCAGTATATTGCCGCGTACGGCGCATGGGTGAGCGAGTAGCAAATCTGAAGCCCAGGTCTTCTATACGCTGGGACGGAGAAGGGAACTCGGACCCATGTGCCAGGACAGTAGCTGATGTAGATATACATGCATGTGAATGTCAGCGATGTCGCCTGGAGTGCAACGCCTTAAGTGGTGGGGATGCGTATCCTAACGGTAGTGAGTTTGGTGTGCTGCCAGCGTTGCTTAGGAGATGACGGCGAGAGGAGGAGATCATAGTCTTCAGTGCTAGGTTCAAGCGCTGGATTTGCGGCTATGCTCCTCTTCTCGCCTATAGCTAACCGAGCGCATTGATAGGTGGCACTCCACACGTGTTCAAGCGGAGTAGGGCTGGCGAGTGTGGGTTCACAAGCCATTGGAGAAGGCCGGGGGTCATAAGAGCACGTGTTCGATGAAAGTGCGAATGTTTCCAGACCGATAGTGATATTAACACTAAGGAGGATAAGATGGCCATAATTCTGAAGGGCGGGAAACTGATAGATGGAACCGGCAACGAACCTCTCTCGGACGCAATGATAAGGATCGAGGGCGGGGTCGTTGCAGAGATAGGAAGGAGTATCAGTTACGGGACTGAGGACACGGTCATTGATGTGACTGGAAAAGCGATTCTGCCCGGGCTGGTCAATAGCCATGAACACTTAAGTCATAAGAGGACGTACAGACCAGGCGAGAAGCGGGTGGAAGAACAAACAACCTATATGCTTCTCATACGTTCTGTGAGAGACGCCTTGGCTTCCCTTAAGGCGGGGGTAACTACGGTTCGTGATGTGTGTGCGCCAGACTACATTGACATTGCATTGAGAGACGCAATCAAAGCAGGTGTTGTCTTAGGGCCGCGGATGTTCGTCAGTGGGAAAGGGGTGATGATTACTGGGGCACTGGATTGGAGGATCGGTCGGGAGGCCGATGGCGCCGATGAGGTCCGGAAGGCAACCCGTGAGCAACTGAAGGCTGGGGCAGATCTCATAAAGGTATTTGCGGGGCGTGGCGGGGCGATTGCCGAGAAACCTACATCTCCAGAGTTTACTATTGAGGAAATGGGAGCGGCAGTTGAGGAGGCACATAAGGCGCATAAGAAGATTGCTGTCCATGCTGGCGGAAGGCTCGCCATTGATATGGCTATCGAGCTCGGGGTAGACAGCATCGAGCACGGCACCTACTTGAGTCGGGAGGCAGCTCAGAAGATGGCTGCTCGCGGCATCTTTCTCGTCCCTACTCTGAGTACTGGGGAGTGGTGGACCGATCATGCACTCGAGTTTGGTGAACCTGCGGATTTGGTGGAACTGATGCAGAGAAACCGGAGGTCTAGACTACAAAGCGTGAGGAACGCCGTGGAGGCTAAAGTCAAGATCGGAGTGGGGACCGATACCGCGGGGGAGATGGTGCGGGAAATGGAATTACTGATGGAGTTTGGCCTTACTGCCATGGATGTGATCGTAGCGAGTACGCGGCTAGGCGCTGAACTAATCGGCGTAGGGGATGTGCTGGGGACTATAGAGCCTGGAAAGTATGCCGACGTAATTGTAGTAGATGGGGATCCTCTATCGAATATAGCTACA
Organism: uncultured Anaerolineae bacterium; assembly: GCA_964390805.1. Taxonomy (GTDB): domain Bacteria; phylum Chloroflexota; class Anaerolineae; order VGOG01; family VGOG01; genus CAYMKL01. The sequence continues at coordinate 25,463 of CAYMKL010000080.1, read as the reverse complement.
CTGCGCAACGTCGACTTGGTAATAAAGGAAGGCGTTGTCCTCGAGCCTAAGCAGTTCGCAACAGTGCTGGGAGAGATGTCAAGCTAAAGCTTGGCTTTTCTGCGAAGGTACTGACAAGAGAATCCGTCTCTGTTCGCAGTAGTGCATCTCAAATACTCATCGTTCGTTTATTTCTCGGGCACTTCTCTAAATTGCGGCATGATTACATTTAGTGGTATCAAGCGAATTAGCTACTATGCTTGGATAGTGCCAAATGGCACTATAGGGATTTGTGTTCAGAAATGAGCGAAGAATCAGTGAATAGCATGGGCTGCTGTAGATCAGGCCCATATCGGACATGAGGAGGAATACTAGAAATGTCTATCTATGAGAAGAGACTCGATCTAGTAAGGGCGGAAATGGAAAAGAAGGGTATTGGTCTAATCTTCCTTTCGCCCTCTGCTAACCTAGAATACCTGACAGGGATACGTAGGCCTAGACCCAATGCGACTGACACTAGCATGCCTGGCGATTGGCTCTACGGTGTCTTTATTGGTCTGGAGAGGGGGCTTATCTGCACTGTGCCCCGTATGGCCAGCGGGTTTATAAAGGAGCAGGTGCGTGACAAGCCTTGGATAGAAGAGGTTCAGGTCATTGGTGATAGAGAAGATCCTTTTCCCATTTTGCAGGAGATATTGGGCGGATTCGACTTGCAGGGCAAGAAAGTTGCCATCGAAGACCGAGCTTGGACTAGGTTCGCTCTCAGGCTTTCGAAGATAGTGCCATCAGAGGTTTGGGTCTTAGCTTCAGAGCTCATCAGTCCTATGCGCATGATCAAGGATGAGAACGAGATTGCCTTGATGAAGACGGCTGCGCACATATGCGACACTATTTTGGGTAAGATCTTGAATATGATTCAACCAGGCGTAACAGAGTACGATCTGGCGCATGAGATCGATTACCAAATGGTGAAGGAGGGAGCTGAGGGCAATTCTTTCACAACAGGCGTATCTTTTTGGAGCCTTGGCCGTATCCGGCCAGCAAGCTGGATAGTGCGTGTTACAGACAAGGTGCTTGAGAGGGGGGACTCAGTAACCTTCGATTTTGGCGTAGTCTATCAAGGCTACTGCTCAGATTTCGGGCGCACGGTTTTCATAGGTGAACCCACCTCGGAGTTTCGGAGAATCTACGATACTGTGACCAGGGCACAGCAAGAGGCTATAGAGGCTATGAAAAGTGGGCATATCACGGCAGAAAAGGCAGACTCTCTCGCTCGTGGCGTAATTGCCAGTGAGGGCTACGGAGAGTATTTCATGCATCGCCTAGGTCACGGCATTGGCTCTACCGTCCATGAACCCCCCTATCTGAGCGAGGGCGATACGACTGTTCTCCGAGCGGGCATGACTTTTACTGTCGAACCAAGTATCTACATCCAAGGGAAGCTAGGCGCTCGAATCGAAGACGTAGTGTTGGTGACACCCGATGGAGGGCTCCCTCTGAACGAGTTCTCCCGGGAATTGCAAATAATCGAATAGCGGTACGTTTTGTCGGGATGGTTCATCACGCTGTGATTTTCAGAGAGTTATTTGAAGAAATCTCTGGGGAGACGTTCAAATAACTCCTCCAAAATCACAATTCAGCTAACCATCCCGTTTTGTTCCCTTGGCCATTGGGTGGAGGAGGGGTATGGCATGTCTGCATATTTTGTGAGGCGGGCGTTGTACACTTTTATGTCGGTATTGGGCGTGCTGATCATGATATTCTTCGTTCAGCGTCTAACAGGTGATCCAGCAACCCTATTTGCCTCAGAAACTGCTACCGCCGAAGAAATCGAGCTATTGAGAGCACGGATGGGGCTAGATAAGCCCCTGTGGGTTCAGTTTGTCACATTCTTAAGAGGTGCTCTGACAGGAGATTTTGGCAATTCTTATGGTTTTGGTGAACGTGCTTTGCCATTGGTTTTGGAGCGAATGCCAGCGACCATACAATTAGCTGCAACGTCTATGACGATAGCTATTGTGGTGGGAGTTCTGCTCGGAGTTACTTCAGGCACCAAGCCAGGCTCTGTGTGGGACAGTTTGTGTACAATAGTAGCTACATTAGGAAGATGCATGCCCACCTTCTGGTCGGGACTGATGCTAATATTGATCTTCAGCGTCACTCTTCGCGTTCTACCCACGTCTGGAAAAGTGGGACCAAGATCCCTAGTTCTGCCAGCAGTTACGCTCGCACTATATTCAACAGCTAGCATTGCGCGCCTGCTGAGATCGGCCATTTTAGACACTTTATCAGAAGATTATGTTCGAACCGCTAGGGCAAAAGGTCTGGGTGAAGCGGCGATCATCTATCGGCACGTATTGAAAAACGCCGCCATTCCAGTAGTTACTATCATCGCGTTACAGGCCGGCAGGTTGCTCAGCGGTGCGGTAATTACAGAAACCGTTTTTGCTTGGCCGGGAGCTGGCAGGTTAATGATACAGGGTGTATATAAGCGGGACTTTCCTCTAGTTCAGGCTATAGTATTCGTATTTGCTCTGATATTTGGGACAGCTAACTTTGTAGCTGACATTGCCTATAGATATTTAGATCCACGCATCCGCTATGAATAGGTTTGAGGTCCTTTTTAAGAGGGGAGACATCACAATTGCTACGGGCGAAGATCCTCTCTGGAGCCTGTGGCTAGCACGGTGCAATGAGGTTATGCGAGGATGTCGGTAATAGACGGGAAGGTGATACTGGGCAAGTCAAAGTTGCCCGAATTGTCGGTTGGCCGTCACCTGAGGTGGCTTTCTAATCTACGTGGAAACCGGGTAAGATTCCTTGCTGGAGTGGCCCTTCTCCTAGTCATCTTGGCTGCTATCTTTGCGCCCTCTATAGCACCCCATGATCCCATAGAGCAAGATCTGCCTAACCGTCTTGCTCCACCCGCATGGTATGCCACGGGCAGGTGGGAGCATATTTTGGGGACTGATAGTCTAGGTCGGGATACCCTGAGTCGAATGCTATTTGGGGCTCGCATTTCTTTGATGGTGAGTTTTTCGGTGGCCACATCAACCGCATGCATAGGTACCCTGCTGGGTCTGGTCTCCGGCTACTATGGAGGAAGAGTTGATCAGCTTATTATGAGAGTGGTCGACATATTGTTGGCTTGCCCGTTTATGTTGCTAGCCATAGCTGTGATCGGTGTAGTGGGGCCAAGTTTGTTAAATATTGTCGTTATCCTGACAGTGACCGGTTGGACTAGGTATGCTCGATTGGTGCGTGGGCAAATATTGTCCTTGCGAGAAAGGGAGTTCATTGAGGCTGCGAGGGCTATTGGATGCCAGCCGGCCAGGTTGATTTTCCGTCACCTTCTTCCTAATATTATTACACCAGTAATCGTTGTTGGATCCCTGCACCTGGCCGGAGTAATTGTAACGGAATCAAGCCTTAGTTTCTTGGGGCTGGGTGTTCAGCCTCCCACGCCGACCTGGGGAGGTATGTTAAGCAGTGGACGCAACTATATATGGACCGCTTGGTGGTTGAGCACATTTCCTGGTTTGGCAATTGCGCTGACAGTCCTGGCCATAAACTTGCTAGGAGACTGGCTAAGGGAGATCTGGGATCCACGATTAAGAGTCTAGGCGGGTTCAGAACGGCAGTGGCTCGACTCTCGGTAGAGTGTTGCTTCTAAAATGGCAAATAGGGGGAAAAAAATGGAAACTGATTTCGGTTCTAAGATTAGAGCACGTCGAAAAGCTCTAGGCTACACATTGGCAGAGGTTTCAAGTATGACGGGCCTTTCTATAAGTTTCATAAGTCAGGTGGAAAGAAGTGTTACCAATCCCTCCATCAGATCGCTTAGGAAATTGACTACAGCGCTTGGAACGAGTTTAGCTGCTATGTTTAGCGCAATCACGGGAAGCGACAATGTTGTAAAGAAAGAGGAAAGAATAACGTTCACAGACACAGACTCAAAGATCCGTTATCAAATGCTGAGTCAAAGGGTTGATGGAACAGTCTTGGAGCCCGTCTTGCTGATCGCCCCTTCGGGATACATAGGCCCGGAAAACCGTGGCCACTTGGGTGAAGAATTCGGAATGGTACTGAAAGGGACAGCAGAGTACTGGATTGGGAACCAAAAACATGTGTTGGAAGAAGGAGACAGTATTCACTTTTCACCTGATACTCTACACAAATTAGTCAATAACAGCAACAGTGAACTCGTAATGCTGTGGGTTGCCACGCCACCCAACTTCTAAGGCCTTCACACGCGAACGCCCTATTGTGTTCTATCGCCAGCGGATTGATCTCTCTGTTTCTTCCACTGGCTCAGATGCCAGGCTGATCAGAAGTGCAGTTTTAGATTGGAGGCTCTAATGACATTACAACTGGAAGGGATTATCCCCGCTATGGTAACACCCCTGAGAGAAGACGGCGAAGGTATTGACATATCTGGACTGAAAAGGTTGATCAGATTTCTTATTTCGAGTGATGTTGATGGTCTCCTTATCCTCGGAGGTACCGGAGAGTACGTAGCGCTTTCTGAAACCGAGCGCAGAACATTGCTTGATTATACAATACAGGAAGTGAATGATAGAATACCCGTGTTCGTGGGGATACTTAGCCCCGGCCTGTTGGATTCAACGGCTATGGCGGAGTACGCCAGAGATGCCCAGGCTAGTGCCATAATGGTGGTAACACCATACTACACCACTCCCACTCAGGATGGTATAGTGGCCTATTTTACTAAACTGGCGGAATCCGTTTGCATACCGATCATTCTCTATAACATTCCATCTCGCACCGGCGTGAACATGCAGGTTGAAACAGTCCAAAGGCTCGTTGAAGGGATTGATTCCATCATTGGAATCAAGGAATGCAGCCGGGACCTTGGTCATGTCGCCGAATTAATCCGGACAGTTGGGGCCAGGATTTCGGTACTCTGCGGAGAGGAAGACCTGGTTCTACCCGAATTGATACTAGGTGCCCGTGGTGCAATTCTTGCAAGTGCAAACCTTATTCCCAGGCATTGGCGCATTGTCTATGATGCGGTATTGGCTGGTGATATTGAGAAAGCACGAGAGAACTATCTTCGATTGGAACCCTTACTAAGAGCCTTGTTTGAGGAGACTAATCCAGCACCCCTGAAAGAAGCACTGAGAATGGCTCAAATGCCGGCAGGGCCTGGTCGATATCCGTTAATGTCAGTAAGTACACAAACAAGAGAGAATCTTCGAAGAGGGATGAAAGAATTGGGTGGTTTTGGCTCCCGGTCCTTGGAGTCTTAGAGTCGCGAACTTGCAGCGGGTGGATACAATGCAAGATTACACTCCTATAACTCACCGTGTTGTCCCATTTCAAGTAGTACTCCTAGTGCTCAAGCCAGTGCAGGATGGGCGGCAGGTTCGATTATGCTCACCATTTTCGGACAAACGTCAATCCTAGCGCTTGGGTTACCCGCTAGGAAGGCGGCGTAGGGCAACTCCTTACACAGCTACGGCTTCCATCAACTCTCTTGAGTTGTGCTTAATGTCTAGAGAGTTTACCCTCTTCTCAACCCAAGCGATACCCCCTGGTTTCTGGTGATCCACTGCCACATTGGCCGCTTCTCTTCCAAAACCCCAAAGATTGTAGTGCCCCCCTAAAACTGGACACTTTTGGAGCGATTCTTAGTGAACAGCGGACGTCTGTACTTGCTCAGATCGCCACTGGCTTTCAAACTCGGCTGGAGTGAGATAGCTCAGCGAGGAGTGAATACGCTTGTGCATATAGACCTCATCGAGAAACCGTCCCGACTGACGGAGGCCTGTTTTTGTCAAACGAAAATGAACCCATTTGACAATCGAAAATGACCCCACTTTGGGCCGTCAGTCTGAACTTTGACAATCGAAAATGAACCCATTTGCTAATCGAAAATGACCCCACCCCCTCGCGGGGGAGTTGCCGTAGGGGCTGTGGGCAGGGTGGGCAACGGGAAGCGCAGCGGAGCGTTGTCCAGGGTGTGAGGTTCTTTGTTGTTCAAGGCTGCACACAGTGCTTCTGCCGCCTGTTGCACGCTGGGGCGGTCGAAAGGCTTCAGTCGCACATAGAGGGTCTCACCCACCAATTGGACCCCCGTTCCACGGTGCAGTATCTGATGCAGCACCACCCGGCGGTCTTTGCCGGTGTAGCTCTTTGACAAGATCTCCAACAACTGCTCTTCGGCGTGGTAGGCCACCAGTTTCATCTCGTCGAAGAACCGCTTCCGTTCGAAGTTGCACTGTTCCAGGGGGGCCTCCAAGACCTGGCCGATGGGCACCTTCTTGGGCATCGCCTTGAGCTCGGCTTTCAGACGCTCGATCTGCCGTCCCAGGCTGGCAATGCGGCGCACCAGCTTCTCTTGCTGGCCTTTGTAGGTCTCCAGGCTGATGGTGTCCCGCTTGCGACGCAGCAGTCGTCCGCCCAACTCTGCCTGGCAACGAGCCTGTTCTGCTTTGAGGGCTTTCTTCTTGGCCCGCAGGACTTTGATCTGAGGATTGTCCACCAGGGGCTCCTCTCTCACGGCGTCAAAGGCGTAGCCAGGGGAGTAGTCCAACTTCTTGTCAGCCCGCATGATCTTGAAGAAGTTCTCCTGCCCCCAGCGCTGGAGCATCAAGCGGACAATCTCCTGCGGCGAACGGCCCTTGTCGTTGCTGATGACAGCCAGCCGGGCACCGGTCTTCAGGTCCAGGATGACCACGGCTGGAGTCCAGCCGTAGCCCTTGAGGTACACCCCGATCTCCGTCAACTTGAGCTGGACTCTGGTCGTCTTCAGGCGGATGAGGTGGCGACGAAACCCCTCCTCAGGCAATTGATCCAGAATCTGGCGGAGTTCCCGATTCAACTCCAGCCAGGTGATCCAGTGGACCTTGAGCTCGTCCAGGAGCTTGAACAGGGCAGCACAGAAGCCGCCTCGGTCGAAGATAAAGGTCAATACCCAATCCACCCAACGGTTGCCGACGATGGCCTTGACCTGGGCGATCATGCGGGGGATGACGGCCGTGAGTTGGTCTGAGGCGGGTGTCAGCAAGAAAAAGAACGGTTGTCCCTGCGGGTCGTTGGCGTAGTAGGCCTGGTGTCCCTTCATGGCCAGGCGGCGGACGGTGAAGTACCCCTTACGCACCACGTGGCGACCGAAGTAGGGGATGAAGTGGCCGTCGATGTAGAGGATTTCCCAGTCCACCACGCCCATGGTGATGAGCTGCTGGGCTACTGCCAGAACGAAGGCCTCACTCCGCTCCAGCGCTTGCACCGATTTGAGGAAGCGACGTAACTTGTCCACGCCAGGTCCCCGACGGCGCCCCAGAAGCAGCCCGAACTCGGTGAAAAGCAAGATGCGGGTGGCCTCCAGGGAAGGCACGTTGAACAGGGCCAGGAAGAAGAAGGCCAAGGCCATTTGCAGGACGGTGTAGCCCAGGTCAGGCAAGGAGGAGAAGGTACGGGCCACCAGGCCAGCGAAGTCCAGATCATGCAGAAAGGGCAAGGCCAGGAAGCCACCACCAAAGGCCGAATCAACGCCGTCCCGTAGGCGAGCCAGATACCGTCGGTCAGCAGCGGTGAGGGAGGGTAAGGCGGGCTCCCCGCTCATCTCAGATGTCACCGCCACCTCGCCTTCAGCCCTTTCTGTCGCCGCCAGAGATGAGGTCTGACTTTCCTCGGCTGGCGAGCAAGCCGCCCTCTGGGGGCGAGGACGCACGTTCTGGAGGCAGCGTTGCACGTGGCCTTGGCTGACCTGTTCGGCTTCGCCTTCGTTGGCACCGGCTGTGACCTCTGCGCAAGTGGCCTCAGGTTGCGTCCAGGCTGTCTCCAGAGCTCGCTGTCGCCGTTCTGGGGTGAACTTCCAGGGTCCCTTGGGCCCCCGTTGGGCGGGGATCAGGCCTCGTATCCCGGCGGTGCTGAAGTCGCTCACGGCATCCCGCAAGGTACTGGGTGGAATACCCATCCCCCGACTGACTTCTGAAACCATCGCCAGTTCGTTCTTCACCAACTGGGCAGCCACTGACTTCATGGTCTCTCGGTCAGCCAGAGTATACAACATGATGGGCTGGCCTTGGAACAGAATCGTACCTTGGCCCGACACCTTGCGCAGTACCACCTCGGAATTGAGACTAACCAGTTCCACCGGAACTGGCACACCAGCAGTTGTTAAAGAACCAAAAGTGACATCTGTCTGAAGTTGTGGTATCATAGGGTTGCTCTGCCTGCGATTGCGGTTTGGGATTTAGCAACCTATATGATACCGCAAAAACGGGCAGAGCGCACGTTTGGGCCATTACTGCACGAGAAATTTTGTCACGCTCTCACCGCCCAAACGCGGTTTCAGTGGTAGTCTGAGTCTTCATAGTCCGACAAGTCAACTTCTTCCTCAATTATTCGATAGTCCGCAGGAGACGCTCGGCGTAGCCATTCTGCCAGGCTTCCCCTACCTCAGCCGTGATGATAGGTACTGCTGGCAAAGTGAAGGTACTCAAATCTGGTGAAGTCTACGTTGGCCATCCAATCTAGCCGCGTTTGCAGGATCCAGAAGCCACCACCTCTGGTGGTGGCAGTTCACTTTCGCGGCGAGGGTGTTATGAAAACTGTGAGATTAGGCAAGACTGGATTAGAGGTCTCTAGGGTAGGATTTGGTGGAATCCCAATTCAGCGCCCTGCCGAAGATGAGGCAGTCAAGGTAGTGCAGCGATGTCTTGACTTGGGCATTACGTTCTTCGACACGGCCAATAGCTACGCGACCAGCGAGGAGCGAATCGGCAAGGCCATTGCCGGCCGGCGAGAGCAGGTGGTCATCGCTACCAAGACAGGGGCGCGCGATAGAGCTACTGCTCAGGCACATCTGGAACTGAGCCTGAAACGCTTGAACACGGATTACATTGACCTCTGGCAATTCCACAACATTGCCACTCTTGAAGCGTATGAACGAGCACTTAGGCCCAACGGAGCTATGGGAGCGGCACAAGAAGCCTTGCGAACCGGAGAAATTAGACATATCGGCATTACAAGCCATTCTATGGACATAGCCTTGAAGGCAGTACCGTCAGGGCACTTTGAGACAATCCAATTCCCGTTCAATTTTGTCGCCAATGAGCCTGCCAAAGAACTAGCTTCCTTGGCCCAGAAGCACGATCTGGGTTTCATAGCCATGAAGCCAATGGCAGGGGGTATGTTGGAGGACGCAAATCTAGCTATGAAGTATTTGTTGCAGTTCGGTAACGTCGTGCCAATTCCAGGCATCGAAAAGATCGAGGAACTTGAAGAGATTGTGGATATCGTCGCGGGGTCTTGGGAACTGACATCGGAAGAACAGCAGGAATTAGAGCGTATCCGCGCGCAAGTGGACGCTCGTTTTTGCCGGTTTTGTGAATATTGCCAACCTTGTCCACAGAATATCCGCATTCCCGTGATTTTGAATCTTCGCAGCTACTGGAAGCGGCATCCTGCTGAGCGCTTCTTCACGGGTTGGATTGCTGAGGCTCTGGAGAGCGCGAGAAACTGCATTGAGTGTGGCGAATGCGAAGAGAAATGCCCCTATCACCTGCCTGTTCGAGAGATGCTCGTCGAAAATATCGACTTTTATGAAAGTGTTGCATCACGAGCACAAGTATATCCATGAAAATGATCTTATGTTATAGTGGCTCAGATGGTCGAGGAGAACGCCGTCACTGCCAGCCGTAAGGAGCCGCTCAGCGAAGAGCCGCGCGCCCAGATCATGGCCGCCCTCGACGAGACCAAGCGGCTGGCCGATCTGTACTGCACCGCCTGTGGCTACTGCATGCCCTGTCCCAACGACGTCAACATCCCCAAGAACCTGGAGTACATGAACTACTACCGCGTCTACGGCCTGAAGGAGTATGCTCGTCAGGTCTACGCCGACCTGGGGGTGAAGAACACCGAGTGGATCAAGGGGCTCAAGGCGGAGTACTGCATCCAGTGCGGCGAATGTGAGCCCAAGTGCCTGCAGCGCATCCTGATCATGGCTCAGTTGGAGGAGGTGGCCCGCGGCCCGCGTGCTGGGTGGTGCGGAGTGAACACACAGTTGCAGATGACGAGGCGGGTCGCTGCCCATGAGTGCGGCCCGCTTCTTTGCGTCCGGCACGACATTGACGGCGGCGCAGACTTGTGGTATCATATGGGGGCGGAATGAGCGCACCGGATGAGCTGATCAAGAGGTTCCTGTGAGCAAACACCTGGTGTTAGAGGCCAAACGTGTCATAGAGCTTGTGCCAAAAGCTCCGTTCAACTTCGACGCCACCATGCACAAACCCGACCACTTTCCATCGGCGGACAATGAGTGGGAACCGGGGATTCGGTGGCAGACTATGCTTTGGCAACACACATCGTTGGGGCTGAAGTTTGAGAATCAGGGGACAGTTGATCGGCCAGGAATCTCTCTTTCTATCTGGTCTAGCGACGAGCTTGGGCAGGATTTCCTGGATGGTCTTGCCGATGAAATCAACTATCGCTGCAATCTGCAACTGTACTTGACCGAATTCAACCGAAGATTCGGAGACGATCCCCAGTTAGGGCCAGTCATTGACAAATGGCGCGGTATGCGGCCTGCGAGCTACAGCTCCCTCTACGAGTATCTGATCATCGCCATCGTCTTGCAAAATGCCACCGTGCGGCGTTCGGTGAACATGATGCAGGCTTTGTTTGAGAACTATGGCACCCTGCTTTCCTACGATGACAAAGAGCTCTACTGTTTTTGGGAACCCGAAGTCGTTGATCGAGCGACCGAACAAGAGCTTCGAGATTTGAAGGTGGGTTATCGAGCCAAATCCATCCAGAGAGTGACCGAAGCTTTTGTCAGGCAAGAAATAGACGAGTTTGAATTGAGGAGCAAATCCAGAGAAGAGCAGCGGGAAGCCCTGCTGGGGCTCTACGGCATCGGCCCTGCTTCCGTCGGCTATATTCTGGGCGACGTGTTTCACCACCTGGACGAATTGAACCACATCTCCCCCTGGGAGCAGAAGATCTACTCCAGGCTGTTTTTCGACACAGATCCAGATGAGCCAGTCCCCGTGGATAGACTTCTGGCCGTGTTCAACGAACGTTTCGGCGGGTATCGGATGCTTGCCGTTCACTACTTTTGGGAGGACTTGTTCTGGCGGAGAAAAAATGAGAAAATCGGGTGGTTGGAGAAGTTGATCAGGCTCTGATCGGAGGGAGGAAGCCTATGAGTGTTCAAATGGTGATTGAGCTAAGAGAAAAACGGGACGACCAGCCGGCTGTTCAGGCGATTGGATCCTAGCAATAGAAGGTCTGGAGGCTGACCGAGGGAGCTGGAGAGAGGCGCAGACCTCGGAGGTCTCCAAGAGATGTTCTAGTGACAAAGAGGTATTGGTTGGGGCATTCTCTGGTTAGAATAGGGCTATTCATAGACCTCCGAGGTCTTACAGGAGGACACTATGCCACGACGTGCAATCAAGTTCTATGCGGGGGAATACTACCATATCTACAACCGAGGGAACAACCTGCAGAGCATCTTCTTTGAACGTGAAAACTACTTGTTCTTTCTACGGCGCGTGCGGGAGTATCTGATCCCCAATGACGTCGTTGTTGTTGCCTATTGTTTGATGCCCAACCACTGTCACCTGCTGATAGGCATCCAACAGACATCCGAGGTTCCCAAAACCTCAGAAGCCTGGGAGGTCTCAAGCGTCTCAACTGAAATGATGCGCCTATCTGTTTCGTACACAAAAGCCATGAACAAGCGCTATCAACGTGTTGGCGTGCTCTTTCAGGGACCGTTTCAGGCTGTGCATGTAGATGGTAATGAATATCTACTGCATCTGTCGCGCTACATCCACTTGAATCCTGTGACAGCAAGATTGGTAGAGTGGCCTGAGGATTGGGAATTCTCCAGTTACCGTGAGTACGTTGGCTTGCGCAAGGGCACATTGCCAGATCCTGGAATTGTACTGTCACAGTTTCCAACGCGAAGAGCATACCAGGAGTTCGTGGCATCTTATTGTAAGGGTGACGAAGAGTTCATTGCTCACCTTCTGGTTGATTGAGGAACAAAGACCTCCGAGGTTTAGCCGCCAGGTTCGGGGTGACGTCATGACAAAGAGGGATCAGGAGAGGGGAATCGCGAGCACATAGGGGAAACCTCGGAGGTCTGGGCGGAGGATAGGAGCCACCGATGAATCCTAACCCCACACTCGCCGAAAGCTTGGTCCAGGCTATCCGCCAGATGGCGAGAGATGAGGCGGCGAAGTAGTGGGGTATCACGGATAGGATGTTGAAGGAGATACGGCAGTTCTCAGTCGAACTACTTTGTATTAGGCGAACAAGTTTCGCTTGTGTCATGTTATCTGTCACTACTCACATGTAGGTCATAACCCGGAAAAACTATGAGGCCGAGGAAGGAGTAATTGGCATGTCCGAAGCAATCTTCGGTGTCATCGGCACAATCATTGGGACGATTTTCGGTTTCGTGTTAAGCGAACGAGCGACACGACAGCGAGAGGAAAGGACTGATGAAGAGGCAAGCTGGCGCAATTCACACTATGTAGTGAATCAGTGATCCTGGTGTCACCATGAGTCAACCCATCTGGTTCGTCAAACTCATACAAAGAATATTTCCGCACCGCTTTCGCCTGGCCAGGCTGACGCGGATACCCGTCGTCGGCAAAATCACAGATCGCCTGCTCTTTGAGGGGGACGATATCATCTATCTGCCTCAGGATCAAGTGATTCCAGTCAACCAGGCACTCGATAATCCAGGCGAGATGGTCCTGCCCTCACAGGTGGTGGAGCATTTTATCGAGAAGGCCGCCTATCACTGGATCATGAACTTCTGCATCTGCCGCGATTCCATGACGTGCGAGGATTACCCCATTGATCTGGGCTGTCTGTTTCTGGGCGAGGCGGCCAAGGGGATCAATCCCCGGCTTGGACGCCGCGTGACGAAAGCGGAAGCGCTGGAGCACGTGAGACGCTGCCGGGAAGCGGGCCTGGTTCACCTGGTTGGCCGCAACAAGCTCGATACGATATGGCTTGGCATCGGCCCAGGCGACAAGCTGTTGACGATCTGCAACTGCTGTCCTTGCTGTTGTCTTTGGCGTGTGCTGCCTCACGTTGCTCCCCAGATCGGCGCTAAAACCACGAGAATGCCCGGTGTGAGGGTGACCGTGACCGAGCGGTGCGTGGGCTGTGGAACCTGTACCGAGAGCGTGTGCTTTGTTGACGCCATCCATCTGGTCAATGGCCGGGCAGCTATAAACGACGAGTGTCGGGGTTGCGGTCGTTGTGTGGAGGTCTGCCCTGAGCAGGCCATCGAAATCACTATCGGCAATGACCAGTTCGTGGAAGAATCCATCAGCCGGCTGTCTCTGCTGGTTGATGTTACATAAAGGATTTTCGATTTCTGAATCGAAGATCGAAAATCGGCAATCGAAAATCGAGGTGCAAATGGTCAAAATCCCTGTGTTGAGAAGTGTCACCGAAGCCAATGCGCTGTTGGCTGATGCCCTGCGGCAGAAGTTCGGGCGGCAGGACGTGTTGGTGCTGAACACCATCGCCTCGCCGGGGGCTGGCAAGACCACGCTGCTGGAACGCACCATCGAAAAGCTGCACGGTGAGCTGCGCCTGTCGGTCATCGAGGGCGATCCCACCACCAGCCTGGACGCCGAGCGCATCGGCGCCGCCGGCGTGCCGGTGGTGCAGATCAATACTGATGGCGGATGCCACCTGGAGGCGCGCATGATCCAGGCGGCCCTGGAACAACTGGACGTGGAGGACGCTGACGTGGTCATCATCGAGAACGTTGGCAATCTGCTGTGCCCCACCGGCTGGGACCTGGGCGAGGACGCCAAGGTCGTGGTCGCCAGCCTGCCCGAGGGCGACGACAAGCCGCTCAAGTACCCGATAGCCTTTGCCACAGCCCAGGCGGTGGTCATCAACAAGATTGATCTTGAGCCTTACGTCCCGGCCAAAGTATCTGTGCTGCGCGAGAACGCTCTCCAGATCAACCCCGGCCTGGCAGTGTTTGAGGTTTCTGCCCTCACAGGTCGGGGTCTCGATGGATGGGTGGATTGGATACGGGAAAAATTGACCGAGAAACGGGAGTCCCGATGCACGAAGCGTCCATAACCGAGGCGATGCTGAACATGGCTCTGGGACACGCCAAAGGCCAACGCATCACCGACATCTACTTGCGGGTGGGCAGGATGTCGCTCGTCGTCCCCGAATCGGTGGAGTTCTATTTCGAGTATCTCAGCAAGGGCACCCTGGCTGAGGGAGCCACGCTGCACTTCGAGACCGTGCCCATTGAGATGACGTGCCTGGATTGCGGGCGGCAAGCCGACCTGAGTGAGTGGATGGCTGAGCAGCCCCGGGCGGTAATGGTGCAAGCCCTGGCCCGAGGTTGTGAGTGTGGCAGCAATAACCTCCGCGTCACCGGCGGTACTGGCTTTGACATGGTGAGTCTTGGGGTGGAGGCTGCACCTACATAAACGAGGAAAAGGCGATCAAAGTATCAACTTAAGAGAGCGGCCCAGACCTCGGAGGTTTGCAGACGTGATTCCGCCAGCAAAGGCACTGGCGTAAACCTCCGAGGTCTTGAGTTGACATTAGAGAAAAGGAGAACGAGGAATGACTGAGGACATCTACCGCAGATTGGCCCAACGACTGGACGCTACCCCCAATGGCTTTCCCGCCACCGAAAGCGGTGCAGAGCTGCGGCTGCTGGCCAAGATCTTCATGCCTGAGGAGGCGGCGCTGGCCAGCGTGATGCGCCTGACCCGCGAGCCGGCCGCCGACATCGCCGCCCGCGCGGGAGTGGACGCCGATGCGGCCTATCGCAGGCTCAAAGGGATGGCCCGTAAGGGCCAGATCCGCATCAAGAAAGGGAAAGGTCAACTCCTTTTCGGACTGATGCCTTTCGCTGTCGGCATCTACGAGGAACAGTTGCCCCGCATGGATGCGGAACTGGCGGAGCTATTCGAGCAGTACATCCAGGAGACGCGGGGCGGGAGCATCGTTCGCGAGGCGCCTGCCGTCCACCGCGTAATCCCCGTCGGAGAGGCGATTCGTGTTGACCTGGAGATCTTCCCCTACGAGCATGCCACCGAACTGTTGAAAAACGCCAAATCGTGGGGCGTGCGCGACTGCCTCTGCCGCGTCCAGCAGAAGCTGGTCGGCAAAGGGTGCGACCGCCCCATCGAGAACTGCCTGATCTTCGCGCCGATTGAGGGCGCGTTCGACCGTAGCAAGGTAGACCGAGCCATCACCAAAGAGGAGGCGCTGCGCATCCTACATGAGACCGAGGAAGACGGACTGGTGCACTCCACCGGCAACTACCGCGACGGGCACTACTACATCTGCAACTGCTGCACCTGCTGCTGCGGAATACTGCGCAGCGTGGCCGAGTTCGGCGTCCCCACCACCGCCGTTCGCTCCGACTTCCACACCGTCGTGGACGCCGCGATGTGCTCCGGCTGCGGCGATTGCCTCGAGCGCTGCCAGTTCGGGGCCCTCTCCGTGCCGGATGACATCTGCGTGGTAGACTATGCCCGCTGCGTGGGCTGCGGGCTGTGCGCCACGGTCTGCCCCACTGAAGCGCTGTATCTGGAACGACGGCCCGGGGGCGAGGTTCCCCCGCCGCCGGCCGACATCAAAGAGTGGATGGTGCAACGCGCCCGAGGGCGCGGCATCTCGATATCGGACGTTCTGTAAACGAAAGGAGAGAAACGATGAGTATCAAAGCCTACATTCTGGCAAACGTGGAGGCGGGCATGGGCGAGGACGTGGTCGAGGCCCTGTCGGCCATCGAGGGTGTCAAGAGCGCCCACAACGTCACGGGGCCCCACGACGTGATCGCCTTGATCGAGGTTCCAGACACCGCTGCACTGGGGGAGTTAGTCCTCAACGAGATCCAAGTGATAGATGGCCTTGACTATACTCTCACCTGCGTGGTTATATGAACCTTGAGAGGTTAGAGAATCGAATAGAGAGGGGCAACTACTCGGGTCAGACACCGCCCCGGCCCCTGACCATCGCTCTTTCCGCCAGGTGGCACACATATCCCGACCGGTTTCGTTGGATCGCGGAGCACGGGTTTGCGCTGGAGTATACGCCTGGCCCTGAAGCACTCGACCTGCTTTCCAAGCACGTAGACCCGTTCCTCAAGGCAGGCATACCCGTGCGCTACCACGGCTTCTTTCCCGACCATGAAATCGGACACCCAGACCCCGTTATCGCCGAGCGTGCCATGCGCGTCCACACGGCAATGCTGGAAGCCATGCATGGTCGGGGGGAGCAGGTGATCACCTTCCACGTGGGCCTTAACTGGAAGGAGCCGATCGTCCCCGGCAGAGTTGTGGAGAACCTCGCGGGGCTGGTGCAACATGCTCGGGGCCTGGGCATCACCATCTGCCTGGAGAACCTGCGCCGAGGTCTTACTAGTCACCCTGAGAATGTTGCCGCCTGGGCCAGGGCATCCGGGGCGATGATCACCTTGGATATCGGACATGCGGTTTCGTGCCAACGCGTCCAGAGCGGCGAGCTAACCGCCCTCGATTTCGTGGAGATGATCGCCGACCGGATTTACGAGGTGCACATGTACGGGCGAGAAACTGACCGGCATCGTCCTCCCCAGGACATGACCATCCTCGGGCCAATCGTTGACCGCTTGCTGGCTACCCAGTGCACTTGGTGGACCATTGAACTGGATGACTATGTCGAGGCCCTGACCACCAGGACCCTGCTGCTCGATTACTTGTCAGCACCGCATCCAACTTCTTATCGCGCAGTATCGGCGTTCAGTTGATGTCCTGCGTCATGGCAGCAATCCTGGCAATTGAGATCAAAGGATTACGGCGAAGGTCGCAATGATGTGCCAACGACGTTGGCACATGATGTATTGCTGAGCTTCACATCCTCTGTTTGGAAAGGAATCAGCTAACTATGACAGACATCACCCGAAGAGAGTTTCTGCGCCGGATGGCGGCAGGGCTGGGACCGTTGGCCGGCAGTTGGCTATTGAGTGCCTGTGGGGTGCAGAAGCAAAGCCCTGAGCAGGGTCGAAGGGTTGTCGAAGGGACTCCCACGCCCACCGCACCCCCTCGGCCAACGCGCATCCCGCCATCCCCAACTGCAACCATGACGAGTGCTCCTACTGCAACTGCGAGGGCGACCAGCGTACCCACCGCGACCCCTTCCGCGGCATATCCAGACCTGGTGGTGGCGCGGGGAGGCGAGCCTGAGGAGTTGGTGCAGCGGGCGCTGGCGGCGCTGGGAGGGATGGGACAGTTCGTGCGCCCCGGCGACGACGTGATCGTCAAGCCCAACATCTGTGTCGGCTACCACACCTACGAGTACGCGGCGACCACCAACCCCTGGGTCGTTGCGGCCCTGGTCAGGCTCTGCCTGGAGGCTGGCGCGCGCCGAGTGCGGGTGATGGACTACCCCTTCGGCAGCGGTCCTGAGCAGGCCTACGTTCGCAGCGGCATCCAGGAGCAGGTGGTGGCGGCTGGCGGAGAGATGGAGATCATGCCCCAGTTCAAGTTCGTCTCCACCGAGATCCCCCAGGGAGTGGATCTGCACCAGTGCGACATCTACGACGACGTGCTGAACGCCGACGTGGTGATTGACGTGCCCATCGCCAAACACCACGGTTCGGCGCGGCTTACCCTGGGCATGAAGAACCTCATGGGCGTCATCCGCGACCGGGCCGCGATGCACCGCAACCTGGGGCAGCGGATCGCCGATCTGGCCAGTCGCGTGCGCCCTGCGCTAACGGTCGTTGACGCCGTGCGCATCCTGGTGGACAATGGGCCGACGGGCGGCAGTCTGGACGACGTGAAGAAGATGGACACCATCATCGTCAGTCCGGACATCGTGGCCGCCGATAGTTTCGCGGCGACCCTGTTCGGGATGCAGCCCAATGACCTGGCCTACGTTCGCGCGGCCACGACCCTCGGACTGGGCCGGAGCGACCTGGGCGGCCTGAGAGTCGAGGAGATTGCCGTTGGCTAGGGTGAAGCGTAGGGCGAGGTGGACGCCCCGTCATTGGACGACGCTGCGGCGGTTGGTCCAGTACGCGGCGTTGCTAGTGTTCGTAGTGTTGTTCGTGTGGTCGCGCCGGGGTGGGTGGCCTGGGACGGTAGTCAACTTCCCCATGCGGCTCGACCCCCTGGCAATGCTGGCCCATCTGCTGGCGAGCCGCACCGTTCTGGCAGGATCGGCCCTTCGGCAAGCTCAGGACGTGGCCCTGGCGCTGATCACAGTGGCGCTGACTCTCGCGCTGGGCCGGGTGTGGTGCGGATGGCTTTGCCCCCTGGGGACGCTGCTGGACCTATTCTCGCTACGCCGCTTGCGTGGAAAGCGGAAAGCGCCTGTTGACTCGTGGCGTAGATTGAAGTACAGTCTGCTGCTGACCATCCTCGCGGCCGCGCTCCTCACCAACCTGACCCTGCTGATCTTCGATCCTCTGACCATCCTCTTTCGCACCCTATCGGTCAGTGTGTGGCCCGCGGTGGATCAGTTGGTCACGGCGGCCGAGACTGCGCTCTATCGAGTTCCGATGCTACGGTCAGCCATTTCGGACTTCGATGGGCTGGTGCGGCCCAAGGTGCTTCCGCCGGAACCTGCATTTTATCGTCACACTCTGTTGTATGCCGGCCTGTTCCTGGGTGTGATTCTGTTGAACCTGGCCGCGCCGAGGTTCTGGTGTCGCTACCTGTGCCCTTTGGGCGCGCTGCTGGGATGGTTGAGCAGGGCAGCGGTCGTGCGGCGGGAGGTGAATGACCGGTGCACGCAATGCGACGCTTGCTCCCAGGTCTGCCCGACCGGGACGATTCAGCCTGAGAGGGAATACGCCAGCGACCCGGCCGAGTGCACGATGTGCCTGGAGTGCCTGGCGGTCTGTCCGTACAGCGCGGTCGAGTTCCCGGCTCGCCTCTCGCTGGCCGAGAGGCAGCCCTACGATCCCAGCCGGCGGCAGGCGCTTACGGCTCTCGGCGCGGCCCTCGCAGGCATGGGCCTGTTCCGCAGCAACCTCACTTCCAAGACAGAGCACCCGTGGCTCATTCGTCCCCCAGGGGCGCGGGAGAACGACCTGCTGTCCAGGTGCATTCGCTGCGGAGAGTGCATCCGCGCCTGCCCGACCAGCGCCATCCAGCCCGCTGTGGCAGAAGCGGGTCTTGAGGGTCTGTGGACGCCGGTGCTGGTGACCAGGCTGGGGTATTGCGACTACTCGTGCCACGCCTGTGGCCAGATGTGCCCTGTGCAGGCCATTCCCCCCTTGAGCCTGCAGGATAAGCGGCAGCAGGTGATCGGCCAGGCGTACATTGACCAGAACCGCTGCATCCCGTGGGCTGATTATCAGGATTGCATCGTGTGCGAGGAGATGTGCCCGGTGCCCGACAAGGCCATCAAGCTGGAGCGGGTTGAGGCGCGGAACGGCGACGGCGTGCTGGTAACAGTACAGCGCCCCCACGTGATCCGGGAGCGCTGTATCGGGTGTGGCATCTGCGAGTACAAGTGCCCGGTCAATGGCGAGGCGGCCATTCGCGTGTACGTGGCTTAGCTCCTTGGTGGAACACTACAACGGATTAGGAATAGAACGGATTCTGTCCTCGATTCGATCCGTTTGTTTCTCAATCCGTCGTCGTGTTGCATGGAACACTACAGCGGATTGGGAATGGAACGGATTCTGTCCTCGATTCAATCCGTTTGTTTCTCAATCCGTCGTCGTGTTACACGGAACACTACAGCGGATTGGGAATGGAACGGATTCTGTCCTCGATTTCAATCCGTTTGTTTCTCAATCCGCTGTTGTGTTTACCCCTACCTGACTCGAACTGGCGTGATCGTCAGTCTGGTGCCGTAGAAATTCGCCAGCAGGCCGAGTTTTATGTCCAGTTGACGCAAGCGTGCCTTGAGTTGCTCGGCCATGGCATCTTCGGTCTGGCGAAGGGCGAAAGTAGCCAGCAGTATCTTGTCTTCGACCAGGATCAGGCGAACGTCCTGGTAGCCCAGAAGCTGGCCTTCATATTCCACAGGTAACTGTTTGATGTAGTCGTAGCTGAGACCGCTACGAGGCAATTCGATCATCGTGGCTCGCCGGTAGACTTGATGTAAGAATCCCGGCCCCAATGTGAAGTGGACGCGGTGGCAGGCGCGTTGAATGACGTTTACCAAATCAGGGTAGAGCAGCCCTTGGGCAATGGGCCGTGGTTGCCAGACGAACCTTGGTTGCTTATCGCGCAGGAAGTTGGGCAGCCTCTCAATCTCGAGGGATGAGCCACCATAGTTTACCACGAATGCCAGGTCGGCATCGGTGACTTTCAGGTACGAGATAGCTTGTGCCTTGTGAATAGGCTCAATGGCAAGCGCGACTTTGATCTCCAGCAACAGCTTGCCGTTCTCAATCCACACGTCCACAGAGTACAAGCCAACTCGTTCGCCCTCGTAATAGACTTCAAACACCTTCTCCGCTTCACAGACAATCCTGTGTTTCTCCAGTCCAATGACAATGGCATCTCTGCAATACTCTTCCTTGAGCATTGGGCCGAGCGTGTTGTACACGTGGAAAAGCACTCCGCGTACCTCATAACTCAATTCAGCGTGTATGAGTTTGGACACGACGCCCTCCAATCCCAATCCGTTCTATTCCCAATCCGCTGTAGTCTTTACCAGCACCAGCACACCCTCTGCATCCGCCTCCACGTCGGCCCGCCCCCACAGCATGGGGTGATACTCGATGTCTCGCCAGGAGTCAATCATGTCGTCGTAGTGACGGTGGTAGGGGTGGCCGGATTGGCCGGTGGTGTGCATCGAGACCGAACGGGTGAAGTCGCCCAGGTCCAAAATCTGGCGGTAGGAGGGGACGGTCACCACGCCATAGGGACGGCTTGTACTGTAACCGGTGTTGTTGACCGTGGCGATACTGCCGTCCACCGCGACTGGCCCGCGGTTGAACAGAGCTTCAACGAGGGCGATGCCGGACTGCCCCAGGCTCTGATTCTCGAAGGTGGCGGTGTGGAGGTCGCTCCATTGCCAGCGGGCCATGTTCCGCCCCAAGGTCTCGGTCAGTTCCTCCGCCGCTTCCTCCAGTGCCTGCAGCAGGATCTCGTCTCGCGTCTCCACCTGGGGAGTGGTCGCGTCGTCAAACCAGGGGGAGGTCTCGTCCGCCAGGAGACCTATCAGCGCAACCCCCGCCGTGCTTCGGGCTCGACGCAGGAGTCGCTCTCCCAGTTCATCGCCGAAGGTCAGGTCTATCAGGTGCAGACGGAAGGCCTCGAAGAGGGCGGCGCCCGCGCTATCCCGCACCGCCCGCCCGTCCCAGTTCCGCAGCAGTTCCAGTGCTTCCGCCAAGCGAGGCGCGTCGCTGGAGAGGGCCAGTAGGTAAGGCAAGACGTCCTGGGCATAGATGGGGCTGCTGTCCCCCTGGATGGCCTGCATGTCCGCCAGCGAGAGAGAGGGGTCGGCCTCGATCAGCTCCACGATCCGTCGCGCCCGGTAGCCAGGGGCCCAGTCCATCCCCAGGAAGTAGGGGAAGTCCGGCCCCACCACGGCGTGGTTGGCGGTGACGATGTACCCCTCTGGCGGGTTGAAAGCGCGGGGCAGTTCGTCGAATGAAATGTAGTCCACCCACTCGTACTCCCCGGCCCAACCGGGTACTGGCGTGGAACCATTGCCGGAAGCTCGGATGGGGATGCGACCGGGGGCCTGGTAGCCGATGTTCCCCTCCACGTCGGCGTAGGCGAAGTTCTGACTGGGCACGTCCCAGTAGCTCAGCGCCTCCCTGAATTCCTCCCAATTGGTGGCCTTATCCAAAAGAAGGACGCTGCGCATCAGCGTGCCGGGCTGGAGCGCAGTCCAGGAGAGGGCCAAGGGCTGCCAGCCGAAGAACCACTTCTCTTCCGTGCCGCCGACCACATCGTTGATGATGGGGCCGTGGCGGGTGATACGGGCGTTCACCACCACCGGTGCTTCCTCCCCGGCGACGGTGATCTCCTCGCGGACGACCTCCATGTCTAGCCACTCCCCCTGGTACCCGTACTGGTTAGGATTCTCAGGGTTGACCCGTTCGATGAACAAGTCCTGCACGTCCGGCCCCAGGTTGGTGACCCCCCACGCTATGTGATCGTTGTGGCCGATGATGACGCCGGGCGCGCTGGCGAAGGAGGTACCGACCACGTTGTAGGGGCAGTCCGGCCCCACGGGTTCGCAGTGGAGGCCGATCTCGTACCAGATGGAGGGCATCTGGATGCCCAGGTGGGGATCGTTGGCCAGGAGGGGAATACCGGTCTCGGTGCGGCTACCGGCGACGACCCAATTGTTGCTTCCCAGGCCTGCCCTGAGCGAGGCCGAAGGGTCATCCCCCATCCCCAGAACGTGGGTCTCAAAGGCGGCCTCAGGCAGCGCGTCCAATGTCGCTCCTGTCAGGGGGTGCGGAACGATGACCGGGTAGTCGTCGGGGTAAGGGGGCATCACCGCGCCGACGGCGGAGACGCCCAGCCGGGCAGCGACGTGGGCGCGGAGGAGCTCGTCACCCCTGTTGCCTCCCAGATCCCAGGCCATCACCTTGGCCCAGGTGAGGGTGTTGAGTGGGGTCCAGGGCTCCGGGTCGAACTTGACGCCAGTGAGGCCCAGGATGGTGGACTCCAGCCCCAGGCGGCCCCGGTGAGTGGAGACGTAGGCGTTGACCCCCTCGGCGTAGGCCTCCAACACCGTCCGCATCTGATCGTCCAGTTGTTCCAACTCCTGGGCGGCAGTGCGGTGCCAGCCGACGGTGCGGATGAAGCGGTCGTTCTCCAGGGCGGACTCCCCCAGGATCTCCGACAGCCGTCCAGAGCCGACCCGCCGCCAGAACTCCATCTGCCAGAATCGGTCCTGGGCGTGGACATAGCCCTGGGCGAAGAACAGGTCGTGGGGATTGGAGGCGTAGATGTGAGGGATGCCCCATTTGTCCCGGTAAACTTTCACCTGGGATTGGAGCCCTGCCGCCTTGATGGTACCGCTGATGGCTGGGAAGTTGCGCCTGATGAGGAAGTAGCCCGCGCCCGCCGCCACGATCACGACCAACAATGATGAGAACACCAACGATCTTCAGTATATTGCCTAGCAGTTTTGGCATTTTGTCTCCTCCTCACTGGTTGAGGGTCTGGCCACGCTCCGCTGCGCGCTGGGAAACATGGTCTCTTTTAGCACATTATGATAAAAAAGTCAAACTGACGGGTACCTTACTTGACAAGAAGGTTGATGTGTGGTATAATCTTGTATACACAAGTATACCCTCGAATACTATATCCTATTGGCACCTGGAGCCGCAGAAAAACAATGAAAAAGAGAATCACCACAGCCACACGCAAACGTAAAGCCTACGAAACTCTGAAAGAGCACATCCTATCTAACCAACTCGACGCAGGAGAAGCGCTCCTGGAGGATGAGTTGGCGATCCAATTCGACCTCAGTCGCACGCCTGTGCGCGAGATTCTGACGCAACTATCGCACGAGCGACTGGTGAAACGCAGCCCTTACATGGGCACTTACGTAACCCAGATTACTCGTGAAGATGTGCGGGAGATCTATGAAATCCGTGGGGCTCTGGAATCGCTTGCAGTCCAGACCGCGGTGATTCGTATATCGGAGCACGAGCTTGAGGATCTGGCGCGGGTCTATGACCAGGCGAGTCAGGAAATAGATCATGGCCGCATTAACTTGGCCGTGAGTCAGTTCAGACAAATTCACGATTTGATCATCGCAAATGCAGGCAATTTGCGGCTTCAAGCGTTTTTCCGTTCTCTCGACAACGAATCAAGACGCATTTTGGCCATCGCGACTGCATCGCCCAACTATGACGCAAAACCGGGATTAGACGAGAAGCATGAGATCCTCTTCGCCTTGCGAGATCGAGACGCTGAAAGGGCCGGCCAACTGATCATTCGGCACTACAACAGCTCGATCCGTCGTTTGGCTCGGTTCTTCCCCGACCGGTCTAGTGTTCCTGAGATCCTCACGACCTTTGCTCGGTCTCCGTTCTCCTGAGCATGCCTTTAGCAAGAGACCCGGAGATAGGGTGGGGAGATGCGATAGCTTGTTGCCAGCCCTATTGGCCCCGGCGGTGTGTTTCTGTAATCGTGTAGATGATGGACCTCGTGAAGGGCCTGGATGGCTCGAAGGGAGAAACAGATGAAAATTGCAGCCAGTGTCTTCGATTTGATCGGCAATACACCGCTGATCCGCCTAAGCCGGGTGACGAAGGGGCTGCGGGCGAGCATACTGGCCAAGTGCGAGTTCATGAATCCCACTGGCAGCATAAAAGACCGCATGATAAGGGAGATGCTTGAGGATGCTGAGAAGAAGGGGGAGATCAAGCCGGGATCAACCATCTTGATCGAAGCTACCAGTGGCAATACTGGGATTTCCCTTGCCGCACTGGGCTCCGTCAAAGGCTACGATGTAGTGATCGTCATGACCGAGGACACAAACCAGGAGATTCAAGACCTGGTAGGGCATTTTGGTGCTGAGGTAGTGCTAACTCCAGTGGAGGGACTGACCACGGCCGATATGCAGATTGAAGGCCGAGCGATATCCCGAACGAAGGCAGGGCGGATGGTGCGTAACAGGATTACGGCTGAGATGCTGGAGGCTGACCCCGCCAAACACATGTTAGATCAGTTCACGAACCCTGCCAATGTGCGAGCACATTGGCAAACGGGCAGGGAGATCCTGGAGCAGACTGATGGGAAAGTAGATGCTGTTGTTTTAGGAGTTGGCACCGGCGGAACCCTAATGGGCATCTCCCAAGCTCTACGCAAGGCAGACCCTGACGTTTTGATCGTGGCTGTAGAACCAGCCGAGGCGACTTCGAGCTCCGGTGAGGAGCCGACCATCTATGGCATCCAAGGCATCAGTGATGGTGTCGTTCCAGAGATAGTGGATTTGGGAGAGATTGACGAAATCATTCCTGTCAGTTCCACAGAGGCGTGGCGTATGGCTGGCCGATTGGCACGAGAGGAGGGATTCCCCGTGGGGCCCTCATCAGGAGCCAATGTGAGCGCTGCCCTGCAAGTAGCCGAGAGATTCGGACCGGATCAACACATAGTTGCACTTCTGCCGGATCGAGCTTCGCGATACCTGAGTTTCGGGCTTTTCATATAACCGTAAGAAAGCTCAAGAACAGACGATTTTCTAGCGGAAGAACCAGTTTGAATGCCACCAAGCGATCTGTCGTGACAGAGCCGCCCGTTGAGATCCCTCGGAAAGTCAATGTCTGACGGCAGTTGGGAGAGCGGATTGGATCTCGGTGGCGGTGAAGCGGGGCGCTTAGCAGGTTTTGGGGCAGGAAAGAACCAAGGCGATGCTGAGAGGCCGTTCACACGTGAAAACGCGCCATAGGACTTTCCGAGAAAGCCAGGAGTTGGAAAGGAGGTGCAGAAAAAAGCTCAAGAACAGCAGTTTGTGTGTCCAAACTCTAGACGCTCAAACCTATTTTCGTGGGAAGGGCAGAAACAAGCCCATGAGCACACGGG
>CAYMKL010000079.1:0-33307 GCA_964390805.1 uncultured Anaerolineae bacterium | reverse complement strand
CCATTCCCGTGGAATTCCAAATGCCTCGCTTGGTAAAAAGTGTACGGTAGTGAAATCCAGGATGACGCCGACTTGTATGCGCAACTTCTCGAATAGCCCATCCTCGTTCTCATCGATTCCCAAATCACTATAGACGTTGGAGAAATGTGCGCTTGCTGGCATGACTCTGAACAGAGTGCTACCCTGTCGCATGTAGGGGACACCAGACGGTAGCGTGCCTGTGACCACTGCTGAGGCTAGATAGCGTCCGGCTTCGGGAGGCGCCCACTGGCTCCCGTAGATTCCGTCACCTGCCAATAGATCGTCGTGAAGCCCATCGTCCAACAGCGCGATGGTATCGGTGATGCCAGTAGGATTGCTGAGTTCGACCACAACGTTTGCGCCTTGAAGTGGAAGCGTATCGGTGAACACAGCGCCACGTAATGTTACTGGCGATCCAACAGGATACGCTTCCGCAGTCGTGCTCAGGGTAAACGAGATGGAGCTCTTTTGTGAGATCAGCAAGTCCCAATCAATGCGATCCGCCGAGCCAGACGCTGGCAGAATGACATGAGCCGCCCAGTCCCCTTTGACAGTATCTGTGATCACATACCGGACCATCCCTACGTTCGCGCCGCGCGTTTCCGTGTAGGCGATGTTACTATCCCCAACGGCTAATGTAGGGGTGATGCGTATGCCAAGTACATCTGTCAATTCGAGCTGAACCTGGCTATCTCCATCCCAATTGCCAAGCACCTCCAAATCCGAGCCGTCAACAGCGAAGGGCACGTTGATGGATACACCGTAGGTGAAGACACTGCCGGAAAACAGTAGGGACTGAAATGTCTCTGAGAGGACAGAGCTGGCTTCTAAGCCAGGACGAGCAGTGACGGCTGACGGCACAACAGTGGGATCGTCCTCCGAGCCATCGCATTCGTTAATCCCTGCGGTATTGACATGTATCAGCCCAAGCGCTTTCGCTACAGCCTTGCCTGCTTCCAAGACTCGACTACTTTGCTCATGGTTTGCTCGAATCCAACGACAACTCTCCTCAGCACCTTCGAACCCCCGTCCGACTCGTTTCATGCGTTGAGTCGGTGCGGTGATGGCGATGTCGCTTTGGCCGCGACTGGTATACTGCTCCTTCGGATGATAATACTGCAATTGATACACTAGTGAAAAAACACCACCCAGTGCAAACCATGTATCATCATAAGGTCCCATCTTCCCGTGATTCTCTCTATCAAGTTGCCATCGGTTGTTGCCTTCTTCTCCAGCAGTAGCTACGATGGAGTGATAGCGCACTCCTGGTGCAGGCCGATGAGTATCGTTCCAATCTGATTCGCCTTCGTTGACCTCCATTACTGATAATTCATAGCCTTGCTGGTACTGCGGAGCGAACCCGAGCACCTGTAAGAACCAGTCTAGTTCTGTTTCGACTGCTTGATGTCGCCGCTCGTAATACTCTCCGCAGAACTTACTGAACCGAGAACAGTCCATCTCAGTGGACCATCCATCGGGCAAATCCTTCTTGTCGATCGCCAGATCCATCAAATACAGACCAAGGTGCGGAGAACTGATACTTATCAGGTTATCAATGTCGCCCTCGTAGGGTGCATCAGTCTGGCCTGCTGATGCATAGGCACGGCTGAACAACCCGCCCTTGCTGTGCCCGACGAGATTAACCTTGGCGACACCATACCGCGTCTTGAGTTCTCTGAGGGTTTCCTGCAAGTGCTCAGCGGTGACAGCCAGCGTACCTGTTCCATCCTTGCTGCCTTCGGAGGCTTCAAAGCACCTAGGATGGAATACGTGGTCTTTAGAGAATCGCTTGTTAGGGTCATCATCATAGTCTTGCGTCCACCCTGTCTGGTAGTCGTAGACTCGTTTGAACCAGTCAGTGATTGGCATAGCGTGAGGTCCAGGAGTTACTCCTATGACTTCCTCGGACCACCTATAGTTGCATGGCTTTTCAAGGATAAGCCCCACGCCTGTAAGATACTGATAGAAACCACCGTAGTCGCAATTCTCGGCGTGGGATCCTATTCCCCAACAGTAATTGTTCGCATCCGCCCCAAACCCCGGCACCAGCACTACAGGCCGCACTGCTTTGATGATCAATCGCATCCCATAGATCAAAGCTTTGTAGTTTGAGGAGTAGGAAATGGTGACATCATTGGGCTTTATGTTGTTCTCCAGTTCCTCTGGAGTCTTCGGATTGCTGTTCGGATCAGTTGGATTGGATGGACTACCAGGATTCTGAGGGAACCACAGCAGCTTTATTTGGTTTGGCAACAAAGAGTAAGACCGGCAGTCCCAACTTCGATCTGCCCCCTTTAAATAGAAAGCATGGGTCCCATTGATTCGCAAACTGATGTTCTCTCCCGGATCAACATCCCAGGAGCAGATGACAAGTCTAGCTTCCTGGATCACATTCTCAATGACGTTGTCTTCGAGAGTGTAATCGGACTTTGTCTTTCCATAGTATCGAGTGATTGGAATCGTTATTGGCACTGAATCGCCAATGGAGCTGTGGTAAGCTGTCCGCAGTTTTAGCAGATCAGTGATGTGCTCATGTGTCCACCAGAACACTTCATCCTCATCTCCGCCGAACCAGGGATTGGTCTCTCGGAGGAAATCAGGAGGTAGCGTGCTTGGTTCTTCTTCGCCTTTCGGATCTGGCTTCACTGATGCCTCCACCAGAGCAGCTATACCATCAGCCAGGTCAGTGCTCGGTTCTGTCGAGTAGAAGACACGCCCCCCCGTACCATTCGCCAGATCCTCAGCCAGTTGAGTAATACAAGCAGCCTGGCCGGACTGATACCAACTACCCAGGACGGGAGAAACTCGCACATCGTTGGCCTGGGCTGCGGCTATGGCGTCGGCAATGGCATCTCTGTCGCTGCCGGGATCGTAGCACGGGTTGCCACCTTCGGGGCCCTCATCGCTCATTGGGATGATCATTCGCACATAGCCAGGCGCCCAGCCATAACCGTGTGAGAGATCGTAAGTCGCTGGCCCCCAGTCCTCTTCGTGATTGGACCTTGCTCCTGGAATCAGGTGAGATACATAGTCAGTTGTGCATTGACGGTTATGGTTTATCCCTAGGATTTTGTAACGTACTGTGAGCCCTCGACTTTGAAGATCAGTGACAACGTCATTGATCTTGCTGCACAATGCGCTGAATTCATCACTCATTGAGCCCGAGGTATCCATAGCAAACACGATGTCCACGGTTTGGCCGCCGCTCATTCCCACAAGATGCCCTTCCCGTTGGAGAGCATCGCTCTCATAAGCTTCAATAGGACCTTCGGCCGGACTTACTTGGAGCAGCACATCTTCTGCGGTGTAACTGTCCAACAGTGCTGATAGATACCACAGCTTGACCGTATACCGATACGTTCCCTGCCAGTCACGGGGCATCTGAAGGTAAGCGACGACAGAGATCTCGGCCCCCGGCGCGACTGCTTCAAAAGGCGCGGCATCCGAACCCCACCCGGTCGCCAGTTCGGTACCTTCCTCATCAATCACAATCACCTCTGCCTCTACACCCGCTGGGTCCCAAGTGGTTGTGCCAGTGTTGCGGACAGTCACAGCAAACGTGGCCTGCTCGCCAGCCACCACGGGAGTGGGAGCAACCACAACAGAGATGATCTCTCCGGCAATGTCATCCTGCCGGAGGGCAGAGGCCGGGTTTAGGGCAGGTGATGATTTTGGCGCTAGCAACGCAGCCTCGGCTGCCAGAGTGAAGGGCGCATCCTTGGCTCTAGCTTCCGGAACGGCCAAGCCAGGTGTCTCCATCACACCATAGTCCAACCGAATGGGCAATGACGCAGCGGTAGGCGGAGCAGCGCTAGCTTGGGCAAACATAGAGAGGAGAATCAATAGGCACGCCAGAGGTAGTGATAGACAAGTGAGGAGATAAACCAGCTTCTTCTTCATAAAGCACCTCCGTTTGAGATCAATCACCAACTGCTCAACTGAAAAACGCCAGCCTTAGGGCGCGTGAAAGCACGGCCTTGGCTGGCGTCGGGGTTGAGGGCTGTGTTAGCTGGGTTGGCTTGGCACCGCCACAGGCGCGCTTTTGCGCCCTATCTCGGCCAAATCCTTGGATTGAGCTTGCCGAAATCCTTGGATTGAGCTTGTCGAAATCACCAGGCATCTACAACCAGGGATGCCTACGTTTGTTGCTCGTTCGTCTTCTATATTGTACCATACGGAGGGCGAAATGTCAATAGGGAAAATCCTGAATTTTGACTTCGAAAAACCTTAATCTTGGGTGATATTTTGTAAGGAAAAGGATGATTCAGGAGTAAGGAAAAGGATAATTAGGGGTAAGGAAAAGGATGATTCGGGGTAAGGAAAAGGCTAATTCGAGTGTAAGGAAGAGAATGATTCACATAGATGTAGAGACATTCGGATTTCCTCGTAAGAATCGCTGAGGACGTCAAACCAGCGAAAGGCCAACTTTGTTGGCACATCGTCGTCCAGGCGAAACCAGTTGTACTGGTGGCGCACGAAACGGCGAGTGTGACGCTTGATGAGCTGGATGGCTTCCGCCAGGCCGACCTCGCCTCGCAGATACATGCCAATCTGCTGATAGCCCAGCCCTGACATGGAGGGCAGGTCGTAGCTGTATCCCCGTTCAACCAACCCTCTGACCTCTTCCACCAGCCCCTCCTCGATCATCCTATCCACCCGCTCATCAATGCGCCGGTAGAGCTCCTGGCGTTCTATGGTCAGGCCGATCTGCAGGATGCGATAAGGTGGCGGCTTCTTACGCTGCAGCTCGGAGATGGGCTGACCGGTCTCCAGGTAGACCTCCAGGGCGCGAACGACCCGCCGCAGGTTGCGGGAATCAATTCGCCCGGCAGCCACCGGATCCACCTCCCGCAGACGAGCGTGGAGGACCGCCTCCCCTTCGATCTCCGCCTGGCGATAGAGCTCCACCCGCAACGCCTCGTTGGGCGGAACCCTGGGAATGCCCCACCCCTCCATCACCGCTCTCACGTATTGCCCTGTGCCCCCTACCAGGAAAGGGAGCTTGCCTCGGGCCGAAACATCGCCGATAGCATCGTAGGCAAGCTCCTGGTATTGGGCCAGAGTGAAGGCCTCTTCGGGAGCGACCACGTCAATCAGATGATGGGGCACGAGCGCGCGCTGCTCCGGGGTTGGCTTGGCCGTGCCGATGTCCATGCCCCGATAGACCTGGCGGGAGTCGGCGGAGACGATCTCGCCGTCCATCTCCTGAGCCATGCGCAGCGACAGGCGCGTCTTCCCCACCGCCGTCGGCCCGACGATGACGATGAGGATTTCCGATTTGCGATTTGCGATTTCCGAGTTCCCGAATCGAGAATCGCGAGGCTGCCTTGGTGAAAGCTTGTCTTTCATCTCCAATCTGCCAATTGCCTATAGTCCGAGTTTATGGTAAAATATCAGTTAGCATTGCATAGATCGGCATCACGACTGCGGAGGGAAACGATGACCACGCAAACCATTACTCTAAGACTTCCTGAGCCACTTTATCGCTCCGCTCGTCAGGTAGCTGAAGCGACCAAACAGCCGTTGGAGGTCATTCTTACGGACAGCATCGCGCGCACGCTGCCACCTCTCGATGATGTTTCGCCAGCAGAGGCGATTGAACTGGCCAAGCTAGCCAGTCTTGATGATGCTTCACTCTGGCAAGAAGCGCGTGCAACGATGAAGTCGGTTGAACAGGCGACGATGCACGAATTGCTGGATCGCCAGGGGGCCAACGAACTAGCATCCGTCGAGCATGCTCGCCTGCAAGACCTGCTCGACGTCTATGGCCGGCTGATGGTGCGTAAAGCCCATGCCTACCTTCTTCTGGCACGGAGAGGCTATCGCGTTCCCATGCAAGAGGACCTATTTCCCTTCAACTCAACAACGAGCACCTTGTAAGGGCACGCCGACGCTGGGTGATGGCCGGCTGGCATCCCCCGGAGGACTGACCCTCATAGTTACTCCCACGATTACCGCAGCCTATTCCCCGTCTGAGCATCAAACAAGTGCAGCCTTTCTTCATCAAAACGCAGCGACACGAAGTCGCCAACCCCCACCGTCACCTCAATCCCCGCCCTGACCACGCAGGTGCTCCGATCAAGCCGAACACGGATGATCTGGGCACGTGCGGTCACCCAGGGTTCGATTTCCTCCACCCTGGCACGCAGAGCCCCACCCGCACCGATGGCGATGTGCTCAGGGCGGATGCCCAGGATCACCTCCTGGCCAGGTTGCAGCCTGCTCTTCAGCCGAGGCACGAAGGGCAGGCTGAAGTCAGCGAAGCGCAACTCCTCGTCCTCCACCCGCCCCCGAAAGAAGTTCATGGCCGGCGTGCCAACAAAGCCAGCCACGAAGACGTTGGCAGGCCAATTGTAGATCTCCCCGTGCGTGCCCACCTGCTCGATGCGCCCCTCGTTCATCACCGCCAGACGGTCCGCCAAAGCAAGGGCCTCGGTCTGGTCGTGGGTGGTGTAGACGCTGGTGATGCGAAAACGCCTGAGGAGCTTCTTGATCTCCACCCTGGTCTGAGCCCTGAGCTTGGCGTCCAGGTTGGAGAGAGGCTCGTCGAAGAGGAAGACACAAGGCTCGCGGATGATGCAGCGAGCGACGGCCACTCGCTGCCTCTCGCCCACAGAGAGGGTGCGCGGCAGCCGACCCAGTAGCTTGTCAAAGCCCAGGCCCATGATCTTGGAAGTAACACTCACCCGCTCAGGAATCTCCTCTTCCCGCTGCTGTACGACGAAGGGGAAAGCCAGGTTCTCCAGAGAAGTCAGGTGGGGATAGAGAGCATACTCCTGAAAGACCATGCCGATGTTTCGCTCCCGCGGCGGCATCTTGGTTACGTTCTGTCCATCGAAGTAGACAGCGCCCTGGTCTGGAGCGATCAGCCCCGCTATCACCTTGAGGAGGGTGGTCTTGCCACAAGCCGTCGGGCCGATCAGGCCCATGGTCTCACCGTGGCGAATGAGCAGGCTGACGTTGTCCAGGGCCTTGATCTCGGCTTTATCGCCCAGGGATTCCTTAGCCCCTCCGCTCAACGCCCGCCCGAACCCTTTGATGCTGGCCAGGGGCTGGCCCTCTGTCGGGAAGACCTTGGTCACATTTTCCAAGCGTACTTGAGTCATAGCAACCTCCAACCCACCGCTCGCCGTTCGCCTAAGGTCTCCGACCGAGGCGAAGGGATTCGGTCAGGAGACCTCTCCCATCAGAGTTATGCCATCCCCCACACTGCGTTCTTGATTAGCTCTACCCGCAGCAGCTTGCCGCGAGATGTCATCTCCACCGCCACCACGTCAATGCGCCAATCGCCGTCCCAACTGTGCTCCTGCAGATATGTCTGGGCCAACTCCACCAGCTTGGCCTGCTTGGCTGGCGTCACCGACTCCTCAGGCGTTCCAAATGACCGCCCTCGTCGGGTGCGCACCTCGACGAAGACCAGGCAACTGCCGTCCTCGGCCACGATGTCTACCTCACCCGCCGTGCAGTGCCAGTTGCGCTCACGCACGACGTAGCTCCGCTTTTCTAAATGGGCTGCCGCCAGTTCCTCACCTCGCTGGCCCAGCTCCTTCCTAACCCCTTTCATCCAACATCCTCCAACACCCGACTCCAGGCAGCCTTCACCATCCGACGGGAGATCTGATTGTGCCGGGCCACGACGTCCCCCAGGTCAACGCCCACCAGGTGCCCACCATCAACCACCACCCGTCCATTGATGACCGACAGGGCCACATTGACCGGCGTGCAGAAGACCAGCGCGGCCAGTGGATCGTGCAGGGCCCCGGCGTACTCCAGCCTGTTGAGGTCAATGGCGATAAAATCGGCCGCTTTGCCCACCTCCAACGAGCCGATGTCGTCGCGGCCCAGGACGGCCGCCCCGCCCAGGGTAGCCATCTCCAGGGCCTCCTGAGCGCTGAGCGCGCCAGCGCCCTTCTGAACCCGCTGCAGGAGCATGGCCATGCGCGTCTCGGCCAACATCTGGGAGCTGTCGTTGGAAGCGCTGCCGTCCACGGCCAGGCCCACCTTGACGCCCGCGTCCAACATCTCGCGGATGGGAGCTATCCCTGAGCCCAGGCGCATGTTGGAGCTGGGGCAGTGAGCTACACCGGTGCCTGTCTCGGCCAGGAGCTCTATCTCATCCTCATTGAGATATATGGCGTGGGCGTAAGAGACGTCGGGGCCCACCCAGCCCAACTGTTCCATGTACTCCACCGGCCGGCAGCCGGATTTACCCAAACAGAAACTCTCCTCGTCCAAAGTCTCGGCCACGTGAGTGTGGAGGTGCAGGCCGTAACGACGAGCCAGTGCCGCCGATTCCCTCATCAACTCCGGCGTCACCGAGAAGGGGGAACAGGGAGCTAGAACGATGCGGCACATCGAATAGGGCTCTGGGTCGTGGTGCTCCTCGATAACCCGCTGGCAATCGTCCAGGATGGCCTCTTCGCTTTGGACGACCCGGTCTGGCGGCAGGCCTCCCTGGGACTGACCCAGAGACATGCTGCCCCGGCAGGGATGGAAGCGGATGCCCAACTCGCGAGCGGCGCGGATCTCGTCGTCCAGCGAAGCGTCGTTGGGGAAGAGATACAGGTGGTCGGTGGTAGTGGTGCAGCCAGAGAGAATCAGCTCGGCCAGGCCCACCAGTGCGCTGACGTAGACGGCTCGCCCGGTAAGCTCCGCCCAAATAGGATAGAGGGTGCGCAGCCAATCGAAAAGCTCAACGTCCTGGGCAGCGGGCAGGGCGCGGGTCAGGGTCTGGTAGAGGTGGTGGTGGGTGTTCACCAGCCCCGGCAGGACGATCATCCCTGAGGCAACGATGACCCGCTCGGCCTGCTGCGGCAATTCTGAAGCGTCAGCCGTTGGCCCCACTGCTTCGATGACGTTATCCCGCACGAAGATGCCGCCGTCCTGGATGCGCCGCCGCTCCTCGTCCATGGTGACCAGCAGGGTCGCGTTTTTCACTAGCAAAGTAGACATCGGTGATCCCTCCTTCTCTCTTGATTTGCCTCTTTCCTCTTCTTGGCATAAAATAGAGGCAGCTCAACACATCCATAAGTATAGCACAAGCCTACATGACATGCAAAGGAGGCTTGTGGTTAGCCACGTAGCCGAGCAGAGTGGCGTTGACACGGCACTCGACTCCGTTCCGTGCCTGACTACGAATAGCTTTACTCTAAGGAGGGATTCCCGTGACAGTTTGCAAGCGAGAAAAACTGGTAGCCACCTTCTCCATCGTCGCCTATGACCCAAGAAACGGCGACCTGGGGGTGGCTGTACAGTCCAAGTTCCTGGCCGTGGGAGCGGTAGTATCCTGGGCCAAGGCTGGGGTGGGGGCTGTTGCCACCCAGTCCTGGGCCAACACTACCTACGGCCCTGAGGGGCTGAGGCTGATGGCCGAGGGGCTGTCAGCGCAGGAGGCGCTGGAGAAGCTGGTCGAGGCCGACGAGGAGCGTGCCCGGCGCCAGGCCGGCATGGTAGATGCCCGCGGTAGCGCTGCCGCCTACACCGGCACGGGGTGTTTCGAGTGGGCAGGCCATATCGTGGGGGAGGGCGGGGGCAAGCTCTGCCCCTTCGCCTGCCAGGGCAACATCCTGGTGAGCGAGGAGACGGTGCAGGCCATGGCCCGGACTTTCGAGAAGAGTGAGGGCGAGCTGGCCGACCGGCTGGCGGCCGCCCTGGAAGCTGGGCAAGAGGCCGGCGGCGACAGCCGGGGGCGGCAGTCAGCGGCCCTTCTGGTAGTGCGGGAGAAAGGGGGCTACGGCGGCTTCAACGACCGCTACTTGGATCTGCGGGTGGACGACCACCCCAGGCCTATCCAGGAATTGAAACGGCTGCTGGAGCTCCACAAACTGTACTTTCTCGAGAGCAAACCGGAGGATCTACTGCCCCTGGAGGGGAAAGTAGCCCGCGAGGTTCAAGAGACTCTCTCCGAGCTGGACTACTACAGCGGCGAGATCAGCGGCCTCTACGACGAGGCCACCAGGCAAGCCCTGTTCGATTTCTCTGGCATTGAGAACCTGGAGGAGCGCTGGCAAGAGGGAGCCCTCATAGACCAACTGGTGCTGGAATTCATACGCCAGAAGAGGGCTGCTAGATGAGATGAAAGGAAACGAGAAGCCGCCTGGGCTCTTGCTCAGACGGCTCACTTTCTAAGCAGATTTCTTATCTATACTTCCGTTTTCAACCGTTTTCTCACTAAATCTAGCCTTCCCACGCTATTTTATCAAGATTTATTACGTAAACCATACTTTTATTCCCTATTCATCGGGATTTCTCCAAGTATTCTTATGTATAATCTAGCCCTCTGAGCCCGTTTTTTGAGCTTTCTTACGTAAACTAGATTCCTCGTCCCTCATTGATCAGGATTTCTTTCGAGATTCTTTATGTATACCAGGTTCGTGTCAATTTTCGCCCGATAAGGGTCCATTGGTTTTCGGCTAAATTGAAGTTGAAGGCGAATGTCATGGCCGGTGGTGGGGCGATGGCAGACACTTCTTCGACATCCAGCCCTTGTTCCAGGATGCGCTTGATAGTCAGGTATGCCGGGTCGTTGAAGCGCAGCGCCCGGCCACAGGCCGCTTCGAGCCGTTGGGGGCCAAAGCGGTCGCCGAGACGTAACAGCCGTCCGGCCGTGCGCAGCCGATCCTCGGGTCGGTGGTCCAGCAGGCCATCGACCACCTCTTGCGTGGCAGCCCCGATCTCGGACGCCTGCTGTCGACACGCGTCGCGGGTCAGGATCAGGCCGGGCACCTTGTGAGATGGCAGGTGATCCAGACGGGTGCACCGTTGGCCGCGACGTTGGGCACGGGGGTGAGTGATCACCAGTTGCTAGTCTCTGGTGAACATCTGGATCTCTCGGCCGCCGCCGCGCACCCATGGCTTCTGTCCCACGAGGCGGAAGGGCGCCGAGTAGTAGGCGTGATCCAAGATCAGACCACTTCAATTTGTTTCTAGCCTAATCTGGCCTTACCATATCAATTCCGCAGGACATCTTATGTAGACTAGCCTTTTACTCCTTATTCACCATCACGTCTTCTCTATCCCAACCACACCGGCGCCCGAACTCCAGCCAATTCTCAGTATCACCCGATTTCTCATAAAATCTGTGCTTTTTATGTTATTTCTTTAAGGTTTCTTACGTAAACCAAGTTTCTGGCCTCGTATTCGCCAGAGTCTCTTTTCAAGCTTTCTTACGCAAAGCACGTTTCTCGCCAACTATCCTCCGGGATATCCTCCCAGACTCCTCCACACCGCACCCGAACTCAGGGACTCCACGCCCGTTGAGTTGTTGCTCCAGAAAGGCAATCACCTCCCAAAAAGACCCAATAAAAAGTCCTTTTTCGGACGCTCAGTGGGAGAAGGATGTGTCAATGGCCCTGCCCTGAGCCCATCTGTGGAGCGCTCAGGTCCTAGATTGCTCAAGTTGACGACAAGCTCAAAGTGCTCGATATTGTATCCCCATCTCCCAGCTTCAACCTCTATCTAATCGTATCTAGCGTTTCTATACTGTTTCTTCAACTTGCCCGACGCAAATCAGGTTTTTGCCGCCTGTTCATCTGGGCTCTTTTAATCTTTCTTATGTAGATCAGACTTTCGTCCTCTCTGCACCGAGTTCGTTGCCAGGCTCAACCAGGCTGTCGCCCGCACTACACCACATCTCTCGATTTCAATCTTCTTCTCGCCAAACCTCGCTTATATATATCATTTCTTTAAGTTTACTTACGTAAACTAAACCTTTGCCCCCATTCACCGCAATGTTTTCTCACTATCCCGCAAGTCCAGGACCACCAAATTCTCATGGGCGTCGGCGATCATTTGTAGATCGGCCTCGCGCAGCCGGGCGCTGAGCACCTGGGAGATGCGATATAGCAGCATGGGCTGCTCGGCCAGCACGGAACGCAGTTCGTGTTCGGAGAACTCCAACAGGCGAGTGGGCTCCAGTGCACGAATGGTGGCGAAGCGAGAGCTGGCCTCAATGATCCCCATCTCGCCGAAGAAGCCTCCCGGGCCACGCGTGGCGAGTACTGTCTCTTCGGCACCATGCCCTTTCACCACCTCCACCAGCCCTTCGACGATCAGATACAACTCGCGGCCGGTGGAGCCCTCCTGGAGGATGACCTGGCCCGGCTGGAAGCTCCTCTCTACCGCCGCCTTGGCCAACCCCTCCAGCACGTCCGGTCCGGCCAATTCCAGAAAGAGCAGGCTGCGCAATATCTCGGTGCTTACGGTGGTCATGGCTTGCCCCTTCTTCTGGAGAAGCTCTCATTTCAACTGCGGCAATTCCACGGGGTCTTCCTTGGGCTGACAGACCCCGCACCACAGGGCATCAGCCACCACCAGCGCCTTGTGCATCCCCTGGTCGTCGCGATAAACCTCTTCAATGTGGGGCAAGGTCTGGGTGTGCTCCTTGCATACCCCCCGCCCACAGAACCGACATGTGCCATAAGCTGGCCTATCACAGTGCCAACAGTTCATAATCCCTCCTTTTGCATATTATAGCCTATGAATCCCGTCGGCGCAAACCGGGGTGTTAGGCGGCTGGGGCTGCCCGCCGTAGATCAATCATCCGCCGACTCGTCTCCCGCTCCAGCCCTCGACTGACATACAGGTGCTTGACCACCAACCGGTCGAAATCATCTTTGTGCAGGGCCAACATGCGGGTCGGCATCAGGGCCTTGACCGTGGCCGTGCGCGGCACCTTGAGCAGCAGGGCGATCTCCCCCACGTATTCGCCTGGCCCTCGCTCGGCGATCACTCTCTCCTCCCCATCCTGAACCACCGATACCTGCACCCGCCCCGACTCGATCACGTAGAAGGTCTCCCCTAGCTCCCCCTGGCGGATGATGGCCGCGCCGGGCTCATGCGTCTCTTCCCTCAGTTGGGCGGCAATGAGTTGAATCTGCAGGGCGTCGAGTTCGGTGAAGAGAGGTATCCGCCGCAATAGATCGGCCCGGGCGATAGAACGATCCACTTTTTCCCGCAGGGCGAAGCGAGCCTTGACCAGACGGTCGAAATCCTGCCGGCTCAGGGACAAGACCTCCGTGGGCACAGTAGCCTGGCAGGTGGCGTTGCGCGGAGAGTCCCGCAGCAGAGCCAGCTCGCCGAAGTAATCGCCGCGGGCCAGTTGGTTGACCACTTCAGAGACTCCCCGCTCGTTCCGCACTGTCACCTCCACGTGCCCTCGCTTGATGATGTGGAATCTGTCTCCTCGCTCCCCCTGGCGGATGATGGCCTGTCCCGGCGAGCAATGCTCCGCCCTAAGACGCGAGAGAAGGAGATCAATCTCCGCTTCATCCATGGTAGCGAAAAGGGGCATGCGCCGCAACAATCCCCGGTAGTCCTGGTGAGTGGCCTGGAACTCCCGGCTCAGGGCCTCGGCCCGTTCCACCTCCCGAAATAGATATTGGGCCCCGACCTCCCGCTCCTCCCAGGGGAGTCCATCGTAGGCCCGCTGCAAAGCCCGCACTGTCAACTTCTCCCCCACCTCCTGGGCCACGAGGTCGAGAAGCAGGGTCAGGGCCGCGGCGTAGATCTCGCCCCGCTCGATTAGGCTGAGGTCAGCAGGCAAGGAATCACCCACCTGGCTTGTGACCAAGCTGACCCCCCAGCCAGCGGCGAGGGCGTAGTTGTTGAACCGTTCGGCCAAGACGCGGGCGGGGCGGTCGCCACCGATCTCGTGGAGCTGGCCGAAGATGCTGGCTACCGTCCAGGCAAAGGCCCGTTGCAGCCGGTGTTGATCGCTGAGGTCGAGGGTGGCCTCCGGCTGGCCTACGAGGAAGGTCACTTGAGTATGGGCCAGGTGATGGAGAAAGAGACTGGCCGCCAGGAGAAGATAGGGAAACGGTGAAGACAGGTACAAGAGGGTCACGGCCGCCAGCCCGCCCAGGGCCAGGGAGAGGGTCATCCAGGCCGGGCCGAAGCTCGTTCGCCAGAAGGAGAAGAGGGTGGGCACCAACAGAGTCAGGGCCAGTAGGGGAAACAGAGAGCCGCTGACGACCAGCAGAGCTTCCAGGTCGAAGAGGCTCGCCGCTTGCTGGGCCATGAACAGCACCAGCCCGTAGCTGATCACCACCCCCAGGGCCAGCAGGGCCTTCTCCAAAGAGCTAAGCTCCTTGAGATTCGTGTCGGCAAACAGCAACAGGCCGGTTAGCAAGAGACAGGCGTAGGCCAGATGGCCCAGGCCGGCAGCGACGGGTCCGAGGAAATCGGGGCTCAAGAGATGCCAGCCTACAGCCACGCTTCCCACCTCTCCTTCGGCCAAGCTCAGGACAAGCTTCAGCAACAGGGCCAACGGGCACAGCCCCAGCAACCAGAAGGTGAGGGCGAAGCGAGAGCCGGCGTAGTTCTCAGCGTTTTGTCGGGCGAAGAAAACGGCCACCGCCAGGGCCACCAGGCCGATGAGCGGGAGAAGGTCAGGATGGCCGAGATAGCCGGGGGCAGCAGCCACGGCTGCTGCGACGACCACGAAGATGATGGCCACGTTCCAGGTGTTGGCGAAGAAGCCGCGTCGAGCTACCCAGTCCAGGATTCTGCGGGCCAGCCCGAGCAGATAAAGGCCGATGGACAGAACGAAGGGCAAGCTGAGGGTCACCGCCAACAGACCCATGACGATGTTCCTCACGCTACCCCCCTGGGCCCAAAGGCTGCGCACCGCCCCGGCCAGCCGCGCCTGCCAGAAGTAGCCGCCCGCGAAGATGGCGTAGCCGGTCCAGGCGGCCGACAACAGGCCGAAAATGGTGAATATCCTTTCCTCCCTGGAAAACGAGCCTGGAGCTCCTGTCAAAGCTTTACCGCCCCCCCTGATCCCCTTGAGTTTCTCCCACAACCCTGCCCCTATGAACTCCAGGGACTTGCGGCGCAGCATGGGGATGTCCAGCCAGTCCATGAGCATGTAATAGCCATCCAGCTCCAGCAGGGGATTGAGGTTGAGAAAGACCGTCAGATAGCAGAGGAAGGCGAATTGGAATAGCAGCGCGTTGAGGGCGAACCCTGGCCATAGAATGATGACGATGCTGGCCAAGCCGCCCAGGACAAGCCCCGAATAGGGGCCAGCCCAGGTGACGGCCAGGCGGGCCCGCTTGCCCTCCAGCCAGATGTCGGTGGTGTCCACGAAGAAGGCCGGCATACCAAAGTAGATCATGAATCCGCCCCGCCGCACCTCGCGCCCATAGTGTTTGACGGTGAGGGCGTGGGATATCTCGTGGACCAAGATAGAAACCAGGTTGGCCACGATGAGACCGATGACGCCCAGGCGGTAGGAGCCTGCAATGGTCACCACGCCGAAACTGCCAGCGTTGAGGGCTTTGGCGAAACAGTACAACCCCAGGGTGCTCAAGACGAGATAGAGCACCAGCAGCGGCCAGGTGAACAGCAGCCAGCCGCCCCACCGATAGAGCCATCCCACCAGGCGGTCCAGGCCCTTGATGGCGAACTGCTTTTGCAGGAAGGCCTGCCAGATCCGACCCAGCCGATGGGTCGGGCGGCGACGCTGCAACTGATGGCCCACCTGCTGGTAGATATTGACCGGCTGCTCGGTCAGAAAGAGATTGGCCTTGAGCTCCCCCACCAGCGTGGCCACACGGGCGAAGGCGAAGGAACCATACTGAAGAAAATAGGCCACCACCAGGTCTTTCACCGTCTGGGTGCCGTCCATGCGCTGCCACAGGAAATGGTCCCGGTCGCTCAGCCGATAGTAGGTCTTGGGGGCCGGATTCTTGAGGACGACGTATTCTCCCTCGCGGCCGATCAATTGACGGGCCACAACTCCGGGCGCTGCCTTGGGTCTGTAATGGGGCAGATCCACCTTCTCCCTAAGCCAGGCCCACAACCCCAGCCCACGCTCATCGGGCTGGCTGGCGGCCTGTTTCAATGTACCCCAGAGCGATGTGACTTCCATGTGCCGACTCCTTTCAAACCGTAAGAGTGATCCGTGACTCTTTGCTCACGCATCACGTTTTGCGCATCACGTCCCATCCTTTCGTCCCACCGACACAGCCACGTAGCACTCCACATTCAGATACTTTTGGGCCACTCGCATGACGTCGTCACGCCGCACGGCATTGATGCGCCCCACGGCTTCTTCGAAGGTCTCCACACGGTGCAGCAAGCCCTCCACCCCGAAGATACTGGCCAGGGACAGGTTGGTCTCAAAGCGCCGGGCCAGGGTGCCGGCATAGTTGCTCTTGGCCGCGCTCAACTCGTCCTCACTCACCTCCTGGCGACGCAGCTTGTCCCACTCCTCCAGGATGACCTGCTGCACTTGGGCCACATTCTGCGGATCGCAGGCGGTGTAGACGGCGAAATAGCCGGCGTCCTCGTAGTGGGCCGTCACAGTGTTCACGCTGTAGACCAGTCGCGTCTCCTCCCGCAGCCGCTGATACAGCCGCGCGCTGCCCCCCATGCCCAGCACCCGCTCCGCGACCTTGAGGGCACTCCTGTCTTCTTGCTTCATGCTGACGGTGGGCACACCGATGAGCAGGTGGATCTGATGGACATCCTTGTTCAAGTCAGCAGATCGCGACTCGTTCAGGGGGGATTCGTGCCCAGGCAGCGGTGGCTGCTCCAGGCCAGCGGGAAGGCCAGCAAACCTCCCGGCCACCAGTCGTCTGGCCTCCTCGTGTTCGATGTCGCCACACACAACCAACAGCATGTTGCCCGCCACGTACCTTTGCCGATAGAAGGCGAGCAACGACTCGTAATCCAGGTCATGGAGTCCTTCCAGAGTTCCCAGGGCAGGGTGACGCAGAGGGTGCTCCTGCCACAGGGTCTCGGCGAAGAGGTCGAAAATGACGTTCCGCCCATCCTGGGCGCGGCGGATCTCCTCCAGGACGACCAGCTTCTCCTCCCAGAAGTCCTCTTCCCGCAGGGCAGGCTTCATCAGCACCTCGGCCAGGACATCTATGGCCATAACCAGGCCCTGGCGAGGGGTGACAGAGTAGAGGGTGGTGTATTCCTTGGTTGTCCCCGCATCCAGCACCCCTCCCAGCCGCTCCACAGCAGCGAAGAGCTCCCGCTGGCTGCGGATGCGGGTGCCCTTGAACAGGAGATGCTCCGTGAAATGGGCCAGACCGAGGGGCGGGCCAGGTGAATCGGGCAGCTTGTGCTCAATGTCGTAGCGGCTGCCAGCGCGGACGTAGGCCCGCACTGCTACGGTGGGCGTGCCGGGTCGGGCAATGGTTATCAGTCGTAGCCCGTTGGGCAGAAGCGCCAACCGCCAGTCCAAGCTCAAACCAGCCATCTCGTTCTGTTCTCCACTAAAGACATCGAGCCGCCTGCTGGATTCAGACGGCTCGATGTGGCTCTCTTCTCCCTGGTGATGCCTCCATGCTCCACGTCCTGGGATGAGGGATGATGTTGGAACTAGTACTCCTGCACCCCTGTCACCAGCTCCTCGATCTCGGGTTTCCCAGGCCCGCGACTGGCACCGCCGCCACTCATCACGACGAAAGCCTTGGAAATGCGCTCATCCAGGGTGCCGGCGAAGGACTCCATGGTCTCCGCATCAACAGACTTGAGGGCAGCGATCTCTTCCTCAGCCAGCTCATACCCCCCCAGCGCCTCGTCGGGGTTAGCGAACAGGGCCTCGCGGAACTCGCTGTCCAACACCGCTTTGCCAATGACGGCCTCTACTGCCTCCTTCGACATTTTGATTCACCTCCTTTCGTATGTGGGACTGTTGATTCAATCTTGACTCTATTATACAAGATATGACGAACTCTTTCCATGAACCAGTTCACACTCTAGTAGTGAACTTGGTCACACCTTGGCTCCCTCAACAGGCAAACAAAAAGGGATGGGAACGACAGAACCGTTTCCCACCCCCAGTTTCCGTGGAACAGAATTGCTCCAAGGGGATTGCTAAATCCCCGCCTTTGGCCTGGATCTGGCGATCCAGGCTGAGCAAAAATGAGTCCTGAATCAATACAAGATCCGTCTCTCCAATCCCCGCCGGTTCAAGATAGTGATCCTCTGCCCCTCGACCTGGATCAGCCCGTGATCACGGAAGGTGCCCAGCACCTTGTTGACGCTCTCTCGGGTAGCCGCCACCCAACTGGCCAGCTCAGCCTGGGTCAGGCGCAGGTTGATTTCGACCCCATCCTCTCCATCTTTCTGCATTCCGTAGCGGTCGGCCAGCTCCAGGAGTTTCGCCGCCACCCGGCCATAGACGTCGAGAAAGGACAGGCTTTCGGCGTAAATGGTGGTATACCTCAGGCGCGTGCTCAGCACCTCCATGATGCTCCTGGCCATGCGTGGACAGACCTCCAGGTGCCGTAGGAAATCATCCCGATGCAGGGTGAGAGTTACCGCCTTCTCCACAGCCACCGCTCCCGCCGAACGGGGCAGGCCGTCGAGAAGGGCCAGCTCGCCAAAGACATCGCCGGGACCGTAGATGTTGACCGAGATCTCCTGGCCGGACTCGCTGATGATAAAGATGCGCACCTTGCCCGACTCGATGACGTACAGGGTTTGGCCGGGGCTACCCTTGTGAAAGATGATCATCCCCTTGCCGAAGGTGCGCTTCCCCAGACTGCCGGCCAAAACCTCTAGCTCCTGGTCAGACAGGCCGGCGAAGAGGGGAACCTTTCGAAGCATCGTCACTTTGGACATTCGAACCTCCTAAGTTTGCGGCTTGTACATCCGTTTGCCCAATTGTGCGCAGAGCACCCCGAAGTGACGGCGGTTGGTAGTGTAGAGATCAGCGTCGGCGGGACATTCCAGGGCAATGATCGGATCACCCAGATACCAGGTACAGTTGCGCCCCCGCACGGTCTCAGGGGCTTGGGGGAACTCGCCCAGCAGTTCGCCAATCCTGACCAGGGCGGGCTTGTCAGACGCTCGGAGATGGGGCGCTACGCCATCCAATGCGGCAGAATACGTGGCCAGCCATTCCTCCAGCCGGCACTCTTTCACCTCGCGCCGGCATTGTGCTCGTAGACGGTACGTCCCTTCAACCCGACAAGGCCGTTCCTGCGCCAGTCCACAACCGGTGGCGTCGCTCACCTGATCCACACCAGCCATAAACGCCTGCACCAGGCCGTATTCGATGTACGTGCGCAAAGTGCAGAGCACCTTTTCCCGTCCATAGGTCC
Organism: uncultured Anaerolineae bacterium; assembly: GCA_964390805.1. Taxonomy (GTDB): domain Bacteria; phylum Chloroflexota; class Anaerolineae; order VGOG01; family VGOG01; genus CAYMKL01. Next base: position 14,222 of record CAYMKL010000079.1, on the reverse strand, counting down.
GTGACCGCTGCAGGGTGGCCCACAGTAGCAGGCAGCGGCTCGCTTCGCGCTTGTTGAAACGGTTGGCGATCTGCACCTCCACATCATCCAGGTGAACATTCTGCGAGACCAGCGTGTACAGGGTGATGCAGTCTTTGACCAGCGTGCGTAGAAACTCGCCCAGGACATAGGTCGAGGTCACTACCTCTTTACCCACCAGTTGGGCGGTCAACTGAGCGCGGCGGGCACGGGTTCCGGTCAGTCGCTCGATCTGGATAGTGGTATCGAGGAAGACACGCGGACCATCGTTCATCATGCTGCTGCCTCGTACAATGTCGCCAGATCACCCTCCACAGGGAACACGGTGCGCAACTCTCCCTCGACCAGCAAGCGGTGTGCCTGAGCCGCATCGTCGGCTGTCAGCTCCGGGCGGGGCAGGAGATCGGTCGCGATGCGTTTCAGGATGGTGAGGTGTTCCGGTCGCAGCGGGGCATCGCCGTCCAGAACCATCAGTGTCACATCGAGCAGCGTGGAGGCGATGAGGGCGTGTCCTTCTGAGACCTCCAGACCAGCCTGCCACAGTTCTTCGGCCAGCGGCTTGAAGTTGTGCCAGAAGAGATACAAGTCGCTATCGCCGGCCTCGCGACTCCCCTCTAACGTTGTCTCAATCAACTCCTGCGCCAAACTCAGCAGTTCTGCAAACTGGACCCGTGCCTGACGCCGCTGACGTTCTCGCCAGCGCTGGTAGGCCCGATAACTCATTAGCACGGCCATCGGCTCATCGCGGGTGGTGATGATGACCTCTCCACCCCGCTCGGCGATCTGCTGCACCAGACCGGTCAGCCGCCCTCGTGTCTCACTGACACTCAGTACACGCTCCATATCATCCTCTCCCTGCAATGCTGTACACCTGTTTGTACAATAGTATATCACAGAAAGGCACGGAGGTCAAGCGTCTTGTGCCCACCGCCGCTAAACCCTTTGGGTCTCGGAGACCCGAAGGGTTTTCGCAGTAAGCGAACGCGACCTAATGCGGCTCGATGATGACGTCCTTCCAGAACCACTCTTTGATCGCCGACATGGGATACCTGCTCACCCACGGCTTCACCAGCAGATGCGTTCGTTCATAGCTAAGGAGCATGATCGCCGCTTCCTCTACCAGGATCCTGTCCGCTTGCCCGTACAGCCTCATCCTCTCTCCCTGGTCCGTGACTCGCCTGGCTTCCTCCACCAACCGGTCGTAGACCTCATTTCGCCAGCCAGTCATCTTCCATGGAAAACCCACCCTGAGAAAGTTGTCTGGATCGGGATAATCGGCCTGCCACCCCATGTTAAGCATATGTGGTGGATCCCTCGCCAGCCTGTTGGGAAACATCCCCAACTCCATTGCCTCCCACGTGGTCTCTACCTCCAGGTTTTCCCGCCATTGTGCCCGCCAGTGCTTGCTCGCAAAAGAGACAATAGGGGTAGCGGCCAGCAGAAAGTCTACAGTGGGGAAGCCGTGGCCACCCGGATAGCCGGCCTCAGCCAAGAGCCGTCGCGCCTGATCGGGATCGTAAGGCAGAGCAATCCCCGCTGAATGCCCCGGCATGCCCAGTGGCACGAATCCACCCGTGGCTGGGAAATGGCCTATCTCCCGCGGGTCCGCCTGCCTTCCCCTGCCTGTGGCCATGACGAAGGCCCGGCGCACCCGAACGTCGTCAAAGGGCGGTCGCCTCACGTCAAACCCGATGTAGTGGGTCGTCAGCCCTGGTACCGAGACATACTCCCCGGCGTGCCGTTGAAGTGCACCCTCTACCTCCTCCAGTGGAAAGAACGTAATGTCCAAGGTGTCCAAAACATCGGCTTCATACACGGCTAGGAAGGTACACAATTCCTCGGCAGGAACGAAAGTGAGTTCCGCCCGCTGCACATTCCCTTTGAACCGCCCATGATACTTGGGGTTGCGCGAGAAGACCATTGACTGCCCTCGCTGCCAGGTCTCCGGCCTGAAAGGCCCATTGGTGACTATGTTCCCGACCTCGGTCCACGCCTCGGCGTGTGCCTCTACCACACGCCGAGGCACGGGATAGGTAGCACCGTGGGCCAGCAATTGGAGGAAATAACCTGTTGGCCCTTCCAGTTCCACGGCCAGGGTGACCTCGTCCAGAGCCTGCACCCCCACATTATCTGGATCGGAGACCTCACTTTGATGGAAGGCCCGGGCACCCTTGACGTCGTACAGTAGTTCAGCGAGTGGCGATCCAGTCGCCGGGTTCAGCACCCGCTTCCAGGCGTACTCAAAGTCCCCCGCCGTCACCGGAGCGCCATCGCTCCAGCGCACGTCGTCCCGCAGGTGAAAGACGTACTTTCGCCCACCTTCCAGCACCTCCCAGCTTCGGGCCACATCGGGCACCACGTCCATCTCCGGGCTCAGCTCCAGCAGCCCACTGAAGAGTTGGCCTATTACAGCACCCGACTTCACATTGATTGACATGGCCGGATCCAGGGTCCGCGGATCGCTCCAAAGCATTCTGAGAGCGTGAGGCGCAGGGGGCGGCGGGGCGGTCGGCTCCATCTCCCCTGCCCGCTGCCACAAGGCGAAGCCCTCGTCGTAGGCCTGGCGCGCTGCCTTGAAATCAAAGGCATTGTGATAAGTCAACCCAAGCTTCATCAGCGTCCGCGCCGCCCGCTCGTAGTCACCTTGCTCTTTCAGAAAGGCCAGCGCCCGTTGGTAGTAGTCAATGGCCTCCTCGTGGGCGTAGGCCAGGCGGGACTGGACGCCGGCACGCAGCAGGTACTCTGTCGCCTTCTCCGCATCCCCAGCCCGCTCCCAGTGATGGGCCAGCAGTCCCACTTGCTCCTCAATGCGATCAGGGAACAACCCCTCCAGCGCCTCCGCCACCTGACGATGGAAGACCCGTCGCTCCTTCCTCAACAACCCGTTGTAGGCCGCTTCCCGCGTTAATTCGTGTTTGAAGATGTATTCCAACTCCGGCAGCCGCGCCCGCTCGCGAATCATCTCCTCCTGCTGTAGGGTCAACAGCCGGTCATCTAGCTCCCGCTCCTCCCGAGCAATGGCCGCCAGCACGCGGTAGAGAAAGATCCGCCCGATGACCGCTGCCATCTGCAATACCCGCTTGGCCTCCTCCTGCAAGCGATCAATGCGGGCCATCAACACCCCATGCAGCGTGTCCGGGATGGCGATGTCGGCCACGTCCCGAGTCGCCTGCCAGCGACCGGTGGCTTCGTCCCGTACAATGGCCCCTTCATCAATCAGCGAGCGAATGATCTCCTCCACATAAAACGGATTCCCCTCGGCGTGGCTCAGGATGCGCCACTTGAGCTTCGGGGGCAGCCCTTCGACAAGCTCAGGGCGCGGCCCTTCCACACGCAGTAGGTTGCCCACTAGCGTCTCGCTCTCACTGGCGGAGAGCGGATCCAGCCACAGGTCGGTGTGGCGGTGGCTGTAGTCCCGTGCGGCGGTCTCTTTGACGCGCCAGGATGCATGCTCCGTCCGTGGACGGAAGACACATAGGATCAGCAGTGGAGCACGGTCGGTGAGAGCCAGCAATTGCTCCAGCAGCTCCGTCGAGGTGGGGTCGGCCCAGTGTAAGTCCTCGCAGACCAACACCAGGGGACGCTCGCTGGCGGCACATTCAATCAGCATCTCCACAGCGCGAAAGGTTCCGCTCTTGAGTTTCTCACCCTCCAGGTCACGGATTCCCGCCTCGTCCTCGGCTTCCAGCGGCAGAGACATCAGCCGGCCCAAGTAGGGGTACACGCTTTCAAAGTGCTCAGGGCACAGCGTCCGTACCCTCTCCCTGAGTGCGCCCCGGACAGCAACCGGTGAGTCTTCCACCGTCACCCCCAACAGGCCCCGCAGCACGTCCAACCACAGCAGATAGGCAATGGACGTCCCGTACGACAGACAACGACCCTCCACCCATCGTAGGGGCGCGGCAGCCGCGCCCCTACGCAGCTCCGCCACCAGCCGCGACTTGCCGATACCCGCCCCACCCCAGATGGTAACGATGCCCCCCACACCAGCACCAAGACGCTCCAGGGCCTCACCCAGCGCACCGAACTCGGCTTCGCGCCCTACCAGGGGCGACTCCAGCCCGGCGATGCCCCGCAACTTGACGGCTGCTACCTTGGCCGCCAGCACACGGTAGACCGAGACAGGCTCGGACTTCCCCTTCACCTCGACAAGCCCCAGCGCCTCAGTCTCGAACAAGGGGACGATGAACTTGTGGGTGTCCTCAGTAATCAGGATCGTCCCTGGCTCTGCAGAACTTTCCATCCGCGCCGCCAGGTTCACCGCATCCCCCATGGCCGTGTACTCCACCCGCAAGTCCGACCCTACCTCGCCAACGACCACCAACCCCGTGTTGATCCCCACCCGCACGTTGAACCCGCTGATGCCACGCTCCTCCTCCAAGCGAGCGGCGTAGCGCTGAGCTCCCTCAACGATCTCCAGCGCGGCGCGGCAGGCCCGTTCGGGATCGTCCTCGTGGGCAATGGGCGCACCGAAGAAGGCTAGGATGGCATCGCCCATCAGGCGGGCTACCGTACCCTCATAGCGGTAGATGGGCTCGATCAACACGTCGAAGGCCCCGTCCATGATCTCCATCACGTCCTCGGGGTCCAGCTCCTCGGCCATGGCCGTGGAACCTTTGACGTCGGAGAACAGGATGGTCACTATTCGGCGCTCCTTGCCCACCTGGCCCCGCGTGGCCAGCAGGCGGTCGGCGAACTCCCGGGGCACCAGGCGTTGGATGGCCTTGTCGAGAGCGGGCGTGCCGGCTTCCTCTTCAGGAGTGGGAGGGGGCACAGCAATCGGGGCGGCGCAGTCGAAGCAGAACTTGGCATGAGGCGGCAGCTCGGTTCCGCACTGGGGACAGATTAGGGTCAACCCAGCCCCACAGTTCAGGCAGAACTTAGCTCGTTGGGGGTTATCCGTCTTGCATCGCGGACACTGCATCTCAGCCTCCTCTTCCCTGGGCTTTGGCGGTCGCAATCAGTGACGGTAAGGGGTAAATTGTGTGTGAGGATATGGGGTATTGTACCAGACAAACGCGGCGAAGTCAATCAGGAGGGAGGCGTGGGGGTGGATTCAGGCATCGCTGCCAGGGGTTTCGTGTGTCGTGGGGCAAGCGGATATTCCGTGCTAACCTGCTGCCGGTAGACTCCCCACAACTCCGACGGCAGGAGCTTGCCTATGGCCACCATCACGGTCTCACCAGCTCGGCGATCCTGCTGGCGTTTTTCCAGGCCCGGCTGAACCCTCAAGGTAAAAGGTTCACCGAAGGAGGCGGTCAGGGTCCCGTTCTTCTCAGCTACGCCCACCGGCAGGATGGGAAGGCCCGCTTTGGCTAGCAGAAGCAGAAAGCGTCCTACTCCAGCAGGCGGATCTATCAGGCTGCCGTCACTGCTGTCCCGCCCCTCAGGCGCCAGGCCAATCATGGCTCCCCCGTGGGCCAGAGATAGAGCTCTCCGCACCGCCTGGGCCCTCTCCTCGACTTGAAGAAGAGCGGGATGCTTGGGAGGCATCGAGACGAAGCCGTAGGAGCGAGCAATTCTGCGGAAAAGCCAGCGCGTGAGGGGTGTCACCAACTGGCTGCGGATAGGGTCTCGATAAGTCCACCCGCTGGTCATGATCCAACTCACCTGGCCCGATTCCGTCCTCCGGCGAGCAATGACCTGACCGATCAGGAAGACGCCCCACCAGGCGCCCAGGCCCCGGCGGCAGTAGTGATTCAGTACCACTACGAAAGCACCCTCTAGCGGGATGAGATCGGCGTGCTCGACCTGGGGTTGGGGACGGAGGATGCGCAGCAGCCTGGCTGCGTCAGCCGCAAAGGACCGACTCCTGCCCCTCAAGACATCCCAAAGCAACGCTAACGCAAAAACGGGCGACAGATCACGCCAAACAGCTTTGGTCCGTGTTCCATCGCCCGCACCGGAAAAGTCCCTCATCTACACCTAACCGCCCTCATCCTCCCCATGAGTCGCCTTCCAAACGTGGTACATCCGCTGAAATGCGGTGAAGTTAGTCAGGATGGCCATTACCCACAAGGCGGTGGGCACCTGATCCAGGATCAAGGCGACGGTTAGGACAATGGTCCTCTCTAAGCGAGTGAGGAGCCCGACTTTGCAATCGAGGCCCAGCCCCTCGGCCCGGGCCCGGGCGTAGCTGACCATCAGGGAGCCCACTATAGTAACATAGATGAGAAGGATCTCCCGTCCAGCGCCGAGTCGCGTATAGAAGAAAAGGAGCCCCAGGTAGACGATCGCCTCCGAGAAACGATCCATGGTCGAATCCAGGAAAGCTCCAAAGCGGCTCCTCTTACCTGTCAGCCGGGCCAAGGTCCCATCCAAGGCATCGAACAGCGCCACCAGGGGGACCAACAGGCCGCCGATCCTCACGTGGCCCTGGGCCAGTACCCAGGCGACCCCCAGGTTAAGAACAACACCCATCATCGTTACCACGTTGGGGGAAACCCCTGTCCGGCCGATGAGACGGGCGACAGGCTCCAGGGTGCCCCCGAACCGCTTCCTGAGCAGATCGGTCAGGGTCACTGGGCCCTTCTTCGCCTTATCCGACACCCGTATTCGGCTTCGGAGAAACTCTAGCCACTCTTCTGTGCTTCTCAATGTCTTTTCTTCTCCAATAGCTCTCTATAGTAGTCCAAGACCTGATGGGCCACCTTCTGCCAAGCGTAGCCGGTGGCCTTGGCTTGCCCCTGGCGGCCCATTCTCTCGCGCATGGCCGGATCCTTGAGTAGACGAATCAGGGCACTAGCCAGACGCCGCTCATCCTCCGGCTGAACCAGAAGCCCTTCCTTGCCATCTTCCAAGACACCGCGATAACCAGCGATATTGGATGCCACGATGGGTTTCCCTGCCGCCATCGCTTCCAGCAAGATAATCCCGAAGCTCTCGAAGCCGGTGGAGGGCGCGCAGAAGACGTGGCAGGTTCGATAATAGCGAGGCAAGTCATCTTCTGACACATGACCGATAAATCTGACGTCGCGAAGGCGATTCTGACGAGCATGGAGCACGAATGGTTCCTTGTCATCCTTATCGTAAGCCCCTACCACTATGAGTCGGGCTTCGGGAACGGCTTTCTTGACCTGGGCAAAAGCCCGAAGGAGGTATTTGAACCCTTTGCGCTTCTCCAGCCGTCCGACGAAGAGAATGTTCAGTTTGTCGTCATCAAACTGCTCCATCGGACATAAAGCCGGATCACCGAAGCGCTCCAGGTCAATGCCGTTGGGGATAACGCGGTAATCGCCTGGGAAATAAGGTGCCAGATAATCTCGAACTACCTCAGAGACGGCTATCTGGCCATCAAGGCGGCCGAAAAAGGGCTCGAAGAGGGGCTTGGCGTAGTCATAACCTGGGTGCACGGATTCTCGATAGGCATGGAAGGTGCCCACAAACACGGACTGGGGGGACAAGGGAGCGTGTCGCAGAACAGCCAGAGGCAAAGCCGGTGTCAGGGGCTCGTGGAGATGGATGACGTCAAACTGTTCCCGCTTCAGTATCTTCTTCACTCGCCGATAGACGCGCGGCGAGAGGGTGATACGAGCCACGGAGCCGGCGAAGGGAATGTGGGCGATGGAACCAGAGACCTTGATGACCTGCGGGGGCACATCCCCCACATCATCAGAGCAGGCAGCGATGATGCGGACATCGTGACCCAGCCGCTGAAATTCCTTGTCCAAATAGAAGATGTGTTTGACCACCCCGCCGGGATAGGGATAGTCATAGGGCGAGACCAGGGCTATCTTCATCAGTTGTTCGCCGTTTGCCATAAAGGCACCGACATCACCCACTGTTCGGGTTGCTCCCCAATATAGCGCTCCATGATGGCCACCACCTTCTCCACACCGCCCCTGGCGTCACCGTCGCGGTCGCCGGTGGCCTCCAACTCCAGAGGCGGCTCAAGATAGACAACAAAGGTATTGTCGGGCAGTCGCTGGCTCAATACCACGATGATTGGCGCGCCGGTGCGCAGGGAGAGCTGGGCATAGCCATCGGGCAAGCGGGCGGGCGCGCCGAAGAAGTCCACCACGATGCCGCTTCCGGCGATGTTCCTGTCGGCGGCCAGGGCCACAGCTTCGTTGCGCCGCAGGGCCCGGAAGAGTTCGAAGAGCGGCCCATCAATAGGTATCAACCGAAAGTCCTTGTTGGCCCTAAGGTTGCAGATGTACTGAAAAAATACCTCTGGCTTTAGATGCTCAGCGGGGCCGACGATTGGGACCTCCCGTAGAGCCATCACTTGAGCCACAATGTCTACATTGCCAAAATGGATTCCGACAAAGATCAACCCCTTGCCCTTGGAGAAAGCCCTAACAAGATGCTCCCGGCCTTCCACTTTCACCAAACGGTCTATCTCAGCCAGGTCAAGGGTCTGCGCCCGGAACAGGTCGTAGAAATTCTTGGCCATATTGCGAAACACGCCTCGCACTATGGCCTCACTATCGCCCACCGCCTTTGGGCTGCCTTCTAGAATATGAGTTACATTGTCGTAGATATTGGCTCGCGTGGTCTTGTCCAGGTGGTAAAACAGGTCACCCAACCTGGTTGCCAGAGGATAGCCCAAACCTGGCGGTATGAGGGGCACGATCAAACCCAACAGACGATGGAGGTAATAAGTGAGCATAGTAAGGTTTCTTTCGCTTATCCGCTTCCCATCTATTGACCGGTCTCGCCAAGCACCTCGGCGAACTCCTGCAAGTACCGGCGGAGCATCCCTCGATTCAACGAATAATATGCCTGACGTCCCTCTCGCCTGACCTTGACCAGGCCCACCTTTTCCAGCCGCCGCAGATGCCAGGAGATGAGAGGCTGGCTGACCTCCAAAGCCGCAACCAGTCCCGAAACGTTTAGCTCAGCATTGGCGGCCAACTGGGCGACAATGCGCAAGCGAGCGACGTCACTTAGAGCCTTGAAGCATCTTACGAGGTCTTTTGATTTGGTCAAGAAATCGTCAGGCATATCCAACCGATCATTCACCTATTGATAAAGAAACATTTATATATTACACCAAAAGTCGGCCTCTGTCAAAAAACCACTTGCCAACAATCGCCTTTTGTGCTAAAGTAATACAACGATTTCTGATTTGCCATTTCCGAATCACAATCGAGAATCAGCATTCGAAAATCGAGTAGTTTGAAAGGACAAGGCGATGAAGATCGTTCCCCTCCACCGATGGGACGTCTCCCCCTCGGAGGCTAAGGAGATACAGCAGGAACTGCGGAGCAAGGTATCCACGAAGAGGACTTTCGGCCAGGTCAATACCGTGGCCGGAGTTGACGTTTCCATCAAAGGCGAAGTAGCCAGGGCTGCCATAGTGGTGCTCAGCTATCCAGAGTTAACTCCTCTTGATTACGGCCTGGCGGAACTACCGGCGGAGTTTCCATACATCCCTGGCCTTCTGGCCTTCCGCGAAGCGCCCGCTGTCTTGGCCGCCCTGGAGAAGTTGAAATCAGAACCCGACCTGTTCATTTTCGACGCTCAGGGCCTGGCTCATCCTCGTCGCATGGGCCTGGCAACCCACCTGGGAGTGATCATAGACAGGCCCTCCGTCGGCTGCGCCAAATCGCGTCTCTGGGGCAAACACCACGAACCAGGCCCCGAGAGGGGCTCTTACACGCACCTCTACGACGGCGACGAGGTCATCGGCGCGGTGGTGCGCACCCGAACCGGCGTCAACCCTCTCTACGTCTCCATCGGCCACAAGGTAGACCTGCCTGCGGCCATCGAGTACGTCCTCGGTTGTTGCACCAAGTACCGCCTGCCGGAGACAACGAGATACGCCCATCGGGTGGCCGGAGGAGAGAGGTTGCGGATAATAGATGAGAAAGCGTATGGATACTCAAAGGCAAATTGAAAGGGCTGCTGCCCTCATCGCCAACTCTACGTACATCGTTGCCCTGACCGGCGCGGGGATCAGCACCCCCTCAGGTGTCCCCGATTTTCGCAGCCCCGGCTCCGGCCTGTGGGAGAAGGTCAACCCATTGCTCATAGCCTCGTCCTTCTCCTTTCGCCTGCAACCCCAGGTCTTCTACGAGTGGGCTCGACCCCTGGCCAGGAAATTGCTGAAGGCAAAGCCCAATCCCGCGCACCACGCATTGGCCGCACTGGAGGAGAGGGGCTTGCTCAAGGCGATCATCACCCAGAACATTGATGACCTCCACCAGAAGGCACGCGCGAAGCGCGTCTTTGAGCTGCATGGCAATATGCGCCAGGCCACCTGCCTGAAGTGTCGCAAGGTCGTTCCCACCCAGGATATGATAGAGCGATTCCTCGAAGAACATGAAATGCCCTACTGCTCGTGTGGCGGCCTGCTAAAGCCGAACGTCGTTCTCGTCGGCGAGCAGTTGCCCAGGTGGGTGCTGCTGGAGGCCTGGGGCGAGGCCGAGAGGTGCGACCTGATGCTGGTGGTGGGCTCCTCGCTGGAGATGGCGCCAGCCTCGGAGATTCCCTTTGTCGCTTTGCGATGCGGGGCCAAGGCCATCGTCGTCAACTACCAACCCACGCCTTTGGACAGCCAGGCCGACGTGGTCATCCACGAGGATGTGGCCGAGGTGCTACCCCAGATCATCGAACAGGTTGGTAGGTTGGTAGACTGGTAAATTGGTTGATTGGTGAACTAACGAAGAACACGGGGCAACCAGCATATGCTGGTTGCCCCGTGTTCTTTGCCGGTGAATTATGAGACGATGTTACAGAGAAGCAGGCTTGATCTTCTCAGCGTCTTCCCGGGACAGGAAGCCTCCCTCAATGCATAAGGCCAGGTGATTGGCCAGCATCTCGGCCGTCACCAGGTCGTGCTCCGAGAAAGTTCCGCCGTTCAACTTATTACAGGCCATCAGCACCCCGTATAGATCATCTTCGCCCAAGATGGGGACAGCAAGAAAGGGACCGTTAGCATGTTCCTCTTTCCATATCGCTGCTCCCAGTCCCTCCATGCTATGGTTGGCTGAGACCAGTGGCTGTTTGTGCTCAGCTACCCAACCCACCACACTTTGGCTCAGGGCGATTCTGTCCCCCAGAGAGGGAACCCCTTTAGAGCTGGCCTTGACCACCACCAGTTCCAAGCACTCCTTGTCCAACAGCATCACGTAACAGTCGCGAGCTCCCAGGCAATGGATCATAGCCGCGAAACACGAAGAGAGCAACTCCTCGCCTCTCACGGAAAAGGGGGCTGGAGATTCCCAGTTTGGCCTAAAGGCAAGGTTGGTGTTCATGCCTTCTCCCCTGTCAACTGGTGGGCAGGCCGTGATTGTTCCATTTCTGGTGAGATAAGTCGCCAGCCACGGTATGTAGTGATCTTGATGGTCTTTCTCTACTGGTAGATGTAGCATCTAAAGGCTTCTTTCACCAATTGCCGAAGGGGACTTCCTCTTTTTTCAGCGCGGGGGTTCAACTCCGCGCTGAGTCGTCACTACCATAAGTTTTGGCCACACCCATTTCATTAGGCAGACACTAACGAAGGCAGAAGAACCGAAGCCTTCTGGCCCTCCAGGTCCTGGCGAATGATCTTGGTCAAGGCCTCGGTTACCTGGGGATCCCACTGAATACCCTTGTACCGTTCCAGTTCTCGCAGGACAGTCGTGAGCGGCAAAGCCCGACGATATGGGCGGTCGCTGGTCATGGCATCGAAAGCGTCAGCCACGGCGATGATCCTGGCTCCAATAGGTATCGAGCCGTTGTCTACCCCCTTCGGATATCCCTTGCCATCGTAGCGCTCGTGATGGTAAAGGATAAGCTCTTGCCCGGAGTGGAAAAAGGGGAAGCGGCCCACGATGTTGGCTCCTATCTCTGGATGCTTCCTCATCTTCTCCCAATCCACCTCGCTCAGCGCGGCGGGTTTGCTCAGGATAGAGGTGTCAACCCCGATTTTGCCCAAATCGTGAACGCGGGCGGCTGACTCAATGGTGTCCACCACATCCTCGGATAGCCCCAGATTGACAGCCAGTTCGCGGGCATATCTGGCCACCCTCTGGGAATGTTGGAAGGTGTAGGGGTCACGCATGTCAATGGTGTCAGCCAGGGCTTCGACAGCCTCCTTGGTTTGAAAACGCAACAACGAGTTGTTCCTGAAGGAGATGTAGATGAGGGCCACGGGGATGACCATCAGGCACAAGGCCCAGGCGCTTATCTGAGCCACCAATGCAGCGAGCGGCCCCATAACGTAAAGGGTCGCATGCTGAGGGAGATCGCAACTGTTATAGGTCACCCACACCCGTATGATGCTGCGCTGGGTTTGCAGGGCCACCACCCCGGCCACCAGAAAGGCGTTGACCGCGTGCATGATGAGGGCCACCCCCATCAGGGTCAACAGGCCACTGGGCAAATTGATGACCGAGGTGAGGGGCTCTGAGACCAGGTTATGGTAAGAGAAGCCAGCCAGGCCAGTGTAAAGCACAGTCTGAGCCACCTCGAACAGGGTGTGGCCCCACCTATTGTTCCGCAGGAAGACCTCATAAGAGATGAGCTTCCCCAGGGCAGCTATGACGATGGCAGCGTGGGGTGGGAACAGCAAGAGAGTGGCGAAGATGGCTGTGGTTTCCGTCGTTATCTTGCTCTTGGGTGGCATGTGCACCGGGAAGCTAGAGGAGACAGCGATAGCAGCCACAAGCAGGCCAGCCAGGAGAGGTTGTTCAATGATTACGTCCAACCCGCCAAGGTTAGCTCCCGAGGCGAAAAGGGCCAGGGCTGCCAGAGCAACGCCTAAGATATAGGCGCGTACAGGTGCCGAAAAGTCTCGCATAGAGGTTCCTCCTTTGAGTGAAGATATCTAGCCAGAAAACGGGCCATCAGACGATCTTAATCATCGTCATCATCCACCTCTATCTCGCACTTCACCCACTTGTTGCTCCGACCCTCACAGGTCTCAGAGTCATCGGGGCCCGTGACGGACACCACCACGGGAAACTTTCCCTTGGTGCGGACCTGCACTCTCACCTCGACCTCACCGTCGAGATTCCCCTTCTTGATGATCTGGACCTCCTCGCCATGGCCCCAACCGTCACCGGTCTCGGTGACATAGGCATCAGCATCCTTGGGGACATACACCTTGACACGCACGGGACCCTTAACTACGTCAGCCGGGTCTGGATGATCGAGCCCGTAGAGCACGATAACCGTTTTCCCATCTATGGATAGTTTGGGGTCGTCCGGGCACCAATTGAAGGCCGCGTAGGCCACGGTGCTGCCCAGGACCAAGACCAGCAGCAGAGCTAAGGTGGTTGTGACCGACATCTTTTTCATAATGGTAAGCCTCCCTTCTCTGTGAGTGAGTTGCACACTCTTTGCCACACGCTAATAGACTTTCGTGACCAACCATATTATACCACAAAAAAGCCCTTTTGTGGGTTACGGGAACCTTACAAAAGGGTTGAAATCAGAGCAGAACGAATTGTGAGGAAAAGCATGAAACAACCACAAAATCACCTAGATCGAGTACGAGAGAGTTGCGATAGGGTCGGACGAATTGCGAGAGCGTCTGTGGCTCACTCGTCTCTTTGCTTGGAGCGCCTCTCGAAGAGGTAACCTATGCCCCGCACGTTGTGGATATACTCCGGATCCCCAGGCTCCGCCACTAGCTTTTGCCGGAGACGTGTGATATGAGGGCGGATGAGATAGCGAGCATCCCTCTCGTCCAGTTCGTAGCCCTGCGCCTCTTGCACCAGTTCCTGGCAACTAAGCACCCGGCCAGGGTTGCGCATCAAACAAAACAGGATCTCGAACTCCGTGGGGGTCAGCTCGATGGGCCGGTCGCCAAAGGTGACTACGTGCTCGACCGGATTAACGGTCAGCTCCCTGAATGTTAATACCTGGGCGGCAGAGTACGTGACCCGAGAATCAGCAACCTGGGCCACGTCTGCCTTTAGAGCCTGAGAAGCCAGCAATTGACGACTGATTTTCAGGTATTCTTGCATGTTTTCGGCTATTGTCTCAAGCGATCTCTCAATGCGTTTGAGATGTGTCAACACTTCCTTGGCCGCGAGCAGCGTCTCCTCTTCGCCCATCCTGTCCTATGTACTCCCAGAGATGAATGTGATGCCTTGCGTGTGAAAAACAGGCAAAGTATACCACAACTTCCTGACCTACACAACACGCCGGACAGTGGAGCGGGCTACGGTTCCAGGAAATGCAAGCTGCCAAGCATGTCTTCGAAGATACGCCAGTCTTGATCCCAATCATCAAGTGGGGCATCGGCAACGAAAGCATAGCCCAGGCTGTCG
>CAYMKL010000078.1:0-33310 GCA_964390805.1 uncultured Anaerolineae bacterium | reverse complement strand
TCTCGTGGAGGTTTTATGAACATCTTGACGAACGCTTACGGCCTGAGTAGTTACTTATTACTTAACGAAGTGATAAGTCAGAAGAATGCCTGCGGCTTCCCGGCTACACCGGAGCCGCAGGTTTTTTTGTTTCCGGCTATTGAAACATCGCTACAGCTTATCGAAGCAGCAGGAGGATAGACGAGATGTACCAAAAAACGACTCTCGCTAATGGCTTGCGTATCCTGACCTCCACCATGCCGCACACCCGCTCGGTGAGCATTGCCTTCTTCATCGGGGTAGGCTCGCGCTACGAATCGGATGAACAGAGCGGGGCCTCCCACTTCATCGAACACATGCTCTTCAAAGGCACAAAGAAACGATCCACGGCCAAGGAAATCGCCCTCGCTGTCGAACGCATCGGTGGGCTGTTCAATGCCAGCACAGGCCAGGAAGAGAGCACCTATTGGGCCAAGGTCACCAAGCCTCACCAGGACATTGCCATTGACGTACTGGGGGACATGATCCGCCACGCCAAGTTCGAACCATCGGAGATTGAGAAAGAGCGAGACGTAATCACAAAAGAAATCAACCTGACCCTGGACACGCCAGACGATCTAGTCCACCTCCTGAACAACCAGTTGGTCTGGCCAAATCACCCCTTGGGGCGCGACGTCGCTGGCAGCAAAAAGAGCATCGCCAGCCTGAACCGGGACAGGCTGCTGGATTACATGAACAGTCACTATCTGCCCAATAACACGGTGGTCAGCGTGGCTGGCAATGTCGAGCACGCAGAGGCGGTAAACCAGGTGGATGCCTGTCTGGGTGACTGGGCCTGGGGAGAGGCAGCAACGTATCAACCGGCCAAAGATGACCAGAGCGAACCACGAGTGCGGGTTAATAACAGGGACACCAGGCAGGCTTATCTCTATCTAAGCGTACCGAGCCTCCCCCGTGATCACCCCGATCGCCTGGCATTGCGGCTGCTCAATGCCGTGCTGGGAGAGGGAATGAGCTCTCGACTTTTCAACGGTATCAGAGAAAGGCGAGGCCTGGCCTATAGCGTTAACTCCTACATCAGCGCGCTGTATGACACTGGAGTGCTGGGAGTGGACGCTAACGTTGATCCGGAGCGCATTGGGGATACTATCGAAGCTATTCTAGAGGAATGGAACGAACTCAGACAAAAAGAGATACCGCCCGAAGAGCTGGCCAGAGCTAAAGACTTCGTAAAAGGACAATTGCTGCTATTTATGGAAGACAGCCTCAGTGTAGCTCTCTGGTTCGGCTCCCAGGAGATACTCTTCTCGGAGATTCTGACGTACGAGGAAGCATTAGAGGCAATCGAGGCCACAACCGCCGCCGACATTCGGAGGGTAGCACAGACGCTTTTCGCAAAGGAGAAGCTGAACCTGGCTGTGGTAGGCCCCTTCAACGGCGAGGATGAGTTCAGAGGATTGCTTGAGTTGTGACGGCCGCCCAAGCAGTAAGCAGTGATCAGTGATCAGTGACTAGCTTGACAATGTTAACTTCGCCTGCGTCAGACCTCCGAGGTCTGTGAAACAGCTCTAGGATGGCGAAATCGTAGCTTTTGCAGGCATTTCGACGGGTGCAATCACCCATTGGAGACCTCGGAGGTCTAAACTTAACATTGTCGAACTAGGGTTTCATTGAACTCGATAGACCCCCCCAGCAGCTTGTGCACCTCACAGTGGCGGGCCGAGTTGAAAAGGATCTTCCGCTCACGCTCGGTCAGGTCCGCGACCAGATCAATGGCAGTGACAAAGGTGGTTCTCTGCTGATGACCGGCCCCTTCTAGACGGGTTTCCACCTGGACTTCCAGCCCATTGAGCACTATGCCCTTGTTGGCCGCGACCGCGGCCATGGTCAGCACCATTCAGGCCCCCAGGGAGGCGGCGATCAGCTCGATGGGACAGAACTTCGCCCCCTCCCGCCCGATTTTGGTCCGCTGGTCAACGACGAAGGTCCGCCCCCCCGAGGATTCCACCACCGCCCGTTCAGCCCCAGCATAGGTCACAGTGATGACGTTCACGTTCCCACCCCCTGACCCGTCAGCGCCCTGGCGAAGTCGGTCGGCGTCACCCCTGGCGATTCGATTCCCTCTCTACGGTAGAACTCAGCAATGGTCGGCTCGACCGCGACTGGCTTCACCCCGGCCAGGGCTGCTTCCAGGGCCTCCAACTTGTCAGCCGGGTAAAAGAAGAAATCGCCGCTCAGGGACACCTCGGCGATGCGCCCCTCTCTGGTCTCGACGATGGCTCTGATCAGCCCACCGGGGGCCTTGTACATCCGCTGAGACACCTCCACCCCGGTGGCAATCTTAACCTGCCATTCCTCGCGCTTTTTGCCCCGCTTGTACAGCCACTCGTCGGTGGTATGAGTTTTCTTGAGCTCGGCCATTTTATCGTAGACGGCGCACGGCAGTTCAGCCCTCTCTAGTGGTCCCAACGCCGCCTCGTAGTTGGCAACCAAAGCAGCCGAGATTTCCTCCAGCGGCGGTACTGCCCCCAGCTCCCGTTTGATGGTAGACAGATTCTCACGCAGGCTCTTGTGGACCTTGTCGCGGTACTTCTCATCGGGCACTCTGAGAACGCAAACCATGGTCTCGTAATCGAAGTCCATGATGACATTGCCCACCAGGATCAGGTAGTCTCCGATCTCGGCGGCGCCGGTGCCCGAGATCTTACGCCCCTCGTCGGTGATGATGTCGTTGACAGGCTTGTAATGGGCGGCAATGCCCATTTGGCGATAGACATTGGCCGCCGGCTCCAAAAGCGTGCGATAGAAAGCCCGCTTGTCTGACGAGGCCAGGCGGTTGTCCCTGTGCAAGATCACCTGATAGAAGAGCTGATTACCGTCCAGGTAGACTGCTCCGCCGCCCACCTCGCGCCGGAATATCGGTATGCTGTGAGCGCGGCAGTAGTCGAGATCCACCTCCTGGGTCACGTCCTGATGGTAGCCGATGCATACATAGGGCTCAGCGGGGGCCACGAGAACCAGGCCCTCCATGCCCAGGCGCGGCAGGGCGTGGTAAATGAGTTGTGATTCGAGCCACGGCACGTGGCCCAGATTGTATAACTTCATCTTTCCCTCCAGAACTGGCAACAGGTAGCCAGCAACGACGGGCAAGTCACAGCCTGCCCGCTGTTGATGCTACCTGCTGCTTGGTATTCTGCCAGTTTGACTCGTCCTATATGAACAGCGTGACCTCAGACTCAGCTGCATGCTTCATGTATGTGGCTACCCCCACCACATCCTCGACCTCGTCAATGAAATCATCCTTGGCGACCTCCATCACGTCCATGCTCATCTTGCAGGCCAGGAGCTTGACGCCGAGGTCAACCGCGAGCTCGAGCAACTCGTCCAGAGGCGTGACGCCCTTGTCTCGCATCATCTTCTTGAACATCCATCGGCCGATCCCACCGAAGTTGAACTTGGACGGGCCGATACGGTTGATCCCGCCCCGGTTCATGACGCCCATCATGCGTCCGAACAGCCCCTTGCCAGTGAATTTCCCCTTCTTGATGGCATTCAAGCCCCAGAAGGTGAAGAACAAGGTCGTATCCATCCCAGCGGCGGCCGCCCCCGTAGCCATGATGAGGGCGGCAAACACTTTGTCCATGTCGCCACTGAAGACAACGATCGTTGCTTTCTTGCTGTCGCTCATAAGAGTGTTCTCCTCCTAGACTGTCTTCTTGACGAGGTACTTGGTGTAGTCGCCAGCGTCCTCCTCGCCGAGAAACTCATTGCCTGTCTGTTCACACCAGGCAGGCACATCGGCGTGAGCGCCCTCGTCATCAGCCCAGATCTCCAGCACCTGGCCGACTTCCATCTTCCTCATGTTCTTGGCCATGTAGGCAATGGGCATGGGACACAGTTGTCCCCGCGAATCTTGAAACACGTCCCCTTTCATGACATCTCTCCTTTGGTCTGCTTTTATGTTTCAAGACCTGACAGGTTTTGGGAAACCTGTCAGGTCTACTCGTACTCACAGCCAGGGCACGACATCGTGCTCTTCCACCAGGGCTACGAACCCGTCGTAGTCTATGACCTCTACCCCCTCGATGCACCGCTCCAGTCCCCTGGCCTCCAGGTCGGCCTTCAGAGCATAAATAGGACGGGTCTGCAACGCATCCTTCACCAGTGCTTCAGCCTTGGTTCCTGGGGCCACACCGTAGACTCCATCCTCGTACAGGAGAATAGGCTCCTCAGATGGGGCAATACGCAAGCAAGTCTCCAGATTGTTGTGCATCAGGGGCGATTTGTTAACCATGTACAACACTGTCATACCCTCCTCAACTCAAAATGGTAGCACGGTGCCACTCTCGGTCAGCAGGCGGGCGATTGCGGCCCCGTCCACTACCTCCACGTCCATCACCAGGTCACCTTTGGTGAGTCCCCGCTCCGCCAACGAGCGGTCGTGTACGTAGAACTGGTTGACCTCGAAGTCGGGGAGCATGGGGAACGCGTCGCCCAGCGACTTCATGTCCAGCCCGGTCGGATCCTGCCCCTTGACCAGGGCGTATACCCCGTCGTCCACAAAAATCACGCGCACGTCCATCTCGAACACCCCGATGCCCATGATCGAGCGGAAGCCCTCGGCGGTGTAGACACTCCCATAAGGAGCCTGGCGCATCAATACAGCCACTTTTTTGCTCATAGTTGCCTCCTCAATCCCCGAAAGTGACGAAGCGGTCGGCGGTCTGGATGAACTCCGTGAGGGAGCCCAGGCCCGATAGCCGGACATTGTCTACTTTCAAATCCCTGGTCATGCCACGAAACTTGGCGCAGGCGGTGCAGGCCACGATGTTAATCCCCTGCGCCCCCAGCTCGTCCCACATCTGAGCGATGTTGCGCTCGCCTGGCGGCTTGACGAACCGGTTGGCGTTGTTGACGGCGTCGGTGTACAGGAAGACGCCCACGATCTCGTGACCCCTGGCCAGCGCCGCTTTAGTGAAGTGGTAGGCCGAGTCGGCCGCTTGGTGTTGATATGGCCCTTCGAGGACCATGATGCCAATCTTCATAGCAACGAACCCTCCTCTGTTAGCACTCCTGCTTTGTATGCTTCCACTGCCTGGCCGACGGTGAGGCCCTTCCCGCCGATGACCACCTCAATGCCGAAACTCCATAACACCTGGCAGCACGCCGGCGTAAGGCTGGGGGTAATCACCACTCCTGTGCCCCTCTCGACCAGGGTGCGGATCGTCTCTCGTCGAATCTTATGCTCAGGGCCGGCTGGTTCCACCTGGATAGACTCGTGGCGCATGGTGCTCGGCTCCACCACCACGAAGCGCGGCACCTGACCAAATCCCATCCCCACCGGGGCAGCGAGATCGTTGTCCAAAGCAGCCACGGCGATCTTCGGCGGCTCTCCCTTGCGGGCTTCGGGCTTGTCCAACTCCCGGCTTTTGTATCGCTCCACCACCTGGCGGACGGTCAGCCCCTGCACTCCCTCAATGACTTCGACTCCCAACTGCGTCATCACCTCTCGACAGGTCGGCTTGGCCTCCTCCACGATGACCACCTCGGCTGCATTCTGAACCACGATGCGGATGGCCTTGAGGCTGGCCTCCTGCTCCGATTCGGTCGGAGGCATGGCTACTACGAGGTAATCCATCGTCTCGGTATCCACCACCACGAACTGGGGACAGTAACCAAAGCGGGCCCCCACCCAGGCATCCAAATTGGCTCCCAATGAGCCCACGGCTATCTTCATGATTCCTTGCCTCCGTTTTCGGCGCCTACGATGCCAACGCTTCTGCCAGGCGCCCGCGCTGCACCAGGATGTCGGCCATCACCTCGCGAAGCAGATTCAATGCTTCGATGACGCGATGATCAGCCAGCGAATAGTACACATTGACCCCATCACGCTCGCTGTCCACTATGTGTCTCTCCCGCAGTACTTTGAGATGGCGAGACACCTTGCCCTGTGGACTGCCCAAGACCTCCACCAACTGGCCGACGTTCTTGCGCCCCTCTGCCAACTCGTACAAGATGGCGATGCGGGTGGTGTCGGCGAGAGCCTGGCAAATGCTGGCGTGAAGTTGCGCCAACTCCTCTTGCAACGGTTTTTCCATAGTTGTGCTCTTCTCTCCATTTAGATTACACAATGTGGTCGTATATCCGCTTATGCGGATATACGCAACCAAGAAGATTATACCACAGGATCCGCTTTTTGTCAAACAGGGATTTGCGCTTTCGCGCGGTCTTAAGGTTGGGGAAAGAGAAAGGCGACGACAGCCGTATGTCGAACACAGCCTGTCATCGCCCTTCCAGGGGTCGTGAAACTCCTCTCCCTGCGAGGGAGGGGAACACCGAACTCCTCCCCCTCACAAGGGGAGGCTGGGTGGGGGAGCTTTGTGATGGAAGGCTCGCCCTCCCTGCGAGGGAGGGGAAATGCGGCCTATTTGTCGTACTTCTCTCGCTCGGCAGCGATGAATTCTCCGAAGGCAGGGTCGGAGGGACGCAGCAGACCATCCAATTCGCTCAGGTCAGCAGCCTCAATCTTGGCCAACCAGCCCTCGCCGTAAGGATCCTCGTTGATGACAGTGCTCTCCCACTCGATCTCCTCGTTGGCCTCGGTTATCTTGCCACTGACGATGGCCTTGATGCGACCCACCCACTTGCCCGATTCCATGGACATGAAGGGTTTATCCTGCTCCACATCGCGGCCTACCCGGGCCACCTCGGCGTACACGATCTCGCCGGCCAGGTCCTGCCCAAAATCGCTTATACCTTGAGTAACTGTATTCCCCTCCACCCGGGCCCAGTTGTGCTCCTTGTCGTAGTAGAGATCATCGGGGAATTCGTACTTGTCAATCTTCATGATTCTGTTCCTTTCTTTCTAAGACTCCATCGCCCGCCAGACGAATTCGCTGATGTCTATCGTCCGCAGGCGGATTTTCTCCCGGCGAGCAGCGGTCAACAGGGTACGCTTGCACTGCTGGCAGGCGGTCACGATCCATTTGGCCCCGGTGGCCTGAGCCTGCTCCATGCGCCGTCGGGCTACGGCCGCCGTCAGCTCCCGGTCGGCCATCTCCACGTCACCGCCCCCACCGCAGCACAGCGACCGCTCGCGATGGTCTTCCATCTCGGTGAAGGAAATGCCAGGCACACTCTGGATAATCTGCCGGGGTGCGTCGTAGACCCCGCTGGTTCGCCCCAGGTCGCAAGGGTCATGGTAAGTGACCGGGTCGCGGAAACCCTTCAACTCGATCCGACCGGCCTCGATCAGATCAGCCAACAATTCCGTGGCGTGAACCACCTCGAAGCCAAGCGGCTCGCCGATAATGTGCGGGTAGTCGTGTTTCCAAGTGTGGAAGCACGACGGGCAGGCTGCCATCAGCTTCTTAGCCCCCAGGGCTCGCACGGCCTCCACGTTGTGGCGGACCAGCTCTGCAGCCCACTTCCCCATGCCGGCAATAGTCAATGGGAAGCCGCAGCACCACTCGTCGCCGCCCAGGGCGGTGAAGTCCACTCCGGCCTTCTCCATGATCTGGACCATGGTCTGGGGCACGCTGTAGACCATCGGGTAGAAAGCAGCCACACAGCCTGTGAAGTACACCACCTCGGCCCCCGCGCGATGATCCATACCCTCTGGCACGTGTTCCAGGTTAGCGCTCCAGCCCAGTCGGTTCTCGTTGGGGTCGCCGGAGATGTTGTAATTGGCGGTCACGGTGTCGCGCAGGGTGTCCATCAACTCAGGATATTCGCCCAGTTCCACCAACTGCTCGCGCATGGCGATCCACAACGGGCGGGTGTCAATGTGCACTGGGCACACCACTTTGCAGCGACCGCAGAGGGTGCAGTCGTAGGTGCCGCGCGACCAGCGGGCGATGCCATCGTCGGTCGGTGGACGATAGCCGAACAGGCGGGCCAGGAAGCCACCGTACTGCCCCTTGATGAAACCCTTCGTGGTATCTATCTTATCCAGCGGGGTGATCTCATCAAGCTCCTTCTCAGCGAAGGTGGGGCACCAGTTGACGCACTCCCCACAGCGAGTACATCCCCACAATTCCAACAACTGCTTGATGCTGAACAGAGACAGGTCCAATTTCGTCATCGTTTGTTGCTTCTATGAATGTATGCTCAATGTTCCACGTACTCAGCCGGAGTTGCGGCCGCGAGCGCTGAGTTGATGGCCGCGACCAGCGGGCTGATGAGCACGTGCAAGAACTTGCTGAAGGGTAGGTAGGCGACCAGCCCGGCCACCATTGCGGCGTGGACGTACCACAGGTATCCATAGACCACATCCCAGGCTATGGGTATGGGGCGCAACAGCAAGGCCACCAGATACCCTCCAAAGGAATAGACAGCCAGATCAGGACGCAGAGCGGTGGTTACGATCCGTGCTCCCTCCACCACAAAGCCCATTAGAAAGATGCCCCCTAGCAGGGCAATGACCACTGTATCCTGTCCTGAGGTGATGAGCTGTTTGTCCTTGACCACGTAGCGCCGGTACACGGCCAGAACCGCGCCCAGGATGACCAACCCGGCCAGGAAATCGTAGGTGAAGGCCACAAGCGGATTGTTCTTGTTCACCAACACCTGGGTCAGCGTGGCGGTGGGCGCCATTCTGGACAGAACCCAGGTGACGACGCCCAACAGGGCGCGGATACCAAAAGCCATGAACATCAGGCTATGGGTTAACCACCGCTTGCGACTCTCGCGCCACACTTGGCGATGCAGCAACCCGTCCACCAGGAAGGCCCATAAGAACCTGAACACTCGCGGGGAGGCCGCCAGGTCCCATATATCGTACAGAAGGCGACCTACGCGCTGTTCCAGGGACAACCCTTTGCGTCCATCCACGCTGCCTCGTAGCCAGATAGAGCCCACCAGCAGCATCCCCACCCCGAAGAGCCCCAATCCTGCCCAGGAGAAGACATCTTTGACCACCGGCGACGCATCGTGGCAGGCCAGGCACAGGACGCTGCGCGGTGGCAGCTTAGTGCTGGGGGCGGCCACCTGAGCGGGCCTCTGGTGGCAGCGGACACAATCAACGTCTTTGGTGATCTCGGCCAGCTCGGGGGTATCCGGCGCCACTCCTTCTTCCACCTCCGGGAGCACCACTTTGACCCGCTGGGTCGTTGGGTCCCGCTCAATGGTCGCCTGTTCCAGGTGGCAGGCCGCGCAATCCACCGAGGCGTGGGGTGCGCCCCGGCCGATGTGGTCGGCCAGGCTGTACCTCTTATCATCCGGCCACGTCGAGACCAGTCCTGGCGCGCTGCTGGCCACACGCTCGGTCAGGTCGTAGTGGCAGGCCAGGCAATCCTCATCGCGCGAGTGAATGCGTTCCGCATCGTGGGGGTATCGGCCGGCCGCCTCGTGACAGGCCACGCAGTCCACCCAGGTTTCGGGGTTGTTGTGCACCGTCTCCGCCGCGGTGCTCTTAGGATGGCACACCCCGCAGGCAGCAACCGGCATCCCCCCGTAGAAACGATCCGCCACCGCATGACAACTTCGGCAGGTGCCAGTATGGTATGGGTTGTGGTTATACTCCGAATCGGCGAGTTGAGGGACATCTTCGCTGGGCCATTCCTGGTGGCAGCCCCGGCAGTCGGCCCAGCCGCCCGCCGGGTGAGTGATGGCTGGGGCTGCCATGCCCGTGGTGCTGTGGCAGGTCCGACAGTCGGCGTTCTCGTGTTGAACGTGATCGGCAGCCAGCAGCGGGGCGTCCTCACCGCCGGTGCGGTGGCAGGACACGCAATCCTCGTACGAGGTGCCGCTCTCTTCCTCAGGGTGCGGCACCGGTGGCTGGGCGTTGACGATCAGGCCGCTCAGCAGCATCAAGGCCAGCACCAGTCCAATTATGAATATCTGCTTCTTCAAAAGCAGTTTCATCTCAGGCCGCCTCCGGTGAGGGCTTCGTTTCTAAACGGGCAGCCATTACTTCGTGCTCCTCCTCTTCCTCAAGCTCCCACACCGAGACGATGGGGAAGAATTTAGTGAACAGCACATACAGCAGGATGATAGCCGCGGCGCTACCGGCCATGATGGCCAACTCCACCCAGGTGGGCCGATAGACGCCCAGGCGATAGGGCAATCGGGGGCGGGTCAGAGTGGGCACGATGATCATCAGGCGTTCCAACCACATCCCGATGTTCACAGCCACCGATGCCACGACTGTGCCAGCGATAGTGCGTGTGCGATGGGAGAACAGGATCAGAACGGGGACAGCGAAACAGCAGACAGCCTGAGCCCAGAAGTAGGGAGCGAACTCCCCGCTGATCTTGGCCTGGAAAACGGCCATGTGAGCTGGTTCGTTGCCATACAAGGTGGTCAGGTACTCAGACACGGTGAAATAGAACCACATCAGAGTCATGGTGATCAGCAACAGGCCCAGGTTGTTGAACTGGCGAGGCTGGAAATATCCCTCCAGGTGAAACACTCGCCGCAGGATGGCCAGGGCGATGATCAGGGAGGCGATGCCGCTGTAGACGGCGCCCATCACGAAATAGGGCCCCATCAGGGTGCTGTGCCACATGGGCTGGATAGTCATGGAGAACAACCAGGCCAGCACAGTGTGTACCGCCACAGCGATAGGGATCATCAGCACAGCCATTATGTCAATCGCCCGTTCCAGGAGATGCTTCTGCCGCTCGCTGCCCGTCCACCCCAGAGCCAAGAAGGTATATAGCCGCCTGCGGCCTGGGAACCTGTCGCGCAGGAGAGCGATGTCGGGTATGAGGGGCAGGTACAAATAGATCAGGCTGCAAAGCAAGTACAGGCTGACGGCCACGAAATCCCACATGATAGGTGATTGGAAGCGACCGTGAAAGACCATGTTCAGCACACGATCCGGCCGCCCCATATCCAACACGATGTTCAAGGCCCCAATGCCCAGAGCACACACAGTGATCACCTCAGCGGCGCGGGTGATGGGCAGTCTCCACTTGGCGTTCACGATGCGCAGGATAGCCGAGGTCAGGGTCCCGCCGTAGCTGATGGCGATGAAGAAGATGCAGTTGATTATGTAGAAGCCCCAGGTCACCGGCCGGTTCAGCCCGGTCACTCCCAGGCCATATACCAACTGCGTACCGTAGGCTACTACGCCCAGGACAACGATCAGGACTAGCACGGCTACAGTCAGATAGAACCCCCGTCCTGGGCGACCCAAAGGTTTGAACAGCGGGGCGTATTTATCGAAGACATCGCTGTGTCCTGAGCCTTGTCCTGAGCGCCGCTTCGCTAACGGTCGAAGGGTTGTCGAAGGGTAGTCCATCTAGCTCTTCTCCTCCGCCAGGTAGTAGACCTTAGGCTCCGTGCCCATGTCCTCCAGCAAGCGGAAGGCGCGTGGGCTGTGGGCCAGCCGCGACACCGTGCTGTCGGGATCGTCCAGGTCGCCAAAGTAGCGGGCTGAGGCAGGACAGACCTGGTTACAGGCTGGGAGCAACACCAACTCGGCGTCGGTCAATTCTCGCCCTTGCTCAGCCACCCGGCGCTTGGCTTGCTCCAGGCGGTGGAGGCAAAAGGTGCATTTCTCCACTACGCCCTTGGGGCGAAGGGGCACATCGGGGTTCAGGTATTGGTCGTAAGGTATTGGCCACTGAGGAGCATACCAATTGAAGTAACGCACTCCATAGGGGCAAGCCGTAATACAGTAACGGCAGCCGACGCAGCGCTGGTAGTTCATGCGCACGATGCCTTCTTCGTCCAGGTAGGTAGCCCCCACCGGACAGACTTTGACGCAGGGCGGATCCTCGCAGTGCATACAAGGTCGAGGTATGAATAGAGCCTGAAACCCATGGTGTTCGCCCTCCAGCTCAGCCATGACCTCGTGCCAATGTTTGGAGCGGCCCATAACCCCCTGCTCTGGCCCGGCGAAAGGCACGTTGTTCTCCGCCTGGCAGGCAATAGTACAGGCCTGGCAGGCAGTGCACTTGTCCAGATCAATCACCATTCCCCAACGCGCCATCGTTCCTCCAATGACCAATAAACAATGACCAATGACCAATGACCAATTACAACCACGATGGTGAAGGACCTGGTCATTGTCGCTGTTTGGCACTGGTAATGATTGCACTCAAGATACGCACCAGTTCATCGCTTTCTTGTTCGAGAGAACGCACCTCATCATCAGCCAGGAGTCCAGCGGCCAGAATGATACGCAGCCAGAACCTGGTCTCGCGAGCTTCCTTGCGGGCGATACTCATCTTGTGAATGAAGTCCCGCCTCGATTCCGCAGCATCAGCTTCTTCAACATTGGCCCCTACTGAGGTACCGGAGCGAATAATCTGCCGTCCAATCTCAATGCCAGCCACGGTTTTGGGCAGCCGACCAAGCAAGCGCACAATACGCACACCAAATAGAAACGTTCGCTCTTTTATGTCAAACGGTGGCCTCTCCCCTGACCTTGCCCTGGTGTTCATCGCTCATCTCCCCAAATTGGGATTTGATCATTTGTAGATCTTCACCCGGGTAGCCTGCGTCGCCAGCTCTCCACTCAGACGGTCGTAGTCCTCCATCAAAAGCTCATCGGGATTAGCGCCCCGCCCTTGCGCCCAGCGACCCAATGCGGTATGACCCTGGCCCAGAGGCATGGCCACCACCTCGGGCATGATTCCGGCGTAGAGCCGGGCCTTGGCGCGGATGCGGCCCGCGGGCGACTCAATCCAAACTATGTCGCCGTCGGCGATGCCCAGTTCGTGGGCCGTCTCTGGATGAATTTCCACCCAACTCGTCCACATCTCTTGCACATGCAGCCCGTAGGTTTCTTGCAGCCAGGGCGCGTTGGCTCCCCATCGCTCGCCATAGGTCGCAGTCTTGAAAAGCTGCAAATGCAGTGGGTAATCCGCCTCCTGGCCCGCGAAGCGAGGGGGCTCGTAGTGCGGCATGAACGCCTCATCGTCGCCGTCAGCGCCCAGCCTTGCCGCCAGGGTCTGAGAGTAGAACTCGAACCGTCCCGACGGCGTGGTCAGCACCTCTTCCCACTGCCCGAACTGGTAGGGCTGGGTGTACCACACCCCGCTCGCTCGCAACCCATCCCAAAGATTGGAGAACCCTTCTTCCTCCCCCAGGGGCAGGCCAAGGCCGGACTCGAACAGACCGCGCAGTCTGGCCTGTAGCGCTACGAGAAAACTCTCCCACGGCAGTGCAGCGCCGAGCGGGCCGCCAATGGCCTTGGCCAGGGCGATGAGGACATCTCCGATGTTGCGGGTATCGCCCAGCGGCTCGATCACCGGCTGCCCCAACGCGACAGCCGGATAGCCCAGACTGGGCTCTAGCACCTCGTAGAACCATTTCTCCATGAAAGTAGAGTCAGGGAGGATCAGGTCGGCGTAGTGGCTGGTCTCGTCACCATAGGGGGAGAAGCTGACGATGAAGGGAACGCGCTCCAATGCCTGTTCCCATGCCCCTGCCAGAGGGGTGCGGTACAGAGGATTGGCATGGTAAAGAAACAGGACTCTAGCCGGATAGGGTTGGTCCTGCAAGATACGGGGCGCCAGGGACGGGGCCACGTCTTGGGCCAGGGGGAAGGACGCCGTGCCGGCTCCATCAAGGCGCGGTTGGCTCAATCCCGTCGCAGCCACTGCGTCCGAGGCGAACTCAGGCCAGGGCGCGAGGGGCGGCTGACGCTGCCTGAGCACCCCGCCAGGCACATCAATGGAACCTACCAGGGCATTGAGGGCATGGATAGCCCATTGGCTGAACAGGCCATTGCTGTGTCCTGAGACATCGCCGGCTGCCACCGCCGGCCGGGTGGCGGCGAACTCCCAGGCGATACGCTCAATAGTGGCCTTTGGCACGCCTGTGATCTCGGCCACGCGCTCGACCGGGTAGTCCCGCAGCACCAGGGCACGGAACCCGGTGTGGCTTCGGCCGGTGTCGTCGGCCCAGTCTTCGAAGCCAAAGGTGTGCTCGGCGACAAAACTGTCATCGTACAACTCATCGCGGACGATGACGTGGGCTATCCCCAGAGCCAGAGCGCCCTCTGTGCCGGGCCGGATGCGGATCCATTCGTCGGCCTTGGCGGCCGTCACCGAAGCCCGGCTCTCCACCTGTACGATCTTGGCCCGCACGTTAGGCCGTCCCCGGCGCATGCGGCTGTAGGCCCTCAGTTGGCGCACCAGCGGTTGCCAGGCCTCCAGAAAGGCGCCGCCGAAGCACAGCAGGTAGTTGGTGTTCTCCCAATCGTAGGCGGCATGCTCGTTCCAGCCCTGGCTCAACAAGTGGGCCAGGGGAGGGCCATCGGCGCTGTGATGGGTGTCGCGCACATCGTTGGGTGTGCCGAAGGCCCGGCAAAAGCGGGCGACGAGGTCGCCAGTCGGCCCGCCCTTGCCGTCGTGGAGAAAGACCAACCCTTCGGGATGGCCACCGCCTCGGATCTGGCGGAGCTGGTCTGCAACTTCCCCCAGGGCATCATCCCAGGAAACGGGCTGCCACTGTCCGCCGCCCCGTTCACCCACCCGCCGCAGGGGATATTGTACCCGATCGGGGTCATATAGTACTTGCAGTCCGGCCTGGCCCTTGGGGCACAACTTGCCCTGGTTGTTGGGATGCAAAGGGTTGCCCTCAATCTTCACCACCCGCCCGTCAATCACCCGCGCCACTATCCCGCACCCAGCCGGGCAGATGCGGCACACGGTAGGCACCCATTTCTCGATAGTGGGCAAGATGGGGTTAGGAGAACTGGAGTAGCTGGGGGGGGAGCGTTGCAAGCCAAACTTATACAAGGCGGCGGCGGCCGAGCTAACGCCCATCAGTCTGAGGAAAGCACGTCTGGTGAGTTTGGTCATCCTGGCCGGGACTCCTTCGCTGAGAACGGGGGTTATTATACCACCCTACACTCAGAAGCGCAAGTTATTTTCAGTTTTGTCCATCAGGGCATGTCAAAGGTCTGTTCGATAACCCTGACGGCCTCGGAGAGGCGCCTGGCATCTAGCACACAAGAGACAGTCGAGATAGAAGTGCTGATGGCCAGTATGTTGACGCCCACCGATGCCAGAGCGTTGAACATGGCGCCCGCGACGCCCGGACGCTCTCTGAAATCGGGGCCAAAGATAGAGACTATTCCCACTTCCGGCTCGTGAATCACTTCCTTCGCCCCTAATCGAGGCCTGACCCCATGGAGTATGGATAAAGCAGCCTCCAGGTCATCGCGGGCGACACAGAACACAACGTGGTCATGGCTATTGAGGTCTATGCACTGAACGATGAATTCGACGTTGATGCCTTCGCTGCCCAGAGCGGAGAGGATAGCACCAGCTACGCCGGGACGATCCGGGATGCCCATGACCCCTACCTTGGCCAGGTTGGAGTTTCTGATGACGCCGCCAATCTTCACCTTTTTCATTGAGTTGCCCCCTTTCGCTAAGATTTGGATTACCGTATGAATACGTCCAATATCATCCCCGCAAAGAGAAGGAAAAGATAAGGACTCGAAAACTTAAACATCTTCCAGGCTCTCTGGCGAGAAGGTCTGAGAACCAGGTAGATGTTTCCCACACTTATGAGAAGGCCAGACACCAGGGCCAGGCCCAAGTACAAGAGGCCGAACGGTCCGAAGAAATACAAGAGGATGGAGAAGAGATACATCAGTAGGACGGTGGCTAAGATACACTTGAGGGTCTTCCTTAACTCAAAGACAGCGGGGAGCATAGGAACACTGACTTTCTGGTAATCGTCGCTGTAGAAGATGGCCAGGTTCCAGATGTGATTGGGTATCCAGAGGACGACGATTGCACCGATGAGGAGGGCTGTGAGGTTAATGCTGCCACTGACGGCCGCCCAGCCAAAAAGGACCGGCAGGCCACCGCTGAAGCCTCCCCAGATGACGTTTAGGGAACTTCGCCTCTTGGTCAACAGGCTGTAGACGATGATGTTATCGGCCAGGCCCAAGAGCATACAGGTGAAAGAGAGGAGGTTGATCTGCCAGGATAAGGCCAGGGAGATCAGGGCCAAGGCCAGCCCAAAGTAGAGCGCCTTCTCCGGGGGCTTGATCCTCTGGGAGGGAATAGGACGTCTCTTGGTCCTCTCCATCGCAAGGTCTATGTCTCTATCAATGTAGCAGGTGATGGCATTGGCCCCCGCGCAACCTGCGGTGATGGCCACGAATGCGACGAGAAGCAAATCCAAGGGAATACTCTGGCCCTCAGCAGCGACGACCATAGCGCCAACAGCGGTGAAGACCAGAAGAAACACAGAGAGAGGCTTCGTGACCTCTACATAGTTCTTGGCCGCTTGGAACATCCCTCTTACTGTTGCCCTCTGTTGAACTTTCCTTGCTCTCACGTGTATCCTGCCTCTCGAGCTGCCAGGTTAACGACACAAGTATACACTACATCTCCGAATTTGTCCAAAAAAAGGCTGGAGATCAATCCTCCCCAGCCCGGAATGGTTCGGCACTGTCCAAATAGTGAGGAACTCGACACCCTTGTCGAGTTCCTCCGCCGCAGAGATTTCCCAAAACCCTCTGGGGCGAGGGTAGTAGGTCAAACTTGGTTAACACTTCCAGAACGCAGCGTCTCTATCCCACCGGCTCCACCCGCACGGCACAGACTTTGTACTCAGGGATCTTCGCCACTGGGTCAAGCGCGGCGTGGGTTAGCGCGTTGGCCGCCGCCTCGGCGAAGTGGAAGGGGATAAAGACCACGCCCGGCTTAATGCGCTTCGTGACCCGCACCCCTAGTTCGATCTCTCCCCGGCGACTGGCAACCCGCACCCGCTTCGCGCCGTCCAGCCCAATGCCAGCGGCGTCGCCCGGATGCATCTCCACGTAGGCCTCCGGCACCTCTTGATGTAGCTTCTCCGACCGCCGGGTCATGGTGCCGGTGTGCCAGTGGAACATCAGCCGGCCGGTGGTCAGGATGAAGCGGTACTCCTCGTCGGGTAGTTCCGCCGCCTCCTGGAACTCAAGGGCATGGAAGTGGCCCAGGCCCCGGCTGAACTTACCCTTGTGCAGGTAGGGGGTGCCGGGGTGGTCGGCAGTCGGCACCGGCCACTGCAGGAAGCCCAGTTCCTCCAGACGATCGTAACTCACACCACCGTAGATGGGCGTCAGTTGGGCGATCTCATCCATCACGTCCTTGGGCGAGGCGAAATCGAAGCCGCTGGCTCTCATCCGCTGAGCCAGCAAGCAGATGATCTCCCAATCGGGTTTAGACTCTCCCAGCGGCTCAACCGCCTTGCGAACCCGCTGGATGCGTCGGTCGGTGGCGGTAAACGTGCCGTCCCTCTCGGCGAAGGAGGCCCCCGGCAGCACCACATGCGCTAACTGGGCCGTCTCCGAGGGGAAGATGTCCTGCACCACCAGGAACTCGATCTGCTCCAGGCAGTGTCGGGCGTGATTAAGGTCGGGGTCGGCCACCATGGGGTTCTCGCCCATGACGTACATGGCCCGCACGCGACCATCGCCTGCGGCGTCAATCATCTCCGTCACCGTCAGACCGACGTTCAAATCCGACGTGCTGCCCCAGGCCTTCTCGAACTTCTCTTGCATCTCAGGGGAGACAACCTTCTGATAACCGGGATAGACGTTGGCCAGTGCGCCCAGATCGCAGGCGCCCTGGACGTTGTTCTGGCCGCGCAACGGGTTGACCCCGCTGCCGGGCACTCCCACGTTGCCGGTCAGCATAGCTAGGTTGGCGCAACTCTTGACGTTGTCGGTGCCGGTGGTGTGCTGGGTGATGCCCATGGCGTAGATGATGGCCGAGGGCCTGTTGGTCACGTAGATGCGTGCCGCCTCTCGCAGGCCGTCGGCCGGGATGCCGCTGATCTCCTCCACTCGCTCCGGCGTGTACGCCTCCACCAAGGCCTTCATCTCCTCGTACCCCTCGGTGCGCGCGGCGATGTACTCCTCGTCGGCCAGGCCCTCGCTGATGATGACGTTCATCAGTCCGTTTAGCACGGCCACGTCGGTGCCAGGCCGAAAGCGCAGGTAGAGATCAGCCAGGCGGGCCATCTGGGTTTTACGCGGGTCAATCACTACCAACTTGGCCCCGCGCTCTTCCCTGGCCTTCATGATGCGGCTGGCGACCAGCGGATGCGCTTCAGATGTATTCGACCCGATGATGAGGAAACAGTTGGTGTCCGCCTCGAACTCAGGCTGTGAGTTCGTCATCGCTCCACTGCCAAACGCGGCGACCAGACCGGCCACCGTGGGAGCGTGTCAGAGGCGAGCGCAGTGATCCACGTTGTTGGTGCCGATCACCGCGCGGGCGAACTTCTGCATCAGGTAGTTTTCCTCGTTGGTGCACTTGGCCGAAGAGAGGAAGGCCAGGCTGTTGGGGCCGGATTCGGCTTTGATGGTGCCCAACCGCTCAGCGACCAGCGAGAGCGCCTCGTCCCAGGTCGCCTCGACCAACTCGCCGTTCTTGCGGATCAGGGGCGTCTTGAGTCGGTCGGGGTGGTAGACGAAATCAGCGGCGTTCCACCCCTTGATGCACAGCCGCCCCTGGTTGACGGGGTGCTCTTTAGCAGGAATAACCCCCACGATCTCCCCGTCCAGCACCTCAAGATAGAGCCCACAGCCACAGCCACAGTAAATGCAGGTGGTCAGTACGTTCTTGTATTCCATATCCTCCTCGCTCCTAGTGAGGTATTACGTCCACAAGCAGCGGCGCTTCCTCCAGCGTCAGCGAAAGCGGCGGCGCAGCTTCGATGTCCGCCCCCGGCACGTACCCCAGCAGGTTCCCCACGTCCCGCCGGATCAGATCGTAGAGGACAGTCAACGGGATGTGGGCCGGGCAGGTCAACTCGCACTGGCGGCAGGCCACGCAGCGGCCCGCCATGTGCATCGCCCGGATGATGTGAAACATGGGGAAAGGAGGGGCCAGTACCCCCGGCTCCACCCACAGCGGATCCTCCAGGGCGCAGGCCTCGCAGAAGCATTCAGGGCAGATGTTGCGGCAGCCGTAGCACTTGATGCACTTGAGGAACTGCCGCTGCCAGAACGCCCACCGCTCCTCCAGCGACATCCCCTCGTACTCAGCCACGATGAGATTCGGCGACGCGCCATCCACCGGCGTCCCGATGACCTCCATCTGGGGCCAGGGGGCCGGATCGGGCGCGGGATCAGCGCAGTGGCACTCCTCAGCCTCCTCGGCGGTACAGGCCACCCCCAAGAGATACAGCCGGTCGGGATCCACCTGCTCCCGCTTGGCCATCTCCACCAGCGCGCGAGCGTCGCACCCCCGAGCCACGATGCCGAAGCTCGCCTCTGGGTAACGCTCTTGCAGCAGGGAGACGATGGAAGCCAATGGATAGCGGGGAGCTAGTACCAATTGAGAGAGGTCGTCCCCATCCTGGAAGAGGTAGGGAACGGTTCCCTCCGCTGTCCGCCGCAGCCCTATCACGCCGTCCAGTTCTTGAAGTTTCTCGGCCACGTGGGCGCGGATTTCCTCGATCATTGCGGCACCTCCTCAGAGAGCGGTCCCAAGGTCCGCACCGTCTCCACGAACTCCCGCGTCACCTGGGCGAATTGCGGGGCTTCGGCGGCTGACACCCAATCCAGCCGCAGCCGATCGGGGTTGATGCCGACGTAGCCCAACAGGTTGCGCAGCAGCGGGATGCGCTTGGCGGTGCGATGGTTGCCACTAGTGTAATGGCAGTCGCCGATGTGGCAGCCCAGCACCAGCACCCCGTCGGCGCCGGAGCGAAAGGCCCGCAGGACCATCTCCGGCGACACTCTCCCTGAGCACATCACCCGGATGGGCAGGATGTTGGCCGGAGAGGATATGCGAGCAATGCCTGCGTTGTCCGCCCCGGCATAGGAGCACCAGTTACACAAAAACGCAACAATTCGAGGTTCAAAGGATTCATCCATATTCAAGTCCTCACGTTTCAGTTTCACGTGTTGCGTGCTGCGTGTTGCGTGAATCTACACCACCATCGCCAACAGCCCATCAATCTGGGCCACGATCTCCTCGTCGGTGAAGTGCAGGGCGGTGATGGCCCCGGCGGGACAAGTCGCGGCGCAGGTGCCACAGCCATGACACAGGGCTGAGTTAACCACCGCCTTCTCATCCCCGTTGCGGGAGATGGCGGAGTAGGGACAGGCCAGAATACAATCGCCGCAGCCCACGCATTTCACGGCC
The DNA here is from genome assembly GCA_964390805.1 of uncultured Anaerolineae bacterium. Taxonomy (GTDB): domain Bacteria; phylum Chloroflexota; class Anaerolineae; order VGOG01; family VGOG01; genus CAYMKL01. The sequence goes on along the minus strand of CAYMKL010000078.1, from coordinate 13,274 downwards.
TCCACCACGGCGATGGTGGGGGAAATGGTAACCTCTCCCCGGTTGAACAGACCCACCGCCTCCAGTGCCGCTGCCCCTGCGTGGGCCACCGTGTCCGGCACGTCCCGCGGGCCTTGGCAGCACCCAGCCAGGAAAACCCCCGCCGTGCTGGTCTCCACTGGCCGCAACTTGGGATGCGCCTCAGCGAAGAAGCCGTCGGGTGTGCGACCCAGACCAAACAGGGCAGCCACTCGGTTGGCGTCGTGAATCGGCTCGATGGCCGAAGCCAGGATCACCAGGTCCACGTCGGCCGCCACCAGTTTCCCCAGGTCGGCGTCCTCCCCCTTCACCCGCAGCTTGCCGTCAGGCAGTACCTCAACCTCGGCCCCTCGGCCGCGTATGAAGGTGATGCCCTCCTCCTGCACCCGCTCGTAGAACTCCTCGTAGGCCTTGCCAAAGGCGCGCATGTCCATGTAGAACTCATACACTTCAGCGTCAGTCCTATCGCGCACCAGGTGGGCTTGCTTCAACGAGTACATACAGCAGAAGCGGGAGCAGTACTCGTGCGCGTTGTGGTCTCGGCTGCCGACACAGTGGATGATGGCCACCCGCTCTGGCTTCTTCCCCTCGGCGGTGAGGATCTCCCCACCAGTAGAACCACCGGCGTTGGTGAGCCGCTCGAACTCAAGGCCGGTGATGATGTTGGGCGAGAGGCCGTAGGAGTACTGCGGGAGTTGCGTCGGATTCCACATCTCGAAACCGGTGGCGACGACAATCGCCCCCACGTCCAGCTCAATGATCTCGTCCTCCTGGTCGAAATTGATCGCGTCAGCTTCGCACACCATCTGACAAAGCCCACAGGCATCCGCGATCTCCCCATCGGTGCGGTCGTTCTGGCGAAAGTGGATGCAGGCGTCGGTATCAATCACCGGTACGAGGGGCACCGCTTGCAGTGAGGGCACGTAGATGGCCGAAGTCGGCCCCAGTGGCTTCTCCTCGTAGACTGCTGCTTCTTCTAAGAGAATCTCAATGGCACCGGTAGGGCACATGATAGTACAGGCCCCACAGCCGATGCACTGACGGCTTTCTTCCAGGAAGGGTGGACCCACCTGCCGTTCGATGCCTCGCTGGGAGAAGTTCAGCACGTCGGCCTTGACCATTTCGTGACACGTGCGCACACACAAACCGCAGAGAATGCATTTCTCGTCCGGCTCGTCCGTCGGGAAAGGTGGCTCCGTGATGCCGTACTCCCGTGCCAGGCCCTGGATTACCGGCACATTGGGGCAGCGCGAGAGAAGCAGCTCCAAGATGGCCTTGCGGGCTCTGACGACGGCCGGGGAGCCGGTTTTGACCTCCAGCCCATCCCACGCAGGGTACGTGCAGGAAGTTTCCAGCCGGGAGCGGCCATGGCGGATCACCTCCACCGTGCAGAGGCGGCAGGCACCATAGGGCTCCAAGAGTGGATGATAGCACAGAGTGGGTATCTCGATCCCGGCCTGTCGAGCGACCTCGAGGATGGTCTGTTCCTCTTCGGCCTGGGCCTCTTGTCCGTCAATGATCAGTGTAGCCATATCGTATCCCTTCCTTTACTCCACTCTCACCGCGTCGAACTTGCAAACATCGAAGCAGACGCCACACTTGATGCACAGCTCCGGGTCAATGACGTGGGGCTCCTTCTTCTCCCCGCTGATAGCCTCCTGTGGACACCTGCGTAGGCAGATGCCGCAGCCAGGACACTTATCCCTGATGATGCTGTACTCGATCAGCTCCCTGCAAACGCCGGCCGGACACTTTCTGTCCTCAATGTGGGCCACGTACTCGTCGCGAAAGTAGCCCAGCGTGCTGAGGACGGGATTGGGTGCCGTCTTGCCGAGTTGGCACAACGACGTCTGTTGGACCGCCCAGGCCAGCGTTTCGAGCTGGTCAATGTCGGCCATTGTGCCCCGGCCTTCGGTGAAGTCGGTCAGTATTTCGAGCATGCGCTTGATGCCCTCACGGCAAGCTACGCACTTGCCGCACGACTCCTCCTTGAGGAAATCGAGGAAGTAACGAGCAACGTCTACCATGCAGGTGCGATCATCCATGACGATCATACCGCCAGAGCCCATCATCGAACCCGCTTCGGTCAGAGTATCATAATCCACCGGCAGGCTGAGCAGATCGGCGGGAATACAACCGCCGGAAGGGCCACCGGTCTGCACCGCCTTGAATTCCTTGTCATCAGGGATGCCACCGCCGATGTCGTAGATGATCTCGCGTAGCGTGATGCCCATCGGCACCTCGACCAGGCCAGTATTTTGGATCTTACCCACCAGGCAGAAAGTCTTGGTGCCTTTGCTTCCCTCGGTCCCGATGGAAGCAAACCAGTCGGCACCGTTGTTGATGATGAGCGGGACATCAGCCCAGGTCTCCACGTTGTTGAGGCAACTGGGACGGTCCCACAACCCCCGCTCGGTGGCGTGGAAGTGCTTGGGACGTGGTTCGCCGACCTTGCCCTCCAGCGACTGCATAAGCGCGCTGGATTCGCCGCACACAAACGCGCCAGCGCCACGCACGATCTTGATATCAAAGTCAAACCCACTGCCCAGGATGTCCTCACCCAGCAGGCCGTACCCCTGTGCCTGCTCGATGGCAATCCCCAGGTTCTTTACTGCCAGCGGGTATTCATCCCGCACATAGATGTAGCCTTCATGCGCGCCGATGGCGTAGCCTCCGATGATCATGCCCTCAAGAATGGCGTGCGGGTCGCCCTCCATCAGAGTGCGGTTCATGAAGGCGCCTGGGTCTCCCTCGTCGCCATTGGCGATGACGTATCTGACATCGCCGACGGCACGACGGGCTGACTCCCACTTGCGACCGGTGGGGAAGCCGGCCCCGCCGCGCCCCCGCAGCCCCGACCGTTTGACTTCCTCAATGATCTCCTCAGGAGTCATTGAGGAAAGCGCCGTGACCAGCCCCCGGTAGCCCCCAGTGGCGATGTATTCTTCGATGGACTGGGGGTTGATCATCCCGCATCTGCGCATTACGATGCGTACCTGTTTGCTGTAGAAGGGAGTTTCGCCATAGTAAGGGATGGCTTCGTGCGCCTCTGGTGGCCTGTACGCCAACCGCTCAACGACGCGACCCTTGACCAGTGTCTCCTCCACCAGTTCAGACACGTCGGCGGGCTCCACGTTGGCATAGCAGAAACCGTCGGGCTGGACTAGCACCACGGGGCCCGTGGCGCAGAAACCCCGGCAGGCAGTCTGTACAACACCAACCTCATCTGTCAAGCCGCGCCTTTCGATCTCCTCTTGAAAGGCCGGTATCAGTCCTGGTGAGCGATCGTGGAGGCAAGTCACCAGTACGGCTCGATGTCGCTCAGCCATCCCATCCCTCCTGCTCTGCTGCTACTCGTCCAAAGGCCCACTCTTCCACCACGCCGCCCTGCACCAGGTGTTCCTCGATAATGCGTGGCACCATCTTGGGGTTGATGTTGCCGTAAGTGATGCGAGGCTCATCACCCTGCTGGATGTCCACCAGCGGCTCTTTCGAACACATTCCGATGCAGCCGACGGTGGTGACGTGAGCCTCAATGCCACGCGCGTCCAACTCGGCCAGAATGGCTTGCATCACCTCACGAGCACCAGCCGAGATGCCACAGGTTCCCATACCTACTGTGATGGTCGTGTTCGTCGCGGTGCGAGATTTAATGTCTCTCTGTAATCGTGTCCGCAATTCTTGGAGTTCTTCGAAGCTATTCAGTCTTAACATTTTGTCCTTCCCTTGACCTAGCCTGCAGGTTATGTCCCCGCCGACTCCACCTTGCTGCCAGCCAGTTTGGTGACCAGCCTGGTAGCCTTGTCGGAGTTCATGGAGGAGTGGGGCTCCTCGTTGATCACCAATAAGGGAGCCAACGCACAGGCACCCAGACAACGTACTGCCTCCAGGGTGAATTTGCCATCGGAAGTGGTCTGGTCAGCCTTGATGTCCAGTTCTCGCTCCAGTGCCTCCAGAATGCGCGGACCTCCCCGGACGTGACAGGCCGTACCCAGGCAGACTTTGCACACGTACTCGCCCTTCGGTTGCAAGCTGAAGGCTTTGAAGAAAGTGGCAAGGCCATAGACTTCGCCCACAGGCATACCCAGCCGCTCGGCCGTCAGTTCCAGCGCTTCACGCGGCAGGAAGCTGTACTCCCGCTGGATGTCCTGAAGTATGGCCAGCGTACTTGTCCGCTCCATCCTGTAGTGATCAATGATCTCGTTCACCCGATGCAGGTTCATCGTTCCCCAGCCCTCCTCTCACCGACACTGATCTCGCCCATCTTGATCTGCTTCAGGCGCGGTACGCGGCGCGTTAGACACTCGTTCCAGCAGAGGCCGCAGCCCGTGCACTTATCCTCATCCACGTAGCGGGCCTTCTTGCGTACCTTTACCTTAAAGTTGCCCACGTAACCCGCTACTTCCTCGACCTCGCTGTAGCTCAGGAGGGTAATGTTGGGATGCCGACCGGCATCCATCATCTTGGGGCCAAGAATTCAGGTGCTACAGTCGAGGGTGGGGAATGTCTTGTCCAGTTGGGCCATGTGGCCGCCGATGGTCGGCTTCCGCTCCACCAGATAGACCGGGTAGCCAGCCTCGGCGATGGAGAGGGCGGTCTGGATGCCAGCGATGCCGCCGCCCACCACCAGCGCTGCCTGGGTGACCGGCTCCCGACGCGGCACCAGCGGGGCGTGATAGGCCACCCGTGCCACCGCTGCCCGCACCAGTCGCTTGGCCTTCTCCGTCGCCAGCTCCCGCTCGGGAATCACCCAGGAGACGTGCTCGCGGATGTTGGCCATCTCGAAGAAGTAGGGGTTGAGTCCGCTCTCGGCCAGCAAGCGCTGGAAGGTGGGCTCGTGCATGCGGGGGGTACAAGATGCCACCACCACCCGGTTTATCCCTAGGTCGTGAATGTCCTCCTGGATCATCTGCTGGCCGGGCTCGGAGCACGTGTACTTGTACTGCTTGGCGACGGTCACGCCGGGCAAGGCGGCAGCCATCTCCACCACTGCCGCCACGTCCACCGTGGCCGAGATGTTGATGCCACATTCGCAAATGTAAACGCCGATTCGGGGTTCTTCCATACCACAAACTCCTTGATTACGATAGCTGAGCCAATACTGGGCTCACCGGCACCATGTGCCGCTTGAACATCAACTCGCTCTCCGACAGCCCGAAAGCCAACCCCATCAACTGGGGCAGGAACAGCACCGGGATGCGCAACGACCGGCCCATCATCTGGGAGACCTTGTCCTGGTAGCTATCCAGGTTGAAGTGGCACATCGGGCAGACGGTGGCGATGCAGTCGGCCGGATTGGACGCCTCCAGGATCGCTCCCGCCATCTGGAGGCCCACCTCCGGCTTGGTGGTGAGCAGGGACGTGCCGCAGCAGGAAGCTTCGCGGTTGTGGCTGTGGACCGTGGCCCCCAGTGCCTCCAGGATGGCCACCATCGAGCTGGGTCGCTGGTCGTCGTCGAAGGGGCTGTAGGGGCGGACGGTCTGGCAGCCATAATAGGGAGCGACCGTCAATCCTGTGAGCGGCCGCTGCACGCGGGCGGCGATGGCCTCGCGATCAAAGTCGTTGGCCAATACGTCCATCAGGTGCCGCGCTTGGACTGTGCCGTGATAGGTTAGCCCCTCTACCTCCAGCGCCTGGTTGATGGTCTCGAGCAATCCGCGCTGTGAAGCGATAGCGGCAGCCGTGCGCCGGAAGTTGGTGTAGCAGGCGCTGCAGATAACCAGCATCTCCCGCCCGTTGCCGGCCTGTTCGGCCAGGGCCAGGTTGCGAGCCGGCAGCGTCACTCCCAGTAAATCGCTCATCGTCGAAGCGACGCTGGCCCCACAGCAGGTCCAATCCTCCAGTTCCTCCACCTCCGCGCCCAGGGCCTCCAACACCGCCAGCGTCGAGGTCTTGTATTCCAGAGCGGAGCTTTCCGCCGAGCAGCCAGGGTAGAATAGATATCTCATTGCTGCCCCTCCAATTCCGCCACACGCTCAAACAATCGGTCCAGCCGGCCCTCACCACCCAGACGGGGCACCTCCAGGTGAGCCTTCCCCCGCGCCAGCAGCGTGAGTCCCAACTTGGCGTAGCCCAACGCAGTCAGGGGATTGGTCGCCAGAAAGTAGCGAACCATGAACTCTATCTCCCTCGTGCGCCCGTAGCGGCGCATTACGTCGGCGAAGGCGCGATAGAAGGCGGTGCTTTCTCGCCACTCCCCGATCCCCTCTTGGAGCGCCAGTTGCTTGAGTTTGACGATGGTCTCGGTGAGGGGGATGCCACGCGGGCAGCGGACGTGACAGGTGTAGCAGAGGCTGCACAGCCACATCGCCTTACTGTGAAGCACCTGATCTTGGAAGCCCAGTTGGGCCAGCCGCCACATCTGGCGAGGGGTGAGATCCATCGCATAGGCGGACGGACAGGAGGCGGAGCAAGTGCCACACTGGATGCAGCGATTGAGGAGCTCCCCTGCTGGGATGAGACGGCCCACAAAGTCGGGGTCCCGTTTCACTGCGGTTAAGTTAATCACTTCGGAAGTCGCCAAAGGTTACCTCCTGGCTCTATCAGATATATTGGTAGACAAAGGGCAATCCAAGCAAACCGGGCGACATTCTACCACACTCGACGCTCTTTGTCAAGGGCGGGATGCGAGGAAAGTTAGAATCAGCGTGTGGACGTTGAGCAGGATGAGCAGAAAGCCGATCAGGACGCCCATCACGCGGTGGGGGAGCTTCTGGCACACCCAGGCGGCGATGGGCGCGGCGATCACCCCGCCGGCCAGCAGCGCCACCACGATGTCCCAGCGGAAGGCCCCCAGCCCGATGGTCAGGGCGAAAGTGATCGCTTCGGCCACGGTGACGAAAAACTCCACCAGGTTCACCGAGCCTACCACCTCGTGAGGCTCGCCGTTCTCAGACAGGATGAGGCTGGGCGTGGCCACCGGACCCCACCCGCCGCCCCCCACAGCGTCGAGAAAGCCAGCTACCAGGCCCAGGAGAGCCATCCTGGGCCTGGACAGCCGCTATAGCCCATGCCCAACGTCCCTTCAATGAACTGGGCGCCGAATCCCGCCAGGAGCATGCCGACCAGGAAAGTGCTGGGGAACACAGAGCGTCAGCGGGCCGCCAGGATTTCAGTGAAGCTCCTGAAGATGTCGCTTTCGGTGATAATGCCCACCAGTTCCCCATCGCGCATGACTGGCAGGCCACCGATCTTGTTATCGGCCATGATGCGAGCTGCCTCTTCCAGAGGGGTATGCTCGGACACGGCAATGACATCCGTGGTCATGATCTGCCCCACCGTTATTTTGGAGATAAGATAGTTGAGCTCGTAGATGCTCAGAGAAGTGGCTGGCGAGGGAGAGACGTACAACAGATCCTTCTCAGAGACGATGCCCACCAGTTCACCCTTTTTGCTGAGGACAGGCAGGCGACGCACCTTCTCGGCCCGCATCAACTCAATGGCCTCGTTGATGGGAGTATCCTCGGTGATGGTAATGGGATGTTTGGACATTCTCTCGTGTACTAGCATTTTCGTTCTCCCCTTTCACCATCCCACCCTCGTAGGCAATGGGTACCGCTCTTGATGGAAGCGTTTCTCTCGCACTTTCTCCCGGACTATCTGGATCAGCCCGGCGATCACCGTGGCCCAAACCAGAGCAGGCACGAAAAGCACAATTGCGAAGCCAATAACCAGTGCCGCACTCCCTCCAGTGCCTCCCATAGTTTGCACCTCCTTTCTGGTGACTAATCGCCAGTCTTGGTCGGGTTCTGGACGGCTGGGGACCCCAGGAAGAGCTCAAGCACCTGCCTGACCCCAAAGCGCCTCCCCGTCTCCTGGGGGCGCCGGTAGATGAACCAGTAGATCGCAGCCACCATGAACCCGCCGCCGAAGATGTTGCCGGTGGTCACGGAGATGAGGTTCCCAATGAAACCCTGCAAATTGAGGTTGACCAGGTCGCTGGCCACCTTGCCTGCCGCTGCCACCACCTGCGGCTCCCCCTTCAACAGGAGTCCCATGGGGATGAAGTACATGTTGGCGATGCTGTGCTCGAACCCAGAAGCCACAAAGGCAGTGATAGGGAACAGGATGGCCAGGATCTTATCCGTCACGCTTCGGCCGCTCAGGCAGAGCCACACGGCCAGGCAGACCAGGGCGTTGCACAGAATGCCCCGCGCTAGCCCCTCCGTGAAAGAGAGATTTACCTTGCCGTTGGCGATGTTCAGGGCCGTGGCCCCGACGTGATAGTTGGCGAAAGTCCACTGCCTGGTGAAATACATGAGCATCGCCGTGCCGAGGGAGCCGACCAGGTTCCCCAAATAGACGATGACCCAGTTGCGCATGAGTTGCCCCAGACTCAGCTTGCCACCGACCCAGGCCATGATAATCAGGTTGTTGCCCGTGAAAAGCTCGGCGCCGGCGACGACGACCAGGATCAGGCCCAGGCTGAAGACGAAGCCACCCAGGAGCTTGTTCAAGCCGAAGCCTAGGCCGGTGTCGGTAATGACCAGGGTGCAAAACTCTGCCCCCAACCCGATGAAGGATCCTGCCAAGACTGCTAGAGCGAACATGCCCCAGAAGTCTAGATTGGCCTTCTTTACCCCCACGTTCTCCGCCCTCTCCGCCATCTCGGGAGGCGGGAAGGCATCCAGTCTGATCTCGTTGGACATTTTTGCATGACCTCCTTTTTTAGAACAGATCCAGTTTCTCTAGAGCCATTGGCTGGGGGGATGGCGTGATCAACCTTATATTACAATCAGGCCGAAGGCCATCCCCCTACTTTTCCACCAGGAGCGCTGAGGAACTGCTACGCATGATGTGTTGATGGATGGACTTCCGGGGCTACTCCATCAAGGCGACGCGACTCGCGGATCTTGTCCTGAACGACTTGATACAGCCCCGCGATCAGAGCAGCCCCCAGCACGCTGAGCACAAAAAGCTCCAGAGCGAAGAAGATCACGAACTTGACCGTCAACATTATGCTGTCCATCATTGCACCTCCTCTCCCTTCGATACGCCTGCGGCTACTCAGGACAAGCCTCTAAGTGGACATCAGCAGTTGTCAGCTTCTCCGGGCCGCAGCAGGCGCGGGGGCGCGGCGCTCACGAACCCTGTCCAAAACGCCGCCAACCTGGCTCCGAATGAGCTGATACAGCCCCGCGATCACCGTGGCCCCCACCACAGCGACCACAAAGACCTCAAACCCATACAGCACCACGAACTTGATCGTCAACATCATGCTCTCCATTGTCGCACCTCCTTTCTGTTTTCAGTCTCTTTAAGCGCAGGCGGATTGACCAAACCGCGTTTTCTCTCTCGTGTATACTATACTATAAATACACGAATGCTTCTACCACTTCCCGTTCCCAGGGCTTCACATTCTGGTCCACGATGACAGCCACATGCTCGCTCACGATAGTGCTACGCGGCGTGACGATCTCTAGTGTCACACCACGAGCCTTGGCTAACAGTGCGTCCTGCTCATAGGTGACCATAGCGTCACCCACGCCGAACATGAACTGCTTCAGGGCCTCTCGAGATGAAGCAGGAGCGGCAACCACATTGACCCAGATGCCTTGTAGTTGCTCTTGGGCTACCTCTGCGCTGTCCTTTGCGTCATCCAGAAATGCCGAGTATTCAGCCAGAAGTGCCCACTGGCCTCCCCCTGAGGTACGAGGGTCGGGATGGATCAGGCTCACGCCAGGGCGGGCCAGATCAGCCCAATCCTCGATCCCCAAAGGATTGTCAGGGCGGACGACGATGACCAACGGGCTGCAACTGACCATTCCCTGATGAGGAAAGGCATGCCAGTCAGTTTCCACCAAATCGTTGACGTGCAACCAGACAGCGTGCTGCTCGTTGGACAGGATCGCTACATCGGCCTCTCCACCGTCAATGATCTCCTCAGCGAGATTCTGGGAGCCAGCGAATACACTTTTGAAGGTCACCTCCTGCCCTGTCTGCTCCTGCCAGTAGTCCTGGAAGGCAGGGAATGTTTCCTTGGTCAGAACCTCTTCCTCGATGCTAAAGGCGTAGACTACGATGGTCTGGCGAACTGCTTTGCTTTGCTGCACTGTCGAAGGCTGGCAGCCGGTAGTGAGCAACACCAGGGACAGGGCCACGATGACTAGCAACTCTGGTGGTGATTTGCCCATGATCCTCACCTCTTTCTTATCTGTTTTGCATCACCCTGTCTACCCAGGAGCTCTGGCCAACCACTACGCATGCCGGGAGGCTGGACGGACTTTCGGGGTTACTCCATCATGGCGACGCGACTCGCGAATCTTGTCCTGAACGACTCGATACAGCCCCGCGATCAGGGCAGCCCCCAGCACGCCGAGCACGAAAAGCTCTAAAGCCAGGAACACCCCAAACTTGATCGTCAACATCATGCTCTCCATCGTCGCACCTCCTTTTCATTCAAAGTTTCTCTGGGCAGAGACAGCCGCTTTTCCTCTTTCCGTATATACTATACCACATCGGCTGCCAAATGTCATCGGGCGAAATATTGATTTCGCCCTTATCAAAAAGGGTTATTGATTCCACCCCAGCCTAGATATTTTCACTTAGCCACTGCTCCCCCAAGACTTGTAGCCCACCCCTCAGGCGAACTAAACGTTTCTACCTAGATAGATCCACCCACTCCTGGTTTGCGTTCTCCCCCGTATAGGAGTATAATCCCCATCAAGGGGCAGCTTGGAGCCTCGAAGGTTCGGGAAGGTCTCCGACCGCAGCCGGCAAGTCTTGGGGCTCGGTCAGAGACCTTCGCCCAGCGGAGAGAAGGGGAGGATATCATGGACAAGATCAGGATCTTGCTAGCTGAGGACCACGCCGTGGTGCGCGAGGGCACCCGGGAACTGTTGGATCGGGAGGAGGATCTGGAGGTCGTGGCGGAGGCTGGCGACGGGGAAGAGGCTGTACGGCTGGCCACCGACCAGCACCCCGACGTGGTCCTAATGGACATCGCCATGCCCAAGCTAGACGGCATTGAGGCCACCAGGCGCATCAAGGCCATCAATCCCGCCATCGCGGTGCTGGTGCTCACCGCCTACGACGATGATCAATATGTCTTCGCCCTTCTGGAGGCGGGGGCCGCCGGCTATCTACTGAAGGACGTGCACACCGACGAGTTGATCAAGGCTATCCTGGCCGTGTATGCGGGTGAATCGGTGCTACATCCGGCCATTGCCCGGAAGGTCGTCAACCGCTTCGCTCAACCCACGGACAAGCGCAGGGAAGAGAGCACCTTGGATCAACTGACCGAGCGGGAACTGGAGGTTCTGAAGCTGGCTGCCAAGGGGATGACAAACCGCCAGATTGCCAATAAACTCACCCTCAGCATTCACACGGTCCAGGCCCATCTGAGCAACATCTTCAGCAAATTAGGAATCGGCTCGCGTACTGAGGCTGTGCTATATGGTCTGAGAAAAGGTTGGCTCACCCTCGAAGATACGTTGTGAAAGCGTGTCTGAAAAGGTTTGTGGGCTGGGAAGGGGGCTTGAAAATGGCGTTGGCCTCATCACCGTTGAAAAACAAACTGAAGGGGATTGTAGGCAAGCGGAGTTTCTGGATCCTGGGAGCCATGCTAACCGGCCTGGCGGTACTTCATTACCTCACTCCTCAAGCGAGGTTTCTACCCCTAATCCCACTACCCTTGAAGCGACACGCGATAGAGCGCATCATCTTCCTACTGCCCATAGCCAGTGCAACCTTCGCCTTCGGGCAAGCAGGGGGGCTGGTCACGTTGACTCTCTCTATCCTCATCATGCTGCCCCGTGCCCTACTCATCTCGTCCTATCCAGGGGATGCACTTGTAGAGACAGGCACCGTCGCCGTGGTCGGCTATTTCGTGATCTGGATGATCGAGACCCAAGAGAGGGAGAAAAGGCTACGCCAAAAGGCCGTTTCACGGCTGAGAGCGATCAACGCCGTCACCGCCATCGTGACCGGGTCCCTGGAATTGGAACAGATACTGAACGGCGCCCTCGATAAGGTCCTAGAAGTGATGGGCCTGGACGCCGGCCTGATATTCTTCCTGGACAGGCGGACTCAAGAGCTGATTCTGGCTGCCCATCGGGGTATCTCGGAGGAATCCGCTGCAGGGGTAGATCGGCTAAAACTGGGTGAGGGTTTCTGCGGGCAAGTTGCTCAATCTGGGGAGTTGATGGTAGTGAAGGATTCCTCCCGTGATCCTCGGCTAGCCAGAATGGCCGTGCGGAAGGAAGAGCTGCGGAGTCAGATCATCATCCCACTAAAGTCCAAGAATGAAGTTCAGGGTGTACTGGCTGTGGCCGCCCGGGATTCGCGCCAGTTTCTTCCAGAAGAGCTGGAGCTCACCACAGCCATCGGCAACCAGATCGGCGTGGCCATCGAGAACGCCCGTCTCTACGACAACATGCGTTTCTACGCCCGCCAGATCACTCGGGCTCAGGAAGACGAGCGCAAACGCATCGCCCGCGAGCTTCACGACGACACGATTCAGGCGCTGGTAGCTCTCTCACGCCGCCTCGACGCGCTGTCTACCCTCTCCGAACAACTGCCTGAACCTGCGATGAGATACTTGAAGCAGTTGCGAGAGCTAATCACCAGTGCGCTACGAAATGTGCGCCGCTTTGTCCAGGACATGCGCCCTCCTGCCCTAGATCATTTAGGTTTGGTACCAACACTGGAAGGATTGGCTACTGATCTGACGGAAAAAGAAGGGCTAGAGGTAGAGCTCACAGTAGACGGAGAGAAACGACGCCTTACGCCTGAGGAAGAATTAGTACTGTTCCGCATTGCCCAGGAGGCCTTGAACAACGTCAGACGGCACTCCCAGGCCTCCCAGGCGGCGATCCAGATGGAATTCTATTCGGATGGGGTGCGGATGACCATCAATGATAATGGCCAGGGGTTCGAGGTCCCGGAAAAGGCAGGTGACCTGGTTGCCACAGGCAAGTTGGGCCTCATCGGCATGTACGAGCGGGCACGACTTCTGGGCGGGACACTGCTAGTGGAATCAGAGCCAGGCAAGGGCACGACGGTCATCGCGGATGTACCGATACAGCCGGACCCGAGGAGCGAGGACAAGGCAGCTCTTGAGGCAACAGGGCATAACCCTGCAAGTTGAAGTAGTCACCGACAATGTCAATTGTCATCAACAGATGCGCGGCAGTTGCTCGCCGCTGAGCATGTCCACCACCCGCTTACCCCCCACCCGGCTACGCAGGATTACAGTGCCAGGATGCTCCTCCACCACCTGCCCGATGATAGCCGCCTCCCTGCCCAGCGGATGGGAG
>CAYMKL010000077.1:0-33534 GCA_964390805.1 uncultured Anaerolineae bacterium | reverse complement strand
CCCTTGACCTTTTCCACCGATTTAGCTCTATTGGCCGAAACGAAGACCAAGGCCCGACTTTACTTGTCTTGAGCGTCCACAGCAGCTTGACGAATAGCGGGAACAAAACCGCCACTGCCTTAGCGACGATCACGACCGCTGCCAGTAGGGCAGGTGGGATGGCACTGGTAGGCAAGAGCACGATGATAACTGCTACCAGTAACAAGAACAGCAGACCAAACAACACAAACGTTGACCACCTTTCTAGGTGTGGCAATAGTTCATCATTCAGCCAGTCAAACTGCCCTTTCATCTTGACCAAGCTAGCTCGGTGAACAAACGGTGGTTTGAAGTCTAGTTCGAGCCCCAAACCTGATACAGTCTCATTTTTGTTTTGGATAGCTGCTTGGCGACGGACGATCTCGGCTTGCCAGGCATCGTCCCAGGTGAAGGTCTGACCGCGCGCAAATTCCAACAACGATGCCTCGGCATTGCTGGTGCTGTCACGCCGTCCGTTGAAGGTACGCCCATCCAAGAGGTTGCGCCAGTAGGGGGCTATACGATCATACGTGCCGCGCTCAATCGCTGTGCTGAAGTTCAGGCCCCAATCCCCCAGTTTTGCCACAGCATCACCTACTGAATCCCTAGCTAGCTCGTCACTGATACCACCTAGTTTAAGACCGAACGAAGCGAGCTCACCGGCGATGAAGTCAGGGACCTCGCCTGAACCAGTAGCGGCTGCCTGCGCTAGGGCGTCCACGGCAATGTTCTCACCATCGTTTAGCTCGGCGTAAGCTGCGACGGTCAGGTCCCCTGCCGCAGCGCGCAGTTTGAGGTAGTCTAGGCCGACGCTGAAGCTACGAGACTCGACCTCTAACCGCTCGCCTCCTCGCCATAGTTCTGCCCAAATGTAGTAGCTATCGGGATCGTACACGCCAAAGTTAAACGTGAGTTGTTGCCTGCCGGACCACGCGAAAGAGACTGCTTGCGTTTGCTCGTCTAGCATGCCGAAACCGCGCCAGAGCTGAACGACTACAGTGTAATCTGCTGGTGCGGGGTTCTCGTTGACCACAGTCACAACGGGGCGGATAGGTGTGTCTGGCGGCAGTGCGTCTGGCATGTGAAGCTGAAGTTTGCCCTGTGGAAAGGAAATAGGAGGTGGGCCATTAGTGCTATACCATATTTCCCCATCTGTCCACACTGCGTGACCATTACCGCTTTGCGCGACAGCTATGTCCGGATAGCGGGAGGAAGCCGAACTCCTGGACAGGTTGAGTAGACTGGACCAAGTGCCATCAGTAGAGCGCATGGCGTAGTAGATGTCCCAGTTGCCAGCCGTGTTGTCTGCCCACACTACGTGAACGAGACCGCCTGCGTCTACCGCGAGGCGAGGAGCCACTTCGAAGGCCCAATAAGCGGACAAAAGCCCAGAGGTGACTTTAACAGGGGGTGACCAAGTGCCATCGGTAGAGCGCAAGGCGTAGTAGATGTCCCGGTTGCCAGGCGTATTGTCTTCCCACACCACATGAATCACGCCGCTGGCATCTACGTCAAGTTTTGGCTCCCTGGACCTCTCAGAGTTGTTAGAGATGTTAGCAGGACTGGACCAAGTGCCATCGGTAGAGCGCATGGCGTAGTGAATGCCACCCAGACTGTTATTTGTCCAGACCACGTGAACGCAGCCGCCTGTATCTGAGACGATTTGAGGTTGCCAATCGCTCCAAAGAGCATTAGAGATGCTAGTACGACTGGACCAAGTGCCATCGGCAGAGCGCATGGCGTAGTAGATCTCCGCTGAGCTGGGCCAGTCGTCTGTCCACACAACATGGACGCCTCCACTATCGTCGATAGCAAGGTCAGGCCACGACGTATGGTCACTGACGCTGTCAGAGATGTTAACAGGTGGTGACCAAGTGCCATCGGTAGAGCGCATGGCGTAGTAGATGTCCCAGTTGTCAGGTGCAATGTCTGTCCACACTGCGTGAACGAGACCGCTCGCGTCTGCCGCGACGAGAGGCCCCCTCGACCAGACCGAATCTCTAGGATTGTTAGAGATGTTAACAGGTGGTGACCAAGTGCCATCGGCAGAGCGCATGGCGTAGTAGAGGTCGTAGTTGCCAGGCGTGCTGTCGAACCAGACAACATGAGTATTGCCCAAGTCATCCACTGCAACACAGGGCCGCACCGAAGACCCTGGGGTGTTGGATATGTTGAGGGGTGTAGACCAGAAACCAGTCGTGGAGCGGACGGCGTAGAAGATGTCCGTGTAAACGGCATCCGGCATGGCATCCCACCATACAATATGGACACTTCCGTCGTTCGCCACGGCGAAGGCGGGAATTGCTGAATAATGTGAGGTCTGGGAGATGTTAATTGGCAATGACCAGTCAAGATGTTGAACGAGCCCGTTGGTGGAAGGTGCACTGGCGAAGTCCTCATCGGAGCGAACCAGGCCGGACATCCCTGCGCCACTGCGCACCCAGAAGCGGACACGGTCGTCGAACTGGCCGACATTCTCGATGAACATGCCGGGCGAACTGCGGAGCGTGGCGGAGACGCGAGTGGTGGCGCCGGGGGAGCTGTCAACGAATGGGGAACGAATAAACGAATGCGTCGCAGCGGATTCGTTTATTCGCTTTGGATTCGTTGACAGAGACGCCAAAGTAGGGGAAGCAGTGCCAGTCTGGGGCAAAGTGGTGAGGATGAGGAGGGTAGTCAGGGCCAGAACAGCAATCGGCGGAAGGGCTCGCTTCAGTATTGCGTTGATGCGTCTTTGGTTCATCTTGCTTTCCTCCCTGCAATAGAAACGTCAACCTCAGGGCACGCAAGAGCACGGCCTTGCAGCAACGGATGCCAAGCGGATAATCGGATAGAGATCTGCGCCAGCTCATCCGATTATCCGTTGTCCATCCGTTGCCCCCTTGCATAATCAAAACGCCGGCCTCAGGGCGCATAAGAGCACGGCCTTGGCTGGCGTCAGGTGGAGGGGTGTTGGTTGCTGTGTTGCTCGACCAGGGTTAGGGCGCGGGCTCTCGTGCCCTCAACAACTACGGCCTATTCTAGCACGATGCAGACCTTTGGTCAAGCCACGCCATTCAGCAGCCCTCCCCCCAATGCACCGCTACCAACATGATGTCCACGATGTCCACATCGCCGTCATGGTCCAGGTCGTGAGCCGGATCGAAATCGGGATTGTGCCAGTCGGCGGCGACGGCCATCACGTCGGCGATGTCCACGTCTCCATTGCCATCCACGTCACCTTCCAAGGTACAGTACTCGTAGGCCCCGATGTCAGGCGCCGCACCCTGGTAAGCATGGTCCCCCTGATCGTTGATGCCGGGGAGGATGACGCCGGCGTCAACCAGGTTGCTGCTGGCGTCCAGGCGGTAATCGCCGCTGGCGGCACTTGTACTGAGCCCTGCGATGTCCTGAGCCTGTCGAAGGGTCGAAGTATCAGCAAACCCGGGTTCCTCATTCAGGCCGTTCATCTCTTGACCGGTTTGGGTCTGAAGCTCTGCCAGTGTGGACAGCCAGGGGTTCGGGAGGCCGACCCACTTGACGAACACGTCTGGCGACGTGGTGTACAGGTTGTCATAATCAAAGTCTACCACCTGCTCGGCGGTATACCTCGCCAACGCATAGTGAGTGCCTGCCCAGATGTTGTTGCGGGCGACGATGGTCTCCCACGTGCCTGCGTCTCCTCCCACCACCAGGCCGCTATGGCCTGCCAGCACGGCGTCGGAGGTGTTGTGAAACAGGTAGACCGCGCCGTCCGACGAGCTCGGGTACATGAACTTGAAGGCGGTGCCGCTGTGCTCGTTGTTCCCCGCGCCAGTCCTGTAGATCACGTTGCGTAGGGCATAGACCGGGCCGGTGTAGGTTGGGGAGAGAGATATGCCGACCAAGACGTCGTGAAAGGTATTGCCCCAGATGCGAACGTTGCTGCAGTACCCATCGGCCTGCATTCCGTCGTCGCCTACCCGGTAGACTGTGTTCTTGTAAACGTCGGTCTCGTTGGTCACTGCCGATGTGGTGGCCGGACAAACGTCAAAGCCGTCGAACATGTCGTGGAAGATGTTGTGGCGGATGACGTTACCTCTACCCAAAACGACTCCCGGATCCAAACCGATCGTAACCCCGCCCGCTTCCAGGAATTGAGCGCCCCTATTCTCGTCTTTGATGGCATCCCACGACCAGTCAAAGATCGTGTCGTAGAACTCGTTATCCTGAACCACGTTGCGGCGTGACTGGTTCTTGATCCGAATCCCCGTGTTGTTCAGGGCAAAGGTGCAGCCTTGCACCAGGTTGTCACTGGCGTTGTTGAAGAAGATGGCCTTGGCGTATGGATCGCGGCCGTAGTGTCGAAAGGTGAGGTTGACGAAATAGACAAAATCATCGTCCACGTAGAACCCCTGATCGAAGCGTGAGACGGTCATGCTCACCGCGTTGGGGTCGGCGTCGTCCGCCAGGCGCACGTAGAGGGTGGTGCCATCGGCAAAAAAGCCGGGAAGATCCCAGTACAGGTTCTGCAAATCGGGGAGGTCGTTGTAGGGAAACAGCCGCTGCCCGCCGGCGGCCACCAGGTGCGGATTGGGGACGTTGATGGCTGTTGAGTAGACGCCGCCTCCCTGGGCCGTCCAGGTGAAGGTGGCCGGATCAGCGCCATCCAGGATGGCCGTTTCCCCCGCATAGCTCCGGATGACGATGGGCGCGCCGGCCGTGCCGGAGCGGAAGAGTCCTAACTCGCCCTGATAATACACACCGCCCCGCAGAACAACCTCTTCGCCGGCCTCGACTTGACTCAGCCCTTCAGTCAGCGAACACGGAGAGGCCAGGGTGCAATCCGTCCCGCTGCCCTCCGGGGCGACGTAGTAGGAGTGGGCCGGCGGCGGGATGGACACCTCGGCGCGGGTGGAGCCGGCGGCCTCCACAGTGACCCCGTCCAGGGGACCACCGTCGGAGTCGCCGCTTGTACTGAGCCCCGTCGAAGTAAAGGTGACGCGCACGTCGTAGGCCGTGCCTGGGTCCAGCCAGAACAGGCTGCCCACGAAGCGGGTGTCGCTGACTCGGCTGAGGGGGTGTCCCGGCTGGAAATCTGCTCCGCTGCCACTGATGCGATAGGCGATGTTCGCAGTGGCGTCTTGATCAGGGTCATCGTCGGCGTCAATGGTGGCGATAGCGCCCATGGCGTGGAACGTGCCGTAGAGTTCCAGATCAACGGTCGGGTTTGTGGTGTAGCGAATCTCGAGTTCGGGCCACAAGGCCGGATCGCTTTCGGCGGGGGTGGCGTAGCGGGAGAGTGAGTTCTCCTCGTCGTCGCTGCGCAGGAGAAAGCCGGTACTGGTTGGCGACCCGCTGTACCACGAGGCCACCTCCGCCGTCACATCCCACACCCGCCGGACGTGGGCGTGCCGGTCCAGGACAAAGGCATCGGCGAGGCTCCCGATGTCGGATGCCCCTTCGGCGCCGGGGACCTCCCACGGTGCGACGTGGGCGTAGTTGTTCCAGGTGACGGCTGCCGGGTCGTAATCCCGCTGGATGGGGTAAAGGTTGATGATGCTGCCCGTCCCGTTGTTGTTGGAGGTCTGCCACAGCCGCAGGTGAGCAGAGGTGATGTGGGCGCCCAGCGGCAGTGCCGGCAGGGAGGCGTCGAAGCGGACCAGCAATCGGCAGGCGCCGCCGTAGTTGCCTACGTTGTTGGCCCAGACGACGTTGTGGTAGACATTGTCTGGGCCGCCCTGGCGTATGATGTTGACGTGCGTGCCGGCGTAGCCGCTCCCGTTGCGCAGTAAAAACGAGCCCGACGAACCAGGAGAGATGGTCAGGGTGTGGGTTGCAGTGGCCGACGCGCCGTCGTCGTCGAAGACGGTCAGGGTGACGGTGTGCGTGCCAATCCGTTGGTAAGTGTGGGTGATGGGAGAGCCGGTGCCCCATCCGCCGTCGCCAAAATCCCATACCATAAGGCCGAGGGTCCCGTCGGTGTCGCTGCTGGCAGTGGCATTGAAGGTCACGCTGAGTGGGGAGAGGCCGCCCTTCGACAGGCTCAGGACACCGCTGCTAACAGAGGAAGTGAAAGCGGCTGTGGGCGGCGTGTTCGATACGTCATCCGTGGCGGTGCGGATGGCGGCCGGGTTGGAGATGGCGGAGAAGCCGCTGCCGTCGTCAGTCTTGAGGGCGAAGTAGTAGCTGGTGCCCGGGGCGAGGATGGGAGGCACGGTGTAGGTCTGGTCAGCGCCAGCCGGCTTGGGGGCCGGCTCGCCGGTAAAGGCGAATGCCTGCGCCCAGGTGTCCTCCGTAATGGGGGTGGTGGCGTAGCGCACGTCGTATCCGTAGGCCGTACCGTTGTGCGCATCCCCGCCGGGGGCAGTCCAACGCAGGGTGACGCTGTTGGTGTAGATGGCCACAACGGATAGATCGTCCACGGCGGCAGGGCGGGTGTCATCCACAGACAGGCTATCCACCACGTGGGTAGTGATCTGGACGCCGACCGCTGGAGTGCCGTGGGGGACGCCGTCGTTGGTGTTGTGCGTCGCCACGTGAGGGTCCAGCGGGTAGACCGGTGCGCGCTGCCAGGCGACCAGGCTGGTTTTTACATAAGCCCCCACGTTGGAGCCAGGCCCGGAGGCTGGGATGTTACTGACAACGATGATGGGGAAAACATCGCCGGGGTCCAGCGTGCCGGTGGTGGTTACCTCAGTGGTTTCGGTGGGTTGGAGGAAACCGTCACCGTTGTCGTCACGGTAGACCCGCACGTCGTAGGTCCAGTAGTTGTCGCTGTTGTACAGGTGGCTGGAGAGAAGCAGGCCGAACTCTCTCTGCTCGCTGGGGTGGGTGTTGCGCAGGGTGATGGGATACTGGACGCTGTCGCCGGCCAGGCCGCTGCGCTCGTAGAACTCGGGCTCGGCTGTGACGTAGTCGTTCTCGTAGTAGAAGCGCAACTGGTCGAGCCAGATGTGGTAGGGGAAGCCGACACCGGGGTCGCTGTGGTACGGCACGCCGGTGAAGTAGGCGCGGCTCCAGTGGTTGAACATCCGCGCGGTGGGGCGAGTGGGGTTCACTCCGGGGTTCCAATTGCTGATGCTGCGCTGATGCTGAGGCCAGGGGCCAAGAACGACGTGTATCCAGCCGTTGTCCGTAAGCGAAGCGCCGGCATAGGCATCGAAGATGAGCTGGTAGTAGAAGTGCCAGTTGTGGTTCTCGTGATACCCCATGGCGTTAGGGTCGCGATGGTAGGTGCCGACGTGGAAGTTGTAATTGCAGGCGGGATCATCAGCGCAGGATTTGTGCCAGCCCTGGGGGAACTTGATGTCGAAACTCATGCGGTTGAGGGGCAGGTCGGGGTTGTTGATGTAGGCGTCCTGCCCGTCGTAGAGGTAGTAGAAATAGGGAACACCTTCGGTGACCGTCATCACCAGACTGTGGGTGGTGCCACCGCTCCCCTGGGTGCCGTCAATGCCCCAGGTGAAATCGCCCCCTGCGTCGGTGATACGCCAGAAGTAGCCGTCGGAGTAGGGATTGGACTGTTCGTGCAACACGCCATCCTCAAAATCGGCGATCAGGTGTTCAGTGCGAGCTTCGCTGCCATCCAACCCCTGAGCAAACACAGTCAAGATCAGCATGAGCAGAGTCAGTCCCAGGACAGAGGCGAGAATGGGGGGTAGCCAGTCAACGAGCCATGCCCTGCGTCTAGCCGTCACTTCTAACCTCCAACTTCCAATCTCCAACCTCCAACCTCCAACCCCCAATCTCCAGCCCCTAACAAGTCTCCCCCCAGTGCATCACCACCATCATGATGTCCACGATGTCAATATCACCATCGTCGTCGAGGTCATAGCGGTCATCATAGCAGTCGTCCCCTGCCTGGCAACGCCACGAGTTAGCAACAAGCATGACGTCTTCGACATCCACGTCGTTATCGCCGTCGAGGTCACCGGTGAGGACGCAGGGCGTGCTAGTGGGTGTCGGGGTAGATGTGTTGGTGGGCGTCGCGGTCGCCGTGGCTGTGTTGGTGGCCACCGATGTGGGCGTCCAGGTGGCTGTAGCAGTGGGCGTCCAGGTGGGCGTGGCGGTGGGCGTCCAGGTGGCCGTGGCAGTGGGCGTCGGGCCATTCTCGAGGGTGATGGTAACCACAAACCCAGTCGCCGTGGCCGAATCTACCGAAACCGAGATGTCGTTCACGGCATCGGAGAAGGTTTCACCCACCGTCCACATGGCGCCGTCGTCACCCGTATTGCCGTTGCCATCCACATCTACTACATAGGCCGGGCGTATCCTGCTGGTGTCCACCTCGTGGATGATCACTGCCTGGCCCGGTAGTTTGACGTCGTACCCTACTGTGCGCCGCACCTCCACAGTGTAGAAATGGTTGGCCGAGCCGTCAATCGGGATCTGCACCATCTTGTAGTTGGCCGTTTGAGGCAGGGCTAGTTGCTCCAGGGTGACAGTCTGGCTGGATGCTGTGGCCATGTATTTCTGTCCGGCAGGTATCCATCCCAGTATGTCTTTGTGATAAGAGATGGTGTGCTGCCCCAAACATCCGTAGACTGGATGCAAAGACAGAGTGCAATTGGTCCACGTGTCGCTCATCACGTCCCACTGGTTGTCGTACGTCTGCCCATAAGCGCCGGAAGAGTGGGGCAGTCCAAAGCCGTGCCCCATTTCGTGGGCCATAACCGTCACGTCTTCGTACCCCCACGGTGGCTCCCACGTCATGCGCCACACTTTGATCACGCCATCCCTGAGCATGAAGTGGCCTCCACCCCAGGCGTAGCCATCCAGCTCGTCGTTGAACATAAGGTTGATGCCGACATAGTCGGGAAAGTACACATCGGCATCGGCGATCCCGGTACAGTCGGTTGCGGCTCGTCGGTGGTTCAGATCATCGTATCCGTCTCCGTTCATGTCATACACGTAATAAGATCGCGGCTGGGGCAAGGTGTACCATCCTACCGCGTCACTACCCTCTACGTTAGCGATGTCGTAGGAAAGCTCGCGCCAGTAGTGATCCAGGCCGGGATACGTACTGCTAAACATTCCCTGGAAGTACGACAGGGTCTTGGGTTCATCAGGCACATCCGCAAATTTGCACAGGATGGAGATCCACGGCTGAGGGCCGCTCACCGATTGGAGCGCCGAGCGAGCTGGCGGAGCGTTCGGCTTCACATCAAGCTGGACCGATTGCGTCTCCAGAACCGTCGGGCGCACCCACTTGCCCTCAACGATCACGCGCTTTCGGTTCAGGGCTAGAACCCCACCCTGGGGCTGGGCTAACTCCTCGCTCAACAGCAGTTGCGTTGATCGCCCGGAGTCGTCCGTGAGCACGTAGATTTCAAGCGGCTTACCGCCTGATCTGGGATGTGGGTCGCCCCAGATGGTGGTGAACCACCCTGAGAGTGATACCTGTTGTCCCGACTTCTCTGTATCCAGTAGCCGTGATCTTTGGGCGGTGATAGGCTGTCCCCCCAGGGATAGCAGCAAGGTCATCACCAACAGCAAGTTCAGTAAGGCGAGAAAACGTTTAGCTGACATGTTTTACCTCCAACCTCCAACCTCCAACTTCTAACAAGTCTCCCCCCATCGCACCGCCACCAGCATGATGTCCACGACGTCAATGTCGCAGTTGTCGTCGAGGTCGTAAAGCGGGTCGTAGCAATCGTCCTCACATTCGCAGCGCCAGCGGCTGGCGACCAGCATGATGTCGGCGATGTCCACCTGGCCACTGTCGTCGAAGTCGTAGCATGGCTGGGTGGTCCACTTGATCACGTTCACAGAATGGGGCGGCAGCGTCAGTTCGTAGGGGTCGGCGAAGTCGGCCAATTGCCAGGTCTGGATGCTCACGTTCTCGGCATCCTCGTTGTCGTCGTGGATGCTGGCGGAGGTGAGCTCGTAGCGGGTGGCCTGGCTTTCGGGCAGGGCAGGGAGATCCAGGCTCACCTGTTGGGATTCACCCAGGCTCAGGTTGAAGAGGATCACGGCGTAGTTGTCGTCCTCCTGAAAAGCGAAGGATTGGACGTAGTTGACTTCGGTCTCTGTCTCTACATCGTTAATGGGCACCTGCACCCAACTGGGGTTGGCGCTTCCCTGCACGGTCTCGAGCATGTCCCCCATGATGGCTTTGTTGGCCAGTTCCACCCCCAGCCAGGTGGGGCGCTTGCGGCCAGTGGCTTCCAAATCGCGCAGCAGGCCCCACAGCCGCACCCACTCGCCCTCATTCGTCTTGAAGTCTGTGGCGAACCCCAGCGCAATGAACGCGGCCTGATTCTTGATCCCCAACTCCCGCATGTACACCAGCATGTGCAGCGGCATGGCGATCCCCCCGTTCAGCCCCGTCAGGTAGTCGTTGCGAATGTCGAGAGGCGCCGGCCCGCTGGTGTTGTGGAAGTTGATCTCGTAGACCGCCAGTCCTGTCCCTTGCCCAAAGCTGTCAATGTTGTCCTTGCTATGGCGAATCTTGCCGGTGCTTGCCCAGTCGAAGGGGACAGCAAAGAGTGGGTAGTAGATCACTTCGTCGCTGTCCCACGGGTCCAGAGCGCCGAAATATGGGGACAGGGCGACGGTGTCGTGGTTGGAGCTGTTGCCCTCGATCTCGGTCTGGCGATTGGGGACGCCCGTCTGCCCGCCGATGATGAGGTTGAAGCCGGCGGGATCATAGTATGGGCTGGATTTGAGGATTCCGAAGCGATCGTGGGCGATGGCGCCCAGGCGAACCCCGCCCCGCAGCGATGCGCCGAAGAAGGGATCGCTGGTCGTACCTGCGCCCCACAGCTCGTTGCCGAACTCCAGGTGGATGGTGGGGAAGATGTCCGTCCAGGGGTCTGTCTGTCCCAGGGTGGCCCGTTGATCGGCGTAGGGGTGCGCACCGTCAGCCGGCCCTGCCAGGTACTCGACCAGGTTGACCAGGTCTGCTGGCGAAGAGGCAGGTGGGATGACGTGCCTGGCCTCTGCCCCGACCTCCTGGCACAGCTCCAGAAACTCATGCAGTGAGTAGCCGTATCCACTGGCGGTGCGCCCGTCGGGCTGGTAGCCCACTGTCTTTCTCGCCCAGGGAACGGCCAACTGGTTGTCCAGGGTGTTTCCAAATTGGCGGTTATTCCAGTCTCGCAAGACGCCCGGCCTCAGCTCCTTCAACCGGTCCACGAACTTGTCGGTGAAGACTGTAGGATTGGTGTAGTCCGAGCGATAGAGCGCCGCGTCGTCCACCCAGGCTTCGTCGCCAGCGTTCGGGACGTAGAACAGGAAGCCCAGGATGGGATGATACTCCTCGTCCGTGTAGGGTCCTGCCGAATCGGCGCCCTCCGGAATGTAAGCGTCAAACTCGTACTTCTGCCAGTTGGTGGTCAGAGAGACGGTTTCATCCAAGAAATCGGCTTCGCCCTCTCGATAGAATCGTGCTCTCAATTGGGCGCCATCCACGTTGCCCTTGGCCCAGAATTCCAGATGCCAGTTGCCCTTCACCAGGAGCAGCTTGCCGGCATCGCGGTCGCCGTCCCGCCACTGGCTGTCCATGGAGAACTCGTACGAAGCCTTCCATGCCTCATCGGCGGCGATCAGGTGCATGGATTGCTGTCCTGGGCTGCCCGGTCGGGTCTCGGCGGGATCCGCGCTCATGGTATCCCATCGTCCCGGTGCGCCGTCCAGGGTCCCATCGAGTTGTCGGCGGACAAACATCACGTCCGAGTGCTCCAGGGGTGTGCTGTCGCCGTCCAGGTAGTAGGTGTAGTGGTCGTTTTCATGTGCGAAGTCGGCCACAGTGCCGGCTTGGCCCTTGGCCGGCCCGTAGACGATCTCGTAGTCCGCGCCGTTCCAGAAGTCCTCCGGCTGCCCGATGCCGTACTGGTCATTGTTCCAACTGGTGTCCCAGGCGTCCTGCTCAAAGCGCGCTCCCGTGGAGCCCTCGGCGGCGTGGGCTACCATCCCGTAGACGCCAGCCTCGAAGCCAGGGTTGTCAATCAGGTTCTTCAGGATCTGGGCCGCCCCCCATTGGGACCGCCCACCAACGTTGATGCCCAACCGCTTCACGTCGGGCACGCGCACTTCGTCCTGAATCTCGATGGTGGTCAGGCTCGGGTCCACCGTGCCAGTGGGCGTGGTAGCGGTAGCCGTTGGCGTGGTAGCGGTAGCCGTCGGTGTTGCCGTGGGCGTAGGAGTGGCCGTGGGTGTGGGTGTGGCAGTGGTAGCGGTAGCCGTCGGCGTAACAGAACCCGATGAGCAATTCGGCCACCAACAGGGATTGGCATCAATGAAAGCCATTAACGCATCGTACTTGGGAGAGCCGGCCTGGTCAATGTACTCTAATGCGCCCCAACTGCCCCATTTGCTGTATGCGCTGGCGTTGGTGAAGTGGGCGAACAGCCGACCACCTCGGTTTCGCCACTCGGTGAGGTATTGGGTGTAGAGCGCCCCCATCCGTGCGTCGCGGTTGGGGTTTTGAAACAGGGTGGTGATGGCATCGTTATTCTCCACCCCAAAGTACCCTACCAGGTGCTGACCTCCCTCGTAAGCGACAAGATCGAGGCCGTAGGTACTCGCCACGGCAGCGTTGTCTGCCATCCAACCATAAGTCTCCTGGAGGGCGCCGTTGGTGGGACCGCCGGTGAGCACACCGCCAACCGTCAGTTCGCCGAACAGCCGGCCCAGGCCACCATCTGGGTCGCTGGTCCAGCTTTCCACCTCTGTCTCGTTGGACGGATCGCCCAGATACCCGCCAAAGTAGGGCGCAATCGCCAGGGCATCAATGCCGTGATCCGCACAGGGAGCGCCCGCCGTCCACAAGGGGCAGGCCAGGGCTTCCGATGCCGTCCAAGAATTGGCGGCCTGGGAGGCCATCACGCAGACCACGCGGTCGCTCTGCACCCCCCAGACGCTCTTCCAAGTGGCGCAGATCTCGGCCGTCCGCTTGCCGTACCAGTTGATGCGCTTGGTGTAGCCGCTATGCTCACCGCCCGGCCATTCGGCCTCTCCCTGCTGCTCCACCCAATTCCCCTGTGTATAGGTGCCGTTCCAGACCTCGTTGGAGTATTCCACGTAGACACGACGGCTGCTATCCAGGTTGTCACGAACGAGGCTAGCGAACTGGGTCACATACTCGTCGGTCGCCATGTGGGGCAACGTGAACCACGGATCAGCCCCCATGCGGTTCGAAAGGTCAATCATGACCTCCAGCGGGACACCTGCTCCTGTTGCATAGCTGGCGTCAGTCACCTGGGGGCGATCGCCCCACTCGCCCTGTGTGGAGAAATTGGTGTCCATCCAATCCATGAACCGTAGCACTTTGTACTTGCGGATTTTCTCCAGAAACGTGGGGTAGAATATCTGAGTTGCGTAGCTCTCCTCGAAGCCGGGCATGATCACGCGGAT
This sequence comes from uncultured Anaerolineae bacterium, assembly GCA_964390805.1. GTDB lineage: Bacteria > Chloroflexota > Anaerolineae > VGOG01 > VGOG01 > CAYMKL01. Next base: position 20,199 of record CAYMKL010000077.1, on the reverse strand, counting down.
GTTGCGGATGTAGTCGCCAGTGCCGTCGGGATCAGTGGACGTGATGATCAGGTGGAAGAGGCCATCCTCAGGCGTGACGTCCACCACGTCCCGCCCCGGGGCCGACGCGGTCTCATTCTTGCTGGCTCCCAGGCGGTACTCAATCGTCCCTTCGCCATCGTACAGCACAACGTATTTGCCGGCCGGGTAATGGGGATAGCCTCCATCAATGGGATCAAGGGCGAACAGGACTGTCGCCACCCGCGTGAACACGGGAGGATCGTCCGGGGCGGGCAACGAGCGCACCCAACCATCATCGTCCAGATCAATCAGATCGGCCTCGTCCGTATCCCAGCCGGATGTGCAATCAGGGTCCTGTCCCTCCAGGCACTGGGGGATCCACGCTCTGGCTGTTTCGAAAACGTCCACAAATGTCAGTTCGGTTGACCAGTCTCGAATGCCGCTGAGATTGCTACCCAGGGGAGAGTCGGCGTTGGGGGATGTGGTTGCGGCCGCCGGCACCACTGCCAGGGTGATGGACCTTCGAGGGAATGTGGCATTGAATCCGCCAGTGCCGACCGCCTGATCCGACTCGAGCAGGATGGCGCCCAGGTCGGCCTCGCTGTAGCGGTAGATCTCGGCCACGGGCGCGGGATCGAACCCAGCCAGCGTCACGTTGCTGGTCAGATCGCTGCTGCTCTTGTTGATCACCACCAGCGTCAGCGCACCATCGCTGTTCCGCAGCGCGGCATAAACAGACAGTTGCTCTTGATCGGTACTGGTGGCCTGCATGCTCGTCTCGCCGAAGGCTGCGCCCGCACCGTCGTAGTTGCGGTACATGCGGAAGGCGAAGGCACCAGGCTCGTCGGAATCAGGTGGATCCCAAAGTGTCGCCAAGTCCAGTCCCTCGCGGCCGAAGATGCCCAGCACGTCGGCCTGGGCCAGCGCCCCGTTGATGTGGTCCAGGGCACCCCAGTTGTATTCGGTGATGGCCAGCTTGGTGCCTGGGTAGTTGTCGTCCACCCAGCCACCCATGCGGGGGATCAGTTGCACCGGTTCGTTGATCCAGCTCTCGTCGGTATAAGTGGGGTCCCACAGCGAGCGCGTTGAGCGCAAGCGCAGAGCCTGTGTGTCCGGGCTGCCAGCGGAGGACAGGGCCACGCCCGGAGCCTGGGGATAGTAGTGCAGGTCGAGGTAGTCGAGGATGCGTGTGCCGTGCTGCTGTTCATGGGCCTGCATCTGCTGCAAATACCATTCCACGAAGGGGACGCCACCATGGGCATTGCGATCCTGCGGATTGTTCCACCAGTCGCCCCCCGGCTCCCAGTCCAGCGCCGAGTAGAAATAGGCTGTCCACCCCCACACCACTGGGCCAAGGGTGAGCGCGCTGGGATCGGTCGCCTTGATGGCTGCGGCGTACTGGTAGGTGCGGTCGCGCATCTCATCGTAGCTGGTGGATTGCGGATATACGTCGCGGTGGGTCTCATTCCACAGCATGGGCTCATTGTCCAGGTTATAGAAGGCCACCCCGCCCTGGGCCGCCGTCCCATAGCGCCCAGTCAGGTGGCTGATCCAATCCTGCACGAAGGAAGGTGTGATAGCGGTGCTGGTATCAGTGGGGTCATTGCCGGTGATGTTCGACCCATCAGGGCGCACGCCGTTGCCGCACTCGGGACGCCAGGGATCCACCTGCTGCTGCGACCCATATTTGCTCACGCCGAAGCCACAGGCGTAATCGCGGCTTTTGGGCGTCCAGCCGATGAGGGGCACAGTGATGATGGTACGCGCGCCGGTGCGACGGTCCTGCTCGACGCACCGGTCAGAGGAAGAGCCGTCGGGCAAGGCGCCGGGGTCAGGGTTTTCGTTGGGGATGTTCTCGAAGAACCAGTCGCTGGCGCGATTCGAGGTGTCGTTTTGCCAGTTGTAGCGCGTGGTGGCGTTGCCGCCCCAGCGCCGCACCGGCAGACGCAGTTCCATCGCCAGCGACTCGTCAGCAAAGTTCATCCCGTAGATGTCGGGACTGATGGCGTGCTGACCCGCTCCGGCGTCCACGTGCAGCGCAGGGCCACCGCTGGGCGTGGAGGTGGGCGTCGGCGTGGCCCCACTGTGGAGGAGCACCACCTCGTCTATGTAGAACGTCGGCTGCGCGCCGCCGCTGGTATCCTGCCACACCACGCCGCTGATCTGAGCCGGGCTGCCCAATGCGCTGATCGTCACATCCACCTGTGACCACGTGCCTGCCTGGGGTGTCACCGGCACCGTGACATAATCAATCAGGGTGTTGTTCTCGTCGGCGAGCATGACGCGCAGTTGCTGGCCGCCCGTGCCGCCGCCATGGACCCAGAAACGCAGTGTGTCGTACTGGCTGCCACTGATGAGGCTGTCCGTGTGCAGGTACAGCCCGGCCCAGGCCTGGTTGTAAGTGACGGCTATGGACGCGCTGCCGCTCTGAACCGGCGTGGCGTTGTTGAAATCCACCGTGGTGTTCCACGACCAGTTCGCCCAACCGCTGGCCAGTCCGTCGGTGTAGATCGCCAATTCGCTGCCAGACGTGGCGTCACTGGTGCTGGCCGTGCTGGTCAAAATCACGTACAGGGCCATGAAGATGCCGATAGCCGATAGCAATGGTGTCTGTTTTCTCATTGTCCGTCACCTGACTGTTGGTGGTTTTTCTCCTGTGTGTTGATGGCCCACCCACCTCTACCAGTTCTACCTTCGGCGGCCTGCGTCCGGTCTGCCTTGCTCCCACCGGATCGCCAGATCCGGTGGTGTGGCGGCGGGATCTGGCGATCCCGCCGGAGCAGGGTGGGACGGCCACACCCATCCGCCAATCCCGCCAATCCGTGTTCTATGGCCCCACCGTATTCCGCCCCCAATGCTCAACGATCACGTCAATCAGATCGCTCGAGGCAACGTCGGTGTGGTTGTTGGGGTCGGGGCCGTGGCGGAAGTTGAAGGCGTCCTCCTCCTGCGTCCACGGCTCCCAGTCAGGGTCCCACACCCACAGGGCATGGTTCATGCCCCGCTGCTGGAACAGGTTCATCTGGTCGTCCATGAACTCGTCCACACCCGGCTCCCAACGCATCGCGCCGAACTCGTTCACCGAAACCGGCACGCTGTGGGTGGTCTTGAACGTATCCACTGTGGAGAGTAGATTATCCAGCCAGGTCTGGCCGAACCACTCGTCCACCTCGTCCCAGTCTACATCACACCAGCCGGGGTAGGTGCAATCGCTGGCGTCCGACCCCTGGTGCGTGTATAGATAGGGCTCGTACTGATGCACCATGTAGACGGTGCGTGGGTCTCCCGTCGGCTGCAGGTAGGGCAGCCAGTCCACCATGCTGTAGGCCATACAGCCGATCAGGATGGGCGTGTCGGTGTCCACCTGGCGGATGGCGGTGGTGATGCGGGGGTAGAGCTGGTTCCAATCATATAAGGTGCCTGCGTATCCAGCCGGTGGTTGTAAGTAGAACTCTTCGGGGTCCCAGATGTCCAGGGCATCGTAGAGGGCGTGGCTGCCCACCTCGTTGGAATTGGGCTCCACCATCAGGTCATAGCCGACGACGATGGGGTTGTCCTTGTAGCGCTGGGCGGTGTAGGCCCACATGGCCAGCCAGGCGTCCTGGGCTGCCTGATCCTGCCACATCGAATCGTTGAGATAGCCTTCGTCAAACCAGTCACCAGCCCCATCCCAGTAGAAGGTGAAATCACTGCGGCCTGGCCCGGTGCGGGCACTGATCACGGCGAACATGCCGGCTTCCTCAATCATGGCCAGCAGGTTGTCCAGGTTGGTCTGGATGTCCTGATCCAAGAGGTAGGGCGGGTCTTCGGTGAACAGGCCGGGGTGGGAGACGTTGACGTAATTAGCGCCCAGCGCGGCCAGGTTGTCGAAGTCTTGCTGGGTGAAGGGCGGTCCGACGGGGCCGGGGCCCAGGAAGGTGGTGCCGTCTAGCTCAGGATAGACGCGCCGCTGCCAGATGTTGGCGCCGCGTAGGCTGGTGCTGCCTGTCCACAATGCCCACTTGTCAAGCCCGGTTTCGGAGGTCGGGGTGGGTGTCGGCGTCGGTGTGGGGGTTTGGGTGGCTGTGGGTGTTGGAGTAGCCGTCGGCGTGGGTGTGTTCGTTGTAGCCGTCGGCGTGGGTGTGTTCGTTGTAGCGGTAGCCGTCGGGGTGACCGTCGGTGTGGATGTGGACGGTGAGCTCGATCCACGGATCACCACGGCGGCGGCCGTGTCCAACGTGGGCAAGGTCACGCTCAGGTAGCCGCTGTTGACGCTGTAGCTCAGCGTTCCACCTGCTGCGTCGGGTGCGTTCCACGTCACCGTCGTCGGGCCGAAGCCGTCCGGCAGGCGGACGGTGATGCCTACGTTGCTGTAGACTGTGCTGCTGTTGAAGTTGGCCAGCGGGATTATGACGAACGGGCCGCTTGCATCGGTGCCCGTCCGGGCCTCGATCAGCACCCGCCTCTTGTGGAAGGCCCATAGGTCGGTGGTCAGCACGTCGCTGGTCACGTCGTCAAAAGAGTAGGTGGTAACGCCGGCCAGGGCGTTGGTGGCCCGCGACTGGCACCACTCGTCCATGGCGCCTGTGTTCCCCGTCACGGCCAGCTTGCCCCCGCCCGCCGCATAGTCGCTCAGCAGCGCCGCCTCGGCATCGCTGAGGCAGGCGGCATTGGGCAGCACCAGCCAGGTGTAGCGCGCAAGTTCGGCCAACGACCACTGGCTGGTCACGATGTCGAAGGGGATCTGGGTCATGAGCAGAGCCTGCGCCCGGTTGCGGTATTCCTTGATGTAGGTTGTGTTCGCGTAGTCGTACTTGTCGTCGCCAGCGTCCTCACCGTCCACGAAGTCGCGGCTGCGCGGGCTGTACCACAGCGCTACCTCCGCCAACGAGGTACTATGGTACGCCATGCTTGCGTTGGCTGCCAGCCAGGGGAACACGGTGGGCCGGCTGCCAGTGCTGTCGTCCACCATCTCCGGCCCCTTTGCCTCGTAGAAGTTGGCCCCCTCCGCCAGGTGGACGCCGGCCTCGCGCAGGCTGTCGTCCACTGCCCCGGCGTAGGTCAGAATCCAGCCCGGCTTGCCCTTGTTGGCCGCCGCCGCGAACTTGACCATCAGCGCATAGTCGCGCCATTGCTTGAGGGTCGCCCACTTCATACCAGTGTTGTCCTGGTCCACCGGCTCCAACTCGTGGGCTGTGGCCACGTGGGCATTGCTGATGAAGTCCAACGGGTCCTGGGAGTATTGGGTGACGTAGTTGGAGTCCATACACCAGTTCTCGGTGAAGAAGGCCAGATCGGAGTCCACCGCACGAGCGGCAGCGGCCACGTCCTCCACGAAGTCGGTGATGGATTCGATGCGCCAGCGGACAAATTCTCGCCAGGTCAGGTCGTTCCAGTTCTTGGTGGGAAGGGTGGCGTGTCCATAGGCAGCCTGGAATGCGGCCTGGCTGTAGGTATCGTAGGAGGGCCACAGGTCGTCGAACTGGCCGATGGCGTTCAGCAAGTAGATGACGTCAATCCACAGCCCGTCGGCGCCGGCGGTGGCGATATCCTCAACGCGGTCCATGTAGAAGTCGCGGTAGGGGGATTCGGGCGACAGCCAGGCATCCAGGTCGTCCGGGTTAAGCCAGAAGACGCCCTGCACGCCGCTGAACTGGAGGGGGTTGCCCTGGCGATCAATCTGCATCCACTCCGGGTGCTCAGCGGACGGGTCGCGCCCGGTGTTGACGCAGCCTTCGCAGATCAACTCCAGCCCGGTCAGATACCACACCACTTTGAGGCCCTTGTTGTGGGCGCGGGGGAACACCCGGTCGCGCATCAGGGCCAGCACCTGGTTGAACTCGTCGGTGTCAACCCAGGCGGTGTAGCTCCAGCCGGTGGGCGCGTCGGCCAGGAGCACGGAGACGCCATCGTCGGCGGCCTGTTGCAGCTTGGCGTTTATCTCGGTGTCGCTCATCTCAGGATCGAAGGAGGCGCCGGCCAGGCGCGCTTCGAAGGCCCAGTCGGGGAAGGGGGCGGTGGTGGGTGTGGGAGTAGGTGTGAGTGTGGGGGTTTGGGTGGGTGTGACTGTTGGGGTAGCCGTCGGCGTGGATCCTGTGCAGTTTTCCCCCCAGTGTACTGCTACCAGCATGATGTCCACGATGTCAATTTTGTCGTCATCGTTCAGGTCGTAGGCGGCAACGTAGCCGGGATCGCCCGCGGCGGTGTGCCAGTGGCTGGCCACCAGCATGATGTCCACGATGTCCACGTCGCAATCGTGGTCCAGGTCGCCTACCAGCGCGAACTCATCGGCCCCCATGTCTGCAATGGCAATCCCGTCCGAGTCACCATCCAGAGGCCGGGGATCGCCCTCGAAATCCGTGGCCGGCGCGCTGCCGTTGCTGCCTACGTCAATGGCCGGGCTGCCGGTCTTGAGGTGGTAGTCGTCGGCGGCTAGATCGGCGAAGAGTTCTTCGGGAGTGGCGATGAGGGAGTGGGTGTCGTAGCCCAGAGCCTGCCAGTCGGTCAGGCCGATGCGAGTGTCACCCCCATCGGTGGAGAAGCGGTCCATGATCACGTTGTAGTCACTGGCGAATCCGGCAGGGCTGGGGCTGGCGATGACGATGCTGCCTCGCCAGGAGTGGTAGTTGTAGAAAACGTTGTTGAACACCTGATTGCCAGTGCAGCCAGCGTCCGGGATGTTCAGCGCCCAGCGGCCATCAGCGGCCATCACCACGGTGTTGTTCAACACCTGGTCATTGCTGGAGCAGACTGCGCCATCAATCTGATACAGCGAGATGCCGCTGGCGTGGTTGTTGTACAGGAGGTTGTTGCGGACCATGGTGCTGTTGACGCCGTCCATATTGATGCCGGATCCGCCAGTGGTGCCGTTCTCGTAGATGATGTTGTCCTCCACCAGGCCGTCGGAGATGATGCCGTCACCTCCCATGCTGGCGTCGGCGTTGATGTGGATGCCGCAGTTGTTGTTGTAATGCAGTGTGTTGCCCCGAATGATGGGGCGGTCGCCGCTGTTGCTGTGGTAGACGCCGTGCTCGCCGTTGTGATGGCTGTTGTTGTCCTGGATGAGGACATCGTCGGTGAAGGCAGTGAAGATGCCGGTGCTGTTGCTATCGTGCACATGGTTGTCCTGCACGGTGATGTGGTGGGCCTCGCGGATGTCTATGCCGTAGCGAGGGGCATTGGTAATCTCGAAGCCCTGGATGACCCAATGGGCCACGATGCCACTCCCCTCCCAGGTCTCCACCTCCAGGATGCTGTCGTGTGCGTTGGATGGGCCGGGGGCGTTGAGCAGCACCGTTCCCCCCGATGCCGCCCGCAGGGTGATGGGCTCTGCCTCGCTGCCGCAGAGCTCAATGCGCGCGCCGACGTAGCTGCCCGACTGCACGATGATGGTGTCGCCTGGGTCGACGCTATCCACCGCGTGCTGGATGGTGCGCCAGGGCTGGCCTTCCGTACCGGGATCGCTGTCGTCCCCGTCGGTGGAGACGTAGTAGTAAGCGGCTGCCGTAGTAGCGGTAGCCGTCGGCGTGCTGGTGGGCGTGTTGGTTGGGGTCGCGGTATGAGTGGGAGTCGGTGTTCGAGTTGGTGTGGGTGTGTGAGTGGCCGTCGGTGTTGGCCCTGAGGGAAGCCACTCGTCGGCTCCGATGTCATATCCTGCGCCGTAGGGTCGAGGTTGCCCCTCGAAGTCATCGCTTGGCGCATCGGTAGGAGACCCTTGATCTATAGCCGGCGACGTTCCTTGCAGATGAAAATCTGCCCCGGCGGCACCCACGAACACTGGATCGCCTTCCACGTAGTCACTGCCATAGATCTCCCCCTCATCTCCCCGGTAACCATCAATCAGATTGTGGTCTGTGGTGACGTTTCCTGCTGGTACGCTGGTATCTACGGCGATCTGAAAGGACAGGTTTTGGCTGACGATGTTGTTTCTTATGATCACGTTCTCCACGTCTGGATTCTCAACCAGGATTCCCCCGCCCCATGGATCCCATCCGTTGTCATAGAAAGTGTTGTTGATGATCTTCACATTGCGCACGGGGCGGTTGGCAATGCAACACTCATGGAGATGCAGCCCACACCATTTGTTATTGTAGGCCACGTTGTTGTAAACGTTGATGTTTTCGAGCAGCCCACCCATTTCAGAAGCCACGGCAAAGCCATTGGCGGCATTGTCATGTACCACGTTCCCGAAAACCTCAATGTTGTAAGTGTGCTTATCCCAGGCGTCTACGTAGATGCCCACTCTATTCATGTCATGCACGTGATTATTGAAGACTTTGCCGTTGGAAGAGCCATCCTTGACGTCTATTCCCTCTCCTCCGTTGGTCCCAGGGCCGCCGTGGTGGACGTGGTTGTTCTTGATCTCGAAGGTATCCGTACCGGCCACGGTAATACATTCCTGTTCGCCATCGTTGCAGGCTAGCTCCACCTCGTTATTGTCAATGATGACGTTGTTACTGCCCCAAACACCGATACCGGAAGAGGTCGTATCGTAGGTGGTATTCCCCTCAATGATGATATGGCTCGACGAATCCACCAGGATGCCCACGCTGTTGAGATAAGGCCCGGCGTTGATGATCCTCAATCCTGAGATTCTGATGTAGCTCTTGCCCGATACATCAAACAATCCGCCCCATCCCACTGGCAAAGTGATAGTGGCACCGTCAATGGTTACGGTATCGCCAGGATAGGCGGCGTACACGATGTAATTGCCCGCACTGCCCGAGTTTTGCGGTATCACTCTTTCCTGGTAGGTTCCCGCCTTGATGTAGACCGTGTCACCCGCAGCCAGGGTATCGGCGGCTTTCTGGATCGTGCGCCAGGGCTGGGCTTCTGTGCCGGGGTTGTCGTCGTCCCCGTCGGTGGAGACGTAGTAGTAAGCGGCAGCCGTGGTGGTCGAAGTGCTGGTGGGCGTACTGGTCCGGGTTGGGGTGGGGGTGAGGGTGGAAGCTGCTGTGGTCGCCGTCGGTGTGGATGTGGTCGTGACCGTGGTCTGGCCGGATTTCCAGGCATTGTAGAAGACGTTCAGCAATTGTACGAACTCCCCGGAGGCTTTCTGATTTCCGGCCGCAGTCGGATGGCTGTCCCAGGCATCGCTGCCATAGGCGGCGAAGTTGTTGGCCACGGTCTGGATGTGCTGCACCGCGCCGCTCCACCAGCGGTGGTGGTTGCCGGTCTCCCAGCCCAGGTCGTTGGTGTTTCTATTCCCACCGTTGCTGGTCAGGACGTTGTAGAAATCGAAGACGGCCACGTTGTTGTAAGAGTAGCCATCCAGCCAATCGTTGACCAGCCAGTTGTTGAAAGCGCGGGCGTTGGCAGCGTGGCTGGCATCGGTGTCGTTGAGTACCAGCGGCGGTGCGGTGATGACCACGAACAGCTTGTCCTGCCGTGTCTGGAAGTACTCCAGAATGTCGTTGTAGATGCCCTTGGCGTTGGCCACGGTCATGTACTCCGACCAGGCGTCCTGGCCGCGCAGGGGATTGTCGCCGCTGGTGGGAGGGTCGCCTGGGCTTCCCCCCAGATGCGAATTGGGGAAGCAGGACTTGAACATGACGACCTCGTTCTCGCCGCCGGGATCGGTAGCCAGGCGGGAGTAGTTGGAATTCTGGCCGCTTTCGGCGTAGAGAGCGCTCAGGTAGGTGGCGCTGCTCGTCCCCCGGAACCAGTCCCACCAGTGGCCGATGTCGGTGGTGTCCCCGATGCTGCTCGGTCCCCAGCCGTAGTTGGTGTCGCTGACGAAGTAGTTGTTGTCGCGCAGGGCGATGCCCAGGCCGCCGTCCCAATCATCCAGCCAGTTTTCGCCGCACGAATGGTGAATGAAGATCAACTTCACCGTCTCGCTCGGTGGACTGGGATCCGGAGCCAGAGCGTGGGCCTGCTGAGGGTTGGCTATGCCAACGCGGCTGCCCATCAAAAGGAGGCCGAGGCACGCCAGAACCATGCAACCAGCGGTGAGGAATCCCCTCACTCCTGGCTTCGATGAAAGTATGTTTTTCATGCTATTCCTCCTCAACGTTAATCATGTGGATTACTGTCCTAGTCCTCGCAACTCTCGCCCCAATGGATGGCTACCAGCATGATGTCCACGACGTCAATTTCGCCGTTGCCGTCCAGGTCGCAGAGAGGGGCATAGTCGGGGTCGCCGACGGCGGTGTGCCAGCGACTGGCCACTAGCATGATATCCTCGACGTCCACATCGCCATCACCATCAAGGTCGCCGACAAGATTGCAGGGTGGATCGGTAGGCGTGGCTTTGAGCAGGAGCGGGTCATTCACCGGAATGGTTACGCTGAGGACAGCGGTGGGACCGCCAAACGTACCATAGTGAGCGTCGTTTTCGTAATCTATCACCTCATAGGTGCTGTCGGACTCAAGGCCACGTAATTCAATTGCGCCGATGAAGGCGGTATTGTAGGCTGGCGCAAAGAGATAATAAATCTCATCTCCCTTGGCGATAGCGTGCGAGCCTGGTTCGTCGTAGGCCAGATCATAGAGATTGAGATAAGTGCCCTGGCTTAGTTTCAACTGGTTGTAGAGGTTGAACCACTTCTGGTACAGCGATTTGACGCCGACCCCCAGCGGATCGCTGCTGCGCCAGTCATCTTCCCAATAGTAGGTCTGGTAGACGTCGCCCAGACCCAGGATGAGCGGGAACATGTAGTCCATATCTAAGTCCAGATCTTCGCCAGCGCCCTCAATGTGGTCGCCGTTCACCGGGGCGTCAGGACCGACGAGCGCCTTGTACAGCTTGGTGCGAACCTCATGCGGGCGCAGGGCCAGTACGTCCGGGTCGGACGTGGTGATCTGCGAGATGTACGGAAGATTCCAGGCTGTGACCACGCCACCACATGGGCAAAACTCGATGGGGAATTCGGGGTCAACGCTGCGGGCGACGTCGAAGACGATCTGATAGAAGACGTAGTCGGCCCTTTCCGTATCGTGTGGCGAGGCGTGGCGGCCAGAGTAGTCAGGGGGCATCATGAAAGTCCCATCCAGGAAAAGACGATCAATGCCCCACCCGCCCTGGTGCTGCGGCGTGACCAGTTTTGTCACGCACGCTTCGACGTACTGCTGCGCCGCCGGCACCGTCGGATCCATGGCATAGCGTTCCCAATCGTCAACGAAGAAAATGCCGCCGTTACGTACATGTGATGAAGCGCCGCTACGTATATGTGATGAAGCGGCCTCGTTCTTGATGAACCAGTCGGGATGTTCAGCCAGCAGCACCTCGTCGCCAAAGCCGGGGTCAAACCACAACGAAACCTTAAACCCCCAGTCGTGCAGGTCGTCAATCCAACTGGCAAACTCGGCGTCACTGCCGAAGTAATCACGGTTGGCCTCGCACGAGCCCGTGCCGTTATTCCATCCGGAGTCTATGTTGATCCAGTTCAAGCCCAAGTCCTCAGGGATGTACAACCGGTCGTTGACCACCTCCGGGTCGGCGGGACTCTCCCACAGCCGCTCCTCCAGGCCGAAGGTGCACCAATAGGCTTCGTAGTCCACCGCATGGTACTGGTGGGTGAGGAGTCCCATCTCGCGCAACATCCGGCCATAGATGGCCACTCCGTCGAAGAAATCGCCGTGATGGACGGTGATGCTGCTGCGAACGCCCTCAAAGGTGTCGCCGCTACGTACATGTGATGAAGCGCCGCTACGTACATGTGATGAAGCGGCAGCGTCCAGGGTACCCAGGTCATTGGTTTGCTTGACGCCCAAAAGCACGCGGCCATCGGGCTGGGTAATGAGCGGAACCCCAAGGATCTGGATCGTTGGCTCGACGACGGCCACGGTCATCCCCATCTCGCAGCCCCACACGCTGGTGATAGGGGTGCCGCCGCCTCCCCAGGGGCCATCCATCTCAGGGTTTGTGACGTCGCCCCCGTTGTAATTGTCAAAGACGCTGTCAGCCGTGATGTCCCAAATGCGGTCGCGGAGGCCGTTGCCCCACACCGTACCCATCGAAACCATTTTGAAGCTGTAGGATGGGACAGACGGGTTCACCAGTCGTCGGTCAAGATACAGCGCGTTGCTCCAAACGGCGTCAATCGTCAGGTCGTCCGTGCCCAGATTGCGATAGCGGGCCTGGGTCAGCACTGTGTGGGGATAGGTCTCGTAAAGTTCGAGGGTCAATGTCAGTTCGATGGTCGCGTCCTCCGGGCCGGAGCCAAGCCCTACCAGGGTGACCCGCTCGCCGTTCCCGAACTGACCACTGATGTTTTCCTCGTGTTCAATCTGCTCCTGATCCAGAACGAAGCTGGTCACCGATACCCCGTCAAGGACGATGCTATGCGATACAGCCGGGTGGGTGAGGGACTGGACGACGTCGCCGCTACGTACATGTGATGAAGCGGCCTCATCGTAGCGGACAGTCAAGCGCATCTGGGAATCAACGTGCAACTGGATGGCACTGTGGTTAAAGTCAATCCCACCATCGGGGGTGCGTGCGAATTGAATGGCATCGTCTTTCGTCATCGTATCTGCCGCCTGCTGAATGGTCAACCAGGGGCCGTCTTTTCCGCCCTGGTGAGTGGGACGAAGGCCGTTGTTGGAGTCGTTGGCTCCCGGCTTGTTCGCGGCGACGTAGTACACAGTGCCGGCGGAATCGGCAGTGCCTGCGTAGGTGCTGCCCAGTACGATCAGTAGACCGATCATCGCCATCCCCAGGCTAGTTCGTCGCATGGTTTCAATCTCCTGCTTCTGGCACTTTGATGTGGGTAGGCGGTGGGCGTAGGCTTGCCAGGGCTCTAGCAGTGTTCACCCCGTCTGGTCACCACCAGCATGATGTCCAAGATGTCAATCTTGGCAGCAACGGATAGCAAGCGGATAAGCGGATTAAGCGGATAGGCACCCGCGCCAGCTCATCCGATTATCCGCTGTCCATCCGTTGCCCCCTTGCATGATCAAAACGCCAGCCTTGGGCACGCAAGAGCACGGCCTTGGCGTCAACGGATGGCAAGCGGATAAGCGGATGGGGGCTCGCGCCAGCCCATCCGATTATCCGCTGTCCATCCGTTGCCCCCTTGCATGGTCAAAACGCCAGCCACAGGGCACACAAAAGCACGGCCTTGGCTGGCGGCGGGTTCAGGGAGTGTTGTTTGCCGTGTCGCTTACTTCGACAGGCCTGTCCTGAGCTTGTCGAAGGGCTCAGTACAAGCGGCTACGGCCAAGGCGGGCTGCGGCGCCCCCAACAACCCCAACCATTCTAGCACCATGCGGGCTTTTGATCAAGCTTACCGTTCAGCACGTATCCCCCCAATGCACTGCCACCAGCATAATGTCCACGATGTCTATCTTGCCGTTATCATCCAGGTCGTAGGCCGGGTCGTAGTCTTCATCGCCCAGCGAGTTGTTCCAGTGGCTGGCCACCAGCATGATGTCCACGATGTCTACGTCGCAATCGTGGTCGAGGTCGCCCAAGAGTGTAAACTCATCGGCTCCTATGTCTACCACAGCCATCTCGTCCGAATCGCCATCCAGGGGACGTGGATTGCCGTCAAAGTCAACCTCCGGCGCGCCTTCGTTGCTGCCGGCGTCAACGCAAGGTGAGCTGGATTGCAGGTGATAGTCGTTGCTGGCTGGATGAACGAAGACGGGATCAGCGTAGGCACTGTGTTGGCCGTGGCCGGTCTGAGCGAGCCAGGTGCCGTCGTTGATCTCGTCCGCGCTGAAACAGCGGGCGGTCGGCTCATAGCAGATCACGTCGTCGGTACGGTAAGGATTGTAATACAGGTTGTGATCGGCGGTCAGGATCGCCCCTTCAGGATAGTAGACGGTTGTGCCGCCCATCGCTGGGTTGTCGTTGTAGAAGATGTTGTTATGCAGACGGATGTTTGAGGGCGTGGAAGTCGCGTAACCACCCAGTGTGGCCAGGTAGGTGTAGCTGGTGCAGTTGGCGATGGTGTTGTTGGTGACGGTGTAGGTGCTGCCCGCTTCCAGCACCAACGCCGTATCTGCGCTGTTCCATACAGCGTTGTTGACCATAAGGCCGCCAGCCCATAGCTTGACCCCGTTGCGAAGGTTATTGGCCACGCGGTTGCGACGCACCACGATACCCGAAACGCTACCCGCCGCGTCGCGGGAGTTGAGGTCAATGCCGTCGCCGCCGTTGTCGTGGATGGTGCAATCCTCCACCAGGATGTCCTGACCGCGTTCCACTGCCAGCCCATCGGCGCCCCAACCGGCTACCAGCCCCGAACCGTAGATCTCCAACTGCTGAAAGCGCATGTTGTTGCAGGGGCCGGGTGTGCAATCCACGCCGGTGTACTCGGCGTCGTGGATGACACTATCGGCCAAAGTCACGTCCTCCACCGGGCCATACTCCGGCGGCTGGCCGGAATAGCCCACGGTGAAATGGATGCCGGCCTCGCCCCCGCCCACATCCAGGCCAGAGAGAACCACATCCTGGTTGTCACCCCACAGCGTGATGCCCCATATACTGAAGTCGCGCAGCGTGAAGCCCTGCAGACGCAGGTGGGAGGTGCCCTGAGAGAGGTTCATTTCGCCCTGCACGGTGACCGCCTGGCCATTGGTGGTGAAGGTGATGGGCTGATCCACTGTACCTGAAGTGGTAAAGGTGACGCCTTCCTCTTCGACATAAGTGCCCGCTTCCACGCAGACGGTATCGCCCGGCTGGGCGACGTCGGCGGCGTGCTGGAGAGTGCGCCAGGGGGCACCGGTTGTGCCGGGATTGGCATCGCTGCCGCTGAGCGCGACGTAGTGGGTGCAGTCACCAGACGTCGGGGTTGGGGTTGGCGTGACCGTAGCCGTGAGCGTGGGGGTGGTAGCGGTAGCCGTCGGCGTGGGGGTAGGTGTGCTGGTCTCGTCCCCCGTCCGGCAACAAATCTCCAGCTCAGGCCGCATCGAGATCGTGCCGTACTCGCTGGAGTGGTATACCTCGTTTTCGTCGGCGACGGTGGTGGGATCGTCCAGGAGCAGCCCGTAGTTGACGTAAGTACTATCCACCCATCCCTGTACCAGATCGGCAACGTCCACCGTTTTCCATCCTGAGCCGCCGGCCTGGAAAGACCCCAGAATGGCGGGATCGTAGCCGCTGCCGAAGTTGTTCCAGGTTACGCCGCTCTCGGTCCAGGAGGTGGTGATGCGGTGCACGTTCACCGTGCGGTTGCCGTCGGAGTCGGTGCGGTACAGGCTCAGCAGGGCGCTGTCCACGGTGGCGGTATCGGCGATGAACGACAGGTCGAAGCGGATCAGGGTCTGCTTGCGGCTGCTGCCGACGTTGCCGGTGTAGAGGTTTTCCCAGTTGCCGGTATAGTCCGGCGACGAGGCCCAGATGTAGGCGTCGGCCACGGTGCCGTAGGTGCCTCGCTGGATGGTGACGGCGGTGCACTGGGGGGGCGTGGTGGCGGTGGGTGTGGGTGTGGAAGTGGGTGTGGGAGTGCGGGTGGGAGTGGGTGTGGGGGTCGCTGTTTCGTCCCCAGAGCGCCATTCGTAGGCCCCGATGTCGGGCAGGGCGTCGCGAGGATAGCCATCATAGTCATCGTCGGGCGCGCCGCTGGTGGTGCCCTCGTCAATGGCCGGGCTGTCGGAGAGGAGGTGGGCGTCGAAGGCGTCAATGGAAGAGTTGACCAGGCCAGGTGAGACCCCGCAGATGTCGTGGGTGCCTGGGCAAGGGTCATTCTTCGCGTCGTTGATGATGGAGTAATCTATGTCGAAAGGATCGTGGGGAAAGCCCCCCGTCCAGGTGAGGCAGGTGTTTTCGAAGGGCTGCAGGAAGTCGGGGTGGCCCTGGAAGAGGTTGTTGCGCACCAGCACCGATTCGGTGCCGTCGCAGTTGTTGTCACATTCCGCCGTCACCAGGCAGTCCCCCTCACTGGTGAGGGTGTTGTTGATGATCGTGGCCTG
The DNA here is from genome assembly GCA_964390805.1 of uncultured Anaerolineae bacterium. Classification (GTDB taxonomy): domain Bacteria; phylum Chloroflexota; class Anaerolineae; order VGOG01; family VGOG01; genus CAYMKL01. The sequence goes on along the minus strand of CAYMKL010000077.1, from coordinate 4,359 downwards.
GTTACCCGGCCTCAGAAAGAGGGGGAGAGCCGTGCCCAGGGCGCGGCAGTTGTCCACGTTGTAGGTGAAGGGCTGGCCGTCGAAGAAGCCGCAGTTGCCGACCAGGATCGAGTTCTCGATCAGGGTCGGTCCGCTGGCTTTGATCTGGTTGCCGGCGTTGCCCTCAGCGATGGTGCGCCGAATCTCGATAGAAGAGCCCACCTCGCGGACGTAGAGCAGGTCCAGGCCGTCGGAGGTGTTGTGCAGGAAGGCCGAGTCCTCGATGATCCAGTGCCCGCCCGTGGCGCCGGTGCCGACGCCATCGCCGTACCCCCCCGCTGTCTGAGCCCAGCAGCCGGTTAGCTCACCGCCCGGATAGGTCTCAGCGCAGCCGTTCCATTCCACCGTCCAGCGCCGGAAGAGCAGAGTGCCGGAGTTGGAGTCGTCGCCGTCAATGTCGCCCTCCCAGCCGACCCAGCCGTTGCCGGTGATGCGCACGTCCTCCACCGTCCAGTCGGTGAGGCGGCCGGCGCGCACCCCGGCAGAGGCCAGGCCGTGAATGTTCAGGTCCCGTAAATGTACGTTGGCCGAGTCTTCGGCGTAGAGGCCAGTGTCGGCCCAGGGGCCGAAGGGGTAGGTATCGCGCTTGCAGGCCAGGCCCCCCGAGTGGGACTCGACACAGTCGGAGTGATCGGTGATCTCCAGGCAGGCGATCTCGACATTGCTGGCGTCGGTGAGGTTGAGGATCGTGTCCGCTCGTTCGGTACCCCAGAGTTCAGGTGGATCGGAGCAGCCGCTGCCCCATCCCTCGCCGAGGATGCGGGTGGGATTTCCTGTGGAGCCACTGGGCACGGGTGGCATGTAGCAGCCCCAGGGATAATCGGACTCGCAGGCGTCAGCGCCGGGTGCGCCGTAACCCATCATGTAGCTGCCGGAGCCGATGAGCAGCGTATCGCCGCCGGCGATGCGCGGCGCGCCTTCCGGCGGGAGGGCGCGGAAGGGATGATCCCAGGCGCAGGGCTGGCCCGTTCCGCTGCCGGGATACGGCGCGTTCGCCAGGCCCGTGCATTGGTCGGGCGACCCTCCGTCGGGGCGCACATACCAGGTGGTTCCGGTCGTGGTCGTCGCAGTGGCGGTGGGCGTAGGTGTGGAAGCCTCGGTGGTCGCCGTTGCCGTGGGGGTTGGAGTAGAGGTAGCAGTGGGAGTCGTGGTTGGCGGCGTGCCGGTCGCCGTAGCCGTCGGAGTCGTTGCTCCCCCATCCCACCCGGCCAGCCTGGCCGCCATCCACCAGAAAGCCTTTCCTTTTTGCAGGCAGTTGAAGCCGTGGGAATGGGCGCAGGAGCCGGGAAGGTCGGTGCAGTCTTCGGGGTGCGCGGCGCACCAACTGGTGCACCAGGAGCAACTGTCGTTTTCATCCGGGTAGAACGTGCCGCCAGGGTCGTAGCTTTCGATGTCGGCGAAGTCGTAGACCACCTTGTTGTTGGCGGCACAGTAAGCACGAATCTGGTTGTTGCGCGCATACAGGTTGCCGCCCACGCCGGTTCCATCGAGGTGCCCCGTCATGTACACGAAGGTGACGTCGGGATAATCGGTCTCCAGTTGGCTCATGGCGTTAAGATAGGTGTTGATCCCTGCCTCTGTGTTGTCACTGACGCCGCCGCACCAGGACCAGACGACCACGTTGGTCTCAGGGTGGCCATCCAGGTAGTTCTCAGTGGGAGCCACCCAACTGGTGTCCCCGTTGTGGCCCAGGTCATCCCCATATTCATGGATGGAGAGCGTGCCGATACCCAGCGCATCCATCCCGCTGAGTGGTTGACTCCCATGGGATGTATGGCCGTAGAAAACATCGAGCTGTGCTTCTGCCTGGTCTATCCAGTACTGAGGGATCTGGTCCACGTCTGTCGTGGTGTGGTCAATAAGGATGGCTTGCTGTGCCTGGCTGGAAGCGTGCGCCTTCAGCGAGGCAGCACCGTCAGCCTGACTGCCTATCAAAAGAAGGCCGAAACAGGCTAACAGCATACAACCAGCGGCGACAAGTTCCCTCATTCCTGGCTCTGACGAAAATGGGTTTGTCATTTACAATCCTCCTCGAATCAGGGATTAGGGATCAGGAAATCAGCGATCAGGAGATTAGGTTTCCCGCCACCCTGATTCCCTGATCACTCATTCCCCGATCACTGCTCATCACGCGTTTCCCCCCAATGCACCGCCACCAGCATGATGTTCACACTGAACAGCCCTACTCATCAATCCCTGTGAAGACTCCGTTTCCGTGCGTACCCACGTAAAGACGACTGTGGTCTGAGGGATCAATCGTGATCACTGTCGTAGTTAGAATACCCAAACCGTCGTTCATTGGCGTCCAGTTGGCGCCACCATCTGTGCTTTTGAAGATTCCTCTACCAGAGCTCTCGTCATGGAAGTTATCGTCGAAAGTCCCTGCGTAGATGATCGCTGGATTCTGAGGATCTATCGCCAAGGCACCTACGTTCAGATTGTCACCATCACCAAAACCGCTACTCAGCCTCGTCCAATTGCTTCCCCCGTCAGTGCTCTTGTACACACCTCCCAGATACATTGTTTGCTGAGTGTGGTCGTAGTGTTCTCTGGCAGCCGAGTAGATGATGTTGCTGTCAGTTGGATCTATTGCCAAATCCAAAACACTCGGCTGAGGCGGATTGGAATCAATGCGTGTCCAGCTCTGCCCACCGTCAGAGGTCTTGTAAACACCACCTTGTACTGTTGCCAGACCTTCATCGTAGCCTTCAACTCCAGCATACAATGTACTCGAATCTGTTGGATCAATGGCTATTTTCCGGATATGGCGGTTTATTCCCAATCCATCATTGACCGGGAACCAGCTCACGCCGCCATCAGCAGTCTTGTAGATCCCGTTTTGGTAGCTTGCGGCATACAGTATTCTTGAATCAGGGTTACTGTTCGGATCAATGGCCAAAGACCAGACCTCGGCATCGGGCAAGCCATTACTGGGGTCGCCAGTGACGCTCCACGTTTCACCATAGTCGGTGCTTTTGCATATCTCTCCCTGATTTGTTCCCCACGTCAACAAGTCACCCGTTCCGGTGTAGAGAACATTTGGATTATCGGGGTCAACGACAATGGCGAAAGCATTGGCTGGGTAGTTCATTCCACTTTCGGTCTTTTTGAACGATACTCCACCGTCAGTGCTTTTGAGAAACCCAATGTCGCAATAACCGACGTACACATGGTCAGGATTTGTTGGGTCAACCTCAACGTCCATAACACAAGTCGTTTCAAATCCTCTTCCTTGCCAATAAGCTGGACTGGCTAGATCGGTGTATCCCTGCGTCCAGGAGTGGCCAGCGTCCTCGGTCTTGCAGATGACTCCATCGGTCCCGAAAAGAAGGTTGTCTGGATTGTTCGGATCTATGGCCAGGCAATAGGTCTGGGGACCCCAATCAATCCACCCCAAATCCACGTTGATGTTTGGCTCTTCATTCCTTGTTACCCAGGTCCAGTTATCACCACCATCAGTTGTCTTAAAGATGCCGGGTTCTGGCCACCAACTGGTATTGGCAACGTAAAGAATTTGAGGATTCTGAGGATTGATCACGATGTTCTTGTAATTCGAGGTCAGAAAGGCGCTTTCTGAAGGATCCCCCATAGCTTGCGCCAGTCCGTTGTTTTTCGCTACCCAACTCTCAGCGGCATCGGTGCTCTTGTACACCCCGCCTTCCCAGGAAGCGCTTCCCTTCGACAAGCTCAGGACACCGCCCGGTGTTGCCCATATTGTCAAGTAAAGCACGTCCGAATTGGCCGGATCAATGATGATGTCGCGGGTGTTCAGATGCGGCAAGCCTGTGTTTTTTGACTGCCAGGTGCTTCCTGCATCCGTGCTCTTGTAAACCCCATACTCAGTAGCAACATAAAGCACTGAGGGATTACCAGGATCCATCGCCATGGAATAGATCATGGCATTGGGTTCTATGCCGGTATTTCGAATCTTCGTCCATGTTTCACCGTAATCTGTGCTTTTGTAGATCACTCCCTTTTCTTCTACCCCCAGCCAGTAGACACCTTGATGTCCCTCATGATGAGGCATTCCAATTCCAGCATAAACGATATTCGGACTGACAGGATCAACGAGTATTTTAGCAACGGGGGCACTGAATGCATACCTGGATACCGGGGGAAATCCATTTCTCCTTGTCACCCACGTATCGCCGCCATCGGTGCTCTTGAATACGCCGCCCTGAGTTGCGGCGTACAGAGTAGCGGCAGTCGTTGGTGTCTGAGGGTCAATGACAATGTCCTGGATGTAGTAGTTGGTAAGCCCGTTGTGGCCATGATCTTCGTTTCGGCCATTAGGCTCAAGCGGCAGCCTGGACCAGATAT
>CAYMKL010000076.1:0-34818 GCA_964390805.1 uncultured Anaerolineae bacterium | reverse complement strand
GCTAGGTATGGAAGTAGTGCCCGTTGCAGCCCAAACACCTGTTGTTTCTTAGTAGGAAGCGGAGCGACGAAGCAATCTCCAGCTTGCAATTGCAGGCGGGAGATTGCTTCGTTACACTCGCAATGACACCATCCGTTCGTTGCCAGTTGACAAGGTGGAGTCGTTTCTGTATAATTGAGGCATCTGAAGGAGGAGGGCATACATGGCAGAAAAAACAACGCAGCAACCTCTCAACAAAGCTTACGATTGCGTCGTGATCGGCGCGGGAAACGGCGGCCTGAGCGCGGCTGCACAACTGGCGGCCAAGGGCGCCAGTGTGCTCCTCCTGGAGCAGCATAGCCTGCCGGGTGGCTTTGCCACCAGTTTTGTGCGAGGCCGATTCGAGTTCGAGGCCGCCCTTCACGCCTTCTGTGACATCGGCTCGCCGACGTTCAAAGGGGCTGTTCGGACGTTTCTCGAAGACGAGCTGGACATTTACCTCGATTGGGTCGAAATCCCCGAGGCCTTCCGTCTGATCTTGACCGATCCCGGCGAGGATCTGGACGTCACCATGCCCTACGGCGTGCAGGATTTCATCAATGCGATGGAGAAGGCGGCGCCCGGCAGCAGGGAGTCCGTCACCAACTACGTGAACCTGTGCAAGGAGGTGCTGGAGGCCATCACCTACATCGGGCAGTCGAAGGGCAATCCCGACAGAAGCGTCCTGACGAAGCAGTATGCCAATTTCCTCAAAACCTGTCCCTACACCATGGATCAGGTGGCAGACGCTTTGAAAATCCCGGACAGGGCACGAAAGATCCTGCACGCTCAGTGGACCTACCTTGGGCCTCCTACCAGCAGGCTGAATTTCACTGTGTACGGTGCCATGTTCTACCTGTTCCTCATCACCAGCGCCTACATTCCCAGACAGCGCTCCCACGAATTCGCTCTGGCCCTCGACACCAGGATCCGGGAGCTGGGGGGCCACATCGAGTACAACACGAAGGTTGAAAAGGTCCTGGCCAGGAACGGCCGCGTGGTGGGCGTGGCAACCTCAAAGGGGGACGAGATAGAGACAGGGCACGTGATTTCAAACGCTTCGCCGACTCTCGTTTACAACCACCTAGTCAGCCCCAAAACGGAGGTTCCGGAAGTCGCTCTCAGGCAATGCAATGCCCGGCTGAACGGCGTGAGTAGCGTGGTGGTCTACCTGGGGCTGGACGCGACGCTCGAAGAGCTGGGGCTTCACGAGTACAGCTACTTCGTTTACGGCAATATGAACACGGACGAGATGTACGAGACCTGCCAGACCCTTGATGCTCCCAAGATACAGGCCGTGCTCTGTCTGAACAACGCCCTTCCCGATTGCTCGCCGCCGGGCACATCTATCGTCTCCATCACCACACTGTACCGACCGGAGGTTTGGAGGAACGTAGCCCCACGGGACTACGTCAGGGTGAAGAACAAAGTGGCGAGTGACCTCATCGCCCATTTTGAGCAGGCCACCGGCGCACCGATCAGGCAGCACATTGAGGAATTCGAGGTGGCGACCCCTCAGACCTTCGCCAGATACACCGGGTCATACAACGGGATCATCTACGGCTATGAGCCTGAGCCCTGGGATTCTGTGATGCCCAGAATGATGATGATGCAGGAGGACAAACTCCTCGACGGACTTGAATTCTGTGGCGGGTTCGGCTTCCGATGTCACGGGTATAGCAGTTCCGTCAAGTCAGGGCAGACCATCGCCCTGGTGACGTGGAGAGACATGATGGAAAAGGGGGAGGTGCAGCAATGAAGGTCAACATCAAGGGCCACATCAGGGATCTATTGACTTTTCGAAGGCTGGTGCCCAAGCGGAAGAAACGAATCGCCAAATCCTCAGCCCAGCCTGTGGGTCTGGATGCCATGAACAGACTGGCGCAACAACTGCACCCCGATAGCCAGCACCTGGTGATCGCGGAGATCAGGGATGAGACCAAGACGACCAGGACGTTCAGGCTGGTCGCCGATCCAGATTTCGATACGAGGGGGCTGGCGTATTTTCGAGCGGGGCAGGTTCTCAGCCTGAAGGTCGAGGTAGACGGCGTCAGGATCACGCGGCCGTATTCCATCTCCTCTGCGCCCTTTGAAGCGTTGGGAGCAGACGGGTTCTACGAGATCACCGTCAGAAAAGAGCCAGACGGCTTCTTGACCCCGTACATGTGGGATCACTGGAAGGTCGGCACAAAGATCCGAAGCTCTGGGCCGTGTGGCTTCTTTTATTACGAACCCATGCGGGACGCCAGCCAGATCGTCGGCCTGGCCGGTGGATCGGGGATTACGCCGTTTCGTTCCATGGCGCGGGAAATCGTCCACGGAGACCTGGACGCAGCGTTGCTGTTGCTCTACGGCAGCAGCGACGAGGACGACATTGTGTTCTACGATGAGTTCAAAGGACTGGAGCAGGAAGCGCCAGGCAGAATCCAGGTCGTGCACGTGTTGAGCTGTGCGGAGGTTTCGCTGGAAGGCTGCGAACAGGGCTTCATCACTGCCGACACCATCAGGAAATACGCCGATCCTTCGACAAGGCTCAGGACAAGCGTGGACGACAGCTCGTTCTTCGTCTGTGGTCCCCAGGCGATGTACGAGTTCGCCGAACAGGAACTGGCGACGCTCAATCTCCCGAAGCGGAGGATAAGGTGGGAGGTGTCTGGTGGGGTGGAGGACATCACCCAATCTCCCGGCTTCCCGCAGGAAGTTACCGACCAGACCTTTCGACTCAAGGTCCACATCGGTAGCCTGACCACGGAAGTGCCGGCCAGGGCAACAGAAACGGTTCTCGTGGCCATGGAAAAGGCGAATCTGGCGCCACCCTCGCAATGTCGCTCAGGAGAATGTGGGTTCTGTCGCTCGCTGCTCGTTCATGGGGACGTGTACATCCGTCTGGAGGGCGATGGCAGAAGAGCCGCCGACAAGCGGTCGGGCTACATCCATCCGTGTTCGTCTTATCCGATCACCGATCTGGAGGTTGTTGTTCCGAGGGACGTGTAGGAAGCGAGGTGCGCAAGTACCTGTCGGTTTGTGGGCTCAGTTTTCAGAATGAGTGGGCTGGAGCTTATGCTCCGGCCCGCTTCCCTGTTCAGGCGTTTTCAAGATCCAAATGAGGCTCAATGCTGGCCTGAAATTGACAGCAGAGGGCTTTTGTGCTATAGTCTGTTCAGGTAGAGAAACGAGGAGGATTGTCAATGACCGCACTTAGAACACGAAGCAAATTCATCGTAGGCGGAGCCATCATCGTGCTGGCGGTGGGCTATCTCATCGTCAGCAGCATCGGCGGCTCGACGGCCTATTACCTGACCGTTGAGGAAGTGAGGGCCGAAGGGCCATCGGAGCAGACAGTGAGGGTCGCTGGGGATGTTATAGGGGAGACTATTGAGTGGAACGCCAAAGAATTGATGCTCAGGTTCAACATCGCCGACGCCAGCGGAACCTTGGCTGTGATCTACAATGGCCCCCGCCCCGACATGCTTCAAGATGACGCAGAGGCCATAGTTGAGGGCAGATACATTGAAGGGGGATCCTTCGAAGCCAGCAACCTGCTCCTCAAGTGCCCATCCAAGTACGAAGGTGCAGCAACGGCCACGGCAGAAGCCCCGACTAAATGACAGAGAGGTTTGTTGTCAGGCTGCATGGCGGGACAGCGGCACGTGATGCGTGAAACGTAAAACGTAAAACGTGAGTGAAGATACAGCGGCTATACCTTACGTTTCACGCTTTACGTTTTACGTGGCCGTCACCTCACTTCGTTCCGTGTCTCACTACGAAGTGTGCGAGGAGGTAATTTCTCATGACCACTATCGGCTTTGTCGCTTTGGCGCTGGCCTTGGCGACTTCTATATATACTGCAACAGTCTCGATCTTAGGAGCCCGTCGTGGGTCTCCGGAACTGACAGGGGGTGCCAAAAAGGGGGTTATGGCCACAGCCGCGTTAGTCACTTTGGCCTCGGCCATCTTGCTATACCTGTTGCTAAGCCGCGACTTTCAGGTTGAGTACGTGTACCGCTACGTCAGCACCTACTTGCCGACCATGTACACTGTCTCAGCCTTCTGGGCCGGGCAAGAAGGGTCTCTTCTCCTCTGGCTGTGGCTTCTGACCATCTTCTCCGCCCTCATAGCTCGCCGAGAAGAAAGTTGGAGTCGGGAACTTAGGCCCTATGCTCTGGCAGCGTTGGCTCTTTGTCAGGCCTTCTTTGCACTTCTTCTGGTCGTTGTCTCCAACCCCTTCGCCACCTCCGCCGCCATACCCGCGGAAGGTATCGGTATGAATCCCTTGTTGGAAAACTTCTGGATGATCATCCATCCGCCCGTGGTGTTTGTCGGCTACGCCGCCTACACCGTGCCCTTCGCCTTCGCCATCGCTGCCCTGGTGACGGGAAAGTTGGGTGAGAAGTGGATACGGGGCATCCGGCGGTGGAACCTCTTCTCCTGGCTCTTCCTGGGCCTGGGCATCATCCTGGGCGCATGGTGGGCCTACCTGGAGCTGGGCTGGGGCGGTTATTGGGGCTGGGACCCGGTGGAGAACGCCTCCCTCATTCCCTGGCTAGTGGGCACAGCCTTCCTGCACTCAGCGACGATGCAAGAGCGGCGAGGCATCTTCAAAGTATGGAACATCGCCCTGGCTGTCATGACCTTCGTTCTCTGCGTCTTCGCCACCTTCGTCACCAGGAGCGGCATCATCCAGTCGGTCCACGCCTTCGGCCAGTCAGTCATAGGTTACTACTTCCTGGCTTTTCTCGTCGTCGTCCTGGCTGTTTCCCTGGGCCTGACTTTCTACCGTCGTAGAGAGCTGGCTGGTAAAATGGAGATGAAGTCGCTGCTTTCCCGCGAGGCTGGCTTCCTTCTCAATAACCTCCTCTTTGGCGGGCTGGCTTTAGCGGTGTTCATCGGGACTATCTTTCCCACTATCAGCGAAATCGTGCGAGGCACGCAGGTTGCCTTGGGCGCCTCTTTCTTCGAGCGGGTCTCGGCCCCTCTGTCCCTGGCCCTGGTCATCCTCATCGGCGTCTGTCCATTGCTGGGTTGGCGACAAACTTCATCTGGGCGGCTTCTGCGAAGACTGCTCTATCCTGGTGTCATCGCCGTTGCCCTCGCAGTGGTGGTTTTCGTTCTGGGAGTCAGAGAGATTTTTGCCCTGGTGTCTTTCGCTGTCTGCGCATTCGTGGCCAGCAGCATCCTGTGGGAGTTTCTGCGGGGCACAATGGCCCGCCACCGCTCGGCGGGAGAGGACTACCTACTGGCCTTCAGGCGGCTGATCACCAGGAACCGCCGGCGCTACGGTGGCTACCTCGTTCACCTGAGCATCGTCATCATCACCGTGGGCGTTGTCGGCTCCTCCCTCTACCAGACCGAGTATCAAGTGGCCCTGGCTGAGGGCGAGACGGTGACTGTCAAAGACTACACTCTGGAGCACGAGGGGTTCTGGGTCGAGAATTCGCCGGGCAAACATCGGTTCGCGACCCCTCTGGGCGTCTACCAGGGTAGCAGGAGAATCGCCACCCTGGTGCCAGAGAAGAACTTCCATTGGAACGTCGAGCAGTGGGTCACCGAGGTAGCCATCCGCACCAGTCTCAAAGAGGATTTGTACGTGATCCTGGCATCTATGGCTGAGGACGGTTCGGCCACCTTCCAGATCTTGATCAATCCCCTGGTGGTGTGGCTCTGGATCGGCGGGGGGCTCCTGTTGGTGGGCGCTACGGTGGCTATCTGGCCCAGTGAAGCTCAAAGCTCAAAGTCCAAAGCTCAAGGTGATTCACAGGAGGCAGGAGGCAAGAAGCAGGAGGCAAGAGGCGGGAGGGCTAGGAGGAGATGATCGAAGTGCGCGATCTGGTCAAATCCTTCGGCAGCAAGGTGGCCCTGGAGGGCGTTGACCTGGACGTGGCCGAGGGTGAGTTCCTGACCCTGGTGGGCCCTAACGGGGCGGGCAAGACCACCCTCATCCGCATCCTGTCCACTCTGACCAGGCCCACCAGGGGCAGCGTGCGGGTGGCCGGTTGCGATCTGACCAAGCAGGGCAGCGAGGTGCGCCGGCGCATCGGCCTGGCCTCCCACCAGACCCTCCTATACGGCGACCTTTCGGCCGAGGAGAACCTGCGTTTCTACGGCCGCATGTACGAAGTGCCCGACCTGGAGGACAGCATCACGACCCTCCTTCAGCGTGTTGACCTGGATCATCGCCGTCACGATCTGGTGCGCACCTTCTCCCGTGGCATGCAGCAGCGCCTGTCTCTGGCCCGGGCTCTCTTGCACGACCCCGCTATCCTGCTGCTGGATGAACCCTACACTGGTCTGGATCAACACGCCGCGGAGGTGTTGAAAGAGGTGCTGGTGTCCCTCCCCCCGCCTCTTTCCCCCCCAAGGCCTGCCCTGAGCAAGGCCGAAGGGTTGGGGATGAAAGGGGGGGCGGGATCGCGCACCGTGCTGATGACCACCCACAACCTGGCGCGGGGGCTGGAGCTCTGCGACCGCGCGGCCATTCTGTTCAACGGCCGGATCGTTCACCAGGCAGACAAGTGCGATCTGGACGTAGCCAGCTTCAGAGAGGCGTACAGCCGCTACGGGGTGGGGCGATGAGTTTTATGCGGAAGGTGGTGACCATCGTCCAAAAAGACGTGGCGGTCGAGTTGCGCACCAAAGAGATGCTCAGCTCGATGTTCGTCTTCTCCCTGCTGGTGATCGTGATCTTCAGTTTCGCCTTCGAGCTGCGGGTCGAGGACGTGCGGAAGGTGGCTCCTGGCGTCCTCTGGGTAACATTCGTCTTCGCAGGGATGTTGGGTCTGAGCCGCTCTTTCGTCCTGGAGAAGGACAAGGGGTGCATGGAGGGCCTGCTGCTGTGCCCGGTGGATCGTAGCGCCATCTACTTCGGCAAGATGCTGGGGAACGTCATCTTCATGGTGATAGTGGAGGCCATGATCCTCCCCATCTTCTCCATTCTGTTCAACGTCTCCCTCTTCCAGCCCGTCTTGCTCCTGATCGTCGTTCTGGGCACCCTGGGCTTCGCCGGGGTGGGCACCCTCTTCTCGGCGATGGCCGTCCACACGCGGTCGCGGGAGGTGATGTTGCCCGTCCTGCTCTTTCCCATCGTGGTGCCGGCCATGATCGCCGCCGTCAAAGCCACCGGCGGCATCCTCGATGGCTTGCTATTCTCAGAGATCGCCCATTGGGTGAGGCTGCTGGCCGTCTTCGACGTGGTATTCTTAGCCATATCCTTTATGACCTTTGATTACGTGGTGGAGGAGTAGTTCCCACCTCGCTCGGCCTGGATTGCCAAATCCAGGCCAGATGCCGCCGGATCTGGCGATCCGACGGGAGCAGGATCGAAGGGAGGCTCTATGACCGTCAAAAACCATCGCCTGAGCGATTTTCTTACCTGGGCCAGCGCTATCGCCATGATTGTGGCGCTCTACATGGTTTTCGTCTACGCCCCCACGGAGCGGACTATGGGCGACATGCAGCGCATTTTCTATTTCCACGTGTCCTCGGCCTGGGTGGGCTTCTTCGCCTTCTTCGTCACCCTGATCGCCAGCATTGCCTATCTGTGGAAGGGGGCGCGCAAATGGGATATAGTGGGCCTCTCCTCGGTGGAGGTAGGAGTTACATTTATGACTATGGCCATCATCAGCGGCTCCATCTGGGCCAAGGTGGCCTGGAACGTGTGGTGGACCTGGGATCCCCGCCTCACCACCAGCACCATCCTGTGGTTGATCTACGTCTCTTATCTGATGCTCCGCAACGCCATTGACGATGAGGCCCGCCAGGCCCGCTTCGCTGCCGTCCACGGCATCGTGGGCTTCGTCAGTGTGCCCATCACCTTCATGGCTATCCGCTGGTGGCGGACCATTCATCCGGTAATCCTGGATAGCCAGGGCTTCAGCCTGGCCACACCGATGTTGATCACTATGCTCTTCTGCATTGGGACTTTCACTCTGCTCTATTTCACCCTACTTGTCCACCGCATGCATCTCGAGCAGTTGACTGATGAAGTGGAGCAACTGAAGCATGAACTAAGCCGATAGGAGGTTATGAACAATGGGAAATCTGGTTTACCTTTTCGCCGCGTACGCAGTTTTTTGGGTCTTGACCTTCGTCTTCGTCTTCAACATCGCCCGACGGCAGAAGGGCCTGCAGAGGGAGATTGAATCCCTGAGGCGAGTCCTGGAGACCAGGCAAAAGTAACTTCCATTCTGACGGTGAAAGAGCCACAGCTTTCCAAGCTGTGGTGCTGCAATACAAATTACTCTGCAGTTACCCGAATACATTCTTGGACTTCATCAAGGGCGCTGAACCAGGCTATTTCAGCGTCCTTTGTTCTTCATAGCCTAGAGCTTGAGTTCCAAGCCATTCCGGCAGGCAGTATCAACGCTCAACAGGGAGACCACCGGAGGTGGGGAGGGAAGAAGCATGGGATCTCACTACAGAAAGGGATCGAATAAGACCAACCGGCCTGGGGCCGGAACAAAAGCCCGCTCAGTGGAGTGGCTGTTATTGCTATTCTTGCTGGGGTTTCTTCTGTGGGGCCTGGTATCGCCTCGCCCTTCCAAGTTGGCAGCCCAAACCGTTATCAAACGATCTAGCTCCGCCATCGCTGCAACAGCCGATGGCGCTTTTTGTCTGGTGGTAAATCCCGATTCCAATTCGTTATCCATAGTTGACACCGTACGCCCCCCCTCAGTCCCCCCCAGCCCTGGGGGGGAAGAGGAGAGGGTCGTAGAGATCGGGGTGGGCGTGGATCCGCGCACTGTGGCTGTGGACGACGCGGGCCGCCGCGCCTACGTCGCCAATCGAGGCTCCGATAGCGTCTCGGTCGTGGACCTGAGCACCCGCACTGTTATCACCGAGGTTGCTGTCGGCGACCGGCCCTACGGCGTCCTCGTCAGCCCAAACGGCGACCACCTCTACGTGGCCGAGCAGGGCGCTGACCGCCTAACCACTCTGGACACCACCACTTTCGAGACCGTCAACACCCTCCCCGTAGCCGACCGCCCCAGCGGCCTAGCCATCAGCGATGACGGCCGCACCCTCTACGTCACTCACCTCCTCACCGGCCAGGTCAGCGTCATCTCCCTGGCCCGCCCCCGCATCTATCTACCCCTAATCCTCAAAGGCCAATCACCCAGCCGGTCAATCAATATCCAATACCCGATACCCAATATCCAATATCCAATATCCAACCTACAACCTGCAACCTACAACATCCAACTCTGGCCCGACAGCAACCTGGCCCAATCCATCGTCCTCTCGCCCGACGGCGCGGGAAGTCCTCCTCCCTGCGCCTACGTCGCCCACACCCGCTCCAACACCTCCAATCGCGCTCTCACCTTCGACACCACCGTCTTCCCGCTGGTCTCGCTCATTGACCTGACGACACAGCAGCATTTGGTGGGGCGGCAGCTCGACCTGGGCACTCTGGATCCGCCCGGCGTGGGGTTGCCTTTCGACGCTGCCCTTACTCCAGATGGTGAGGAGCTGTGGGTGCTCAACGCCGCCAGCAACGACATTTCGGTGATGAGCCTGACCAGCTCCCGGCTCGTGGCCCACATCGAGGTGGGCGACAACCCGCGCGGCATCGTCATGTCGCCCGACGGCGCCACGGCCTACGTCAACAACACTCTAGCGGGAACGGTTTCGGTCATAGACACCGCCGCTTATGCTGTGACCTCCGTCATCGCCGTCACCGACATCCCCCTGCCGCCGATCTTGCTGAACGGCAAGCGTTTGTTCCACACCAGCGACGACCCGCGTCTGTCTCGCGCCCAGTGGATCAGTTGTAACACCTGCCACTTCGAGGGCGAGCACGACGGGCGCACCTGGTTCTTCGGCTTCGCGGGGCCGCGCAACACCACCAGCTTGCTGGGCATGATCCAGACCTACCCCCTGCGCTGGTCTGGGGAGTGGGACGAGTCCGCCGATTCGGAGTTTGCCAATCGCAAAGAGAACTTCGGCAGCGGGCTGATTGACGGGGAGATGAACTGCTCCCTATCGCCCCCCGACTGCGTGAACCACCTGCCCAACCAGGGCCGCGCTTTCGACCTGGACTGCCTGGCCACTTTCATAGACGCCTTGCAAATCCCGTTGAGTCCAGCCCACGCTCACGGCGAGCCCCTGACCGAGGCCGAGGAGCGGGGGAAGGCGATCTTCGATGATCCGGAGTTGGGCTGCATCGAGTGTCACCCTCCGCCCTTCTACACCGACCGTCAGACTCACGACGTGGGAACGGCCACCGACGACGAGCGGATCGGCCCGGAGTTCGACACGCCCACGCTGCGCGGTCTGTACGACAGCGCGCCCTACTTTCACGACGGCAGCGCGGCCACGCTCTACGAGGCCATCACCCATCCCAGCTCAGGGAGCGAGCACGACGTGAGCGGCCTGCTAGGCGAGGCCGAGATACAAGACCTGATCGCCTTCATGCTGGCGCTGCCGTTTGCGGAATGACCCTCGCTTGACAGATTCAGGTACTCATAGTATATTTGGGGCAAGTATTGACTCTTCATAGATAGCAAGTCTTCAGAGATAGCCAGCCAGAAAGGATACTTGTGGCCACTGATTCCGTTCACCTGAGTGTGCAGAACGTCTCGCTGAGCTTCGGGGGGATCCAAGCCCTGACCGGCGTCAGTTTCGATATGCGCGAGGGGGAAATCCTGGCCATCATCGGCCCCAATGGCGCTGGCAAGACCTCAATGCTTAACTGCATCAACAACTTCTATCGTCCAGACAAAGGCGGGATCATCTTCGAGGGGCACGACCTCACCCGCCTGTCCCCCCATCGCATCGCCCAACTGGGCATCGCCCGCACATTTCAGAACATCGCTCTGTACACCGGCCTGAGCACATTGGACAACTTGATGGCCGCGCGCCACATTCACATGCGGGCCGGGCTTCTGCAAAGCCTGTTGTACTGGGGGCCGGCTCACCGTGAGGACATTGCCCACCGCCAGGTTGTGGAAGAGATCATTGACTTTCTCGAGATAGAACACATCCGCAAGGCCGTCGTCGGAACCCTGCCCTATGGCTTGCGCAAGCGCGTCGAACTGGGCCGCGCGCTGGCTATGGAGCCGCGACTGTTGCTGCTCGACGAACCAATGACAGGCATGAATCAGGAAGAGAAAGAAGACATGGCCCGCTTCATCCTGGACATCCACGAGCGTCATGGCAAGACCATCCTGTTGATCGAACATGACATGGGATTGGTCATGGACATCGCCGACCGGGCCGTAGTGCTGGACTTTGGGCTGAAGATCGCTGAGGGGACGCCAGAGGAAATCCGTCGCAACGAAACGGTGATCAGGGCCTATCTGGGGGAGGAAACGGCACGATGAGCAACACCGACACTCTTCCCAAGAGCCTGCTAGCTGGTTATCAGAAATACGGCGATCGCAAGATCGCCATGCGTCAGAAAGACCTGGGCATCTGGCGTTCCTATACCTGGCAGGATTCCTACGAACAGGTGCGTCAGTTGAGTCTTGGGCTGACCAGCTTGGGCCTGGAACGCAGCGACAAGGTCTGCATCATCGGCGACAACGACCCCCAGTATTTCTGGGCCCAATTGGCCATCCAGTCTGGCGGCGGTGTGGCGGTCGGCATCTTCACCGATAGCGCTCCGCACGAGATCCAGTACATCGTCAACCACTCAGACGCCGTGTTCGTCTTTGCCAAAGACCAGGAGCAATGCGACAAGCTGCTCGAGATCCGGGACCAGGTGCCCGCCGTACGGCGGGTGATCTACTGGGATGACAAGGGGTTATGGAGCTACGACGAGTCCTGGCTGGTCAGTTTCGAAGAAGTTCAGAGCCTGGGACGGGCGCTGGACGCCGAGCAACCTGACCTCTTTGAAAGCTCCGTAAACCAGGGTCGCAGCGAAGACCTGGCCGTCTTTTGCTACACCTCGGGCACTACGGGCTTGCCCAAAGGGGCTATGATCAGCCACGGTAACCTCACCGCTGGCTGCGACCAGACCATACAGGTTGACCCTCGCCTGGAGACGGACGAATACATGTCCTTTCTGCCCCCAGCCTGGATCACCGAGAACACCCTGGGTTTGACCATCCACTTGCGCACCGGCATGATGGTCAACTTCCCCGAAGCACCGGAGACTGTGCAGCAAAACATCCGCGAGGTTGCGCCCCAATCGTTGCTCTTCAGCGCCCGATTGTGGGAGAACATGGTGGCCATGGTGCAAGTCAAGTTGATCGAGAGCACGTGGATCAACCGCTTTCTGTACAGGATCTTTATGCCGGTCGGTTACAAGGTCGCTGGTCTGCGCTTCGAGGAGCGCAAACCGGTGGGGCCAGTTTGGCGGTCCTTGCACAGGTTGGGTGAATTCACCGTTTTTCAGCCGCTGCGTGACAAGTTGGGATTGGTCAGCGTCAAATCAGCCTATTCTTCTGGGGCCGCGCTTAACCCAGACGTGATCCGTTTCTTCCGCGCCATCGGGGTCAACATCAAGCAACTGTACGGCTCGACCGAGGCACAGGTGCACACCCTGCACATCGGCGACGACGTGCGGTTTGAGACGGTTGGTGTCCCCCCTCCTGGGATGGAGCTCAAGATCGCGGAAGACGGCGAGATCCTGGTCAAAGGGGCCACGGTTATCCGAGGTTACTACAAGAATCCTGAGGCCACCGAGAAAGCGTTCTTCGTTGACCAGGATGGTCAGCGCTGGTATCGCACCGGAGATGCTGGTCACATCGACTCAAGCGGTCACCTGATATATCTTGACCGGGTGAAGGAAATGCTCACCCTGTCCAGTGGCGAGAAGTATTCGCCGCAGTACATCGAAGGGCGGCTCAAGTTCAGTCCTTACATCCGCAACGTGATGTCCATCGGTGGCGAGGACAACCCCTTCGTGACCGCGCTGGTCAACATTGACTTCGACAACGCCGGCCGCTGGGCGGAGAGGCAGGGCTTGACCTACACCACCTTTGTGGACCTCTCCCAAAAGCCTGAGGTTTACGAGTTGATTCGAAAGGACGTCGAGGGGGTCAACCGCACCCTGCCACCGGCAGCCCGGGTAAAAAAGTTCGTGCTGCTGCACAAGGAATTCGATGCTGACGAAGGCGAACTGACCCGCACGCGCAAACTGCGGCGGGGGCTGCTGGGCGAACGCTACGGAGACATGATCGAGGCAATGTACGGCGGACGCGACAGAGTGCAGGTGCAGGCCGCCGTCAAGTACCGCGATGGGCGGGAGGGGGTCATAAAGACCACGGTGTACATTGCGACGCTGGAAGACGAATTTCACTCTATCAACGAATGAACCAACGAATAAACGGATAAGTCTTGACGGCAGATCTCATTCGTTTATTCGTTTGGTATTCGTTGACAATTCGTGATGAGAGTCCAAATAACGGAGGAAGAATCGGCATGAACTGGCAACTGGTGCCCCAATTCGCCATCACCGGCCTGCTGGCCGGTGGCCCGATTGCTCTGACCGCTCTGGGCCTGGTACTGATCTTCAAATCGTCGTACATTTTCAACTTCGCCCAGGGCCAATTGCTGCTCATGGGAGCGTTGATCACATGGTGGTTCTCGATGGAACGCGGTCTCCCCCTGTGGGTGGCTATCGTTTTGGCTCTCGTCCTGTCCGCACTGTTGGGACTGATCATCGAACGCCTGGCGCTGCGTCCCATGACGGGCCAGCCATTGCTGTCCATCATCTTGATGACGCTGGCGTTGAGCCAGGTTCTGCAGGGTCTTGCGCTGTTGCTGTTCGGTGGCGTGCAGCGGAACTTCCCCCAGATATTTTCGGCTGCCAACCCCTATCGCATCACCACGCCGTTCGTCTTCAACGGTGGAGGAGGACTTTCCGCGCCCATCGTGGTGATCTTGAAGCAGAACCTCACCTGGTCGTTCGTGGTGGCGGTGCTGGGGGTGCTCATCATTGGCGCTTTCTTCAAGTTCACCAGGACCGGGCTGGCGATGCGAGGCACTTCCGAGGATCACGAGTTGGCCCAGAGCATCGGCCTGCGTATCCACCGCATTTTCGGCCTATCGTGGGCGCTGGCTGGAGTGGTGGCCACCGTGGGAGGCATTCTGTTGGCCACCTCCAGCGGTCTCGACCTCAGCCTGTCCGTCGTGGTGCTGGCGGCGTTTCCCGCCGTCCTTCTGGGCGGCCTGGAGTCCATCCCCGGCACGATCATCGGCGGCCTGATGATTGGATTGTCCCAAGGGCTGGTGGCCGCTTCCAAAGCTTCTATCGTGCGCAACGCCGCGGAGATCATGCCCTACGTGGTTCTTCTGATCGTGCTCATCTTCCGGCCAGAGGGTCTGTTTGGTCAGAAGCGTATCGAGAGGATCTAACTCATGGCTATTCGCCCAGCCGGTGAATTCGATACCAGCTACGCTCGCGACATGGCCAACATCCGGCGACCGTGGCAGTGGTGGCTGCTGTTCGCCTTTATCCTGGTGCTCTACACGCTGCCTTTCTATGCCAGCCAAAGCCTGGTATCGCTGGTCAATCGCGTCGGCATCACCATCATCGCCGTGCAGGGGTTGAATCTGCTAACTGGCTATACCGGCCAGATTTCCCTGGGGCAAGCGGCTTTCATGACCGCAGGGGGATACATTTCGGCCCTGCTGGTCAATGATCTGGGCTGGTCTTTCTTCGCTGCCCTGCCGGTGGCGGCTTTGGGCGCCGGTATAGTTGGCCTGGTCTTTGGCCTGCCCTCACTGAGGGTCAAGGGTTTCTACCTGGTCATGGCCACCCTGGCCGCGCAGTTCATCATTCCCTGGTTCACTCGCAACGCCTTCCCTGACGTGCTTAACGGAGCCCAGGGCTTGAACGTACAAGTCCCCGTCCTGTTCGGTCTTGAATTCAACAGTCCGCAGCGCTACATCTACATTACGCTGACCGTGTTAATCCTGTCCACGATAGTTGCCCACAACGTTTCTCGCTCGCGCCTGGGCCGGGCTTTCGTGGCTATTCGCGATAACGACCTGGCCGCTGAAGTCTTGGGTGTGAATCTGTTCAAATACAAACTCCAGGCTTTCTTCCTGGCCGCTGTCTACGCCGGGTTGGCCGGCGCTCTGGCGGCCCACAACATCCGCCACCTGAACTCAGAAACGTTTAACCTGACCGACTCGGTTTTTTACATGGGTATGCTAGTCGTGGGGGGACTGGGTTTCAGTCTAGGCCCGATCTTTGGGGCAATCGTCGTGGAGTTGCTGATCGAGGGAGCCACGCTGTTTGGTCCCTTGTTCATCAGTACCTTCCCTTCCACTGCCGCGGGCGCGGTGCAAGCCTTGCGTCCTCTGTTCTTTGGCACTGCCTTGATGCTGTTCCTGATCTTTGAGCCGCGCGGTCTGGCACATCGCTGGTATCTGCTCAAGGCTGCCTGGCGTCTGCGGCCTTTCTCCCACTGATGAGAGCTGGGCAGACGATTTATGCAAAACGAGTTCTCCCTACTTTCCGGGAGATCTCAAAGCGAGCTTGCCCGGAAAGTGCTCAGAGGCCCGTCCCCGGGGCGGCTTTCGCAAGCTGGCTTCCCTGGTGACACCCCCGGGGACGGGGGCTGAGAGCAATTTCGAGGACTTTCTGGGAGGTCTCGAGGCGAGAAAGGGGGTGATAGCAGCAAACCACTAGACGTCGGCAAACGTTGGGCAGGCGCGTTGCTTGCCAATCACATACCATATACCAATTGAGTAAAGGAGGAGATCGAAATGAGAAGCAAGCTTTTAGCCATTCTGGTGGTGCTGGGCCTCGTTGCGTCCGCCTGCACCTCGGCTACTCCTGAGGTGGTCAAGGAGCAAGTGATCGTCGAGAAGGAGGTCCCGGTCACTGTCGAGGTTGAGAAAGAGGTGGTGATCGAAAAGGAGGTTGTTAAAACCGTCGAGGTGGAGAAGGAGAAGGTCGTTGAGGTGGAGGTCACGGCCACACCGGTTCCTGGACCGAAAGTAGGTCAGGTAACGGACATGGGAGGCATTGACGACAAGAGCTTCAATGCCACCGCTTGGAAGGGCATCCAGGACGCCATTGACCGGTTTGGCATCGAGGGCAAGTTCCTGGAGTCACAGCAGCAGGCCGACTACGCCAAGAACATCCAGCAGTTCCTGTCGGAGGACCTGGACCTGATCGTCACCGTGGGCTTCCTGTTGGGGGTGGACACGGCCATTGCGGCTAACGAGAACCCCGACGCGAAGTTCGCCATCGTGGATTACGCCTACCCCGACTGCTGGCCTGGAGCGGTGCCTGGCAAGGACTGCGGTTCCGATGTGGGGCTGGATAACGTCCTTGGCCTGACCTTTGCCACTGATGAAGCCGCCTTTCTGGCTGGCTACCTGGCGGCTGGGGTGAGCAAGACGGGGAAGGTAGGCACCTTTGGTGGTATCCCGATCCCGACAGTGACCATCTTCATGAAGGGCGTCGAGGCCGGGATCGCCTACTACAACCAGCAGCACGGGACGAGTGTGGAGTTGCTGGGCTGGGACACGGCTGCAGATGATGGGCTGTTCACGGGCAACTTCGAGTCCACGGATGATGGGCGTCGCTTTGCCGAGTCATTGATGGACGAGGGAGCGGACATCATCTTGCCGGTGGCTGGGCCTGTGGGGTTGGGTTCTGCTGCTGCCTGTCAGGAGCGTGGGACGATGCTGATCGGTGTGGACACCGACTGGTACGTGTCGGCGCCTGAGTTCAAGGAGGTCTATCTAACCAGCATCCTGAAGAACATGGACGTGGCGGTGTTCGATGCCATCAAGGCGGTAGTGGACGGCACCTTCAAGGGTGGGGTGTACGTGGGCACGCTTGCGAACGATGGTGTGGGCATCTCTTCGTTCCATGACTTCGACGGTGCAGTGTCCGCTGACCTGAAGGCCGAGATAGATGCGGCCAAGAAGGCCCTCATCGCCGGCACCATCACCGTGGACGGTGTGCTGGCAGGCGCGGCCGAGGCGCCAGATCTAACGGGCGAGACCATCACGCTCTACCACTTTGGCGACCTGTCCGGGCCTTATGCCGCCATCACCTCCCCGCTCATCCGCGGGGCCGAGGATGCAGTGGCAGCCATCAATGCAGCGGGCGGACTATATGGCGCGACCCTGGCCATCAAGTTCGCCGACACTGCTGGTAGCATTGACGAGGCTGTGGCTGCTTTCGACCGCTTCACGGGCGAAGACGACAATCCCCTGGTGATGATCACCTATGGCTCGGGCGAGGTCGAAGCCCTGGCTCAGCGCTTTGCGGAAGGCAAGATCGTCAACATCTCGGCCGGTCTCAGTGCTCGAGGCTTCTACATTGACTCCGGCTACACCTTTGGTCTCGGTCCCATATACGCCGACCAGATCGGGTTCGTCATGGGATTCCTGAAGGAGAACTGGGACACCTACAAACCGGCCGGAGCAGGCGATGAGGTCAAGTTGGCCCACCTCAGTTGGCCGACGGCCTTTGGCCAGGGGTCCTTAACCGACGAGAGCCGAGCGTACCTGGCAGAGCTAGGCATCGAGATCGTCGCCGAAGAGATCTATGATCTTTCGCCCACGGCCGACACCACCGCCGCCATCCTGAACGCCCAGGCAGCAGGCGCCAACGTGATCTGGACGAACACACTGGCCTTTGGCACGTCGGTCATCTTGAACGACCTGAACGCTCTGGGCCTGCGCGATCAGTTCGTCGTTGGTGCGGACAACTGGGGGATGGACCTGGCAACTTATGCTTTCCTGGCGGATCCGGCCTACGGCGTGGGCTTGATCGCGGCCTTCCCCTACCTGTGGTGGACAGACGTGGACAACCCCGGCGTCCAGTATGCCCAGCAGCTCTTCGAGGCCAACGAACGGACGGCTGGCGAGCACAACGTGGGCTATCTGCTCCTGGTAGCAGGCGTGGACATGGCTGTGGAGGCCATCCAACATGCCATTGATACTGTGGGCTATGAGAATGTGACCGGCGAAGCGGTGCACGATGCCCTGGTCGCCCTGAGTCCGTTTGAAGCACTGGACGGCGTGCTGCGAGTGGACTACTCAGGAGGCAGTCGCTCACCGCACATGTCTCAGATCCGCATGATCCAGGGTGGCCCGGATGCCTTCGTCGTCATCCGCGACTGGGCAGAGACGCCTGACTTGCGTCCAACCGAATAGAATCAGGAACTAGGGAATCAGGGAATCAGGTCTCACCCCTGATTCCCTGATCACTCATTCCCTGATCACTGATTCCCTGTCTCTGAATCTCTATGCTCAAACTCAACAACATCGAAGTCGTTTACAGCGACGTCATCCAGGTGCTTCGCGGCGTGTCTATTGACGTGCCGCTTGGCAAGATCGTCGGCCTGCTCGGCGCCAACGGGGCCGGAAAGAGCACCACCCTCAAGGCCATCTCCGGCCTGCTGCGCACCCAGGAGGGCGAGGTCACCAGGGGCAGTATAGAGCTTGACGGCCAGCGCATTGACCGCCTCTCTCCGGAAAAGATCGTTCAACTGGGCATCATCCAGGTTCTGGAAGGAAGGCGACTGTTCCGGCACCTGACCGTGGAGGAGAACCTGCTCCTCGGTGGGGTGGCTCGTGGCAGCGCTTCACGGCACCCTGTCAGCCAGGACTTGGAGCAGGTCTATCATTACTTCCCCCGGCTCAAAGACCTTCGCCGGCGCACCAGCGGCTACCTTTCCGGCGGCGAGCAGCAGATGCTGGTCATCGGGCGGGCGCTGATGGCCCATCCAAAGTTGATGCTGTTGGATGAGCCGTCCCTGGGTCTGGCTCCCTTGCTGGTCAAAGAGATCTTTCGGGTGATCAGCGAGATGAGCGCGGACGAAGGCATGGCCATCTTGCTGGTCGAACAAAACGCACGCATGGCGCTGAGCGTGGCCGACTACGCTTACGTCATGGAGAACGGGCGGGTGGTGCTGGATGGCCCCTCGGAGCAACTGGCAGAAAACGAGGACATCAAAGAGTTCTACCTGGGCCTGACCCAACTGGGCGAGCGCAAGAGTTACCGTCAGGTCAAACACTACAAGCGCCGCAAACGTTGGCTGGGCTGATCCAAAGTTCTCCAGCAGGTAGGTTGTAGCAGGTAACTACAACCTACTTGCTACAACCTACAATCTTCTTCTCTTATACAGGAGGATCTGAACATGTCAGAAGTAAGTGAAAGACTGAAGCACATCATCCAGCACGCCTACGCCAATGCCCCGGCCGTAAAGTACATCCTGGACGCGGCGGGCGTTTCCCCCGATGATGTCCAGACCCTCGCCGACGGCTCGGCTGAGTTCACCGAAGTCCTGGACACGATCCCGGTCACGAGCAAAGATAAGTTGGTGGAGCTCCAGGCGGCCGATCCGCCCTTTGGCGGTTTTCTGGCCGTGCCCTTCGACGCCCTCCAGCACGTTTTCTTCTCCCCCGGTCCCCTCTACGAACCCTCGGCCGACGAGAGCGCGGTGATGGACACCGTACGGGACGTGTTCGCCATCGCTGGCCTCATTGCTGAGGACGTGGTCATCAACACCTTTGGCTATCACCTGATCCCCACCGGCCTGGCCCTCGACCAGGTGCTCACCCAGATCGGCGCGACAGTGATCCCGGCCGGTGTGGGCAACGCAGACCTGCAGATCAAGATGATGCTAGACCTGGGCGTAACCGCCTACATCGGCACGCCGTCCTGGTTGATGGCGCTGATCGAGAAAGCCGAGGAGCGAGGTCTGGACTTTCGTGGCCAGTTTTCGCTGCGAAAGGCCCTCGTCTCTGCCGAACCGCTGCCGCCGGCCCTGCGCCAGACTTTCGTGGAGAAATACGGCCTCAGCGTGACCAACGCCTACGGCACGGCCGAACTCGGCTTCCTGGCCTACAACACCGAGGGCGGCCTGGCGATGCGTCTGCTCCAAACGCCCATCATTCAGGTCGTTGACTCTGAGACGGGGCGATCGGTTGGCCCCGGCGAAGCGGGTGAAGTGGTGGTGACAACCTTCAATGAGACCTACCCCCTGATCCGCCTCGGCACCGGCGACCTGGCCGTCAACCTGGACCCCGCCCCCGGTGAGAGCCGTCAGGAAGACCGCGCTGTCATCTTAGTGGGGCGGGTTGGCGACGCAGTGAAGGTGCGGGGCATGTTCGTGCATCCGAACCAACTGAGATTCGCCCTAGCCCAGGTACCAGGCATCGCGCGCGCCCAGGCAGTGGTCACCCGACCTGAGAACCGGGATCAGTTGACTCTGCGAGTGGTGCTGGCCGACGAGGCCGCGGAGCCCGAGGCGCTGACCAAAGGGCTGGGCGCGGCTGTCCAGTCCGCCTGTCGGGTCAAAGTGGATCAGGTCGAATTCATTCCGGCTGATGCCCTGGCCGAGGACGCGAAGGTTATCCTGGACGAGAGAAGTTGGGAATAGTTGGCGATTGAAATCGCACCAGTCGGAGGCTACAGCCGCGCACTCCGTGCCGGTCGTCCACCTGCGTGGTCGCGGAAATCGTCCACGCAGGTGGACGACCGGCGCCTTGGCGCCCTCCAGAGGCGGTTTCAACCGCTGTTCTCTGCTGCAACATTTGCGCTGTCCGTGAGAATGCTGTGGCGAAACCCCAGAGGCACAGAGAACACAGAGAAGGCCTCAATCACTCTGTGTCCTCTGTGTCTTTGTGGTTACGCCGCGCTATGGGTTTGCCAAATATGGTTACTATACTGTATAATGTGGGCATAGGGCAGGTGTCTATCGCGGGAGCGACTCAATTCGTCGCTCACCATAACGAGACAGGAGGTCAAGAATGGACACGCAACAAATAAGTCAAGGTGAGAGCAAAAAGGAAATCCTTTTTGCCAACGGCAATCGGGCCCAGTTGGTGGCACCACCGGCCGGCACA
Source organism: uncultured Anaerolineae bacterium (assembly GCA_964390805.1). Lineage (GTDB taxonomy): Bacteria > Chloroflexota > Anaerolineae > VGOG01 > VGOG01 > CAYMKL01. The sequence continues at coordinate 14,034 of CAYMKL010000076.1, read as the reverse complement.
AAGGCCGCTGACATCCTGAAGACGCTGGGCATTCAGCAGCCGAAGGCAGTGATCATCGTCACCGGTGGCGCGGGTGGCCTTGACAAAGACATGGAATCCGACGAGGAGTTGAGATCCCGTCTGGTTCAGTTGTTCAGTCGTGGCATTGCCCGTGCCGCTGTTGATGCAGATGCGTTGATCATTGACGGCGGCACACAATCGGGGGTGATGGCCCTGATGGGCCAGGGCGTTGCCGACCGGGGGCAAAAGTCCATTCTATTAGGCGTGGCCCCGGCTGGCAAGGTCACCTACCCCAGTGGGCCTGCCGAAGGTAGCATCGAGGATGGCGGGGCGCTTGATCCCAACCACACCCACTTTGTGTTAGTGGAGAGCGACGAATGGGGCGGCGAGACGGATATGATGTTCGAGTTGGCCGCGGCGTTAGGCGAAGGGATCCCTGTCGTCACGGTGTTGGTCCATGGCCGCACCGACGGCATTGCTAAGAACGAGGCGTTGCGCAGCGTGCGGCAAGGCTGGCCCATCATCGTTGTCGAGGGCAGCGGCCCGCTGGCGGACGAAATCGCCGCGCTTTTGAGAGAAACGCCCGATTTCATCGCTGACCCGGATTTGGCTGAGATCATTGCGGATAGTGACCTCCACTTGTTTGCAGTGGATGGATCAGTTGGCGCGCTAAGGAAGCTGATCACACGCGAATTCGGAGTCGACGAAATCCTCCAGTTGGCTTGGCAGCGGTTTGCGACTTATGATTTGCACGCGAAGCGACACCGGGACGATTTCAACCGACTGCGAATGTGGATTCTGCGCCTGGGTGTTTTGACCACGCTGGCGGTGGTACTCAAAAAGACGCTTGAGACACCAGATTGGGTCGCAAAGCTGACTTTCCTGGACTCGGAGTTTAGATCGGGGCTGCCCGATGCCGCTTTGGGTTTAGCTTCTTCCCTGTACTACGTCGTCCTGCTCCTGCCCATCGTATCTTCCGTATTGCTTGCGATCGCAATGAAGGTGAACGCTGGCAACAAGTGGGTTTTGCTGCGGGGCAGCGCTGAAGCGATTAAGCGGGCTATGTTCCGGTATCGCACTCGGCGAGTTACGTACAGCAGTCCGCAAACGCCGGGCTCGAACGGTCGGCAGACCGCGGACTCAACAGAGCAAGTGCAGGAGCAGACCACGCGCGAAGCCGAATTAGCTGGCACGGTAGAGTTTATAAGCCGCCAGTTGATGCAGAGCAATGTGAACTTGTCGGCTTTGCCGCCGTATAAGGGACGGATTCCGCCTGGATATGAGCATGCCGAGGCGAAAGCTGACGATGGCTTCAGTTTCCTCACACCTGAGCGCTTTATCGCCGTGCGCTTGGACGACCAACTCGCATTCTACCAGGATCGAACGGGTAGCAAAGAAAGGGAACTGAGAGAGTATCAGATTGCGATTCTAGTTGCTGGAGGCGTGGGCACCTTCTTGGCGGCGGTGGGGTTGGATTTGTGGGTTGCATTGACGACGGCGCTCGCGGCTGCCTTTACAACCTATCTCCAGTACAGGCAGACTGAGAATACGCTGATGCAATACAACCAGACGGCGACGAACCTGATGAACGTCAAGGGTTGGTGGACGGCTCTGACCGCGGAGCAGCAAGCCGACCAGGAAAACGTGGATAGACTCGTCGAGGTCACTGAAAGGATTCTCGAGACAGAAACGTACGGCTGGGTTCAGCAGATGCAAGATGCACTGGCCGAGTTGCGTGGAGAAGAACCCAAGGCAGTTAAGGAACAAGACGATGAGCGAAACGACGTACCAGGGTAAATACTTTTCCATGCACCTGGACGCAGATGGGATCGAGTTCGTCCGCACAGGCGACGAAGTGCTGGTCGTCCCCCTCACCGCAGAGGGAGAAGTGATCTTGACAATCGAGCCCTCGGCAGCCTTTGGCGAACCGACGTTGATCTTGCCCGGTGGCGAGACGGAGCCGGGCGAGTCGCACGCTGAGACAGCCAACCGTGAGCTGCAAGAGGAAATCGGTTATCAAGCCGGGCGACTCGATTTCTTGGGCGAATTGAGGCCCTTCTCGAAATACTTGACTGTACGCACCTTTGTCTATCTGGCTCAGGACTTGAGGCCTAGTTGCCTGGAGGGTGACGAAGATTACGCAATCAGCGTGGAGCGAGTGCCACTGGCAGAGTTCGAAGCCTTGATCGCCGCCGGCCGTCTGCTCGACGCCCGAGTCATTGCTGCTCTGTACCTGGCAAGGGAGAGACCAGGATCAGTGTCGTGAGTAGTCAATGCGTAGATCAGGAAATCGCTGAGTCCAAGCCAAGAGTGTTCGTCTCTCCAGATAAAGACACGTGAACACCGCCAGAATGTCACGCTTGTTGATTGTGCCGCGTGACCAGGAACCGACGAACGTGCCTGACGCTGCTTGTTCGGTGAGGCCCGAACATCTTGAAGGTGCGGGTCTCTCTGCGACAACGGCGGGACGGGAGGTATGAATGAGCCCACGCCATTTGATGGTCTACGTAAAATGGTCAGTCATCCGGGAATGGAAACGCCGCCGGCCCTCTGAAGAAGCTGACCAAACCAGACCCGCGCTCCCCTTTGCTTACGCCAGCAATCAGGTGCGCCTATTCCAGCGGGCCCGGCCGGGAGACGTGGTGTGGGTGCTTTCCGCGCCCCGCTTCGCTAGCTATCGCCTGCCTCCATCCCTGATCGCCCGCCTTCAGGTGCGCCAGGTCGTGGATCGCCAATCTCCCGCCAGCGCAGACGTATTCATCCCTGAGGCTGTGGAGGGTTGGGGGCGGTACGTGGTTCTTGCCAACCGCTCCCAGAGCACCTACTACCCCCTCAACAATGCCTATCGCGCCTTGCTCTCCCTGACCTTCGCTGGGAAAGCACCCCCCCTGCGCGATTGCCCCCACTGCAAACGTCTGTACGAAGCAGGCAGGGGGCTGTATGCTGGAATACCGGCTCACCTGCAAACTGTGCGCCAATTGGCCCCGGGCTCAGGGGGCGTTATGGAGACCTTTGCTCGCACCGTGGAGAATGGGCAGATCGTCTTCCTCAGCTATCGTCGGAGTGAGGCAGGGCCACGGGCCATGAGGCTGGTTGAGAGGCTCGCCGACAACGATGTCTCCTGCTGGTACGATCACTGGATGATTCCAGAGCCGGTGGCAAAGGGGGCCGTCTCGATAGATGATGCCCTGTTGTCTGCAGCGTTGACGGATGGATTGCGCCAGAGTACCTACTTTGTGGCTTTGGTTACGCCCACTTATCACCATAGCAAGTGGACGGCAAAGGAATGGCAAAGCGCCGTGGAAGAACGCACCAACCTGCGCCGTCGGCGCCCCCTGCGGTTGGTGGAAATCTCGATGAGTGACAAAGCCAGCGGCGAGGCTGATATCGTCATCCAGGATGAGGGCACCGATCTGGGAGAGCAGTTGCTGGCAAGTGTACCGGATCTCCGTCTCCGAATTTGAGAGGAGCTTTTATGCCTACCCATCTTGCACTTGTTGGACGCGCTGGCGGTGGCAGATCCGGCGGGGGTTGAGGCGCTGTCCGCTGCGCGAGCAGCGGCGGGTGGGAATGAGGGAAGGAGGTTATTGTGAGCATCACGCGACGTATCTACTTCAGCGTGCCTACCACGACCTGGCGCGACGACCAGGAGATAGGCCTAACCGATTTCCAGCAGCACTTGATTGAGGGGCTGGCAAAGAAGGTTGATGAGCTCGGGTATACGGTCCAAGTGTTCGCCCGCTTTGGTATTCCCAGTGACCCAACAATAGCAGCCACAAAGTGGAGCTACGAGAAAGTCGAGCGGGTGATGCGTCGCTGTGTCGGCGCGGTCTTCATCGGCTTGCCGCGCTGGATCCTGACCACCCCTGCGGACGTGTGGCGCCTGGCCACCGAGTACTCGTATTTCGAAGCTGGCATGGCTGTGACCCTGGGGCTGTCGAGGTTGGTGGTGGTCGAAGAGGCCCTCTTGGACCGAGTCGTGTTCAGCAAGAGCTATGAATTCATCGCCAGCGTTCCACAGGGTGCCGGACCGGCCTGGCTTGAGTCGCCCGCGTTCCAGCATGCCTTCCAGGGCTGGCAGCAGAGACTTGAAGAGCGGCGGGATATCTTTTTGGGTTACTGCAGCAGCTCAACAGGGCTTGCCAAGAACATTAAGCTCTACTTGCAGCACCAGGGTGCAACAGTCCTGGACTGGCAGACCGATTTTGTGCCCGGTGGCACCATTCTGGAGCAAATTCAGCAAGCGGCCAGACTCTGTAGTGCAGGGATTTTCCTATTCACAAAAGACGACAAGCTCGCAGTTGAGGGTGAAGGCGCTGCACCACGTGACAACGTGGTCTTCGAGGCCGGCTACTTCGCTGCGGCCAAAGGCAAGGAGCGGGTACTGATTGTTCGTGAGACCGGATCGAAAATGCCCGCCGATTTGGGCGGCGACGTCTATGCTGCCCTTGACGATCGTTCGGACATCAGCTCCATCGAGCACTCCATTCAGAAGTTTCTGGAAGAACGACTCTAGGAGCACCAACCCTAGCCATGACGTGTAAGGAGGAATCCCTATGAGCCCTAAAGGCCACGTCGGAATACTCAAGCAGGGTGTAGACGTTTGGAACAACTGGCGAGACGAGCGCCCAGGCATCAGACCGCAGCTTCACAAAGCAGATCTCGAAGGAGCGAACCTAGCCCACGCAAATCTCAGGAATGCGCGTCTCTACAAGGCCAACCTCAGCCATGCGAACCTCAGTGGGGCAGATCTCAGATGGGCTAAGCTCACTGCTGCGGAGCTGAGAAACGCGAATCTGAGCGGCGCATGTCTCTTAGAGGCCAAGCTCAATGAAGCAGACCTCAGTGGGGCCGATCTCACCAACGCCAATCTCCGGCGCGCGAGGCTGGTTCAGACAAACCTGCAGGGAGCAACCCTCAACGGCTGCCAGATCTACGGCATATCAGCGTGGAGCCTCAACCTTGATGGAGCAAAACAATCGGATTTGATCATCACCGATGAAGGCGAACCGGTCGTCACGGTGGATGACATTGAAGTGGCTCAATTCGTCTATCTGCTGCTCGATAATCCGAAAATCCGTCAAGTCATCAATACGATAGGTGAAAAAGCCGTACTCATCCTGGGCCGGTTCACGCCAGAAAGAAAGCACGTTCTGGACGCAATTCGGGCAGAACTCCGTCGTTTAGGTTTTGTCCCCATCATGTTTGATTTCGAGCGACCCACCAGCAGGGATTTCACGGAGACAATCATGACGCTGGCCGGCATGTGCCTCTTTGTCATCGCCGACATCACGAAACCCAAGTCAAGTCCGCTTGAGTTGCAAGCCACAGTGCCGAACTATATGATCCCATTCGTACCTGTTATCCAGGAGGACGAAGAACCTTTTGCCATGTTTAAGGATCTGAAAGGCAAATACGATTGGGTCCTGGATCCGCTAGAATACGACTCTGTGTCTAACCTGGTGCGAGGATTGGAAAAGGCGGTGATCGGACCGGCCTTGGAAAAACACGCCGAGCTAATCAGCAAAAAAGCGGAACAACTGGGCAAGCGGCACATCGCCGATTATTTGTAAGGCACGCACTGCGAGAGGACTATCCCCGCCGGTCCGACGCCGCCTTCTTTGACCGTCTGGCAGCGAAGTTGGCTAGCATCCCGCGTAGGCGAAGGTGAAAGAAGGCTGAAGAAAGGTTCTGACTGAAGATGGGCGGTCACATTTTCATCTGCTACGCGCGCAAAGACGAGGACTTTGTCCTCAAACTGGCGGCCAACCTCAAACAACGAGGCGCCCCCGTCTGGCTGGACCAATGGGACATCCCACCCAGCGCCGATTGGGACCTGGCCATTGACGATGCCCTGTACGACTGTGCTCGATTCCTGATCGTCCTATCCCCGGCGTCGGTTGCATCACCGGAGGTGCGGGGCGAACTGCGCACCGCCCTGGACGAGAACAAGCCTGTCCTGCCCGTGATCTACCAGAAGTGCCGCGTCCCCCGCCAGTTGCGGTTGATCCAGCACGTTGATTTCACCTCCAGCGGTCCGGACGACGAAGCCCTTTTGGGGCAGGTGTTGCGCGCCGTGGGCGTGCCCATCCCTGAGACCTCCGAAGTCTCCGAGACTTCGGAGGTCTTGCCGAGGCCACCCGCTCGCCAGCCCTTCGAGCCGGAGATGATCCTCATCCCCGCTGGCGAGTTCCTCGTGGGCAGCGATCCCAAGAAGGACAAAGACGCAGGCGATGACGAGCAGCCGCAACGCACCCTGTACTTGCCCGACTACTACCTGGGCAAGACGCCGGTCACGCAAGCTCAGTACGTAGCCTTCGTGCAGGCCACCGGCCATCGTGTGCCTAACGTAGACGAGAACTGGGCTGAACCGTACAACTGGAGCGGAGCAACGCCGCCCAGAGGCAAGGAGGACCACCCCGTGGTGTTGGTCAGTTGGCGCGACGCCGTGGCCTACTGCCGCTGGCTGGCCGAGGTCACCGGTAAGTCCTACCGTCTATCCAGCGAGGCCGAGTGGGAGAAGGGCGCGCGGGGCAGCGACGGGCGCATCTACCCCTGGGGCAATCGTTGGGATGCGAAGCGGTGCAACACTCGTGAAGGCGGTAAGGGCGGTACCACGCCAGTGGGAACCTATCCCCTGGGAGCCAGCCCCTACGACTTGTTGGACATGGCGGGCAACGTGTGGGAGTGGACGCGGAGCTTGTGGGGAGAGGATTGGTCGAAGCCATCGTTCAAGTATCCCTACGATACAGCTGATGGTCGCGAGGATCTGGATGCACCGGACAGCATCCGCCGTGTGCTGCGTGGCGGCTCGTGGCAATACCTTCGGAGCTCCGCCCGCTGCGCTGCCCGCTTCAGGCCCAGCCCAGATGCCCGCCACTACGCCATCGGGTTTCGAGTGGCGGCTTCCCTCGGCTCTCCTTAAGCTGTTGGTTTCTGGTTTCTGAAACGGGGGTCTGGGGGCGCAGCCCCCAGATGACGCGCGCAGCGCGGAGGAAGCGACTGATCGGTTTGCCACTCGCCAGAGGCTGGCGAGCCTGGCATCCTGAGTCATAGCAAGGTGTAACAATGACCACACACTTCGAAGGTATCAACCCCTTCGTTGCAGTCTTTATGGTAATCGTGGTTGCAGTGCCTATTGCCATGCTGCTCTCGTTCTGGGTGCTGAGACGGTACCGCAAGGCCGTCCTCAAATCAATGCTGGAACATGCGGGGGGCTCCGGCACAGACAGTGTGCAGCCCGAAGCAGGAGATCGGGTGCAGGCTGATCAAACGTCCCTGTCGGATCTGCAACTCCAGGTCGTTGACCCGCATACGCGGCTTGAGCAAACAGAAACTGCCGCCGCCATGCTGAAGCACGCCCATCGCACCAGGCTCAGAGTGGCCCTGGTATACGCTATCGCTGGCTGTGTCCACGCCGTCGTGGCCACGATTCTGCTCTTCCTTTTCAATGACCTTGAATTCTTGCCCATCAGAACGCTCTTCACATGGCTCATTCTGGCGTGGCCCACCGTTCCCACCGTAGTGACCGTTGCCGGCGGCAATCGTCTGCTCAAGGTGATTGGGCCGCTTTCATTGGTGCTGATCTCACTGCTGATCACGTCCATTGATGTGGGGGAGTTGCTGTTCCTGTGGGCCTACTTCCTGGGGATTCCCACGCTGATCACGCTGGCCGTCGGCAATCGCCGGCTGCGAGCAGTTGGCCCGATTCTCCTGCTGATTGTTTCTTGGGTTTTGCTCGGTGTTCTCTCTCTTGGGCTCGGCATCCAGTTTTTGCCTGCCGGCCTGCTGTCAACGCTTCCCCTGGTGATCATCCTGGGAATTGCGTTGATGGTGCTGCTGGGCTTCTGGGTCGTCGCCTGGCTTGGGTTTCGATGGTTTGCCCAGCGTTATGCCTGCAAGAAATCGAGCGATCAGCTCTCGTGGCTGGCAACGTGGTGGTTATTGTTCACCCTGTGGGAATGTCAGATTCTGTCAGTTACAGGGGGGCCACTGGGCTTCCTGGGATTGTTGGCCTTCGTGGGGTACGAAATCGTCTTGTGGATTGGGCTGCGTCCACTGCGTGCCACTGCGTCAAGGCAACCTCCCCAGCGCCTCCTGCTCCTTCGCGTCTTTGGCTTCCGCAAGCGCATCGAACGCCTGCTAGGAGATCTTGAGCTGCGGTGGCGCTACCTGGGCAACATCCATCTGATCGCTGGCACCGACCTGGCGACGGCCAACCTGGAGCCCCACGAGTTTTTCGAGTACATGAACGGGCGGCTTAGCCGGCAGTTTGTCAAGAACGAGGAGGACCTGAGCCAGCGCGTTGAAAACATGGATCAACTTCCCGATCCAGACGGGCGCTTCCGGGTCAACGAGTTCTTCTGCCACGACGACACCTGGCGCGTGACCTTGCAGCGCCTGGTATCGCAAAGCGAAGTCATCTTGATGGACCTGCGGGGTTTCTCGCCCAAAAACCGGGGCGTATTGTTTGAGTTGGCCCACTTGATTGACGTCGTGCCCGTGAGTGACATCGTTCTGGTCAGCGACCGCACAACCGATCAGGGATTCCTGGAAGCGAAGCTGAGCGAGATATGGCGCACCATGAGCGCTCGCTCGCCCAATCGCCAGCGGCCTGACGCACCTTTGCGGGTGTTGCACGTAGACGGGCAGGACAGCAACGCCGTTCAGCAGCTCATGCACCTGTTGTGTAACGCTGCACTGCCCGTTGCGCGCAGTCGCTATCCCGCCCGAGGCTGAAGCCGTCGGGCTCAGCTACAAAGGCCTACGGCCTGTCAAATCCAGCCCCAACGCATGTCCTGAGCCCGCCGAAGGGGGGCTTTGTAGAATGAGCCAGGGGCTTGAGCGGAGCGGAGCCCCTGGCGGTCCCGCGTAGGCGAACGTGAAGGAGAGAGGAACAAAATGGGAGTGCGAATTGTCACCGATACCAGTTGCGACTTACCTCCAAGTCTGGAAAAGGCACTCGAGGAGCTTGGCGTAATCATAGTTCGCTTCATCTTTCGCTTTGGGCTGGAAGAATGTGAGGACAAGACCATCTCCATGCAGGAATTCCTGGCCCGGGCTGAGAGGGTCTGGCCAACAACCTCCGTTCCTTCATCGGGAGCCTTCGCCCAGGCTTTCCGTGAATGTGTGGAGGCTGGCGATGAGGTGGTTTGCATCACCATTACCGGCAACCACAGTGCGGTCTACTCAGCGGCGGTCCTGGCCAGCCAGGAATTCCCCGCTGGACAGGTCACGGTGGTGGATTCAAAGTCCCTATCCATAGCCCAGGGTCTCCTGGTCCTGGCCGCCGCCCGCGCCGCTCAAAAGGGGAAAGGCCCCCAGGCCGTCGTAGAAACCATCAAAGAGCTGCAACAACGCCTGCACCTTTTCATCGGCCTGGACACGGTAGAATACCTGGTCAAGGGGGGCAGAGCCAGCAGACTGAGCGGCGTCATGGCCGGGCTGTTGAAGCTCAGGCCGATCCTGACCGTGCTGGATGGAGAACTGACCCTGCTTGAAAAGCCACGCGGAAGAAAGGCAGCCAAGCGAAAGCTGATAGAGTTGGCAAAGAGTCGTTTCCCGGCTGAGACAGTAGGTGTCGCTCACATTGCCTGTGAAGAGGAGGCCGAAGGGCTGATCCCGGAGATTGCTTTGCAAACTGGCTTTCCTGAAGACGAGGTCCTTCTGGCCGAAACGGGGATGGTCATAGCAACTCATGGGGGACCGGGGACGTTGGGGATAGTGGTGGTTTCGGAGTTGTGAATCGCTGATGGCGCTGATGGGCGCTGAGTTCGCTGAGGGAGCCGACTGTCGGAGCAAGCCAGGTTTCAGCGTGCCTCAGCGGCCTCAGCGATTCTGGGAGGCTATTGGAGCCGGTGCTGGACATTTGCCCAGCACCGCCGGTTTACGGCAGTGCGTGCTGGCTTCACTGCAGAGGAGGCAGACCTATGCCCGCGACTGATGAACTGGTCGAGCAACGTGGGACGGAAAAAGACCCTCAAGAGATGGAGTATATTCCTTCCGGGAGGAGGATCACGATGGACAAGTTTGACGAGTACAAGTTTTTCGCCGAGAGTACTCTGCAGTTGTCAGAGCGGCGCCAGGAGGCCACGCAAACTTACCTGACGGTCAACACGATCATTGCCGCTGCGTTGGGTTTCCTCATGAAGGACATGAGCTTCCCGGGTTGGGGGATGGTGTTGGTCAGTTTGCCTTTCTTTCTGGTGGGAGTGCTGGCCTGCGTAATCTGGTACAGGATCATCACCCAGTACAAGGCGCTCGGAGGCTGGCGATATGAGCAGTTGATTGAGATGGAGCAGGCCATGCCGCAGAGCCATCAGATATACCTGAAGGAGCGGGACGATTTCTTCAAGCCTCAGGCGGAGAAGACGTTTGTCAGCTTCTCGGGGCTGGAGCTGTGGTTGCCGCGCCTGTTCCTAGGGGTGTATCTTGCCTACGGGGTAGGGCTGGTGATGGTGACGGCACTGGGCTGGCGGTAAGTTATTGATCTCTCAGCATTTGAATTGAAAATAGGGGAGTGAGATGGCTGCTCACGTTTTTGTCTCCTACAGCCGCAAAGACCAAGCCTACGCCCGCAAACTGGCGAACGAGTTTCGCAGGCGTGACTTTGAGGTGTGGATGGACGACCGCATTGACTACGGCGACCGCTGGTGGCGGACGATTGTTCAGGCCATCCGAACTTGTGCTGCCTTTGTCGTGGTGATGACACCCGACTCGGAGCGGTCGGAGTGGGTAGAGCGAGAGGTCATGCTGACGCTGGACGAGGAGAAGCCGCTCTTTCCGTTGTTGCTGAGAGGCAAGAAGAATCCCCTCGTTGGAAATCGGCACTACGCCGACGTGACTGACGGCCAGATGCCACCCCAGGATTTCTATGATCGGCTGGGGCAGGTGTTGCGCGCCCTGGGTGTGCTTGAATCTACCCCTCTCGAACGTGAATCGGTGCGTCCGACTCGCCAAGCGCCCCTGCCTGTCGTTGAGCCAGAGGCAGTTCGTCCCGCCGTCATGGAACGCTCTCAGCCCTTTGAGCCAGAGATGATCCTCATCCCCGCCGGCGAGTTCCTTATGGGTAGTGATCCCAGGAAGGACAAACGCGCCGATGACGACGAGCAGCCCCAGCATACCCTGTACCTGCCCGACTACTACCTGGCCAAGACGCCGGTCACGCAGGCTCAATACGCGGCCTTTGTGCAGGCCACCGGCCATCGTGCGCCTAACGTAAACGAGAACTGGGCTGAACCGTACAACTGGAGCAGGTCAACACCACCTAGGGGCAAGGAGAACCACCCCGTGGTGTTGGTCAGTTGGCGCGACGCCGTGGCCTACTGCAACTGGCTGGCCGAGATCACCGGCAAACTCTACCGCCTGCCCAGCGAGGCCGAATGGGAGAAGGGGGCGCGGGGCAGCGATGGACGCATTTATCCCTGGGGCAACCGTTGGGATGCGAAGCGATGTAACACTTCCGAAGGCGGCAAGGTCGGTACCACACCGGTGGGGGCCTACCCTCAAGGAGCCAGCCCCGATGGTTTACTGGACATGGCGGGCAACGTGTGGGAGTGGACGCGGAGTTTGTGGGGAGAGGATTTGTCGAAGCCATCGTTCAGGTATCCCTATGATACAGCCGATGGTCGTGAGAGCCTGGATGCACCCAATGGCATCGGCCGTGTGCTGCGTGGCGGCTCGTGGCACTACGGTCGGAGGGGCGCCCGCTGCGCCTGCCGCGACAGGAGCAACCCAGACCTCCGCAACCGCATTGTGGGGTTTCGGGTTTCGGCTTCCCCTGGCTCTCTCTAAGCTGTTGGTTACTGGTTTCTGAAGCGGGGGTCTGGGGGCTGCGCCCCGAGCCCGACGCGCTCAGCGCGGGGCGAGAGATTATCCTGACCAGCTGGACTGAGCCGCGGAAGTCGCCACCCCGCCCGAGGCTGAAGCCGTTGTAAGCGAAGCGACCTCAGCATACAAAGGCCTACGGCCTGTCAAAGCTAGCCCTAACGCATGTCCTGAGCCCGCCGAAGGGGGGCTTCGTAGACTGAGCCAGGGGCTTGAGCGGAGCGGAGCCCCTGGCGGTGTCCTGAGCACGTCGAGTCGCATGATGGGAGCTGCCTATGACTGACAAACCCAGAGTCTTTATTTCCTATCGCCGCTCCGATGGCGAGGCGTTCGCTACCCAACTTCGCAAACGTCTCGAACGCGAGGAGCCGGAGATCACTCTCTGGCAAGATCGCATCCGAATGGAAGGCGGCGTAGGCTGGTGGAAACAGATCACGGACGCGATTGATGCCGTGCAGTTCATGGTGCTGGTCATGACTCCTGAGGCTATGGAGTCCGAGGTCGTGCGCAAGGAGTGGCGCTACGCCCGGCAGCAGGGCGTATGTATCTACCCGGTCCAGGCCGCGCCCGACCTCGATTTTGATCGCCTGCCGCGTTGGATGCGCGACGTACATTTCTGCGACCTGGATCATAAGGATGAGTGGAAGACCTTTGTCGGCCACCTCAAAAGCCCCTGTCAGGCCACGCGCGCGCCGTTCATGGCGCCCGACTTGCCAGCAGGCTTTGTCCAGCGCGACACCGAGTTCCAGCAGTTGGTGGACTTCCTGCTGGACGAGGAGCGCCAGAACCCGGTCGCCATCACCACAGTCCTGCACGGTGCAGGTGGTTCTGGCAAGACCACGCTGGCTGCTGCCCTGTGTCACGACGAGGACGTGATCACGGCCTTTGATGATGGCATCCTGTGGGTGACGCTGGGCCAGACCCCCAACATGCTGGCCGCGCTGGACACCCTCTACGTGGCTCTGATGGGCAAGCAATCCGGTTTCGCGACGGAGGAAGGCGCTGCGGCTGCTTTGACGGAGCGTTTGAGTGACAAGGATTGTCTGATCGTCATAGATGACGTGTGGAACGCGGCCCACCTGCGTCCGTTCTTGCGCGGAGGGGAACGCTGCGCCCGGCTGATTACCACCCGCCAGTTCGATATCGCCGCCGAGGCCCAGCGAGTGGACGTGGACGAGATGGCCACCGGCGAGGCGGTGCAACTGCTCACCGCCCGGCTGGAAGCGCCGCCCGACGATCTGGAGCCGTTCCGCGCGCTGGCGCGCCGCCTGGGCGAGTGGCCGCTCATGCTCGAACTGGCGGGGGCAGCATTGCGCCAACGCCTGGCACGCGGCGACACACTTGAGGGAGCGTTGGCCTACCTCAACAAGGCCCTGGACAAGCGCGGCGTGGTGGCCTTCGACCAACGCAACGCCGAAGAACGGAACCAGGCTATTGCCAGGAGCATCGCCGTCAGCATGGACTTGCTCACGGAGGACGAACGTGAGCACTACCTCCAATTGGCGATCTTCCCGGAGGACACCGACGTCCCACTGAGCGCCGTAGGCCCGTTGTGGGGCCTGGATGACTTTGATACTGAGGAGCAGGCCCAGCGTCTTGACGATCTCTCCCTCCTCAAGTTCAACCTGCAAGCCGGGACCATTCGCCTGCACGACGTAATGCGCGCCTACCTTGCCAGCCAACTGGCCGAACCTGCGGAGCTACACGCTGCCCTGCTGGAAGCCTGGGGCGACCCGCATCACCTACCCGATGATTATGCCTGGCGCTGGCTTGCCTACCACTTGAGGGAAGCGGGGCGGGTTGACGAATTGCGGACCCTTCTGTTCGATTTCGACTGGTTACAAGCCAAGCTGGAGGCCACCGATGTCAATGCCCTGATGGTGGATTATGACTTTGCAGCGGATGACGCGGATTTGCAGTTGGTGCAGGGCGCCATCCGGCTGGCGGCGCACGTCCTGGCCCAGGATAAAACGCAACTAGCCGGGCAACTGCTGGGCCGCTTGCTAAGCGAGAAAGCGCCCGATATTCGGATCATGCTGGAACAAGCCAAAGAGTGGCGAGCCGCCCCCTGGCTGCGTCCCCTGACGCCTAACCTGACGCCGCCCGGCGGCCCGCTAATCCGCATCCTACAAGGCCATGGCTGGTATGTCAATGCGGTGGCGGTGACGGGAGACGGGCGGCGGGTTGTGTCTGGCTCAGACGACTTGA
>CAYMKL010000075.1:0-34929 GCA_964390805.1 uncultured Anaerolineae bacterium | reverse complement strand
ACACCTAAACACTTTGGAGGTAGCTATGATGGCTGTACGAGTGGAAGTTCGACGCGGCGCCTACTACGACTCCGTAGTTCTCATGCAATTGCAGCGCTCCCTGGCCACCCTGCCTGGCGTCCTCGACGCGGGCGTAGTGATGGGGACCGACGCCAACAAAGCCGTCCTCGGCCAGAGCGGCCTACTGGCGCCGGAAGTCCAGGCAGCCGTGGCCGACGACCTAGTCATCGTGGTCCGCGCCGAGGACGACGCCGCAGTCCAGGCTGCACTGAGCCAGGTGGATGAACTCCTCACCAAGCGACGGAAGGGCATTGAGCAAGAATATCGCCCCAAGAGCCTCGAATCGGCGGCTCAGATGATGCCCGATGCCCAGTGGGTGCTGGTCTCGGTTCCGGGGCGCTACGCCGCCGGCGTGGCCCGCCAGGCGCTGCGCCTGGGCAAGAACGTGTTCCTCTACAGCGACAACGTCTCCCTGGATGACGAGGTTGCCCTCAAGCAACTGGCAGCCGAAAAGGGCCTGCTGGTCATGGGGCCCGACTGCGGCACGGCCATCGTCAACGGGGTGGGCCTGGGCTTTGCCAACGGGGTGCGCCGCGGGCCGATTGGGGTGGTTGCCGCCGCAGGAACAGGATTGCAGCAGGTGACCTCCCGCATCCACCAGTTGGGGAGCGGCATCACCCACGGCCTGGGCACCGGCGGGCGCGATCTTTCTGAGGCTGTCGGGGCGGTGACGGCCCGCCAGGGGCTCGACCTCCTCAGCCGTGACCCCGAAACCCAAGTCATGGTGCTCATTTCCAAGCCGCCATCACCTCAAGTGGCCGATGAGGTGCTACGAGTCGCGCGGTCGGCAGGCAAGCCAGTGGTGGTGGATTTCATCGGCTACTCCCCCTCAGCCCGCCAGGTGGACAACGGCTGCCGCTTACACTTCGCCACCACCCTCGACGAAGCCGCAGAACTGGCCGTGCAGTTGGCCGCCGCGGCACCCGATGTAGAATCCCCGCTAGACCTGGCCCGTTTCGCGACAGGACAACGCTATCTGCGCGGCCTCTTCTCCGGCGGCACCCTGGCTTACGAAGCTCTGCTAATCCTGCAAGACTATCTGCCGGCAGTCTACTCCAACGCCCCGCTGGACAAGGATTACCGTCTGGCGAACTCGCTGGTCAGCCAGGCCCACACCATCGTTGACCTGGGCGAGGACGAATTCACCGTGGGTCGCCTGCATCCCATGCTGGACAACGACCTTCGCATCCGACGGTTACAGCAAGAAGCTGGCGATCCGGAGGTCGCTGTGATTCTGCTGGACGTGGTGTTGGGCTACGGCGCTCACCCCGACCCGGCCAGCGAGTTGGCCCCCGCTATCGCCAGCGCCCGTGCGCAAGCAGAAGGAGCCGGGCGATACCTGGAGGTGGTCGCCGTCGTGGTCGGCACCGACGAGGACCCACAGGATTTTGACTCCCAGGTGCGGCAACTTAAAGCAGCAGGGGCAAGCGTAGAAACCAGCAACGAAGCGGCCATCCGCTACGTCGGCCGCCTCCTCCAATACTTCGATCAGGCTCAGTACAAGTCTCCAATATCCAATATCCAATATCCAACCCCCGTAGACCTCTCCGTGCTACATAAACCCCTGGCCGCCATCAACGTCGGCCTAGAGTCCTTCACGGAAAGCCTGATGGCCCAGAGCGCGCCGGTGATTCAGGTGGACTGGCAGCCTCCGGCTGGGGGCAACGAGAGGCTGATGGCTATCCTGGAGCGAATGAGGTAGAGACGAAATGCAGGTTCGAGTCAAACTGTACGGCTGGCTCAAGGTCGGGGTTGACGATCCCGACGGTCTGATCGAATTGACTTTGCCTGACGGGACCAACGTAGCCGAGGTGATCGAGATCGTCCGCGAGACATCCCCCCTGCTCGACCCTCGCGCTTGCCTCACCCTAGTCGGTGGTGCGAGCGTACCGTTGGATCAGCCTTTGAAGGACGGTGAAGAATTACACCTCTACCCTACCTTCAGCGGAGGGTAAGATTAGTCCCAAGAGAGGATACATCATGAAAGAATTCATCGCTGCCTGTGTGCAAATCGCCGTCACGCCCAACGACGTGCAGGCCAACGTGGACAAAGGAATCGCCTGGCTGGAAAAGGCGGTCGCCGAATACGAGGCCGAACTGGTGGTCTTCCCGGAGACGGTGACCACCAGCTTCGTGACCGGCCTGGACGCGGATGAGCTGTGGGACCTGGTGGACGACGCCCCCGGCCACATCACCCGCGACGTCCAGGCCGTGGCCAAGTCGCTGGGCGTGCACGTGGTCTGGCCGTCCTACCGGCGCGGGCCAGAGCGAGGGGTGATCTACAACTCGGCCATACTCATCGGGCCGGACGGGGAGATCATCGGCATCTACGACAAGACCCACCCCTTCCCGCTGGAACGGTGCGATTGCGGCGGCTGGGTGACGGTCGGCAACCGCGCCGACGTGTACGGGACCGCCCTGGGCAACCTCGGCATGATCTTATGCTACGACGGCGACTTCCCGGAGCTTTCGCGCCTGCTGGCAGTGAAGGGCGCCGAGATCATCGTGCGGCCATCGGCTCTGCTGCGCAGCTTCGACATCTGGCACATCACCAACGCTGCCCGCGCTTATGACAACCATGTGTACGTAGTGGCCACCAATTCGGTGGGGCCGGACGCCGGCGACAACTATTACTTTGGCCACAGCATGATCGTCAACCCCATCGCCTGGCGGTTGGCCCAGGCCCGGGGCGGCGAGGAGATCATCGCTGCCAAGCTCGATCCCGACCCGCTGCGCTACGTGACCTGGGGCAGCAAGAGCCCGCAAATCTTCGACCACCTGGAGGATCGCAACCTGGAGCTTTACGAGGAGATTCTCAAAGAAGCTCGCTCACGGTTTGAGCCTGGGAAACGCATTCCGCGGGGCGGAGAGCCGGACTAGGCGAGGAGAGCTAGGCGGTGAAATCCCTTGTTGGTAAAGTTGCCCTTGTAACTGGAGCGAGTCGCGGAATCGGCAAAGGCATTGCCCTTGGCTTAGGTGAAGCTGGCGCAACTGTCTATATCACAGGCAGAACAGTAGAAGAAGGTAAAGCCGCTGTTGCCCTTCCCGGCACAATTCATCAAACGGCTGATGAGGTGACGCAACTGGGAGGTGAATGTATCGCTGTCCAGTGCGATCACCGTATTGACCAAGAAGTTGAAGCGGTATTTCGACGTATCCGTGCGGAGCAAGACCGGTTGGATATTCTAGTCAATAACGTGTGGGGCGGCTATGAACACTTTAACAATGGGACGGAATTCTGGAAAGAGACGGGATTCTGGACTGTTCCCACCTCGCGTTGGGATGCTATGTTTCAAGCGGGAGTTCGCGCCTACTATGTTGCCAGTGTCCTCGCTGCCCCGCCAATGATAGCCCAACGTACAGGTCTGATTGTCAACATCTCGTTCTTCGTGGCCCGACGAGATGACAAGGGGGTTGCCTATGGCGTTGCCAAAGCTGCTTCGGACCGTATGGCGACTTGTATGGCATACGAATTGCGCGAGCACAATATCGCTGTAGTCTCCCTTTACCCAGGTCTAGTGCGCACCGAGTCGGTGATGAAAGCGGCCGAGTATTTCGACTTATCCAATTCGGAGTCGCCACAGTTTATTGGGCGGGCCGTTGCGGCGCTCGCTTCAGACTCAGACATAATGCAAAAGTCTGGTCGAGTACTCGTTGCTGCGGCACTCGCGCAAGAATATGGCTTTACTGAAATAGATGGCAAGCAACCTCGGCCATTGACCGTCGAAGAGATATAGCGGACCGGGGATGCAGCCGATTTTGACAATGAGCGTGCCCCGGCTTTCGTACCGGACCGGCAGAAAGCATTGCGTGACCTGGGGCAGCAAGAGCCCGCAGATCTTCGACTGTCCGCATAATAGCGAGTTAGGGCGCCCGAGGAGATGAAAATGCTACCTCACCAATTGGAAGATGGTATTTTCTTGGAAGATACAGGCACTCTGCTTCCCTGGAATACCCAACTCGATCACCTGAAAAAGATTGGATCTCCTGAGGTCCGCATAGAGTCTGATCGCGCTGTGCTGCACTGGAGAAAGCGACGGTGGCTGGATGGTTTGGAATGTACGATAAGCGCTAAGTTCTACCATGATTCCGAAACTCGCTCGAATACCCAAACCACTGCGCAAGGTCTGCGGTTGGTGAACTACCACGTTCACTCACCAAGCGAAGAGAATGCGAGGGAGAGCTACGTGCGCATCAAAGACGCATTAGTGCAGCGGCTCGGCAAGCCAACAGCAGACTATGAGGACTACGAACATGGATTGCCGCTAGCAGAATGGGACTTTGAACAGGTACTGGTTGTTCTTATGATTTTCGAGCGATTTGGTGAGTATTTGGTGGGTGAAGTCTGGCGCAAACCGCTGCCGAAGTGGCGTGTACAAAGCTAATCTGTATGCTATAGAAAGGTTTGGTGTCCCACTGCAACCCAGTCACAGTTCAGAACATCGCGCCCTAACACGGCATGCAGCCGACGCCGCTACGCGGCGCGTTGTCTCGGGGCACGATTGGAGTTGTCGTGCTTCGGCTAAGGAAAGCGCAGTGAAAGGCCCGGCGGCCGCATAGCTCCGCGTCGCCATGCGGCCATAAGGAAGCATCTTGAATCGCACATTCATCAAGGGATTAGAACTCAGCGAGCTGTTCTACAAGGAAGCGGTCAAACCAATCTTGGCGAAACGCTTCCCCGAACTCATCTACTCAGCCGCCTTGCTAGGGTTGGGGTCCGAGGTGCTGGGTTTCGACACGCCTCAGTCCATGGATCACGATTGGGGACCCAGGCTGATGTTGTTTCTTGCAGAGGCTGACCACGAAACCTACCGCAACGAGATTGATCAGGTGCTGCGCCAAGAGCTTCCCGGCGAAATCCATGGCTATCCCACAAACTTTGGACAACACGAGGATGGCACCACTGTGATGACTGCAACCGACAGCGGTCCCATCAATCATGGAGTGAAGTTCCTCACTGTGCAACGCTTCTTCAAGTATGTCCTGAACTTCGATCCCACTGGTGACATACGGGCAGTAGACTGGGTAAGCGTTCCAGAATATCGCTTGCTGATGCTCACTTCAGGCCGTGTGTTTCACGATGGCTTGGGTCAATTAGAGCCGATTCGGGCAAGACTGCGTTACTACCCAGACGATGTGTGGTTGTACTTGCTGGCGGCTCAGTGGCGACGCATTGCCCAAGAGGAAGCGTTCATGGGGCGTTGCGGTCAGGTTGGTGACGATTTGGGTTCACGTCTGATAGCGGCACGATTGGTCCGTGATCTGATGCGCCTTTGCTTTTTGATGGAGCGCAGGTACGCGCCATTCATCAAGTGGTTGGGGAGTGCGTTTGCACAGCTCGATTGCGCCAGCGATCTTGTGCCCATATTCATGCGCGCGCTGGAGGCGAACTCGTGGGAGGAGCGGCAGACACACCTGACGACCGCATACCAGTTGGTGGCGGAGATGCACAACACTCTAGGTATCACTGATCCCCTGACGACAAAGGTGTCCCAGTTTCATAGCCGCCCTTTCTTGGTCATTCACGCTGATAGATTCGTTGATGCTATTCGAGCGGCGATCAAGAGCGAAGAAGTGCTCGCATTGCCGGAGCATCTGGGCTCGATTGATCAGTTCGTTGACTCCACGGATGCGCTGAGGTATCTGGATCGGTTGAGGGCAGCGTATTGATTAGGTAGGTAGGGGCATGACTTCAGCTTTGAAAAGGAGTTCTCATCCATGAGCCGTACCACTCGTTATCAAGGCGCTATCATCCGCAATGATCACGTGCTGCTGATCAAGCATCACGAATACGCAAGCGGGCATGACTACTGGGTGATCCCTGGCGGTGGACGAGAAAATGGCGAAACCGAGGAAGAGTGTGTCATACGAGAGGTGAAGGAGGAAACCCACCTCAATGTGACGGTTAAGCAGTTGCTGCTGGATGAGCCAGAGCATCCTGGTGGTGCCTACCAGCGACTAAGGACCTATCTGTGCATACCAATGGGAGGCGAGGCGTATCCCGGCTACGAACCAGAGCCTGAGGCAGCGGAGGCCTATGCGATCACAGAGGTTGGGTGGTTCGACTTGCGTGACGAAGCGACGTGGGATGAAAAGGTCGTTACTGATCCATTCACATACCCATTGCTGCAACGGATACGAGCGGCGCTAGGCTACAGCTTGGACCAATAGGGCACACGAGTTTTCCAAGTCAGGCAGAGCGGCCTAACAACGAGCTGGCCGCGGTGATGGTACGCGAATCATTAGTGTCAACTTAAGACCTCGGAGGTTTCCAGCAGCGCCTCTGCTAACAAAGTCACCCTGATTATCTGGTCGGTTTGCTGGCGAAATCGCGTCTGAAAACCTCCGAGGTCTGGCTCGCTATCCTAAAGTTGACACTTATGGTACGCGAATAAGCCAGGAGGACCATGATGGATGCATCCCTGAAAAGCAGTGCTCTCGAAAATGTCTCTGTTGACCGGATTCGTGACCATATTCGTGCACTTGAAGGGATTCGGCATCCTCTGGTAGATCTCGAAGCACTGGAGCGAGCTGCTGATTACATTCTCGCATGGCTGCAACCCTTGGGATATGAGGTCAGCGAACACTGCTTCACCCAAGGTAGCCGCGAGTTCCGAAACATCATTGCAGCTCGCTCAGGTACACGGTATCCTGAAGAACGAGTGATGGTTGTGGCTCACTATGACACGGTCTCCATCAGTCCAGGAGCTGATGATAATGCGAGTGGTGTGGCTGTGCTACTGGAGCTCGCCACGGTTCTGCAACCACTGCGGTTTGATCGCACAGTCCAGCTCATCGCTGTCAATCTGGAAGAACGAGAGCGAGACGACGATCCAGAATCACGAGCTCTACGAGGGAGCGCAGCACTGGCTGAACATGCGAGAGAGAATGGTTGGAGAATAGAGGGTGTCGTTGTCTTGGAGTCTATCGCCTACGCTGGGGAATCAATCCCCCAGACGGCACCTAACGGGCTGCCAATCAAGCTCCCCGAGTTTGGCGACTTCATCGCCCTGGTAGGCAACGACGACTCAGCCGAGCTGGTGAGGCTCTTCATCCAAGCAGTTGAGCGCTATCAGATCCCACTGCCTTGCGTACCGCTGGTTGTACCTGGCAAGGGCGAAGCACTCCCAGATACCAGGCGCTCAGACCACGCGCCATTCTGGGATCAGGACTACAAAGCCATCATGGTCACTGACACAGCGAACTTCCGCAATCCAAACTATCACCAGACAAGCGATACATTGGAGACATTGAATCTACCGTTTGCAGCGGAAGTTTGTCGTGCGGTAGGAAACCTTGTGGTGGATGTCGCGGGAGGGGTCTCGGAGCCCACGAGTCGCGATGGGCGAATGGCTAGGGATGCTTATAATATAAAATGGACCCATAAACACTGCTACCTTGAAAGCAATGCACTCTTCTCCGTAATCAAAAAATCAAGGAGGTGTGGGAATGAAGACGAACGATTCTAGTCAGGTGGTGATCAACTGGCTGGATCAAAACCAGTCCCGATTCATCGAAATGGCCGATCAGATATGGCGTAACCCCGAATTGGCGTGGAGAGAATTCACAGCCTCTCGCCTGCAAGCCAATATTCTAGAGGATGAAGGTTTTTCAATCACCTGGAATGTTGGGGGCCTCAATACTGCTTTTGTGGCGGAATGGGGAGAGGGGAAGCCTATCCTTGGTTTCATTGGTGAGTATGATGCGCTACCGGGGCTGTCCCAAAAGAATCAACCCACAAAGGAAGCCATTGAGAATGGTGCGCCAGGACATGGGTGCGGCCATAATCTGCTAGGCACTGGTACCGTAGCATCGGCTGTTGCCGTGCAAAAATGGCTGCAATCCAACGGCAAATCTGGAACGGTTCGCTACTACGGCTGTCCGGCTGAGGAGAAAGGCAGCGGGAAGGTTTTTATGGCCCGGTCGGGCGCGTTTGATGACCTGGACGCGGCCTTGAACTTTCATCCTGACAGTAGCAACGGGGTGTCCAAAGGGGGAGCGGTGGGGGTGAACGCAATATACTACCGATTCTTCGGGCGGTCTGCTCATGCAGGAGGTGCCCCTCATGAAGGGCGCTCAGCCCTGGATGCGGTTGAACTGATGAACGTCGGGGTCAATTATCTAAGGGAGCATGTCAAAGATGACGTGCGCATGCATTACATCATCACAGAGGGAGGAAAAGCCCCCAATATCGTCCCCGAAGAGGCAGAAGTGTATTATTTCATCAGGGCTGCCAAGCGCGACTATCTCGCTGAGGTGGTGGAACGCGTCCGCAAGGTGGCCGAAGGCGCAGCCATGATGACTGAAACAACCGTTGAGGTGCGATTTGAAGAGGGATGTTCGGCGTTGCTCAGCAACCATTACCTGGCCGATCTGCAGTATCAGGCCATGCAGTTGATCGGCCCGCTCACATTCACGCAGGATGAAATTGACTTCGCTCAGACGATCAATGATGCTTTCCCAGGCACAAACTCCGACTACGTTGATGATGCAATTGAATACTACAAACCGCCGCCTGAGATCGTTGCCCTTCTTGATGAGTACCGCGATCAGCCTCTGTGGGGGAGGAATTTCCCCGCGCTTGATGAAGCCACCATCGCAACTGGCTCGAC
This sequence comes from uncultured Anaerolineae bacterium, assembly GCA_964390805.1. Taxonomy (GTDB): domain Bacteria; phylum Chloroflexota; class Anaerolineae; order VGOG01; family VGOG01; genus CAYMKL01. Next base: position 26,257 of record CAYMKL010000075.1, on the reverse strand, counting down.
GGATGTTGGCGACCTGAGCCAAATCGTCCCGGTGAGTATGTTGAGAACCACTTGCTTCCCATCGGGCTGCCCTGGGCACAGTTGGGCAAACGTCGCTGCGTCTGGGATGTCTATTGGGCACAAAGGCATGATACACGCTGCGAAGATTATGGCCGTAACCGCTGTTGAGCTTTACTCGACCCCCAATCACCTTGTCAAAATCCGCCAGGAGTTCGAGCAGAAAACCGCAGGCAAGCCCTATGTTTCCCCGATACCCGAGGATGTAAAGCCGCCACGCCATGAACCAGACGACTAGGCGAAGACACTGAGGGAGCCTCCGATGGGCCACTACGACGACAATGAGAATGTCGCGTGTTTGGTGACAGATTTCGATCTCTTTGGTGAATCGGAATTCTGCTAGAAGGGCCGAGAATCCGGACGGAAAGGAGCAAACGTGTCTATTCTGAGCGAATATGGCGCCGATGAGACTGTAGAGAGGGCACTTGAGTACTTCGCGGGGAACTACAACTGAGCGGAGTCCGTGCTGCTTGCAGTCTGCAAGCAAATCAATTGGGATTGCGAATGCATACCCCGCATTGCCACTGGCCTGGGGGGAGGATTCGGAAGGCAAGGAGAAGTGTGCGGTGCACTGACCAGCGGAGTATTGCTCGTGGGTCTCGTGCACGGGCGAGACCGCGCGGAAGAGGTAGAAGCGAAGGAAGCGGCCCATGCAAAGGCCGCGCAATTCGTGCAAAAGTTTGCCGAGGTCAACGGAGCACGCCGCTGCCGAGACCTCATCGGTCTGGATGTGAGCAGCGAGGAGGGGCTACGAGAGTATCATGCCCAGGATCTCCACGAGAGGTGCTCGCGAATCGTAAGCAACGCGGTGCGGGTGGTCCTTGACTTGCTGGACGAATGATGATTGCCCATCATCGGAGATACAAACCAGAACAGGACTTCTTACGAATTCGTGATTTCCTCGTCAAGACCTACCAGGCTTTTGAGAAACCTCTCAACTGGCGTTTAGAGCGGTGGAACTATGCCCGGTATTTCGTTGCGCCTATGCTGGGTGCCTATGGGCAGGAAGAGCCTGATCTTGAAGACAGCTTGAAGGCCATCTGTCTCTGGGAAGATACCATCGGGGTCTGGGAGAACGACGAGCACGAAATCGTGGGCGTGGTGAACATGGAACACCCGGATCCTGAGCACTCAGGGTTTGGGGAAGCCTTCTTCCAGCGCCACCCTCAATACGCTTTCCTGCTTGATGAGATGCTCGACTATGCGGAAGCAACCTTGATCAATAGGAAAACCAACACCCTCTACATCTACATTTACGACCATGATGAGCCGTTCCAGGCGTTGGTCCAACAGCGGGGCTATAAGAAGGATGAAGAGGATTTTGGTTATGATTCGGAGTTTGTCATCAGGGACCTATCGGAACGAAGACTGCCAGAAGGCTATGTGATTCGATCCATGGCCCAGGAGAGCAACATCGAGTTGAGGCGCGAGATCTTTGGTCGGGCGTTCAACCACCTCGATCCGTCGGAGTGGCCCAGCGCTTTCTCTTATGAGGAACTGCAAAGGGCGCCGGATTACCGCAAGGATCTCGATCTCTTTATCGTCGGCCCTGATGGCAAGTATGTCTCTTGCTGCATCGTCTGGTATGATAGCCACAATCGGATGGGTATCTTGGAACCTGTGGGCACGCATCCCGATTTCAGGCGACTGGGACTTGGCAGGGAAGTGGTCCTGGAAGGCATCCGGCGAGCAGCCGCCCTCGGTGCGGAAAAGGTCTGGGTCGGCTCAGGCCAGCGATTCTATGAGGCGATTGGATTCCAGAAGAAAACCATCTGCTATCGCTGGACGAAGAAGTTCTAGCCGCTGGAAGATGCATTGAGCACGTTCCGAATGAAGCTCGGGCGTGTCCGCTGCGGAACCGGGAAAAGGATACTGATGATGGAAATCCATCCTGAACATATCGCTCCATGTGGATTATATTGTGGTGTATGCAGGATTCATTATGCGACACAGGAAAACGATCGGACGTTTCTGGAACGCCTGGTGAAGATCTATTAACGACGTCTCCCGGAGATAGCTCTTGCGACTCCTGATGAGTTGCTGTGTGATGGATGTCTGTCAGCAAGAAGATCAGTGTTTTGCCGGGAGTGCTCAATTCGAGAATGTACTCAACAGAAGGGATTTCAAGGATGTCATCAATGTCCCGATTTCCCCTGCCCTTTTATTGACGAGTTTCCAATGCCCGTGGGCAAAAAGGTCATTTTACGAGCGATCCCGTATTGGCGAGCCCACGGAACGGAACAATGGATCCTTGCCGAAGAAAAGCGATATACATGTCCCGAATGTGGACATAAGCTGTTTCGAGGAGCCAAGCAGTGTCATCACTGCAAGTCTCCGGTGGATGGGGATTGATCCAGGAAGTTGGATGAAAGGCCATTTGTTGGAGGTGGGATTGTGAGAACACGCGCCACAGGGTGTCCATTCTGCGGAGAGCTGATGGGGGCAGGCGCAAGACAATGTCCGTATTGCAGGGAGTCGCTTGAGCCACCCACGCGGGAGTCAGTTTTCGATGACCAGATGGAAGTTGACGAGGTACTCAAGGGCGAAGTAGACCAGTTTACCATTGCCTATCTGCGTGGAGCCGAATTGAGAGGGGCCTGTCTGGGCGGCGTGGATCTGTTTGGTGCCAACCTGGCGGCGGCCGATCTGAGAGGGGCTGACCTTGGCGGGGCAGACCTGAGCAACGCTGATCTGAGGGGGGCAGACTTGCGTGGAGCCAATCTGCTAGGAGCGGACCTGAGCGACGCGAAGCTGGGCGGGGCAGACTTGAGTGGAGCTAATCTGGTCAGTGCGAATCTGGAAAGGGCAGTCTACGATGGTCTCACCATCTGGCCTGAAGGCTTCGATCCGACGTTGCGAGGAGCTATCAATTGGTAATTGCTTTTCTCAGGCCCACAAGACTCAAGCTGGTTTTCCTGGTGGAATGGGTACTGTTCATCTTGATTACAGCAGCGCAGGGCAAGTTGAAGACAAATCACCAAATCCTGATAGCCGTTTACCCTTTGATCATCTTCTATCTCTCCGCTTGTGCATTAACTGCTCTGAGTCAGCACACTCAACAGTTGGCACAAGGTTGGAAGCTGTTGGGGCTCGCTCTAGGCCTAACCACATTGGACCAGGTGAGCAAGGCAATCGTCATTGCTCTTGTACCCTACCAGACATCGATTCCAATCATAGACGGGTGGCTGCATTTGGCCCACGAGCACAATCCCCAGGGGTCCTGGGTAGTAAGTGCATTCAATGTCCAATCTGTTGGCATCTTCAACCTTATGCAATGGTTCTTGGCTGTTCCTTTTCTGTGCTGTTCAATCCTTTGCCACCGTTACTACACCACCACCAACCGCAAAAGCCTATGGGCAGATGTGGCTTTCTTGGGCTTATTTGCTGGATTCGCAAGCTGGATATGCGATACGGCCTTTCGAGGGTACATCACTGACTTCATCAACCTGCCTGGTCTAGCGACTGCCGATTTCAAAGACATTCTTGTGACCGTTGGCGTTGCCGCCATTTTCGTGGAAGCATTGGACAATCCTGAGCTATCCTGGCGTTGGCGAGGCTGGCGACAAGAGAGAGAGGATTTGGTTCAGTTGGGTGCAAATCTGCTTAGCTTCTCCATACAAGAGCTACGAAAGGACTTGCAGGCAGTGACGAGTAGGTTGGGAAGGGCTCCCCAACATGAATGACATCGTTCACGCTGTTCCATTGGGGCTATCTGAAGCATACCTGCTCGAAACTGACGCAGGGGTGGTGCTCGTGGACGCCGGATTGCCGCACCAGGAGAGAATCATCCTGCGACACTTGCGGGCACTGAACTCAGGCAGACTCCGCCTCATCTTCATCACCCACGCTCACCTGGACCACTATGGCAGCGCAGCCGCACTTCGACGACTGACAGGCGCTCCTGTCGCCATCCACCGCGCCGATGCAGAGGCCATGGCGCGAGGGGAAACGCGGCTTGGCTCAGCGCGAGGCAGGGGTAAGTTGATGGGGACTCTGCTGCCACTGGTGGAGTTGTGTCTTCGGCCAGAGCCAGTCACACCCGACCTCCTGCTGGAGGATGAGGACGAGCTAAACGAGAATGGTCTCGAAGCGAGGGTGATTCACACGCCAGGGCACACGCTTGGCTCGAGCTGTCTGATCGTCGAAGAGCAGCTGGGCTTCGTGGGTGATCTGCTTACCAACACTGGCCGACCACGTCTGCAGCGCCTGTTCGCCGAGGATTGGGCGCTATTAAGGCAGAGCTACGTTCGGTTGCAGGGGATGGAACTTGAGGCAGTCTACACTGGTCACGGACGCAGACCTGTCAGCGGAAAGGGTCTGCAACGGTTGATAGCAAGCCATTTGTGAGACACAGCAGTTGAAGTGGCGGGCGGGGGAAGACCAGAATGAATGCAGGGAAAACACCAGAACACTACATGAGGCAAGCCCTGGCCCTGGCTGCTGAGGCCCTTGAACTTGGCGAATTCCCCATCGCGGCCATCGTTGTTCTTGATGACGCCGCTTCATCACATGTACGTAGCGGCATCATCGCCACAGCGACTGCTTCAGAACAACGCGAGGGACGCTTTCTGGGCCACGCCGAGCTGGTAGCCCTGGAAGAGGCCGACAGGCTGAGACTGTCTCTTGCGAATCGGCGGGACGCCAAACTGTTCACCAATCTTGAGCCGTGCTTGATGTGTTTGGGCGCGGCCATGTCATTCTTTCTGGGAGAGATCTATTACGGTCTGGAGTCGCCAGGGGATGGGGCCGTCAATTTGATCAAGGCGTGGGTCAGAAAAGAAGATGACATACCCGGGTATCAACTCCCCAGAATCACAGGGGGGCTGCTGCGAGAGGAAAGCATCAGACTTTTCGAGAGATATGTGTCCCTGCGTCCACCTGGTCCAATGCGAGATTGGGCGGAAACTTTGACAAAACTCCGACGAGGAAGCGAAGAATGACGAAACCGCGAGTCAACTACGATCAGATTGCTCCAACTTATGACAAGCGGTTTGTGCACGATAGAACTGAAGGAATCGGGAAGGCGACACTCGACCTGGCTCAAAGGCTGAACGCGAGTCGAATCCTCGAAGTAGGCTGCGGCACTTGCCATTGGCTTGCTCAGATGCACAAGGTCGGGAGCAAGCTCTATGGGCTAGACCTGTCCACGGGCATGCTGAATCAGGCCCAGGAGCGGAGGACAGGCTTAAGACTGGTCAACGGTCATGCAAGGCGACTTCCCTTCGAGAGCAAGGTGTTTGATCTGGTGTTCTGCGTCAACGCCATTCATCATTTCCAGCACCCGCGAGGCTTCGTCTCTGAAGCGGCACGGGTTCTACGACGGGGCGGCGCACTAGCCGTGGTGGGCAACGACCCTCACGGCCGCAGAGAGAGTTGGTTCACATATCATTACTTCGACGGGGTATACGAAACTGACCTCAGGCGGCTTCCTGGCTGGAAGACGGTGCGCGACTGGATGGTCGAGGATGGCTTTGAGGGAATCGAGCAGCGGGAAGTGGAGCGAATTGTGGACCCCAAGTACGGACGCGGCGTGTTTGACGACCCGTTCTTGAAGAAGAACGCTTGCTCTCAGTTGGCGTTGCTGACGGAAGAGGCATATCAGGCCGGATTGGAGAGGATAGAGGCAGACCTGGTGGAAGCCGAGGCAAGAGGGCAGACCCTGGTGTTTGAGACGGACATCTTGATAGTCATGGTTGCTGGACGCAAGACCAGAAAACAGAAGTGGGCATAGGAGAAGCATTTGACGGATCAATATCCCAGCATCTTCAATGATGTTATTGGACCTGTGATGAGAGGGCCGTCCAGTTCCCATAGCGCGGCTTCGGTGCGCATAGGAAGAATAGCCAGGGACCTGATGGATGGCGATATTGAAGAGGTCTTGATAGAGTATGATCCGAAGGGCTCGCTCGCTACCACCCACGAAAGCCACGGGTCTGACATGGGGCTCTTCGGTGGCTTTCTTGGCTGGGACGCTTTGGATGAAAGGCTGGCGGACTCTGCGAGAGCAATCCAAGAAGCCGGAATCAGGGCCAACATCGAGATCTCAGATATTGGCGCTGAGCATCCCAGCACCTACAAGCTGACCCTCAAAAACTCAACAGAACGGCACGAAATGACCGCCATTTCTACCGGCGGCGGTATGATAGAAGTAATCGAGATTGACGGCGTTGGCGTGTCGTTGGCTGGTGACTACTACGAAACCCTCATCTACCTTGATTCAGGCGGCGACAAGGTTCTCGAGTACCTATCCACAAACATTGATGCCGACGAAATCCTGCTTCTGAGAGGCGCAGACAAGCAGTTCATTGGAATCAAAGCACAGCGGTTCTTGGACGAAAGAATCGTTTCCGAGCTTCAGTCTGAATACGAGATCCAGCGCATCAAGACGCTGTCACCAGTGTTGCCCGTGCTATCCCGCAAGCAGCTTGAGGTTCCATTCATAACCTGCGAAGAGATGCTCAAATACGACGCTGGCAGAGACCTGGAGTTATGGGAGTTAGCCATTCACTATGAAAGCGCCAGAGGCAACGTGTCCCATGATGAAGTGTTTCAGAAAATGAAGGCCCTTGTTGGCATCATGAGGGAATCCATTCTCAAGGGGATTGAGGGCACTAAGTACGCAGACAGAATCCTCGGCTATCAGTCCGGATTCTTCCTGGCCCAGATGGAAAACAAGCGGCTTCTTGACGGAGGCCTGCTGAATCAGATGATTCTCTATGTGACGGCCATGATGGAAATGAAAAGCTCCATGGGAGTGATTGTCGCCGCCCCTACCGCGGGAGCATGTGGGGGGCTTCCTGGGGCATGTATCGGGGCGGCTAGCGCCATGGGGCTTTCTTTAGATGATATGACCAAGGCCATGCTGGCGGCCGGGTTGATCGGCGTATTCATCGCCGCCCACGCGACGTTTGCCGCTGAGGTCGGTGGATGTCAGGCCGAATGTGGCGCCGGGTCAGGCATGGCCGCCGCAGCGCTGGTAACGCTGGCAAAGGGCACCACCAGACAGGCCATTGCTGCCGCATCAATGGCGCTGCAAAACATTCTGGGCATGATCTGCGATCCCGTGGCCAACAGGGTCGAGGTGCCCTGCCTCGGCAAGAATGTGATGGCCGCCAGCAACGCCCTGGCCTGTGCGAACATGGCGCTGGCAGATTACGACCCGGTCGTACCGTTGGACGAAGTGATTGACGCAATGGACGAAGTCGGCAAGAGCATTCCCCGTGAGTTGAGGTGCACGGCCCTGGGGGGCTTATCGCTCACCAGGACTTCCAAAGAGATAGAGAGAAGGTTGAATCGGTCCTGATCAGAGCGGAGTGAGCGTTGCCTCAGACAAACAGTTGATAGCGAAGGGGGTGGAAACATGGCGTCGGTACAGGCTGCCGAAGGTAACCCTACGTTAGGCATAAACGATCAACTTGCTAGGGTATGGTCCTGCTTTTCCCTAATCATTCTGCTAGTGGCCGGAGGGGGATGCTCCCCAGACCAGCCTCCTGGTGGCTTGCCAACTGCGGAAAGGCCGCCAGACAAGACCCTGCCGCCTGCCCCGGTCTTTTCCGTAGTAGCCGGCTCAACCCAAAAGATCTGCCAGCTCACAGGGGAGTACGACTACCAGGAGGCGGCCAAAGCCGGAGTGGCCCCGCAAGAGAAGCCCACCCTGAACCGAACCTACACCAACTACAAAATCCATGGCACCGACCTGGGTGCTTCGTTCGAGCACAAGGGCAAGCTGTGGTTTCTGTTCGGGGACACCCTGGCCACCGAGACACTTCCAGTTGATCCCCTGGACGGGAAATCACACTCGGGCCCCCATCCACTTGTAGCAGACTCGACTGCTTACACCACGGATACCGATCCCACCGACTGTGTCTCCCTGGAGTTTCTGAGCGATCCGGATAACCCCGGCTTCTGGAGAAACCCTAGCTTCGACCAGGACGGCGGCGCGGTTCAGGAGGAGGGCCTGAGCGTTGGGGATTCGATGTACGTATGGTTTTCAACCGGGCGCGACGGGGGCACTTTGACCCTGGCGCGTTCGGACAACGATGGCCAGAGCTTCACCATCCTCCACGATGTGAGCACCGACCGTTTCATCGGGGCCAGTGTTGACGTCATTCCCAACCTGGTGATTCCCGGTCTGGAGGAGGTAGGGAAAACCGACTGGCTATTCGTCTTCGGCATCGGGCCTGTGTACCGCCAAAGCGACCTGTTCCTGGCAGCGGTTCCCCTCGCAATGATCGAGGATCCCCAGGCCATGCTCTACTTCGCCGGACTCGGCGAGAACGGCCTGCCCCGCTGGAGCGAATCGGAAGACGACGCCCAGCCAGTCATTGACGTTGACAACCCGTTGGCGACGGGCGACTGGTTCGCGGGAGTCCCACTCAAAGAACAGGCCAATGCTGAAGGCTGCATCGGGGAGTACTCTGTGCACTACAGCGAAGTGGCCGAGACCTGGATCGCCATGTACAACTGCGACTTTCTCTACATCCAGATGCACACTGCCGATTTCCCGTGGGGCCCGTGGAGCCAAGCCGTCACGGTGTTTGACCCAGTCAAGGATGGCGGGTACTGCGGCTTTCTGCATTTGACTGACGACTTCGAGCAGATTCTCGATCTCAACTGCGACTACAACGTGACCGTTCCGGGGAGATCTGATCCAGGATCCCCCTACGGGCCCTACATCATGGAGCGCTACACCACTGGCCACCGCAACCAGGCTACCCTATACTTCGTGATGTCCATGTGGCATCCCTACAACGTTCTGGTGATGACAACGCAAATACAGCGCCAGTAAGGAGCGTCTCATGTCCATCTTCAATTCTGTTCTGGGTGCGATCATGCGCCCCGCCCTGCGAGCCATCAGCCGCTCGCGGCTTCCCGCAAAGCAAGGCATTCACACCATTCCCACGCTGGAAGGCCGTGTCGAGGTCTTTCGCGATCAGTGGGGCATTCCCCACATCTACGCCGACCATCTCCGCGATGCGTTTCGCGCCCAGGGCTACGTACATGCCCAGGACCGCCTGTGGCAGATGGAGGTCAACCGGCGCGTCGGACGAGGTCGCCTGGCCGAGTTGTTTGGCGATGTCGCGCTGGATACCGACCGCCTGATCCGCACCTTTGGCTTCCACCGGCTGGGCCAGGCCGACCTGGACAACCTGCCGGACGACACGCAAGCCGAGGTTGAGGCCTACGCCGAGGGGGTCAACGCCTTCATCGAGCAGGCCGGGAAGCGCCTGCCGGTGGAGTTCATGCTGGTCGGCCACCGCCCCGACCCGTGGACGCCCCTGGACTCGATGGCCTTCGCCCGGGTGATGATCTGGCAGCTCTCTCACGCTTGGGCCAGCGCCATCGTCCGGGCGCGCATCGTCGAGGAAGTTGGGCCGGAACGAGCCGCCGAGCTTGAGATCAAGTACCCGGAGCGACACCCCATCACGCTGCCAGAGGGAATCGAGTTCAACCGCCTTAAGCCGGATGGCATGCTCAAGGCCGTGCAGGGGCCGTACCTGAACAAGGGCCTGGAGTCGGGCTTTGGCAGCAACGGGTGGGTCGTCGCAGCCAGCAAGAGCGCCAGCGGACACGCCGTTCTGTGCAACGACATGCACCTGAAAATCAGCGCGCCGGGGCTGTGGTATTTCGTCCATTTGAACGCCGGGGAGAACAGCGAAGCGTTACACGTGGCCGGAGTGTCCTTGCCCGGTGCGCCCTACGTGATGGTGGGGCACAACGCCCACATCGCCTGGGGAATGACCTTGGCTTTCACCGATTGCGAAGACGTGTTCGTCGAGCAATTCGATCCAGACTTCGGCGAGCTCAGTCGAGCCGACAATCCCCACCGCTACCGCGGCTGTCCATCATACATCGAACGCGGCTGTCCATCAGACGTCGAACGCTTCCAGGATGAATGGCTGGATGCGGAGGTGATCCCGGAGACGATTCGGATCAAGGGCCAGGACGCTCCCCACGTTGAAGATGTGATCATCACACGGCACGGTCCCCTGATCAGCAAGGCGCTGGACTACGGTCAGGGGCCGCAAGCTCTGGCAGTGCAGTCCATGGCCCTGCGCCCCTGCAAGGCCGTGCAGGGATTCCGCGCCCTCAACCACGCGGAGGGATGGGACACTTTCGTGGACGCCATGCGCCTGATCGAAGCGCCCCAGGTGAACGTTGTCTACGCCGACGTGGAGGATAACATCGGCTACTGGGTTACGGGAAAGGTTCCCATTCGTGCCAGAGGACAGGGCCTGATGCCTGCGCCGGGTTGGACGGGCGAATACGACTGGGTGGGCACCATCCCCTTTGAGGAAATGCCCCACGCCTTGAATCCTGAGCGGGGCTACATCGTGACCTGCAATCACCGCATCGTTTCAGATAATTATCCCTACTTCCTGGGGGCAGTATGGATGAACGGCTACCGTGCCCGCCGCATCACTGAGATATTTGACGCTAAAGACAAGATCACAGTGGAGGACCAGGCCAAGCTTCACCTGGACTTCACCTCGCTGAGCGGCGCAGACTTCGTCCGTCGGCTGCATGGGCTGACCAGTCAAGACCCCGACGTCAACCTCGCGTTGGAACTGCTCCGCCAATGGGATGGTGTGCTTTCGCCAGATAGCTCCGCCGGGTCTGTTTTCGAGGTGACGATGTATCACCTGGTACGGGGCGTGCTTGAGCCAGCCCTGGGCGAAAACCTCGCACTTGACTACTTGGGACGCGGCCCACACCCCCTGCTGCAACCGACCACCGAGTTCAACGGACATTCGACGGTTGCCATGCTGGCCATGCTTGATAACCCCCAATCGTGGTGGATCGAGCAGGCGGGCGGACGCCAGAAGGTGCTGACCAACGCACTAAAGCAAGCCGTCGAGTATCTCCGCCAGAAGTTCGGCCCGGATAGGGGCACGTGGGCGTGGGGAAACCTGCACAAGGTCGTCTTCGCCCATTCGATGTCCGTCCAGCCGCCGTTGGATCGCGTCTTCAACATCGGGCCGTTTCCCATCGGCGGAGATGGCGACACTGTCTGCCAGACGGCCTATCTCCCCGATAATCCCTACTACAACAATGCCTGGTCACCTTCCCATCGCCAGATCTTCGACATGGGTGACTTGGCGGGCGGATTGGCGTCGGTCCCGCCGGGGCAGTCGGGTCAGGTGGGCAGCCCGCACTACGACGATCTGGTCCGCCCCTGGCTCGAAGGCAAGTACTTCACGGTTTTGTGGACGCGGGAGGCTGTCGAAGCTGCCTGTAGCGACAAGATGATTCTGGAGTAATGAAGATGAAAAAAGCTGCGATCACTCTTGTGCTGGCCCTCTACGTTGCAGTGTTTATCGGCGGATCCTTGTTCCTCTCTGCTGGAAGACTGGATATTCCATTCTTCTGGGCCAATCTGCTCGTTTGGGTTGGGTTCATGATCATCACAGCTCGGATCATGGATCTGGACCTAATGCACGAACGGGCGACAGTGGGGCCTGGGACCCGAGGAAGGCTGATGCAAATCCTCGGACTTCCCGTGGTAGCAAGTCACTTCATCATCGCGGGATTGGACGTTGGCAGGTTTCATTGGTCTGACTCTGTCCCCCCAGTGTGGCAGATAGCAGGATTGGTTGTATTGATCCTTTCATTCAGTCTCGTAGCGTAGGCATTCTCGGTGAATCCATTCTTCTCAAAAGCGATCCGAATTCAGGAAGATAGAGGTCACGAAATCATAACATCTGGCCCGTACAAGGTTGTGCGCCATCCCGGGTATACGGCCTTCACCTTCATGTTTCTCTCAAGCGGTGTCGCGCTCGGATCATGGCTATCCTTTGTTCCTGCTCTGGCAATCTCGATAGTATTCATCCGAAGAGTAGTCGTAGAAGACAGGCTCTTGCAAGAGGAACTTGAGGGATATGCAGATTACTCGAAGCGTGTTCGATACCGTCTGATTCCTGGAATTTGGTGACGAGCTGTTGCGGTCTGAAGCCGGCGCTTTTTCACAATCCGCCTTTTGTTACCAGACGCTTAGAAAGCACTGCATCGGATTGAGAAACGAACGAGTTTTCCCACTACCGACCCGTTTTATTCTAAGTCCGCTGTAGTGTTGAAGTGCAACGGTGAAAAGAGAGGGAATAACACATGAACGAGTTTCTCGACTTATCCAGCGTAGACCTGGAAACCAACTCGCCACTTTGGCAGGTAGCTGAATCTGAGGGCGAGCTGATCCTTCAGGTTGTTGACAACAAGCTGGAAGATCACATTGGTGGCAAGGTGGCACTGCTAGGCGATGCCAAGCACAACTACACGATGCAAGCTGAGATGCGCTTTCTCGGACACCATTTGCCCGAGGAGAGAGGCGGGTGGTTTGGCTTCGTAATGCGCGCACAAGACACGCAAAACTACGAACTCGTGTGGTTCATGCCGACAGCAGAGAGCGGGAAAACGGCTGCTTATCTGGCAGTTGCCCACGGCGTTGTCCCCTGGTGGACAGAAGCCTATGCAACGCAGCAGAAAGGTGGCCCCTACATTCCCCCTGACACATGGTTTCAGGCACGGGTTGACGTAGTAGGCGATGAGTTCACGCTTCAGGTAGAAGGCCAGACCGTGTTTGCCAAGAAGCTCACCTATTACCTGTCCGAGGGGCGACCTGGCTTCTATGTTGGCACTGCAACAGATGCGGCCTTTAGACGAGTTGCGGTTGAAGGTCTTCCATAACCTGCTCAATATAGAATTGCCAAGGAGAGAACGATGATGGACAAAGAACAATTGTGGCCCCTGGTAGAAGAAACCATGCGAGCCTTTGGTCCCTTCTATCGAGATGCAATGCAGAAGGCCATCCAGGATTCGGGGGCTCCTGACAACTGGTTTGCCTTGAGCCTGGCGCACGGTAGCGATCCTGCGCCTTTCACCGTTGAGCGCTGCCACGCCTTGTTTCCCTACACTGCGCGGGAACGATTCGCAGAGAACCTGGAGGAGCTTGCTCGACTGGAGCTGCTGGAAAGGGTGGGAGAAGACGCCTACCGGCTCACAGACCTGGGGCGGGAAGCAGTCGAAGGCATTTTCGGAGCTGCGCACCAGAGTTTAGGAGCAATCGAACCGCTCCCGACCGACGAGATGAATCAGCTCAACGATTTGCTCTATCGCCTGGCAGAAGCCACTTTGGAGGCACCGGAACCGGAGAACAAGTGGGCCATTGCCTACAGCCGCTGGACCGATCCCGGCGAGGATGCGCCTGGTCCCGTCCGGGCAGACCAATATCTGACCGATTTGGTGCGTTTCCGCGACGACGCCCACATCGCCGCCTGGAAACCCCACAATGTGAGCGGACACGGCTGGGAAGCGCTGACCTTCATCTGGCGTGGCGAAGCCCACACGGCCCAAGAGCTGGCCGAAAGACTCTCCGTGCGAGACCATTCTGTCGAGGTCTACGCCGAAGCTCTGGCGGACCTTGTCAGTCGTGGTTGGATAGAAGACACGCCAGATGGTTATCGGGTCACGGAGAAAGGCCGGGCTTTGCGTCAGCAAGCCGAGGAAGCGACAAACAGTTACTTCTTCGCTGCGTGGGCGTCGCTGAGCGATGATGAGAACGCTCAACTGCAAGGGTTGTTGGTACAACTGAAGAGCAGCTTAGTGGAAATGGCCGAGACCGGTGAAGGTAGAGAGTAGAATTGGAGGGATAGCATGGCTTACGATGAGGGCTTGGCACAGCGAATTCGCGAAGCACTGGGCGAACTACCTGGGCTCGTCGAGAAGAAGATGTTCGGCGGCATCGGATTCATGGTGCAGGGCAACATGGCCTGCGGCGTCAACAAGGACGATCTCATAGTTCGTGTCGGCCCGGAGCGGTACGAGGAGGCGCTGGCCAGGGCTCACACGAGACCGTTTGACATGACAGGGAGGCCCATGAAGGGATGGGTCATGGTGTCAGCAGACGGCTACGAGTCTGCCGACGCCCTGAAAAGCTGGGTTCAGCAGGGCGTCCAATTCGCGCTCACCTTGCCGCCGAAATGAGGAGGAAGCATGGAGGAGTTCTACCCGATGCCGATGTTCGTCAAACTGTCGGTACGTGATGTCGCGGCATCAGCAGGATGGTACAAAGATGCGCTAGGCTTCCGCTCGGTTTATGCCCTGGCGGGAGACAATGACACGCAGATGATGAACCATCTGCGACTGGGGCGTTATCAGGATTTGATGCTGATTGCCCAGCCCCGCAGCCTAAGCGAATCAACCAAAGGCCAAGGCGTGGTCATCAATTTGACGATTGAGAAAGGCATAGACGGTTTGGCACAACGGGCTAGATCCGTGGGAGCCAGAGTTGAAGGCCCAGCGGAGACGGCCTGGAACACACGGGAGGTAACGGTTTCCGATCCAGATGGCTACGTGCTGACTTTTTCACAGGTCGTTGACGCCAATCGAGCGTTCAGCGACGTGATGCCGCCAAATGCCAGCTAGCGGGGTGGGCCTGCAACTGTGCAAGAGGAAGAAGGGAGGGATGTCAAACTGAACGCAAGGCTGTTACAGGCGTTAGAAGAGCGAGGGTATTGGGGGCATATGGTCTCCATCCAGCGCCTCCACGACCTGCGAGAGGGAATCGAAACCCACCGCAGGCAGGGTCTACTGGACGAAACATTCTTAGTGAACCGCCTTACACTGGAGGATTCGGGAGCGTCGGGCACATTCTGCTCTAACACATGGATCGCCAGCGGTCGGCCAGGCTTTGCGATTGAGCGGCCCGCTGCAGCAGCGCCTTGGCTGAGGGTTTGGCCCACGAGGGTGTTGGCACGTCATAGTCGAACCCCAGCAGGGTCTTGCGCTCGATCTTGCGGCCTAGCAGATACTCGATCCGATAGATCAACGCCTCGTCGTCGGGGGTGACGAGCGTGATGGCGTCGCCATCAGCATCGTATCGGGCAGTGCGCCCGATACGGTGCACATAATCCTCGGGGTGTTCCGGCACATCGTAGTTGATCACGTGCGAGATCCCCTCAACGTCCAATCCTCGTGCAGCGATGTTGGTGGCGACCAGGACCCGGTGCTTGCCCGACCGGAACCCCTCCAGCGCAGATATCCGGTCTCGCTGCTTGAAATCCCCGTGAATGCAAGCTGTGGCGATCCTGGCCTCGCGCAGTTGCCGAGTCACAATGTCGGCTTCTTGTTTGGTCCTGGTGAAGACCAGCATGCTATTGATTTCCATCCGCTCAAGCATGGTCACCAGAAGTTGAACCTTGAGGTGCTTGGGTACTGGGTAGAGAGCCTGTTGAATCGCCTCAGGAGGGCGGGCCAGATCTATCTCGATACTCACCGGGTCGTGCAGAAACTGACGAGCGAGAGCCGAAATCGTCGGAGGTATCGTGGCCGAGAAGAGCATGGTTTGGCGCTGACGGGGCATACGGCTGATGATCTCTTTGATGTCGGGCAGAAAGCCCATATCCAGCATCCGGTCGGCCTCGTCTAACACCAGAATCTGCAAGCCGCTGAAGTTCACGTTCTTGCGGCGCATGTGATCCATCAGGCGGCCTGGTGTGGCGACAACTATATCAACGCCCCGGCGTAGTTTGTCGGTTTGCTTTTTCATTCCGGCTCCGCCATATACGGAAACGCTGCGCAGTGAGGTGCGGGCGGTCAGTTTCTGGGTTTCCCCGGCCACCTGGATGGCCAACTCACGAGTCGGCTCCAGCACCACGACGCGGGGGTTCTTGGTCTTGACTTGATCCCGTAGCAAGTGGTCCAACGCTGGCAGAAGAAAGGCCAACGTCTTACCGGTGCCCGTCTGGGCGCAACCGACGATATCGCGTTTCTGCAAACCAGGCGGGATGGCTTGGATCTGGATAGGGGTCATTTCCTCATATCCCAAGCCTCTGATTGTCTTTTGTAGAGGTGGGCTGAAATCTAACTCTGTAAAACGCATGAAACTCCTTTGATACTACTTGATTGACGCAGGCGTTTGACCTACGGGTTTGGGTTGGTTTGGGTTGCCACAAAAAACCGCCTCGATTGCGTGAATCGGAGCGGTGAGCGATGCCAAACCGATTAACTTAACTAACGACAGTAATTATACCAACGAACGGGATTCTTGTCAAAACAAGCAGCCGCTTGCCTAACTGACCATCTTGCGGTATACTTGAGGCAACTGAGACAACATCCGTCACCCGCGCCTCAAAACACGCCATCGGACACGTGGCCTTTCAGACACTGGGAGTGTAGCCGGCCTGGGCAATCCCCGAGGCCGCCAAGGGTGGGCACATGTCCGTAGAGGCGGCTGATTTGGAGGATTATTCAGAAGGATTCCGCATAATCACTTGCTAGGCGAGACGCTTCGTGTCTCGCCTAGCGGCGCGGCGGATTGCTGACTGAGAAATCAGAGTCACCAGAGATAGGATATGGACGTAACCAAGACGCTGTATGTAACCAATCGAGAGGACTGGCGAAATTGGCTGGAAGAGCATTACAGAAGCGCGGTAGAAATCTGGCTAGTTTTCTACCGGAAACAGACGGGACAGCCACGCATTCCGTACAACGACGCGGTCGAAGAAGCGCTCTGCTTTGGATGGATTGACAGCATTGTCAAGAATCTAGATCAGGAGCGATATGCTCAACGGTTTACCCCGAGGACACGGCAGAGCAAGTTCTCGCAAACGAACAAAGAGAGGCTGAAAAAGCTGATCGAACGGGGAAAGGTAATGCCAGAAGTGCTGGCCAGCCTGGGCGACGTTGGCGTAGAGGATTTTGAGTATCCGACGGATATCATGGCAGCTATCCGTGAGAACAAACAAGCCTGGGAGAGCTTTCAGAGGTATTCAGGATCGTACCAACGGATTCGCATTGCCTACATAGATGGGGCCAGAAACAGACCTGGTGAGTATGAGAAACGACTAAAGCACTTCATCAGAATGACGGAGCAGGACAAGCAATTCGGCTTCGGGATAGAAGACTTCTACTAGCGAGAAGAAGTGCCCAGGCGAGACAGGAATAGGCTACTGCAAATATCAAATCCCGGAGGCAGCTATGTTATTGGGCTTGGAGACTTTCAGTTATCATCTGGCCTTTGCCTACGGTCAGATGAACATCTTCGATTTCATTCAACGGACCGCTGAACTTGGCCTTGATGGTGTCCAGATCAATGTAGAAGGCCATGACCTGGCCCACCTCGGAAGTGACGACCCCGGATTCCTCCGCGAGGTTCGGGCCACAGTCGAAGGTCTCGGATTGTTCGTCGAACTCGACACTTGCGACACCAATCCAGACAATCTCATCAGAGTCCTCAACATCTGCAAAGCTCTGGGGGCGGACACCATGAGAGTGTACTCTAGCGTTGGAGGGAATGTTCAGGAGGAGCTAGAGCAAGCAGTCGAAGACTTTCTGCAGGTCATCCATATCTGTGCCGACTATGGGGTCAGAATCGCTCTCGAGAATCACGAGTTCGAATCGTCGCACGATGTGTTGGAAGTAGTACGCAAGGTGAATAGCGAACACGTTGGCGCGCACATTGACACCGGAAACTCGATGATGGTATGGGAAGACCCCATTGACGCGATTAAGGCCATGGCCCCTCATGCAGTCAGCTCACACTTCAAAGACCACTTGGTCATTGTGCTCAACAACCAACCCATGATTGTTGGCGTACCGTTGGGTAAAGGCAGCATTGATCTAGCCGAGGCTTATCGGATCCTTGCTGAACAGTCCCCTCTCGATCGAATCAATATTGAAGTATGCTATGGCTACATCGCACCCTTTCGTTTACCCGAGGCCGAAGGTTACGGTGCAAAACTGGGCCAAGGCTGCTTCCGTATCCACCAGCCTCCTTACGACCCCTCTGTGGTTGCCCCGCACATATTGCACTACTTGGACGATGTGGTCGAACTAGAATCGTACGCATGGCAAGACTTAGCCAGAATACCCGGTTCAGACTCTGAACGTCGGGAGCTCGTGGCCCTGCAGGACCAAGCAGTCGTTGAAAGCGTAGATTACGTCAAGAGACTGAATGATTGAGCTTCAAGATGACCGCATAATCCGAAAGAACTCCTACTGGAAGATCGGTCGAGAAATAACAACTATGAGGGGGCGCAATGGAGAACCGCTGGCTCATTCTCGCCGTGCTGTTCGTCGTGCGAACCGCGATGGGGTTCCAGTATCAATCTGTTGGATCGGTCTCCTCCTTTCTGGTGGAAGACCTGAACATAGATTACGCGCAACTGGGGGCGCTTATCGGCCTCTACCAGTTGCCAGGTATCGTCCTTGCCTTCCCTGGGGGTCTCCTGGGCAAACGCTTCGGCGACAAGCGCGTTGTTGTGACGGCGTTGGGGCTGATGGCGATC
The DNA here is from genome assembly GCA_964390805.1 of uncultured Anaerolineae bacterium. Lineage (GTDB taxonomy): Bacteria > Chloroflexota > Anaerolineae > VGOG01 > VGOG01 > CAYMKL01. The sequence goes on along the minus strand of CAYMKL010000075.1, from coordinate 7,919 downwards.
GGGGGGCTGGTGATGGGCGCTAGCGACTCGTACGCTCTGGTAACTGTCGGACGCTTGCTGGGCGGCGTGGGTGGGGTACTGCTCAATGTTCTGTTGATCAAAATGGTTGCAGATTGGTTCGCCGGACGGGAGATCGTCACGGCGATGGCGATCCTGGTGAGCAGTTGGCCCCTTGGCATCAGTCTCGGCCTCGTTTCCTTAGGCCCGCTTGCCACCGCCTGGTCCTGGCCCCAGGTGATGCGTCTGACAGCGGTGGTGTGCACTGTTGCCCTCGCGCTGGTGGCCATTGTCTATCGCGCTCCACCGTCAGTTGGCGGCGAACAAGAGCCCCAATCCAAAGGGCTCAACCTTTCCCATCGGGAAGTAGGGTTGGTTTTGCTGGCCGGTGCTGTCTGGATGCTATTCAACGTCGGTTTTGTGAGTCTACCCAGTTTCGCGCCGGAATTCCTGACCACGACCGGGTACACGATGGCCGAGGCGGGCTCACTGGTTAGCGTGGTGACCTGGATCGTCATTCCCGCCGTCCAGTTGGGCGGGTACATTGCCGAGCGGGTCGGGCGGCCGAATCTCATCTTGGCGACCTGCTTCATCGGGATTGGATTAGCCATTTGCCTGCTACCCTACTGGCAGCACCCGCTCGCCCTGTTCGTCGCGCTGGGGTTGCTCTTTGGCCCCCCAGCCGGAATCATCATGGCACTGCCAGCGGAAGTTCTGCGCCCGGAAAATCGAGCGCCAGGAATGGGCATCTTTTCTACCTGTTCCTATGCCGGGGGGGCAGCACTGCCCGCGCTTGCTGGCCTCTCACGCGACCTGACTGGCAATCCCGCAGCCCCGCTCCTGTTCGGCGGGGCGTCCCTCTTCATAGCCATCATCGTCCTGGGGCTGTTCCGCACCGTCCAGAGGCGCAGCATCCGTATGAGGTCTTGATGGAACGAGCAGGGCACATCTTCTTGCCTAACTGACCATCTTGCAGTATACTTGAGGCAAGTGAGGCGACGCCCGTGCCCCGCGCCCTAAACACGCCACGCGGCGGCCAATTATCCCGATCGGACAGCGGCTCGTGGACAAAAAGCACCTGACCGAACAGGAAACTGGTAATGACCGAAAAAGCCGAATCTCCAGCGAATCATATCATTCGAGAGGCCCGACAGTTGGCCTTTGATGAACTATACCGCGCCCCTCAAACAGAACTCAGCCTGGTGATGGACGATTCCTTTCCCGAAAAGTTCGTTGATGAGCTTTCCCGACTGGAGGTGTACAACAAGCATCTCTTCCGTCCCAATACCTATCTGCATAAATGGTGGGCGCGACGCTGCGGTTCTACTTTTCGTGCCATACTCAAGCAATTTGTGCCCAACGTTAAACGGCGTGACTATTATGCTCCTGGTGGGTTAGAAGGCAAAATCGTGCTCGATCCAATGATGGGCGGTGGCACAACCCTTCACGAAGCAATCCGGTTGGGTGCGAATGTTATTGGGGCAGACATAGATCCGATTCCAGTTGTACAGGCTCGAGCTAGCCTGACTGGAGCAGCTTTGCCAGAGTTACGGGCCGCTTTCAATCAGTTCTTTGCCGAGCTACATGACAACCTGGGGCACTATTTCCAAACTGAATGTCCAACCTGCCAGCAGACCCTCGACTTTCAGTATACCCTCCACGGCCTGCGCAAATCCTGCGCCTGTGGAGAGGCTGTGCAAATTGACCAATACGATTTGCGCCACGAGGCTGACCGCAAGATCCGCATTTGGCCGGAGAGTTGGGAGATCACCGACAGCCAAACCCGCCCCAATGGTTCAGCCAAGACCACGCGCTTGATCACCAAAGCCGAGAAGACTTGCCCAGTCTGTGGACAGAAGTACCAGGAAGTGCTCGATGTGCCGTATTATGCTCGCTACGTGCCGATTGCAATTGTGGCAGCCTGCCCTGAGCATGGTCTATTCTTTCGCTCACCTGGTGAGTCCGATTTGGCGCGAATTGACCGGGCTGAAATGCTGCGGGACGGGCTGGACTTTGGAGCGCTAGAAGATTTCACGGTGCAAGATGGCCCTAAATCCGGTGATCTGATAAAGCGCAACATCAACTCATATCTTGACGTTTTCTCATCCCGTCAATTGCTTTACCTCCACCAGGCCATTCGGCAACTGCGCGATTACGATGGGGTGATAAAACTCAACCTGGGCTTGCTGGTATCCACCTCACTTGAATTCAACTCCATGCTCTGTGGTTACAAGGGCTGGTACAAACGGCGGCCAGGCGCTATTCGGCACGTTTTTGCCCTCCACGCTTATTCCTTTCCCTACACCTCTTTGGAGAACAACCCTGTCAATCGCCAAAAGTCTTCTGGCAATCTGCAACTGCTATTTCGTGATCGCATCGAACGTGGGCGCAAATGGGCCATATCGCCGGTGGAACGAAAGATTCGGCCCAATGGTAAAAGTCAGTTGATCAAGATACCAGGAGAAGTGGATGGCGGCATTGAGGCTCTTGACCAAAGTGAGCTGACAACTGGTCGTCAAACCTTTTGGCTCATTCACGGCGACTCCCGCGACCTGCCGATTGACGATCATTCGGTAGATTTGATCGTGACCGATCCTCCCTACTATGACAGCGTACAATACAGTAACTTGGGCGCTTTCTTCAGAGTATGGCTGGCACATTTGCTTCCTGACGAAGTCAATTGGACCTACAACGAAGCCCTTAGTGCTGTAGCGACTAGAACAACTGACGATAGCAGTAGCTTCACGACGGTGCTGGCAGGCATTTTTGCTGAATGTGGGCGCGTACTCAAACGTGGTATGGGACGAATGGTATTCACGTTCCATCACTGGGATCCTAATGCATGGGCAGAACTTACCATTGCCCTCAAAAGCGCTGGCTTCAGACTGATGAACGTCTACGCCGTGTTTTCGGAACATCCCATCTCAGTACACATCAGGAATTTGAACGCGATCAAGCACGATAGCATTCTGGTTTTCGCTCTCGATGGGCACGCGCCGACTGCTTCCTGGTCACCATTGGAAGCTATTGACAGCAATGACAGCGAAACCTTCTGTCGTCAATGTGGCATGACATTAGGTTGGCTGTTGGAGAGTGGACATTCAACGATGGAAATTCGCACTATTTGGAAAGAGCTTATGCAAGGAAAAAGCTGATGGCGAGAAGCACAGGCAACCGTCCAGCAGAGATCTTTGGATACCCAATTGAGAACCGCTCAGCAGAGGCCGAGGGCGTCCGCGAGAGACACTGGTGCCCGTTCGTAAATCGCCCTTGCAACAAGAGAAGTCGGCTGATTGATTACCCTTTTGGTGTCTGTTCTGCGGAGCACAATGGCGAAATCCACACCATTTGTCCGCGTCGTTTTGAAGAACAGGGCACCATCGAAGGCGTATCCAGGGTCCTAGAGGACGTTGCTTTGCACTACTTCGGTGATTTCAACAACACCATCGCGTTTCCTGAAGTCAGGCTGCCAAACGTGGGTAGCATAGATTACGTTCTCGTTCGGCATAAACCAATGAAGCCTGAAGTGGAGGATTTTGTATCTGTCGAGTTTCAATCCGACTCCACGACCAGTACAGGGGGATTGATTCAAGGGATACTTGATTTCTTTCAGGGGCGCGATCTGCAAGAACAAACTTACAAATTCGGCATGAACACCTACGATTCCATCAAGCGCGCCATAACCCAGTTGATGAACAAAGGCATCGTGTACGAAACCTGGGACACAAAATGCTATTGGGTGGTTCAAGAATACATTTATGCAAACCTAGTCAATCGGTATGGCCTCAAGACGGCTGGGTTTTCATCTGGACATGCTTCACGATTTGCTCTGTACAGTTTTGTTCGTAAAGATGATCGCCTGGCCCTAATCCCAACTCGCTTCATCTCGACCACCGTAGACGAGGTGTACCAGGCAATGCGAAACAACCCTGGCCTACCCAACAAGGACGAATTCGTGCAAAAACTGAACACCAAGTTGCAGGCCAGACTCAGTGTACGGTTTAGTCAAGCCAGAAAGTAAAGGAGCACGTTGACGCATACGGCACACTCAAACGTCATTCTGAGTCTCAGGGGTCTAAAGAAATCTTATGGAGATTTGGCTGCGGTCAACGATCTATCGTTAGATGTATTCCGGGGTGAGATATTCGGTTTTCTGGGGCCCAACGGTGCTGGAAAAACCACTACCATCAACATGATATGCGGTTTGCTAAAGAGTGATGCCGGTGAGGTAATAATCGCTAACCGTTCACTGAAGGACAATTACCGGGAATGCAAAAAAATGATCGGCCTTTGTCCTCAGAACGTGGTCATATGGGAATCATTGACATGCCTCGAACAGTTGGAGATCATGGGTCGGCTATATGACGTCAGCCTGGATGCAGCCAGAAAAAAAGCGCTGGAGTTGCTGGAAATCATGGGGCTTATTGACAGGAGGCATAAGCTGGCCAAGACGCTCTCTGGCGGGATGAAGCGCCGGCTGAATATTGCATTGGCCCTTGTTCATGATCCAGAGATATTGATCCTCGATGAACCGCAGGCCGGACTCGACCCGCAGAGCCGGATACGGGTAAGAGAGTACATCCGATCGCTGGCCAAAAGGATAACCGTGATCTTGTCCACCCACGACATGGATGAAGCGGATCGTCTGTCCGATCGTATCGCGATTATTGACCATGGCCAGTTGCTGGTTCTCGACACACCTGAAGGCCTCAAAAGCCAAATCGGAGCTGGTGATATTCTGGAGATCAGAGTCTCTGAAGGGCAGGAAGACGCGTTGAATCGCTTGCAGCAGGCTCTTCCAGAAAACCTGCGCCATCTGGCCTATGAGCAGGGGACCCTGCGTCTGGTAGGCGTTGACATTCTGGACGTGCTTCCGCCCTTGCTAGATAGGGTGCGGAGCACCCACCTGCAAATCCAGGACATGACCATTCGGAAGAAAACGTTGGAAGATGTCTTCATTGCCCTAACCGGCAGGAGGTTGCGGGAGTGAGATGGATCAGCCTGTTCAAAAAGGCAATACTTGAAAACCTCCGAGACTGGAAGATCCTCGTTCTAACGCTGACGTTTGGACCGTTCTTCGTGGTGCTCATGTATCTATACTTTGGGGAGGCATCACAAACTCCCTACCGGGTCCTTGTCGTCAATCAGGACGAGGGAGCAGCAGCAGTTGACAGCGGTGTTCTTACTGCCGGAGAGGGATTGATCTCCGAGATGATGAGTGCGAGATACCCTGAAGGGATGAGAATCTTGGAGGTGCAGCAGGAAGAAGAGATTGACGTGGCACGCAACCGGCTAGCACACGATTCCGTGGATCTGGTGGTGGAAATCCCGAAGCACTTTTCGAGGGACCTCCTGGATTACAGGCTGGGGAATCAACCACCTCCTGTGGTTGTCAGAACTTACGGCAATCCAGCAAACGCCAATTACCTGATGGCGGTTGTCTGGAGTGATATGATTACCTACGAATACACAGCAGCCATGACAGGTTCGAAAGGTCCGCTGGAACTTCGGGCGGAAACAGTCAGCGGCACGGCATCACTGAGCGAATTTGACCTCTACGTTCCCGGTTTGCTGACCCTGGGTCTGATCATGCTGATGTTCACAGCCGCTGCCACCCTCATAAAGGAGAAGGATAACGGCACCATCATCCGCCTGCGTCTTTCCAATATGACGACTTTTGAGTGGCTCTCAGCGGTGAGTTTGACGCAGATCATCGTTGGCCTGCTGACCCTGGCGCTTACCTTCTTGACTGCAGTTGGTCTGGGATACCAGAGCTCAGGCTCGCTGCTTGCCGTGACGGTGGTTGGTCTTCTGTCAAGCTTGTCGGTTATCGCCATCAGTCTGGTAGTGGCAGCATTCTTGCGGACCATTTTCGATCTGCTGACCATTGGCTGTTTTCCATTTTTCATCCTGATGTTCTTTTCCGGAGGCATGTTTCCGCTTCCCCCTCTTCGTCTCTTTACCGTGGGCAGCCGTTCGGTGAACATCAATGACGTCCTCCCCACCACACACACCATATCCGCATTAGGCAAGATACTGAACTTCGGTGCGGGATTGGGCGATGTGGTATTTGAATTGGGAGCCATTGCAGTTCTTACCGTGGTATTCTTTGCCATGGGGACATGGCTGTTTACCAGGCATCACATGTGGGCGAGTGCTGGATGAAAGCCGCCGCCTCCCGAGTCAAAGGCCCGTCACTGACTTGCTGTTAGTCGCCTATTCATACTGAAAGAGAGAGGCTGATACACTCGCGTTCGGATTTGGAGGGGAAAATGCTTGTTGACGCTCATTCGCACTTGGATAGATATGATCTCGTAGGTGAAGGTGCATTAGAATCGGCCTTGGAAGAGGTCACTCAACATAGAATCTTCACCATCAGCAATTCAATGGACCTTCTGTCATATGAGCGAAACCTGGCAATAGGTGAAATGAGCGATCTGGTGTTGCCTATCTTTGGTGTACATCCTTGGAACGCTCCCGAATATGCTGATCGTTTGGAGGAACTGAGTGAAGCCATCGAACGCAGCCCGTTGCTTGGCGAAATCGGACTGGACTTCTACTTTGTCAAAGACGCTTCCGAGTATCCAGCCCAGAGGAGAGTGTTTGAGTTCTTTCTGGCCGCAGGCAGGGAACAAGGGAAGATAGTCAACCTTCACAGCAAGGGGGCAGAAGAGGCAGTTTTGGAGCTGCTCGACCGCTATGAAATTCCACGGGTAATAGTGCACTGGTATTCAGGGCCTTTGGATGTCTTCAGGGAGTTAGCAGCCAGAGGAGTGTACTTCACGATAGGAGTCGAGGTGTTGTACTCCGAGCACATACAGGTTATTGCGAAGAAGGTACCTTCGGGGCAACTGCTGACAGAGACGGACAATCCTGGAGGGCCGAGAGGGTTCATCGGTGGACCTGGAATGCCGATACTGGTGAAAGATGTTGTTCAGGCCGTAGCAGAGGCGAGGAAGACCACGGTTGATGAAATCACTCAAACAGTTCAGTTCAATTTGCTGCAACTCACTCGAGATAACCCATGGCTCGCGGGTACTTGTGCCAGGGTCTTGGAAGAGCAACACGGCGGCGCCTAAGCCCAACCGCTCACAGCAGCCGACCACCTAATCGAGATTCGACTTGTTGCCGGTCTCGGCAGCGCGGAGTATTACGGCACATCCACAGTCAAGAAGAACGTCTCAGGTCTTGGGAGTGTAACCAGTCTGAGCAATCCCTTTTGACAAGAAACGGAAGTGGGTGTATCCTCTTGATGGCCTATCTTAACGACGCCGCTCTGTGGCAGGCTGGCCGGGCAACGATGACTGCCAAACAAGGGGAGTGTCTCGAAGCATTGCCCGACAAACAGGCTTCGGAACACGAAGGTCACGAAAGCACACGAACTACACGAAAGGGAGTCCTGTCGGCGAGCACACTTTCGCGCCTTTCGCGGCCTTTCGCAGCTTTCGTGATCCAAACCCACGGGCAGATCTGTCCCCGCTGCAAGCACGCCACGCCTCGCTGTGCGGAGGAATCGCCACCAGCGCCAACGGAGAAACGACGGGCCATGATATGAGGCTGGCTGTTTCCTGTACTCGTAGTAGAAGGTCTGTTGGGAGATAGTTAGTGGATGTAGCATATTCAGTCAATGAGGTTCCTATTCGACTTACGGCAGAAAGATGGGAACACATTGTAAGCAACAAGCCGTACATGGAAGCGTACTATGACAGGATGCTAGATGCGATTGAGCAGCCGGCTTGGGTTTTGCGTGGTTATGCTGGCTCACTGATAGCCGTCTCACCTGTTGCCAGGCAAAGGTATCTCCATGTCATATACAGAGAAATCAGTCAAGATGATGGATTCATCATTACAGCGTTCATCGCTCGCAAGGTAACTACTCAGGCTACCCCTCAAGAGTACAAGGGATGAAGGGGTTGCCGGTC
>CAYMKL010000074.1:0-35203 GCA_964390805.1 uncultured Anaerolineae bacterium | reverse complement strand
TACAGAAGGATACCACATTGTTGATTTCACGCCAACTTATTCTCTATACTAGGTTTTGTGGCTATTCTCAAGCCGAAAGCGGCTTCATCGTCTGAATGTTACTTCCCAGACAGGACCATACGCAACCGTTCGGCTGAGCGCTCACGGCAAAGCCTTCGCAAGGGTAGGTAGTTACTAAGGGTGATTCTTCAGCACCAGGGGCAAATAGGCTCCATACACAACCGACCAACTCCCAACAGCGTCAACGTACCCGTCTTTCACGACGTGAGTTCTATACTGGTCCACGGGAAAACCAGCTACCAGGTAGTGAGTCACACTGATGGCCTTCGTCCCCGACCCGGTGAGAGGCTCTCTTGGGCTTTCATAGAAACGGTAGTCACCCTGGTAGATATCTATCCCCACCTCATTGCCCGCCATGTTGGCGTAGTCGAAAACTGCCCAGACGGTACGGGAGCTTTCGATGAATTCCTCCCTGGTCGCCCCATCAGCTGAAAGGCTCATGCGAAGGTTCGTGATTTCGCCTGGGCCACCTGCACGCACGTGCCACAGTAGGGTCTTGATGGGCAGAAGTCCACCAGAGTATATCTGCGTTCGATAGGTGTCAGCCGGGATGGGACCAGAAGTGTGAGTTACCTCTATGCACTCAGAGCCCGACCCTGTGTACGAACGGCTGGCATCGTATAGAGTAACGCCGTCGGCGACCGAGATGCGCCTCTCCTCCCCGTGCATATCAGAGTAATCGAAGGCTACGTATACGGTCTCTGTGCCATCGGGGAAGAGGGGAATATCGGAGCCTTCGCACGAGTCACTCATGCGAAGGTCTAAGATGAGGCCCTCCTCGGCTGCAACGGAACTCTCAACCTTCGCACCCACCGCTTCTATCAGCACCACCGTCAACACCAGTGCCATAACAGCGGCTACCACTACTTCTCTTTTCAGTTTCATTTTTGAGACTCCTTTCAGTTTTGCAAGTCAGATTTCACTTTTCGACGGGGTATCCCGCCTTTTCCCAACGGGAGAATTCTACCCTCAAAGCCTGAACATCTCCGAACTCCTTGTCAAGCAGAAACTGTGCCACACGGGCACCGTTGTCTGGAGGAGGTCAACAGCGGGCACAATAGGTGATGATCTCTTTATCGCGAGGAAGCTCAGGATAACGATCCTCTATCTCCTCCCAGGGGATTGAGATGGCTCCTGGTATGTGGCTCTCAGCGAATTCCTCTTCGCTGCGCACGTCAACGATGACGATGTCAGCCCCAGCATCCAGCTTCTCCTTCAACTGCTCCAGGCTAACACGAGGCACGTCAGGTCCGCTATCTGGAACACCAGGTGGGGTTGGGGTAGAAGGTCTCCATAATTGTCTGATCTGGAGAACGACGTTGGACCGAAACTCCTGGAGGGTGATTACTCCTGGGCCACCGGCAGCGGAGTACAGCCTGCCCAGCCATATCCCCACCACGAAGACAGCTACAACCCCCAACACGCTCAGTACTTTGAAAATGGTCTCCCTGCTCATCCAGTCTCCTCCTCAGCCTAATCTGCTACCGGACACGCAACTACTCACCTGCTCCCGCTGGACCGTTCGGCTGAGCCCTTCGGCAGGCTCAGGACAGGCTCACGGCGAAGCCCTGGTCCAGCGGCCTCAGCGATAAAGGGAAGACCAGCTAACGAGAAACCAACACCTGTCGAATGGCCCAGGCAACAAATATGACCAGCAATATGGCCACAGCCGGAAGAACAAAGTCCTTCACCTGGTCGTAGATCTTGCTGACGGGCGACGTTGGGGTTGGCGTTGGCGTGGCGACAGGCTTCGCCACCGGCTCGCCAATATCCCATAATATGGTCCTGCTCACATATTCACCGAGATAGAAGTTGGTGACATATCGTCCATCAGTGAATATCCCCTCACCAGGCGCAGTCGCCACGGACTCTGTCCCAGCCCCCGTGTAGTTCTGGGTCTGTTCGAAGAGGATGCTGCCGTAATTGTCATAAACCCTTACTTTTAGTGGTTCCCCCGTCATGTCGGCGTAGTCGAAGATGGCATAGACGACAGTTGTGCCTGAGGGAAACTGGGTCATGGCCGGCCCATCAGGAGAATCGCTCAGATGGACATTGTCCAAGCCTTGGGCCATGGCGATACTGGCTAACAAGATGGTTAAGCATAGAGCTACAGCGATAGGAACAAGACGTTTCATCGGTCAACACTCCTTTTGCAGAATAGTTTCAGGGAAAATCAAGAAGAACGCCTCTGCCAAAGAAACAAGGCCAGGAAGACTAACACCACCGCTACACCAACGTAACCAACAATAACTAAAGAATTCTTTGTTCCTTCTGTGGTGTCTGAAGTGGCAGTAGGTACGGGGGTAAACTTAGAAGTTAGTGCGGTGGTTGGGGTTGTTGGGGTCAGCAATGCCGTTGTCGGAGTGGGGGATGGTGTGCTCGGTTCCGAGCTGATCGCTTCAATTGTAGCTGGAACCGGGGTGGTTGTGGGCGGAACCGGAGACGGCATTGGCGTCAGTGGCATCTCTGTGGCCGTGGCTATTGGCGAAGTCGTAGTCGGAATCGTAGGCGTAGGTGAAGTCGTGGGCGGAACCGTAGTTGGCGTCAGCGTCGGCTGCCCCGGCGCTAGTGTAGGTGTAGGCGGCATTGGAGTTGGATATGGCTGATCTGGGACTGGAGTTGCCGTCGGTGGTACTGGAGTTGGCGTCAGCGTCGGCTGCCCTGGTGCTGGTGTTGACGTAGGCAGCGACGGCGACGGCGTCGGAGTTGGAGTGGGAATAGAAGTAGCTGTAGGCACTTCTGGCACGGGGGTATGCGTCGCCGGTATCGGAGTTGAGGTCGGGATTGGAGTTGGAGTTAGAGTTGGAGTTGGTGTGGATGTGGGGGGTACCGGTGTCGCTGTGGCTGTTGCCGCTTCGGGCGTGGGGGTAGAAGTGGCTATCCCAGCGTTTACTTCCCAGATGATAGTGCTCATCGGAAACAAACCGCTATACAAATTGGTGACATACCGCCCATCGGGAAAAGCTCCTCCCCCAGCAGGCGATATCTCGATGGACTCTGTCCCAGACCCTGCGTAAACCTTCGACTGTTCGAACAGCGTCCCGCCTACATTGTCATAAACTCTTACCGTGAACTCCTCGTTCTGCATATCAGAGTAGTCGAAGACAAGGTAAACCACGCTTATTCCAGAGGCGAACTGGGTCATCTCCGCCCCGCCAGGGGTATCGGTCATGCGAACACTGCCGGGAACAATGGTCCCTGCATAGACAGTGCGGGCCAACAGAGCGCTCAGCAGTATGGCTAATCCAACAGCCCGAGGAATCAATCGCTTCATCAACTGGAGTCTTGCGTTCCCTCCAAACATAATTCCAGAACCCGATTCCAGGTCCTGGAGCTAGACAGCGCATATTATACCATTTTAGCAAGGGGATGTCAATTTTCCGCCCGCGTCATCAACAGGGCCTCTAAACCCAGAACGTAGCTTTGCCAGCCGAAACCCGCGATCTGGCCCAGGCAGACGGGGGCGATGATGGAGAGATGCCGAAAATCATCGCGAGCCTGGACGTTGGAGAGGTGGATTTCGACAGTGGGCAACCCAACGGCCGCGATAGCGTCGCGGATGGCATAGCTGTAATGGGTGTAAGCCCCAGGGTTGATGACCAAACCATCGGCCCAGCCAACTGCCTGATGGATAGCGTCGATGATGGCTCCCTCGTGGTTCGACTGGAAGGTGCGCACTTCGATACCCCTGTCAGCAGTGTAAGCCTGCAACTGCTCGTTGATCTCCTCCAGAGTGACCGAGCCGTAAACCTCTGGTTCTCGCGTGCCCAACAAGTTCAGGTTAGGCCCGTGAACAACAAGGATCTTGAACATCATCTTTCCCTCAGCTTTTCTAGAACCTCTAGGATCACTGCCGTGGACACCTGATCGGTGACCACGACCTGCCCAATAGCCCTGGGCAACACAAAACGCAGTTTCTTCCCCCGCTTCTTCTTATCGGTGGCCATAGCCTCCCAAATCTCTCTTGGCTCATAGCCTTCATAATAGGTTGGTAAGCCAAATCGCTGGAGAAGGGCCGCTAAACGCCCCTCGACCGTCTCGTCGCACAGGCCGAGGGCGACGGCCGTCCTGGTGGCAGCCACCATGCCAATGCTCACCGCCTCACCGTGGCGGAGGGTGAAGCCACTGAGCACCTCCAAGGCGTGGCCAAAGGTATGACCCAGGTTGAGCACGGCTCGCTGACCCCTCTCGTAAGGATCTTCCTCCACGATAGCTACCTTAACGCGGATCGCTTCGGCAATGGTGGTCAGCGAGGGCTTGGCCCCTGTCTCCTCCAAGCGCTCAAGAAGGCTGGGCGAACCGATCACCCCTGCCTTGATCACCTCGGCCCAGCCAGATCGTTTCTCTGCCTCGTCCAGGGTGGTCAGAGTGAGAGGATCAATCAAAACCATCGCTGGCTGTTTGAAAGCGCCGATGAGATTCTTTCCTCTGGGGTGATCCACGGCCACCTTGCCCCCGATGCTGGCATCTACCATGGCCAGGAGGGTGGTGGGCAACTGTACCAGGGGCACTCCTCGCATGTAGGTGGCTGCCGCGAAGCCCGCCATATCGCCGATCACCCCACCGCCCAGGGCCAGCACTGCACCATATCGGTCCAGCCCGCCCTCAATGAATTGATCGTAGAGAGAGCGGACGCTGTCCAGGGTCTTGTAAGCCTCTCCATCAGGCACCTGGCAGATGATTGACTCAATACCCGCTTTCTGTAAGCCTCTGACAACGGTGGAGGCGTACAGATCGCCGACCGTTCGGTTGGTGACCAGGGCCGCTCTACCCCGCAACCCCTGCTCGAGCACCAACTCACCAACCCGCGCCAGAAGCTCTTCGCCTAGATGGATCTCGTAGCTCGTCGTCGGCGTCCGCACCGCTATCTTTTCCACAACAGCCTCACTTTCCAGCAACCCAATCACCCTGTCCGCCACCTCCTCCACCACCAGCCCCGTGGTGTCAATCTGATGAGGAATGCGACTGTAGGCTTCGCGCCGCTCGGCCAGGAGGGTTTCGATGCGCTCTCTACGATCAGTCACATCTAGGAGCGGTCTATCTTCCGCTTGAGCCAGACGCCGCAAGACTTCCTCCACATCGCAATTCAAGCACACCAGCAACCCACTCGTGCCCAGGGCCTGGCGATTCTCATCGCGGATCAGCGCCCCGCCGCCGGTGGCGATGACTAGCCCGCGTCTTCTTGCCAACTCTTGACAAAGCTGGCGCTCCTGTTGGCGAAAGAACCCTTCGCCCCGCTGAGCGAAGATCTCGGGGATAGTCATGCCCACCCGCTGCTCGATGAGGGCATCCATGTCCACGAACTCCCGCCCCAGACGACGGGCTGCTTCCAACCCCACCTCTGATTTGCCGGTGCCCATGAAGCCGGTGATGACGATGTTTGCTCCCTTGCTCACTTCCACCTCGACTTCATCTCCTCAATGCTGTCTCCCCCCAGCTTCTCCATCAATGCGTCTGCGATCACCCAGGCCACCACTGCCTCGCCGACTATGGAAGCAGCGGGCACGGCGCAGACATCAGAGCGCTGATATTGGGTATGTGTTGCCTCCCCTGTGGCTAGATCCACAGAGCGCAAGGGCGTCACAGTGGTGGGAATCGGTTTCATGGCTGCCCTCATGACGATAGCTTGACCGTTGGAGATACCCCCTTCGATCCCTCCGGCTCGATTAGAGTAACGAGTAACGAGTAACGAATAACGAGTTTCCTCATCCCTCATTCCTCGTTTCTCATTACTCATCACTATCTCATCATGCACCTCTGTCCCCCTTTTACGGGCGTTCTCGAAGGCCGGCCCAATCTCCACCCCCTTGACGGCCGGGATGCTCATCACCGCGCCAGCCAATCGGGAGTCCAGGCGGCGGTCCCAGTGAACGTGACTGCCCAGGCCGACGGGCACGCCGGTGGCGACGACGACGAAGACGCCGCCCAGGGAGTCCCCCGCTGCCTTGGCCTCGTCAATGCGCTGTCGCATGGCTTCGGCAGCGACGGGATCGGGACAGCGAACGTCAGAGCCTTCAGCCCGCTCCCACAGTTCATCCCACTCTCCCCCCCCCCAGAGCCTGCCCTGAGCAAGGTCGAAGGGTTGGGGGGGGCTGGGGGGAGGCGGAATCTCCGCCACCACCCCACCGAGTTCGGCCACGCAACTGCCCACGGCGATGCCGAACTCGTCAAGCAACCGTTTGGCCACCGCCCCCACAGCCACCCGAGCCGCCGTCTCACGGGCACTGGCCCGCTCGGCTACCAGCCGCAGGTCGCCCAGGTTGTACTTGATGCTCCCCGCCAGATCAGCATGGCCCGGCCGAGGCACCGTCCAGGGCGGGACATCCCTATCCTTCCAGTTGGCCCAGTCCTTGTTCCCAATGCGTAAGGCTATAGGCGCACCGATGGTCAGACCCTTGGCCATTCCGCTCAGGATCTCGACCTTATCACGCTCGATCTTCATGCGTTGACCGCGTCCGTAGCCCCCCTGGCGGCGGCGCAGATCAACGTTGATCTCCTCCTCGCTTAGACAGAGTCCGGCAGGCATTCCCTCAATAATGGCTGTGAGGCAGGGCCCATGAGATTCGCCAGCGGTCAAGAAACGCAACGCCATCGTTCACCTCCTCAGAGTTCGAGAGCTCAGCGAGCGTCGGTCGAGTGCGAAGCGTATCGAGACCAGCGAGCGGGTCCAGGACACCATCCGCTTGGCTTCGATACGTCGCTCCGCTCCTACTCAGCCGGCGCTAGTCTCCTACTTGCCCCGACAGTTATCCGTGCTAACCAAAGTCTTGCCAGCAGCCTCGCGCATCGTCTCGACAGGTGCCTTCTCCCCCGTCCACAGTTGGAAAGCCGCAGCCCCCTGGTGAACCAGCATCCCCAAACCGCCGATGGTTTTCGCTCCCGCTGCTCTAGCCTGCCGTAGGAGCCTTGTCTGGCGAGGGTTATATACCAGGTCGAACACGGTCAGATGGCCGGGAAAGGGCAGGTTTTCCGGCCAGGGGGATTGGTCTACTTCAGGCCACATGCCGACGGGGGTTGTGTTGACCAATAGATGGACTTCGGCGGTCTGCTCTTTCAGTGTCTGCGGAGTGAGGGGAAGGGAGAGGAGAGAAGAAGAGGGAAACAAAGAGACAAAATCCTGAACCAGGACCTGGGCACGAACTGCGGTGCGGTTCAGGATGGTCACCTGCGCCCCGGCATGGGCCAGGGCATACACTACAGCCTTGGCTGCGCCACCAGCTCCCAGGACTACGGCTCGCTTGCCCTGAGGGTCGAAGCCACCCTCGCTTAAGGCCGTCAGGAAGCCTTGCCAGTCGGTGTTGTAGCCAACGCTCCTCCCTTCGCGCACCACGACCGACGACATGGCTATGGTATTGACTGCACCGATGGCTTGTGCCTCTGGTGTGACACGGTCGAGATAAGACGTCACTGCCTCTTTGTGAGGCACAGTGACGTTAGCCCCCACGAAACCCAAAGCCCGCAGGCCAGCAACCGCCTCCCCCAATCGCTCGGGATGCACAGGCAAGGGCACATAGCACCAGTTCAGGTTGAGCGCGGCAAAGGCGCTGTTGTGCATGGCTGGCGAGAGGCTGTGCTCGACGGGATGACCTATCAATCCTACAAGCTTCGTTTGGCCATTGACATTCATTGGCATGTGCTCTCCTTCAGCTTGTCAGAGCTCTTAACATCTCCTCGAAGCCTGGGAATGAATCCCCGATGCACTCTGCTTCCTCGACGGTTGTTTCCCCCTCGGCTATCAAGCCCGCTATGGCCAGGGACATAGCCAGGCGATGATCGCCGTAGCTGTTGACCTGGGCTCCCACCAGTGCTGTCGGACCTTCCACCACGAAGCCGTCGGGCCGCTCCTCAATGTGTGCTCCTAGTTTGCGCAGTTCGACGGCGATATTCGCGATGCGATCCGTTTCCTTGACTCGCAACTCCGCCGCATCACTCACCACCGTCGTCCCCTGCGCCTGGCTGGCAACTACAGCCAGGATGGGGAATTCATCAATCATCCTGGGTACCTGGTCACCCCTCACCTCTACGCTTCTTAGGTCCCGCGCTCGCACAACGACATCGGCCAGTGGCTCGCCGCTGACCACCCGTTGATTCTCTACCACGATGTCTGCTCCCATCTCCCTCAGCGCGTCCAAGAAGCCTGCGCGGGTGGGATTAACACCGACGCCTTCAACACCGATCTCCGACCCAGGCACGAGGCAGGCGGCGGCGATAAAGTAGGCTGCTGAGGAGATATCGCCGGGTACAAGGATGTCCAGGGAGGACAACTCTGAGCTTTGAATTCTGATGTTGGATATTTGATATTGGATATTGGCGCCCATGGCAGCCAACATGCGCTCGGTGTGATCGCGAGCGGGGCCTGGCTCGTGGATCACCGTGGGGCCATCGGCGTAGAGGCCCGCCAGCAGAATAGCTGACTTCACCTGAGCGCTGGCTACGGACAGCTTGTACTCAATGCCGTGCAAGTTTCCGCCGACGATGGTCAAGGGAGGCAGGCGGCCATCGTCCCGACCCAACACGGTTGCCCTCATCCGTCTCAGGGGCTCGACGATGCGGCCCATGGGCCGTTGGCGGAGTTGCTCACTTCCCGTCAGCACACTGTAGAAGGGCTGACCAGCCAGAATCCCCGCCAACAAGCGCATGGTTGTGCCTGAACGGGCGCAGTCCAGGACATGTTCTGGCTCCACCAAACCACGTAACCCTCGCCCCTGCACGATCAACTCCGTCTCGGATACCCTCTCCACCTCGACACCCAGCGCTTGCACACAAGCCAGAGTAGCCAGGCAATCGGCCGCTGGCAGGAAATTCCGTATCCTGGTAATGCCTTCAGCTATCGTACCCAAGAGCAGAGCGCGGTGGGAAATGGATTTGTCACCGGGAACTTCAACCCGTCCGCTCAAGCCCTGTGATTTATTAACTTTCAACCTCATCGAAATATCTCCTCTCGCCTCTTCCGTACTTGCTCCATTAGGCTTCGTAATCCCTCCTCGTCGTTCGCCTCTAGCAAGTGGGCGATGGCGTTGAGTTGATGGGCGAAGAGGGACAACGTCTCTCCCACCGCCTGACGGTTGGTGAGCAGGATGTCCAGCATCATGGTCACGTCGCTGGCTGCCAGGCGCGAGGTGTCGCGAAAGCCGCTAGCGGCCAGTCCCCAGACCAGCTCGTCCTCCGTGGCTATCTCCTCGGCGGTGGCCACCAGGCCCATTGATAGGAGATAAGGCAAGTGGCTGACAGCGGCCACCAAGCGGTCGTGGCGCTCGGCGTCCATTACCAAGGGCCGTGCACCGACGGCCTCGACCAGTTCTTGGGCCAGCGTCAACGTCTCCGAACTGGTCCGCTGCAGGGGAGTGAGCACGAAGGTCGCCCCCTCGTAGAGGTCGGCCTCTGCAGCGACGACGCCCGACGCCTCCTTGCCGCACATGGGGTGGCCGCCGACGGCCTGGAGGTGGGGT
The DNA here is from genome assembly GCA_964390805.1 of uncultured Anaerolineae bacterium. Classification (GTDB taxonomy): domain Bacteria; phylum Chloroflexota; class Anaerolineae; order VGOG01; family VGOG01; genus CAYMKL01. The sequence goes on along the minus strand of CAYMKL010000074.1, from coordinate 25,694 downwards.
GGCAACGCTTCCATAGCTTCGACGATCCTGGCCTTGGTGCTGCCCAAATCTATCAGTACACAGCCTGCGGGAGCAAGGGAGCCCACCAGAGGTATAAGCTCCAAGATGGTCCGCACCGGCGTAGCCAGCACGATCAGGTCGGCCTGCTCCACCCCCTTGGCCAGGTCGCACGTGCCCACGTGGATAAAATCGCACCTCATGGCCTCTTTGATGGTCTCACCTCGTCGGGCCACTCCTCGTACCTCTCGACAGGCACCTCTCTTCTTCAACGCCCCAGCCAGAGACCCACCCATCAGCCCAAGACCGACGATGGCCACTCGCGCATCCTTCAAGTCCACCATCTACCCGAGCCTCGTTGCCTCGTTACCTCATTCCCCATTACCCCAATCCCCTCCCCACTGCCTCCGCCACCCTTCGCAGCTCTTTCATCAACTGGGCGAACCTCTCAGGCCTCAGCGATTGGGCTCCGTCGGAGAGGGCGCGCTGGGGCTGGGGATGCACTTCGATGAGCAATCCATCGGCTCCAGCGGCCACCGCAGCTCTGGCCACGGGCCCCACCAGCTCCCATCTGCCGGTGCCGTGGCTGGGATCAACGATGACGGGCAAGTGAGTCAGCCCCTTAAGGACGGGCACAGCGTTGATGTCCAGGGTGTTGCGGGTATACTTTTCGAAAGTGCGGATGCCCCGTTCGCAGAGCATCACCCGGTAGTTATCGTGAGAGAGGATGTACTCGGCTGCCATGAGGAGTTCCTCCAGAGTGGCCATCATCCCTCGCTTGAGGAGGATGGGCATCTGGGACTCACCTACGGCATTCAGCAGGCTGAAGTTCTGCATGTTTCGGGCCCCGACCTGGAGGATGTCGGCATAGCGAGCTACCAGGGGCACATCCTCAGGGGCCATGACTTCTGTGACGACGGCCAGCCCCGTCTCCTCTCTGACCTCGGCCAGGATCTCCAACCCCTCCTTCCCCAGGCCCTGGAAGCTGTAGGGCGAGGTGCGGGGTTTGAAGGCCCCGCCACGCAGAATTCGGACGCCCGCCTCCTTGACCGCCCAAGCCGCTTCCATCATCTGCTCTGGGCTCTCCACGGCACAGGGGCCGGCCATGACGGTCACCTCTCGCGAGCCGATTCGCATCCCATTGATGGGGATGACGGTATCCTCGGGCTTGAAGTCGCGGCTGGCCAGCTTGAAGGGCTGGAGGATGGGCACCGTCCTCTCCACTCCCTCCATCAATTCAAACACGTGGGGGCTGACAGGCCGCTCATCGCCGATGACGCCGATGATGGTGCGCTCCTCGCCCCGGGAGAGGTGAGCCTGAAAGCCCATTTCCTCTATCTGGGCCACTACTTCTTGAATCCTCTCCTCTTCAGCCCCCATTTTCATAATGATGATCATGGCTGATACCTCCTTAATGTGGAAGTTGGAAGTTGGATGTTGGGTACTAGATATTGGGTATTGGAGATTGGGACACTTTCCAATCTCCAATACCCAATATCTAATCTCTAGTTCCAATCTGGTCGCAACGCTTTCGCTCCCTTGATGTATATGTGCACGACTTCATCCTGTCGCTTGTCCGTGTTCCAGTGGATGAGAACCCGGATGCACCTTTCCAGGCTGCCCGGTACGAGTATCTCCTGGACGTCGAGGAGAGCCACGTCTTGCCAGCCCATCTCCCGGGCTGCCCGGGCGGGGAAGGCGGTTGTCAGGTCAGGCGTGGTGGTGAAGATGGCGCTGGTCACGTCTCCCGTCTTCAAGTCATTGGCCTCGACGATGAGCTCCAGGAGCTCCCTGGTGGCAGCCAAAATGGCCTCGGCCGTGTTCTCTTCCACAGTGGTTGCTCCCCGGATACCCCGACAGTGCATCTTTGCCTCCCAGACAAACAAAAAAGCGTGGGCTTGTCTGCTCCACGCTTTTGAGATATTGATGAATTGCTATGACTTAAGGATGTGGTGTCCTCCGGGCGTGAAGCAGCTTGCCTGATGCCGTGGCATAATAGTAGGCAAAATAGTCCTCACGCCCAAAGAAACTGTCTTCGATAGCCTCGTTTCGCTTCTCGCTAGTCATCTCAAGCCCTCTCTCAAATCTGGGGATATGATAACACAAAGGAGCATAAAAGTCAAACCTGGCTGCGTCTCTGGGTGTGACGCAGAAGCTGTTCCTCCCCTCTCAGTGTTTTTCTCTTTCCCAGCGACTGCGTATGACTCCTTATTTGACCACAAGAGGGAGGTAGATGAAAACCGCGGGGCAGGTTTTTGCGACAAAGGTATCGTCAACGCCACCACCGAAAGCGACCTGGAAGGCCCCTGCCGTGGTGGGGAAATCGGTCGAACGGGTCCGGCCCGTCACGTAGGCGCAGCCCTCGGCGTCCACGGCGATGGGGTTACCGTCGGGGTCCCCCTTGTCGCCGCCGGTGCGGTCCAGCTCGCTGCCGCCCAGGAAGCTGGAGTGGACGATGGCGCAAGCCTCGGTATCCACCTTGGTCACGTAGACCTCGCCGTATTCGTACTCGCTGCCGCCCGGGATGGGATTCACGATGGGGAAGTTGTACGAAGCGGTCCAGCCCGTCAGGTAGGCGTTGCCGTCGCCGTCCACGGCGATGCCGGCGCCGTGCTCGACTCCACTGCCGCCCAGGAAGCTAGAGCAGATGAGGGCGTCGCCGGCGGCAGTCAGCCTCGTGACGAAAGCGTCTGTGCCACCGGGCTCGGTCTGGAAGGCGTTCTCCGTCGTGGGGAAGTCGAGACCGGTCTCGCCCGTCAGGTAGGCGTGGCCGGTGAGGTCCACGGCGATGCCGAAGCCTTTGTCGAAGCGAGTACTGCCCAGGAAGGTGGAGTAGACGAGGTCCGAGCCGTCCGTACTCATCTTCGTCACGAAGACGTCATGGCCCGGCGCAGCCAGAGCGGTCTGGAAGGCACCTGCCGTCGTGGGGAAGTCCTCCGATCCGGTCCAGCCCGTCACGTAGGCGTTGCCGGTGCCGTCCACGGCGACGCCGACGCCGCCATCGGTGCCGCTGGCTGCCTCGCCGCTGCCGCCGAGGTAGGTGGAGTAGACCAGGTCAGAGCCGGCGGCGTTCAGCTTAGTTACGAAAGCATCTGTGTTTCCATTAAAAGTGGGGTCGAAGCTGCCCGACGTCGTGGGGAAATCGCCATTGGTCTTGCCCGCCACGTAGGCGCTGCCGTCGCCGTCCACGGCGATGCCCCAGGTCTCATCACAGCCTCCACCCCCGAGGAACGTGGAATAGACCAGATCGTCGCCGGCCGGATTCAGCTTAGCCACGAAAGCGTCTGTGCAACCGGCGTGCTCAGTCTGGAAGCTGCCTGGCGTGGTGGGGAAGTCGGTCGCTGCCTGGCCAGTGACGTAGGCGTTGCCAGCGGCGTCCACGGCGATGGCGTAGGCTATGTCATTGAGGCTGCCGCCGAGGTAGGTGGAGTAGATGAGGCTGGAGCCGTCGGCGCTCAGCCGCGTGACGAAGGGGTCAATGTTGCCGACCGCGGTGGGCTGGAAGCTACCCGCGGTCGTGGGGAAGTTGTCCGATGAGGTCTCGCCCGTGACGTAGGCGTTGCCGGCGCCGTCCACGGCGATGCCGTGGCCATAGTCGCGCTCGCTGCCGCCCAGGTAGCTGGCGTATTCCAACACCGGATCAATGACCAGGGGCCTGCTGGCATCATAGGCAGCCACCTGAAAGCCAACCCGGCCCTCGCCCTGGAGCGCGTAGCCACCGGAGATTTCCTGTCTGGCACCGCCGACCTCCTGATAGATGACAGGGGCGCGCTGGATGACCTCGCCACCGGCGATGTGCGCGATGAGGCTGCCCTGGTCATCCAGACTGATCTTGTCCGCGCCCTCAAAGCGCAGCCGAATGGCTTTGGGGTCGGCGCCAGGGGCCACTACCAGATCGTACTCCAGTTGTCCCTGGTTGCCGTAGTAGACCAGATCCACGCCGGGGTAGACGTCCTGGTACCGGACCCGGGTGTAGGTGGGGATACCGGTGCGCCAGGTTTGTGGGTCGTTGCCGATGAAGTAGTTGACCCTGCCCGGCAGCTCATCCAGCCCCACCACTTGGGGATCGGGGTTGGCGCTGAGGAGTTGCATGCGCAACACAGCGTGTGCGTCGGACTGGCTTAAGGACAGCACCGCCTCCCTGGGGGTGAGAAACAAGGTGTAACCGCTGCCACGCGACAGGAACTTCGCCTGACCATCGGTCTGGCCCTGATTGGCTTCAAAGCTCAGGGGCAGCTTGCCGTAGCTTTCCAGGATCTTCGCCTTGCTAGTCTGGTCCAGGACGCTGCTGGCGACAGGCGCGGTCAGCGACGGCACCTGGTACAGCACCCCGGTAACGACAAAGACCATCAAGACGGCGAAGAAAAGCGTGGACAAATTGTATTTGCACTGCATGGTAGTCTCCTTAAACTAGCATTTATTTGATTGAACATCATTAGGACGGCAACAGCGATGAGAAAGGTGCCTTGCCCACTTCACAACCGGAGAAAAACAACAGCCGAAAGCAAAATCATTGCCAACGCAAAGAAGCCTTCGGCGGCTACTGAGAAACCCTATCGCTTTCTGCCGCTTGGGTGTATTCGCGGCGGTTTTCCCTAGTTGTCCCAATGATACCACAAAACTCTGATATTGTCCAGACTCTGATATTGTCCAGGGTCACCCTCCAGGCAATCAAAAAAGCGTGGGCTTGTCTGCTCCACGCTTTTGAGATGTTATTGATGAATTGTTACGATGAGCTCCGGGCTCACTCCACCACCATCTCCACCGGCGCTTCGACGCCACGGCTGTCGGGGGTGTAGTAGTCGTAGGCCACGGAGCTGGGCGCTTTGGCGCGCAACGGGAAGCGAGCCCGCAGCCGATAGCCGAATTCCAGTGGCCGCCCCGATTCCAGATTCTCCAGGTAGACGATGATCTGCCGACCGGTTAGCTCGTAGCGGGAGATGACGCCTTTCTCGACTAGGGCGTCCAAGTCCTCGCTCAGCACGGCGAATCCGGGCGGCAAGCCCAGGTCTACCAGCACCATGCGCGCCACCCCCGGCAACTGCAACGTCACCTTCACCTGCACCCCGACCTCCTCGTTGACCTCCAACTGAGTCTGATCGTAGCGCACGCGGACGTCCAGCGCCTCCTTGCCCGGCATTGGCTCAGGGATCAGCTCCCAGGGCAGGTAGTAGCGGGCGGTGATCTGGTACATCGCTGCCCCCTCCCCCTCGATCTCCAGGGCCACGGTGTTGTCGCCGGGGCGCGCACCGTCGCTGCGTCCTGAGCCTGTCGAAGGGGTGAAGGTGCGCAGGTGCACTACGTCGGCCTTGTCAGGGGTGATCTGCACCGGGTCGGTTTCCTCACCGTTCAGCGAGACGCGCACTGTCGCTTCGCCGCCGCCGGGCCCCTCCGCCGCCAGGAGCAGGGCCTTGAGGGCTAGAATAGTAGCCTGGGTGGAGCCCCAGGTGCCGTTCCCCTCCTTCTGGGCGATGAGATACGCCGTCGCCCCGCTGGCCAGGTCCGGATAGCGCTGCGCTCGCATCATGGCATAGGCCACCAATGCTGTGGTCTCCACGCTGGCGGCGCGGCCCCGGCCGCCCATGAACGAAGAGATGTCGCTGGCCCAGTAGATCTGCTCCTCCTCCGTCGTCTTATTCTCCGCCAACTGCTCCAACACCTGGCGGGCCGCCGCACTGTCGGCATTGTAGGCCACCAGCGCGTTGGCGGCCAGGGCCAGCACGTAGGGATCCTCCGCTTCCGCCAGGCGATCCTCCACGTATCGAATGGCCCGGCTCACGGCTTGGGTGTCCTCGTAGCCAGCCTCTATCAGCGCCCAGGCGACGTAGGCCGTCACCGGCAACTCGCCGTTCCGCAACTGCTGCCAGGTGTAGGAGACGCCGGTGGCGGGCCAGGAGCCGTCGGGCTGTTGCTGGGCCATCAACCACTCCGCCGTCCGCTCGATGAAGGCCGGATCCACGTAGTGGACGCGGCTCATGTCACTGATCTGCATCAGGCCATAGCCGGTCAGCATCAACATGGCCGGGGGCTGTCCGAAGAGGGAGAAGCCGCCTGTGGGCACTTCAAAGGTCAGCAATCGCTGGTAGCCCAGGGCGATGTATCGTTCCGCTTCCATCTGAATCTCTGGGGTGGTCTGCTCGGTGCGCTTCAGGTAATCCAGCACGAGAACATTGGGGTACGTCACCGACGTACTTTGCTCAAATCAGCCGAAGGGCATTCGTAGCAGCCCCTCCATTCCCTCGACCACCTGGCTGACGAAACCAGGGTAGATCTTGACCTCGATGTGGGCCGTGCCAGGGATGACGTCGGTGGGGAGACTGACCACCTGGCGCGTGGAGTCCTCCAGCCGGTCCGTGAGGGCGAACTGGAACTCCTTGCCATCCGGCATCACCCGCACCTCGCGGCGGATGGCGTCGCTCATTTGCTCACCCCAGGCCGTCACCTGCAATGCCTGGGTGCCGAATTGCAGCGCCTTGATTCGGAAGTAGACCACCTCCACGTCGTTCTCGCCGATGATGATCTCTTTCTCGTTGGGACGAGATGGCTGCACCGCCCGCACGTCAATCTCCATCAACTCGTACCAATCGGCCGGCTCCAGCTCCAGCACCACCCGCTGGGGCTCGGGCAGATAGTTGTAGACCGCTACGGGCACCGCCACCTCGTCGTTCTGGGTCAGGTAGAGGGGCAGGTCCAGGTCCACAAAGAAATCCTGGAACACCCGTAGGCCGGCGGTGACGCTTCCCAAGTCGCCCTCCTGCGACGAGGCCAGCGCGGACAGCCGCCAGGTGGTGATAGAGTCGGCCATGGGGATCTCCAGCTCCACGAACCCACCCTCGTCAGTGATAGCCTGGGGGTTCCAGTAGAGGGTTTCGGGGAAGAACTGGCGCAGCCGTGGTGCTTCCTGAGCCTGGGGCTGGCCAGCCTCGTCCAGACCTACTATCTTCTCCTCGACCTCCACCTCCTTCATAACCTCCACCGTCCTCACCACTTCTTTCTCGACCACCACTTGGCTCTCGATCGCTAGCGGCATCGGTGCGGCGGCGCCCATCATCCCTCCTACGGCCAGGATCGGGATCAGGAGCAGCGGCACGAAAAACAGCCCGGTGCCAACGCCGGCCAGCGCCGGCCATCCCCGCCGCTCCACGCCGAAGCCGATGCCCCGCAGAAGGAACGAGACGGGGATCAGCAGGAGCGACAGGCCCAGGGCCAACACCAGCGCATCGCTTGGGAACCAGTTTCCCTGATCACCGGCGTAGACAATGAGTGGCAGCAATACCACGTAGGCCAGCAGCAGCACCAGGGCGTATTTCAGCCCCTCGTCCCGCTTCCGCCAGGCGTAGATGATGAGGCCGATCAGGGCCGTCAAGCCCAGTGGGATAAGGATCAGCGCCCAGCCGCCCAACCCCTCGCCCAAGTAGTACACCAGCTTCTCCAGTGGCGAAGCGCCGTAGTACCGGCGTGGGCTGGGCAGCAGCGACAACAGCCCGACCAGCGCCAGAACGGTCAGCACCGCCAGCAGCAGGGTGCGCCCCAGCACCCTCCGTTGCCAGAGCACGCCCAGGGCGATGACTCCAATCGCCAACGAGGCCAGAACCAGCGCTCCGGTGAAGCCTTTGGCCAGGGTCTGGAAGTAGCCCTTCTGGCGGGCCTTCACCGCCTGCATCTTCTGGGGGCGGGAGTTGATCACAGAGCGGCTGTCGGTCGGCGACCACTGAGCCAGGGCTGCCTTGGCGGTGCTATCCTGCGCTTCCCTCACCTCGGCCTCAACCGGCGCGGGCGCGGTGAGGGCTGGCAGGCTTGCCCTGAGCGCAGTCGAAGGGGTCAGCCCTTTGATCTGATAGCGAGGCTCCAGCAGCTCTTTTTCCAGCAGGAAGTACAGCCGCGCGAACCCCGCTTCCTGTTCCGCCAGGGCGAACACCGATTCGTCCACGATGCTGACGCCGACCGCACTCTGCAACGGCTGGCCGTCCTTGGTGGCCTGGAATGTGACCTTCGCCAATTCGCCGGGCCGGTAGGTGTCCTGGTCAGACGCCACCGCCAGCTCGATTCCCTCGGCCGGTGTCACCACCACCAGGCGGGTGTCGCGCACGATGGTGCCATCGGACAGGATCTTGTAAGCGTGGAGGGTCAGCGTGCCGAACAGCGTCTCGTCCAGGTCCACGTCGGCCTGCGCCCGACCAGCCTGCACCTCCAGCGCGCGGGTGGAGATGGTCTGCCCCTCTTTGATGATGTCCAGGTAGACCGCGCCGCCCCCCCCTACTTCCCTCCTACCAGGGGGGACAGAGGGGGGTGAGGTGAAAGCGTCCAGGTGCATGGTCTCGCCGACCTGATAGGCGGCCCGCTCCGGCCGCAGCAGCACCGCCTCGCGCGTCCGCTCGCTCTGTAGCTCCAGGCCGCGAAAGGCTTGGTTGCCCTGCGCGTCCTGGGCCGTGATCGAGAGGAAAGCAGTTCCCTTCTGTGGGGTGAAGCGGAACTCGGCCAGGCCGTGGCGACCACTGGTTAGCTCTGCTTGCTGGCCACCGACCTCCACCGTCAGTGCACATTCGGCCGGCGCGCCGTCGGGGTAGGCGGTCAGCAAGTAGACGATGTTCTCCACCCCTGGCCGCAGTGTCCCGCTCTCGGCCACGGCTTCGATGACGATAGGCTCCTGGGCCACGGGCAGCGTGTGGGCGATGGCCTCAGCGTGCTCGGCCTGATCAATCACCGTCACCTCCAGCCCAAAGGTCGCCTGCTCGCCTTCCAGTTGCCCGCCGACGAAGAACTGCGGCAGGTCGAACTCGAACTCATAGCGGCCATCCTCGTCCGTCTCCCCTCTCAGGTCCAGCACTTCCTCCCGCTCCACGGCGTAGATGTACCCCCGCATCCGCACCTCGCCGCCGGCCACCGGCTTGCCGAAGAAGTAGTCGGCGCGCACCGTGCCCCGCACCGTCTGGCCGGGGAGGTAGTAAGCCCGCTCGGTATCCAGGGCCACCTGGAATTTGGGGAGGACGTAGGGCTTGACGGTGACCGTGCGCTCGGATTCGGTATCACCCATCAGGGCGACGATCTTGTAGAGACCGCTGTTCACCGTGTCGGCCAGGGTGAAGTCGAGGGCGGAGATGCCGTATTCCGAAGGCGTGGCCGTCTCCCGAAGCAGCTTGTTCCCCTTCGGGTCCTCGATGGTAAACTCGACCGAAGGGCAATCGCCGCCGCTGCTGCACGCCGCCCGCAGGTCGGCCGCGCTGAGGGCCAGGGCGCGGATGTGGATGGTCTGCCCCGGCTGGTAGAGCGGCTTGTCGGTGGTGAGCAGCAGCTTGTAGTCCCGTTCCACCCGCACCGTCTGCTCGACCCTGTCCTTCCCCTTGCCAGAGCGGGTCTCCACCACCAGCATCTGCTGTGGGTCCACCCCATCCGGCACGGTGAACTGCACCTGGGCGGTGCCGGCGGCGTCGGTGCGCCCCTCGTAGAGAGTGAGCGCGTCGCCGCCAGCCTGGGGCCGCATCTTGACGGCCACCGTCGCGTTGGCCACCGGCTTCGTCGTTTTGAAGTCGCGCACCACCACCCGCAGCGCGGCTGGTGCGCCGGGCGAGAACTCCGTCTGCCCCAGCACCAGCGTCTCCTGGTCGCTCACCTGCCCGGCGGCGGTTCCCGTGTACACACTGGCTGCAACGGCCAGCACCACCAGGCCCACGATAAGCACCTTGCCCCACACGAGGCGTTTCTGCCAAATCTGCTTGAACACTAGAGGCCTCCTTTCGCTCTTTCAAAGCACACGTGTTTCTGCGTCAGCTTACTACTATATGGACGCCGAAATCCAGGCTGGGGTTCCCTGTGCACTCCAACCGCTCTAGCTGGATGACAATCCAGCGGCCCACGGCGTAATGTGTTTCCACAGCAGCATCCCAAGATTTCTACTTCTAGCCGCACCGGCCTGAAGAGCCGGTGCTAGGGCCTTTTCGCGTGTTCTTGAACCCCTGGCGCCGCCTGTTCCACGACGGCGCGGGTCAGGCAAAAGTGCCAGGAGTTCATGGTCCCATAACCGAGGGCAGGCTCGCATTGCAGCACTACAGCTTGGAAAGCTGTAGTTTAGGTCACTTTGCACCGTCAAACGGACCGTTCATTGCCCAATCTACACCATTCCATGGTGTAGTGTCGGTTTACGTAACCGCCACCACATTGCCCGATCATTCTCATAAAGTTCATTGAGATGCCACGCACTTTGGCATTGCCAACGTTCCCGATCCGTTCCATTCTCAGTCCGCTGTCGTCTTCTTCCGCGCCCACACTTGTCCTGAGTCCCTCGACCTCGCTCGGGATAAACTCCGCCGAAGGAGCAGCACCCCCCCGACCGCACCCACCGCCGCCAGCGCCAGCGGCAGAACGAAACCGTTCCCACCGCCCACCGAGCGGGCCACGAAACGTGCCAGGGTGACGGCGGTGGGGTAGTAATCGGTTTTGACGTAGTACTCAGGTGACGACGCATCCTGGAAGTGAATCCACCCCACGTTCTCCCCCCAGGCGTAGCCGTCGAACTTGCCGGTGGAAGTGTCTATGGTCACCTGGCTGTGGCCAGGGTTGAAGTTGATCCAGCCAGTGCTGGTGCTCCAGGCATAGCCGGACAGATTGCCAGAGCCGTCGTTGTTGACGCCATAGTTGGCGGCCGTGGTGTTGCCGTAGGTGTGGGTGCCGCCGCCGGTGTAGGTGCCCAGCCTGATCCAGCCGATGTTCTCCACCCAGATGTAGCCCTCCAGGTGGTCGGAGTAGACCGTCCCCCCGCCGTTGGTGTCGGCGAAGTTGAGCCAGCCCACGTTGGTGCCCCAGGCCCATTTGTTGGTCGAGTCAATGTTGGTGGCGGCATAGGCCTGTCCTGAGCGAGGTCGAAGGGCCAGCCCGAACAGACCCAGCACGATCACGGCCATCAACACGGGATACGTGATGTGGGTGATCACTTTTCTTAGCATGTCAGTTCCTCCTTGTTTGTGACTACTCAGCCCACCCTCCCGCAGGTTGCTTTTGTCGGTCTGGGTATCCGAACATTTGCCCGGAGTGAGCGTTTTGCCCTATACTGCCGACTGAACCTGCGGGAGGGTGAGTCAACGAATTGTGGAAACGAATAAACGAATACTTTGGCAAGGTTTCGACAAGCTCAACCCGACAGCTCAGTACAGGCGAGGGGTGGCCGGCAGGGCCTATTCGTTTATTCGTTGGTGATTCGTTGACACTCGGGGCTTTGGACCGCGAAACCCACGAAAAGGCACGAAACCCCCTTTCGCGACTTTCGCGTCCTTTCGCCATTTTCGCGGTCCAAAACTCGCTCGCGCGCACGGTGGGGAGGACACCGTTCGGCTGATGGTTCGACAGGCTCACCATGCAGCTCACGACGAAGCCCCCCTTGCAACCCCCCGTCAAAGCGCCCAAAGCATCAAGGCACCAAAGCTTCTCATTGTCCGCCGCGAACGGGCCACACGTAGTAGGTGGCGGTCTTAGCGTCGAAGCCCACGTAGCCGTCGCGCAGGTCCACGTCCCAGGCGCCGACCGTGTTGTCCGCGTACGTAGTACTCGACCAGTAGTGGTACGACTGGACGCCGGTGAAAGCGTACAGAGTGCAGGGCCCAGGCCAGGCACATCGGAGTTGTGGCGTTCCATTCACTAAGCCGACCAATTCAGTCTTCGTGGGCAACCGCCAATCGCCCTCAACTGAACCATCACTCAAGTTTGCGCCAGAAGCTCCATCCTTCAAAAGGCCCGCTCGCGTATGAGCATCATCACGAGGGGCTGTGCAGTCTTCCCATGGCTTTGCCCCACCCCAGTCGGCCTTTTGCAACCACACAAGGCAGGTGGTCAGATCCGTCACGGTGCCATCCCCATTATCACACCATCGGTTTGCATGAAGAGTGCATGTACTGCAGCAAGTGCAACCGCCATGCAGCTCGCCGGTGACCTCACTCCCGTCAACCCAGGCTATCTTGCCCTGCAGAATATCGCCCGCCGTCGCATCCCCAGAATCCGTCATGCACCGTCTGTTTGTTCCGTCTCCAGAGCCGTCATAAGCATTGGCTACCAGATTAGCTGCACCGTTGAACGTGGAAGTATTGCAGGCCAGATTCAGCGCCCCGCTGCCCGTGCCCCATTCTCCCGAGGTCAGCCCCCAGAAGGTCTTGCTGTTGAACACATCGGCCGCGCCAGCACCAGAGGCGTTGTCTGCGGCCGGAGCCATAGCCATGATCTCATCCAGGGCGTGCATGGTGCTCCCTGGCCCGCTGTCGGGTTCCGTGAACGATGTCATCTTCGCAGTCTCTGCCCCAGTATCCAGACGGTCATAGATCTGCTCCAGGGTGTACATCTGCTGCGCGCCGTTCGAATCAGGTGCACCGGGGGAATCTATCTGCCCGGCCAGCACCACTGCCACCGATGAGAGCAACACCCCCACTACAATTCCGACTAGTCGGATTAGCATGTACTTCTTGCGCATTTTGAACCTCCTTCTGATTTGTGTGATTGTGAGAAGTAGACGATTCTTCATCTGCCGCACCGGCCTGAAGAGCCGGTGCCAGGGCCTTTTCCCGTGTTCATGAATCTGTAGCGATGCCTGTTCCACAGCGGCGCGGGTCAGGCAAGAGTGAAGGGAGTTTATGGAGACCTGCATAGAAAGCGTGTCACAGGCAACGTCATTATACCACCGACTGCGCCGCTTGTCTAGAGTAGAGCTTGCTGACTTGACAAATCGGGCCAAAGCGAGTATCATTATGCTCGATCTGAGAACTCGAACCGGGTGAGGTTTCACCTGGTATCACTGAATGGGACACACAGATGATGCACCATCAGCATGAATCCAACTTCGGCTATTTTGGCGTCTGGTTTTGGTCCGTCTTCGGAGAGGGCGGTTGCTCTGCTATGGGTGGAGGCTGATGTAGTGTAGTATAGGCGAAATCCTGGGAATGATGTGAGGACGTGGAGCAACTGGCTCCGCGTCTTTTTTGTTACCTGCTGACACCTGATCTTATGGAGGAGAAAGAAAGATGACTAGAGTAGCATTTCAAGGTATCGCCGGCGCCTATTCGGAGGAGGCCATCCGCCAGTTCTTCGGCCCGGAGGTGGAAAGCGTTCCCTGCAGGACGTTGGATGACGTGTTTCCCGCCGTGGAGAATGGCGACGCGGACTATGGGATGGTGCCGGTAGAGAACGCCGTCGCTGGCTCCGTGATTCGTTCTTATGAACTGCTGATGGAGCGCGATCTTCGTGTTTACGCCGAGACGATCCTGCGCGTGCAGCACATGCTGCTTGCCCTGCCAGGCACCACGTTGGACGAGCTGAAGTGTGTGCGGTCGCACCCCCAGGCCCTGGCCCAATGCCAGCGCTATCTAAGCCGTCACGGGCTAGAACCTGAGCCCGCGTTCGATACCGCCGGCAGCGCTCGCGATCTGGCGGCCAACCCGGAGCCCGGCGTCGCCGCCATTGCCAGTGCATTGGCCGCCGAGCTATACGGCCTGGAGATCCTCAGCTCAGGCATTGAGGACTTCCCTTTCAACTACACGCGCTTCTTCGTCCTCTCCCTCGATGATCCCCCCCGCGCCCAGCGAAACAAGACCTCCCTCGTCTTTTCCACCCGCCACCAACCAGGGGCGCTGTACAAGGGCCTGGGAGAATTCGCCACCCGAGGCATCAATCTGACCAAGATAGAGTCGCGCCCGCGCCTGAATCGTCCCTGGCAATACAGCTTCTATTTGGACTTTGAAGGACACTGGCAGGATCCGCAGTGCGAAGCGGCCATCATGGGATTGCTACGGCGCTCCTCGTTCGTCAAGCTGCTGGGCTCCTACCCGGCCGCAACGACGCCGGTTGTTGACAATGCAGTTGTGTCAACTTAAGCTCTGAGCCCCGTCCCCGGGGCGCCCCGGGGACGGGCCTTTGAGCCTTAAGTTGACACTAATGGTTGACAATGCAACTCTGACGCCAAGGTAGATCACGTACCCAGGGGGTGATGATATGATCGTCGTGATGAAGCAAGGTGCAACCAGAGCCCAGATTCTCAACGTCACTGCCCGTATCGAACAACTGGGCTGCCGGGTGCACACATCGGAGGGCGAAGAGCACACCATCATCGGCGTCATCGGCAATGGGCGTCCATTGGATGGCGAGCTCATCCAACGGATGGCCGGGGTCGAGCGAACGATGCCTATCCTGCGGCCTTTCAAGCTGGCCAGCCGGGATTTTCACCCGCAGGACACCCTCGTCCCGGTCAACGGGGTGACGTTCGGCGACACAAAACTGGTCGTGATGGCGGGCCCCTGTGCTGTCGAGAGCCGTGACCTACTGCTGGAGACTGCATGGGCCGTGAAGGAAGCAGGGGGGCACGTGTTGCGCGGCGGGGTCTTCAAGCCACGCACCTCTCCCTATAGTTTTCAAGGACTAAGGGAGGAGGGATTACGACTCCTGGCCGAGGTGCGTGAGGAAACGGGGCTACCGGTCATCACCGAAGTGATGGACCCGCAACAGGTGCCGCTGGTCACCACCTATGCCGACATTCTGCAAATCGGCGCGCGGAACATGCAGAACTACACGCTGTTGCACGCCGTTGGCGAGGCGCAGCGGCCAGTCCTGCTCAAGCGTGGCATGATGTCAACCATCGAAGAACTGCTGATGGCAGCCGAGTACATCCTGACCCACGGCAACGACCGCGTCGTGCTGTGCGAGCGCGGCATCCGCACCTTTGAAAAATACACCCGCAACACGCTCGACATCAGCGCCGTGCCGCTGCTCAAGCAAATCAGCCACCTGCCGGTCATCGTGGACCCCAGCCACGGGACGGGTAAGTGGGAACTGGTAGAGCCGATGTCTCGGGCAGCAGTGGCCGCCGGAGCAGACGGGCTGCTCGTCGAGGTACATCCTCGCCCTGCAGAGGCTCTCTCGGACGGGACACAGTCCCTCAAGACGGCCCGGTTTGCCGCGCTGATGCGGAGCCTACAGCCTGTGGCCGAAGCCGTCGGGAGGACACTATGATTTGACAATTATCCCAAGTTGTGGTATTATGATGAGCGCAATCCACAAACGGGAGCACAAATTCTATGACGTCGTTCGGTAAGCGAAACTTCAAGCAGATCGTGACCAAGCGCCCTCGAGCCAGGCGTTCGCTCTGGAGAGTTTTGCCCTGCCGAATGTTGTTATGGGAGTGAATCTCACGTAATTATCTTTGGCAAACTGCCATTATAGGCCGACTCTCCAGACATACGTATTGGAGAGTCGGCTTTTTTGTTACCCAAAACAATCAGGAGGTGTCAAGATGATCGAATGTCTCGAGTGTGCTGCTGAACTGGAGCTGGCCCCAGATACGGAAGTGGGGGAAATCGTGGTCTGTCCCGACTGCGGTGTCGAGCTGGAGGTGATGGGCGTGGGTCCCATCGTCCTGGACCTGGCTCCCGAAGAGGAGGAGGATTGGGGGGAATGATAGGATGAGGGTGGGTGTGCTTTGTTCTCGCGTTCGCGTCGAGGAGAAGTTGATCTTCAAGGCCCTGAGCGACCGGAGGGCGGATGGCGAAAGAATTGACGCCAACGCCATCACCCTGGGCCTTTCGGAGGCCATCAACGGCTACGACCTGGTGCTCGTCCGCTGCCTGAGCCATTCGCGGGCCCTGTACGCCAGCAAGCTGCTGGGCGACAATGGGCTGCGCACGGTCAATAGCTACGAGGTCATCGCCACCAGCGGCGACAAGCTGTTGACCAGTCTGGCGCTGGCTAAGCGTGGCGTCCCCACGCCGCGCACCAGGGTGGCCTTCACCGCCCAGTCTGCTCTGGAGACCATCGAGCAGATGGGATACCCGGTGGTGTTGAAGCCCCTGAATGGCTCGTGGGGACGACTTCTGGCCAAGATCAACGATCGCGACGCGGCGGAGACGATTCTGGAACACAAGCACACCCTCGGTGGCTATCGTCATTCCATCTTCTACGTTCAGGAGTACGTTGACAAACCCGGACGCGACATCCGCAGCTTCGTTGTTGGCGGCGAGGTCATCGCGGCCATCTATCGCCACGCGCCGCACTGGATCACCAACACGGCGCGGGGAGGGGAAGCCACTGCCTGTGCTATTACTCCTCAAATCGAACACGTATCCCGTGCTGCGGCTGAGGCGGTGGGAGGCGGGGTGGTGGCTGTTGACATCCTGGAGGACGCAGATGGCCGCCTGTTGGTGTGCGAGGTCAACCACACGGCGGAGTTTCGCAACAGCATCGCCCCCACAGGGGTGGATATCGCTGGTCGCATCGTTGATTATGCCCTTCGACAGGGCTCAGGACAAGCCCTGGAGGTGGCTGCTATGGAACCGGGAAGGTAAAGCTAGGCATCCTTTGCTCCCGCATCCGCGTGGAAGAGAAGCTCATTTTCAGGGCCTTGAAAGAGCGGGGAGTCGAGTACGACCGGCTGGACGAGCGGCATCTGGCCCTCCGATTGCAGGCCAACGGGTTAGCCAAAAAATACGACCTGATCTGGTGCCGCGCCATCAGCCACAGCCGGGGCCTCTACGCCCTCAGCGTCCTCAACGGCTGGGGGATCAAGACGGTGAACAGTTGGCAGGTGGTCTACACCTGCGGCGATAAGGTCTTGACCAGCATGGCCCTGATCCGACACAACATTCCCACGCCGCGCACTGTGGTGGCCTTTGACATTGAGACGGCACTGCGGGCCATCGAGGAGATGGGCTACCCGGTGGTGCTGAAGCCGGCCGTAGGCTCGTGGGGACGGCTGCTGAGCAAGGTCAACGACCGGGACACGGCCGAGGCCGTCCTGAAGCACAAGGCCACCCTGGGTGGGCCAGTGCACAGCGTGTTCTACATCCAGGAATACGTGGACAAGCCCGATCGAGACATCCGCACCCTGGTGATCGGCAAGGAAGTCGCGTACGCCATGTACCGCCGCTCCGCCCACTGGATCACTAACACCGCTCGCGGCGGGGAGGCTTTGCCTTGCCCTATCAGCTCAGAGATCAGGGATCTGTCCCTGGCAGCGGCCCAGGCAGTGGGCGGGGGCATCCTGGCCGTAGACCTTCTGGAGACCGAAGATGGTCACTTGCTGGTCAACGAGGTGAATCACACACCCGAGTTCCACGGCGCTGCGAAGGCGGTGGACGTGGACATCGCGGGCAGGATGACTGATTACGTGTTGCAAATGGTAAATCGGTAGATTGGGAAACTGGTAAAAAGGCAAAGGCGCGAGCCCAAGGAGCAGTGTTGCTGCTAAGCGCCCCGATGCGGGGGCTGTAGCGAACTGTCCACAGTGGAGCGCCTTTTTGGTTAGGCAGGAGAGTGTATCTATGTTGAACGCATCCATCGTTGGCGCGTCGGGATACGTCGGAGGGGAACTGCTACGACTGCTGCTGGGGCATCCCGAAGTAGAGGTGCGGCAAGCCACTTCAGAGAGCTACGCCGGGCAGCCGGCTCACTTCTTGCACCCCAACCTCAGGGGGAGGACAGACCTCCGCCTGGTGCGCTTGCAAGAGCTAGAGCCGTGCGACGTGCTTTTTGCCGCCCTTCCCCACGGCCAGGTGGCGCCACGCATCGAGGAATTCGCCGCCCTGGCCGAGCGAATCGTAGACCTGAGCGCCGATTTCCGCCTCCACGACCCGGCTGATTATCCGCTCTGGTACGACTGGGAGCACCCAGCCCCCCAATGGCTGCCCCGCTTCGTCTACGGTCTGCCGGAGTTCCATCGAGAGGCGATTCGGGAAGCTCGCTACGTCAGCGGCGTGGGCTGCAACGCCACCGTCATCAACCTGGCCCTGTGGCCGCTGTATCGCGCTGGCGTGATCGGCAAGACAGTGGTGGAGGTCAAGGTCGGCTCCTCGGAGGGGGGCGCCAAACCCACCCGCGCCTCCCACCACGCGGAGCGCAGCCACGTGGTCCGCTCTTACGCCCCCACTGACCATCGGCACAGGGCCGAACTGCTGCAAGAACTGACCTTCGATCGGCGATGGCCCGACATCCACATGTCGGTCACATCGGTGGAGCTGGTACGCGGGGCACTGGCCACAGCGCATTGCTTTCTCACAGAGGACGGCCGGCGCTTAGGCGACAAGGACTCCTGGCGATTGTACCGCCAGGCTTACGGCGACGAGCCCTTCATCCGCATCGTCAAATACCGCAGGGGATTCTATCGCTACCCGGAGCCCAAGATCCTGGCCGGCTCCAACTACTGCGACATCGGTTTCGTCAGGGAGGAGGGGAGCGACCGGCTGGTGGTCATCGCCGCCCTGGATAATCTAATGAAGGGAGCGGCCGGCGCAGCGGTGCAGGCGATGAACGTGATGTGCGGCTTTGCGGAGACGGCCGGGTTGGAGTTTCCTGGGTTGCATCCGGTTTAGAGATTGGAGATTGGCAAATTGGGAGATATGATTGTCGTCAAGATCGGCGGGGTGGAGGGATTGGGCATTGAGCCGCTTTGCGCCGACACCGCTCATCTAGTTGGGAATGGCAAGCAGGTCGTGCTCGTCCATGGCGGCTCGCACGAGACCAACGTGATCTCGGAGCAGTTGGGCAAACCGCCCCGCTTCGTCACCTCGGTCTCAGGCCACGTCAGCCGCTACACCGACCGCGAGACGCTGGAGATCTTCGCCATGGTGGTGGCGGGCCGGGTGAACAAGCTGCTGGTCGAACGGCTACAGGGGCTGGGAGTCAACGCCGTGGGGCTGTCGGGGCCTGACGGGCGGCTGCTGGCGGGACGGCGGAAGTCGGCTTTGAAGATCGTGGAGAACGGGAAGCGAAAGGTGCTACGCGGCGAGTGGAGCGGCGTCATCCAGCAGGTCAACGTCTCCCTGCTGAGGCTGCTCCTCGACCACGGCTACACGCCCGTCATCGCTCCGCTGGCCATCAGCCACCAGGGAGAGATGGTCAACGTAGACGGCGACCGGGCAGCAGCGGCCGTGGCCGCAGCGCTGCGGGCTGAAACCCTCGTCCTGCTGTCCAACGTCCCCGGCCTGCTCAGGGATTTCCCCGATGAAAGCTCACTCATCCGAACCATCGGGCGCGGGGAGGTGGAGACCCACTTTCCTTACGCCCAGGGACGAATGAAGAGGAAGCTGCTGGGGACCAGGGAGGCACTGGAGGGTGGTGTGAGACGGGTGATCCTCGGTGACGGACGGATCGAATCGCCCGTCAGCCAGGCGTTGGCGGGCAGGGGGACGGTGATACAATGACAAATCGGCAAACCGGCAAATCAGCAAATCAGCAAATCAACACATGGGTTGAGTTGGAGGCCAGCTATACCAGCGGGGTGTACACCAAGCGGCCCCTGGTCATCGTGCGGGGGGAAGGGGCCAGGGTGTGGGATGCCCAGGGGCGGGAGTACATTGACTGCGTGGGCGGGAATGGAGTGGTGAACGTCGGCCACTGTCACCCCAGGGTAGTGGCGGCGATCAAGGAACAGACCGGGAGACTGATCACCTGTCCCGAAAGCTTCTACAATGACCGCCGGGCGGAGCTGCAGGCCGAGCTAGTGCGCATCGCGCCGCCGGGGCTGGAGCGAGTGTTTCTGTGCAACTCTGGCACCGAGGCGGTGGAGGGGGCCATCAAGTTCGCCCGGCTGGTTGCCGGCCGCCCGGGCATCATCGCCGCTAAAAACAGCTTTCATGGCCGCACCATGGGCGCCCTGTCGGCCACCTGGCGGCCCCAGTATCGCCAACCCTTCGAGCCGCTGGTGCCGGGCTTCGCGCATGTGCCCCACAATGATGCCGACGCCCTCGAAGAGGCCATCGGCGACGATACGGCCGCCGTCATCCTGGAGGTGGTGCAGGGGGAAGGAGGCGTCAAGCCGGGCCGTGGCGACTACTTGCGTCGGGTGCAGGCGCTGTGCCAGGAGCGGGGGGCGCTGTTCATCGTAGACGAGGTGCAGACGGGGTTCGGGCGCACGGGCCGCATGTTCGCCTGTGAGCATCACGGCCTGGAGCCCGATATGCTGTGCCTGGCCAAGGCCATCGCCGGCGGGATACCCATGGGTGCGGTGCTGCTCGGATCGCGGGTGGGGAAGCTACTGAGCAGAGCGCACGGCTCGACCTTCGGAGGCAATCCGCTGGCCTGCGCCGCGGCTCTGGCCACTATCCGTACTATCGAGGAAGAGGCCCTGCCGCAACGAGCAGCAGAGTTGGGGGGCTATTTTCTCTCCCGCCTGCGAGACCTGGACTCGCCCCTCGTCCGGGAGGTGCGAGGGCTGGGGCTGATGGTCGCCATCGAGCTAAAGCGCCGGGCCGGTCCCTATCTGGCGGCGCTGATGGAACGAGGGGTGCTGGCCCTGTCGGCCGGGCCTATCGTGATGCGCTTCTTGCCGCCGCTGGTGATCAGCGAGGAAGATGTGGACACGGTAGTGGAGCGGGTGGCAGAAGTTTTGCCCGCATCTTTGTGATCGCGAAGGAGCAGACAAATGTCGAAACCACGAGTGGAGGCGTTGATTGCCAGACTGGAAAAGGGCAAACAAAAGACCCACGAAATTCTGAGCGGATTGACGGCGGATCAGTGGCAGAGGGTAGTGTACACCGATCCATGTCCCTGGACGGTGCGTGACCTGCTGGCACATTTCGTGTCGGCGGAGGAAGGACTGTGGCGCATGGCCCAGGGCGTGGCTTCAGGCGGGGCAGGCGCGCCTGAGGGGTTTGATTACGATGCCTTTAACGCGGAGGAACAGAAGCGCCTGGCCGATCACTCGCCACAGGACCTATTAGCTGCGCTCGCCGTCGCTCGCCAGACCACGTTGGACTGGGTGCACACGTTGGAGGAGGACGACCTGGATCGCGTCGGGTGGCATCCAGCCCTGGGCGAAATCTCGCTGGAGATGATGCTCTCCGCCATCTATGGTCATCAATTGCTTCACATGCGCGATTTGCAGCGCGCAATGAGCTGATGCTTGACCGCCAGCCTTGATAAGGAATTCGATGATGGCGCCTTCCCTCTGCCAGATAGACACGAACCCATTTGATTTTGACCTGGATTGGCAGCATTGGTTTGAACGGTGGGAGGCGATGCAGAATTGCTACGTGCCGCAACGAGTCTATCGCTTCGACCTGATGCTCTGGTTGGCCGATCTGCCGCGCGAGGACAAGGCAAGAATTCTCGACCTGGGCTGTGGTCCCGGCTCGCTGACCTTCCGCGCCCTATGGCACTACCCCAACGCTCACATCGTCGCTGTTGACTTCAACCCTGTTATGCTCGCGATGGGCCGGAACGTGGTCAATGAAGAGGCCGACCGCGTTCAATTCGTACTGGCCGACATCCGCCAGGCCGACTGGTGGGAGCCTTACGTGGGCACGTTCGATCTGGTGATGTCAGCCACAGCGCTTCACTGGCTGAACACGGAGAACCTGGCACAGGTCTACCGGCACATCTATGAAGCACTGAAGCCGGGCAGCTAGTTACTGAGCTCCGACCACGTCGCCAGCGAAGATCCAGAGATACAAACTCGCTACCGGCAGATTCTGGCGGAGAAGCAACAGGCGGCGTTTGGCGCGACAGGAGCTGACAACTGGGATGGCTTCTGGCAGAGCCTGAGGCACGAATTGCAGCAGCCCGATCTGTACGAAACGGAGCTGTGGGAAGGTACCGACGACGGGTTGCCCAGGCAGTTTCACATCGAGGCGCTGCAAGCGTGTGGCTTCGAGCAGGTCGCAGTTCACTGGCAGGATTTGGGAGAAGCGGTGGTGGGCGCCAGAAAGATGATGTCTGGATAGAACCGTCGTCTGGACAGCGGAAGAGGTGCTATAATCCGAAGGGGGGAAGATGAATGAGTTGACATTTCTGCGGGAGATGCTGGAAATCTACAGCCCCTCAGGGCAAGAGGGGGAGGTAGCAGCCTACCTGGTGACGCAGATGAGGGCCTTGGGCTTTCACGCCTACCAGGATGCGGTAGGCAACGCCATCGGCGTGCTAGGGGAGGGTGAAAAGGAGATTGTGCTGCTGGGGCATATAGACACCGTCGAGGGGTTTATTCCCATCCATCTGGAGGATGGCCGCCTCTACGGGCGGGGAGCGGTAGACGCCAAGGGGCCACTGGCAACCTTCGTCTTGGCCGCGGCGCGGGTGGGGCCTTTGCCAGATAAGCGCATCGTGGTGGTAGGCGCCGTGGAGGAGGAGACACACTCAAAAGGGGCGCGTTACCTGCTGAGCAGCTTCTCTCCCCAGATGGCGATCATTGGCGAGCCGAGCGGGTGGCAGCACGTGACCTTGGGCTACAAAGGCCGCCTGCTGGTGACTTATCGCCTGGCCGCGCCCACGCGGCACAGCACGGCGCAGGGGCCGTCGGGCTCCGAGCGGGCCGTCGCGTTCTGGAACCACTTGATGGACTACGCCCAGGAGTTCAACCAGGGCGAGCGCTTTCGCTTCCACACCCTGGATTCCTCGCTGCACCGCATCACCGCGCACAACGGCGGTTTCGAGGAAGAGGTGAGCATGGACATGACCCTGCGCATCCCCTTCGGCTTGGACGTGCCCTCGCTGAAGGAACACATGCGAGAGCGGGCCAACGGAGCCGCCGTCGGTTTCAGCGGTGAGGACGTGCCTTACAAGGCGGGCAAGAACAATCCCCTGGTGCGAGCCTTCCTGCGAGCCATCCGCGCCAGGGACGGACGTCCCACCTTCAAGCTGAAGCTGGGCACCTCCGACATGAACACCGTCGGCCCGGTGTGGGATTGCCCCATCGTGGCCTACGGCCCCGGCGACTCCTCCCTCGACCACACGCCGGAGGAACACATTCACGTGCAGGAGTTTTACCAGGCGATAGAGGTGATGGGGGAAGTGATACATAACGTTTGATACGTGTTGCGTGGTGCGTCAAACGTCAAACGTAAAACGTAAAACGTGAAGAGGAGGAAACGAACGATGAAAAAGGTTGTTTTGGCCTATTCGGGCGGACTGGACACTTCGGTGATTCTGGTTTGGCTGAAGGAACGCTACGGCTGTGAGGTGGTCACCTTCACTGCCGACCTGGGCCAGGAAGAGGAGCTGGACGGGCTGGAGGAGAAGGCTCTCTCCACGGGAGCCAGCAAGGCCTACATCGAGGACCTGCGAGAAGAGTTCCTGATGGAGTATGCCTTCCCCACCATGATGGCCGGAGCCATCTACGAGCGGCAATACCTGCTGGGCACCTCTTTCGCTCGCCCGATCACCGCCAAGCGGCAGGTGGAGATCGCCGAGCTGGAGGGCGCCGACGCCGTTTCTCACGGCTGCACCGGCAAGGGCAACGACCAGGTGCGCTTCGAGCTGACCTACAAGGCCCTCAATCCACGGCTGAAGGTCATCGCACCCTGGCGGGAATGGGACATCCGCTCGCGGGAGGATGCGCTGGCCTACGCTGCGGCCCACGATGTGCCAGTAGCGACCACCGAGCGTTCCATCTACAGCCGCGACCGCAATATCTGGCACCTGAGCCACGAGGGCGGGATCCTGGAAGACCCCTGGCAGGAGCCACAGGAGGACATGTTCGTGCTCACCGTGGCGCCCGAGGCCGCGCCCGACGAGCCGCTCTATCTGGAGATTGACTTCAAGGAGGGCATCCCCAAGCGCATTAACGGCGTGGCCTACGGCGCGGCGGAGTTGCTGGCCCGGTTGAACGAGCTGGGCGGCGCGCACGGCGTGGGACGACTGGACATGGTGGAGAACCGGCTGGTGGGGGTGAAGTCGCGCGGCGTGTACGAGACCCCCGGCGGCACCATTCTCTACGTTGCCCACCGCGGTCTGGAGAGCATTTGCCTGGACCGGGAAACGCTGCACTACAAGGACGTCGTCGCCCAGCGCTACGCGGAGCTGGTCTACTACGGCCAGTGGTTCACGCCGCTGCGAGAGGCGTTGGCTGACTTCGTGCGCAAAACGCAGGAGCCTGTCACCGGCACCGTGCGCCTCAAGCTGTACAAAGGGAGTTGCACCGTAGTCGGCCGCAAGTCTCCCTACAGCCTCTATCGGGAGGACTACGCCACTTTCGGCGAGGATGACGTCTACGATCAGGCCGATGCCGAGGGCTTCATCAACCTCTTCGGCCTGCCGCTGAAGGTCAAGGCGCTGCTGGACATCGAGGGGCTAGGGATCTCCGGCTATCGCTCGCCCAACTACAGCAAGTTCAAGCGCGATTGATCGAGTTTCGGGTTTCAAGTTCTGGGAGGTAACGAGGCAATGACCAACTCGTTACCCGCCACTCGTTGGCTTGTTACTCACACCAGGGGGAAGGATGAAGTTATGGGGAGGACGGTTCGAGGGAAGCCCTGACGACCTCATGGAGCGCTTCAATGCCTCCATCGGCTTCGACTGGCGGCTGTGGGCAGCCGACATTGAGGGCAGCATGGCCTACGCCAGGGCGCTGGAGCGCGCCGGGCCGCTCACCGCTGACGAAGTGGATCGGCTCATCCAGGGGTTGGAGGCAGTGGCGCGGGAGTTCGAGGCCGGCCAGTTCGAGATCGTGCTTTCGGACGAGGACATCCACACCGCCGTCGAGCGGCGACTGGGTGAACTGATCGGCCAAGTGGCGGGTAAGCTGCACACCGGACGCAGCCGCAACGATCAGGTGGCTACCGACCTGCGGCTCTACCTGATGCGGGAGATCCCAGGCCTGCGTCAGCAGCTTGCCGGGCTGCAAGAGGCCATCGTCAACAAAGCGGAGCAGCATCTTGAGGTCATCATGCCCGGCTACACGCACCTGCAGCGGGCGCAGCCGGTGCTGTTCAGTCACTGGCTGATGAGCACTTTCTGGATGCTGCAGCGGGATCGGGAGCGGCTGGGCGACCTGGAGAAGCGCGTCGCCGTCCTGCCGCTGGGCGCGGGCGCGCTGGCCGGCCATGCCCTGGGCATAGACCGTCACTTCCTGGCCGCCGAACTGGGCTTCCGAGCGGTGTGCGAAAACAGCCTGGACGCCGTCTCGGATCGCGATTTCGTGGCCGAGTTCCTGTTCTGGGCCGCGCTGCTGCAAACCCACCTCAGCCGCCTGGCCGAAGACCTGATCTTATGGTCGTCGGCGGAGTTCGGTTTCGTGGAGCTGGACGACGCCTACGCCACCGGCTCCAGCCTGATGCCGCAAAAAAAGAACCCCGATTCGCTGGAGCTGCTGCGGGGCAAGGTGGGGCGTTTGGTGGGGCATCTGGTGGCCTTGCTGACCACCCTCAAGGGACTGCCTTCGACCTACAACAAGGACCTGCAAGAGGACAAGGAGCCGCTGTTCGACGCCCTGGACACACTGCAGTTGGCGCTGCCGGTGGCGGCGGGCGTGGTGCGCACCCTGAAGGTCAATGCCGAAGCCATGGCTGCTGCCCTCGACGACGCCATGCTGGCCACCGACCTGGCTGACTACCTGGTCCGTCGAGGCATCCCCTTCCGCCAGAGCCACGAGCTGGTGGGCCGGGCCGTGCGGCGTGCCGAAACGCTGGGCCTACTGCTGCGTGATCTACCGCTGGCCGAGTTCCAGGCCATTTCCGATGCCTTTGAGCCCGACCTCTACGCGGTGTTCGACCACCGGCGTTCGGTGGAGGCGAGGGACTCCTACGGGGGCACAGCCACGGCCGCCGTGCGGCAGCAAATCGAGCGTGCCCGGGCGCTACTGCGTGAGCAGTAGACCTCCGAGGTCTTGAGGGTCGAATTCTCAGATGCCCTCTCAAACGACAAACCCCTGGCGGCGAAGATAGCCATAGGTGATCACTGCGGCCAACACCAATCATTTGTGTCAACTTAAGCTCTGAGCCCCGTCCCCGGGGCGGCCCGGGGACGGG
>CAYMKL010000073.1:23375-35541 GCA_964390805.1 uncultured Anaerolineae bacterium | reverse complement strand
TTTCGGAGAACAGTATACCATTCGGAGTGCTATCAGTCAACATGTAACCACTACCACTAGATGAAATACCCCTCTGTTTCCATTGACGAACTTGGCTGAGCCACCAGGGCGTTCAAGTTGGAGGATCAAGCCTGCCAGGGTACGGGCGGCTTCCCTAGTCATGATTCCGCTTTGATAGGAAAGGGTATAGTGGCGGGTACAACCTGCCGCACGCTCGATTTTGCCGGCCGATATTTGAACCCCGAGCGAGGTGCACCCGATGGGGATATTCTGACGGGGCGGCATCTGGTCTGGAACAATCGTCCTTGCGATTGCCGAGTTGGATACCGTTTCAACAGCTTCGGCCACTTCCTTGACATGGCGGGGATGCAGGAGCCGGTGTCTCGGTGTTTTTCCAAAGCGCCTTTTTGATGCGATTGCGATTATGGTCAACACCAACAAGACCGTTGCCCCGGCGTGCCAGGGCTGGAAGGGCAGCCGGCCGGACCACTCCGCCCACACCACGACGCACATCAGGAGCAGGGACGTCCACTGAGCCTCGGAAAAACCCCGGAAATAGGGACGCGCTGCGTCCCCACGCAGGAACTCGAAGCAGAAGCGCCCCAGATTGTAGGCGATGACGTACCAGGCCAGGGCCTCCCCCGGCGGGTGGCTGGACAGGATCAGCACAGTGCCTACCAGGACGATAGAAAACACCCACGCCGACTCGACGGCCTGGATGGGAAAGAGCCGCACGCCAACGAGGTAACGCGGGAAGCCGGCGGCGGCGTGCTCTGCGCGGTAGCAGACGCCCCAACGGTGCGGCCGGCCGTGGCAGCAGCCGACCATCAGGCAGCCCACGCGCCCGCAGGCCAGGAACAGGCCCACCCCCAGGATGGTTACGTCGAGGTAGGGGAGAATCGGTTGGCAGAGCAGCCACAGTAGGAAGGCGGTCACAGTCATCACGGCGATTTGGTGATGGTAGTAGGTGAGGCTTTCTTCGCCGGTCAGGACCTTCGTGGCCATCGCCAACCCGAGGAAGGTCGACACCGACGCCAGCACGAGCGCGGCCATGATCCAAGGAGATCGTCCCCGATGTACAACGAGGGCCATGGTCAGTAGAATGGCTAGAGCCAAACCCACATAGCCACAAACCCGGAAAGCTGGCCAGGGTTTGTGGTGGACACGAAATGCAGGATGAACTAAACGATCTAGACAGCGGTTGAATTCTCTGTGGAGCTGCGTCTCAATCTTCATTCTCCGGCATCCTACGTTTGCCCACGCCAGTCACACTCCACTATTCGTCAGAGTCTAGGTGAGAAGAACCAATCCCTGCCGAGGTGAGCAGTTCCCGAATCTCTAAATCTGCTTCGTTTTCCAGGTGTTTCTCAAGAGCTGTGCGTGCTGATGGCCTCTCAAACTGAATCAATGCCCTCGTGGCGCTATACCGGACGGACGCATCATCGGTCTCTAGCAGTTCCAAGAGAGGCTTAATGGCGATTTCATCACCCATATCCCCCAACAGCCCCGCGGCATGCCTGATAACGTCTGCGTCATCCTCGTGGAGGAGACTTATCAGAGCATGGACGGCCTCCCGCGTATGGAACACGGCGAGTGCCTCCATCGCACCAGGTAGCACGATCGGATCTCCATCACGCAAAGCGCGATCGAGCGCTTTGAGGATGGTGGGCAGAGTCTTCTCTTCGGCAAACTCGCCAAGCAATAGCAGAATCCGCCAATGGCATACGGAGCCCAAGTAGTGGTTTTCCAATCCGCTGACCAAGGCAGGGACCACAGCCGGACCCCGCTGAAGAAACCAGGCCTCGGCTGCTTCGTAGATCCCAGGAGCATCGCTTGCCAAGTCGACAAGCATCTGCTCGATGATTTCGTTGTCAAGGTTGTGATGCATGCTCGTTTCTTCCTTCATAAGGTGTAGCCAAAGATCTTTTTGACCTGATCCAGAAAGTATTTCTTATCCCGCGCCAAGATCTCGGTCGATCCGGCGACCCGCTTCTTGAGTACCTTCAGAACCGCCTTGGCAACTTCTGGATGGAATGCTTCTTTGATCTTTTTGAGTTGGCGCGGTATCTGCACATAGGGGTGTACACCCCCTGCTTTCGGCTTCGGGCCACTGACCGGCTCGCGATACCTCAACCCTCGCAAATTGGCGAAAATCTCAGTTTCTGGGTAACTGTATGCCTCATAGAACCTTTGGTAGTCCTCCTTCTTCTCCCATTTCTTTCGCTCAGTTTTCGGCATGAGCTTTAGTACTTCCCACATAACCTCCTCAGAGAGAGTCTTTCCGTACTCAATGTGCGCAATCTCATGCGCCAAAGTTTCCCAAACATTCTTCGGGTCCTCTTCAACAAGTTTCACGAAAGGCATACCAACAGAGAGCCTTTTTCCTTTCACAGAAGCGAAGAGTCTCTTCGTCAGGGCCTCTTCTGGAGCGAATCTGAACGTAAGAGCTTTGACACCCTTCTCCAGCTCGGTGCCCTTGACGCTCGTCAGAACTTTGCTCCACGCAGCCGAGGCCCGTAGGTGCCACTTAGCTTGCGCAGCCGGTGAAAGCGACAGCCACTTATGTGCGGGGTGAGTGGCAAAGGCGCGCTTCTTGACTTCCTCTTTCAACACTTCGCCAGTCGTCACTTTGGGTGCTGGTAGTCTTGGATTCTTGACGCCAGCCTTCTTTTGGGCTTCAATCGCCGCTTTTTTCTCCTCTTCTTCCTTCTCCTTTGCCTTCTTTTTCAAGAACCCATGCTGAACCTTGGCCAACCTCTTGACCTCTTTTTGGTGTTCCGATGTGCAGGCCTGCAGTCGCAAGCCGGATCGTAGACGCGGCAGTACGTGCGCAGTCGGGCCATGGAGACTTTCTTTCACCTCAGGCCACATGGACAGCACAG
This sequence comes from uncultured Anaerolineae bacterium, assembly GCA_964390805.1. GTDB lineage: Bacteria > Chloroflexota > Anaerolineae > VGOG01 > VGOG01 > CAYMKL01. The sequence continues at coordinate 32,659 of CAYMKL010000073.1, read as the reverse complement.
CACTCACAGCAGATCGATCCGCTTCCTCCTCGAATGCGCCAGACACTTCGTTTCCTTTTCCTTGGCTCTGAAGGTTGGTATTCCCTCCACTCTGCTGCATGGTGTGTGCCAGCTCGTGGGCAATGAGAGCGTCACCGATCAGAGTGCCTGGTTGATATTCGCCCCTCGCGAAGGCAATGTCTCCCCCGATCGTAAAGGCCCGTGCGTTGAGACCTGAAGCCAATTCCGCAGCCATGGCATCCGTGTGCACATGCACCTGGCCAAAGCCCATCCCAAAGGCTGACTCCATCCGTGACCTGACGCCACCGTTAATCCCACGGCCCGGCCCGAGCTGTGCCTGAATCGCTTGCGGATCGTCGCCTTCTCGCGCTCCACCGTCGCGGCCCTTGAAAAAGATGCCGCGCATCAAGCGAGCGCCTGCACCGACCATTCCCGCAAGGGTTCCACCGGCGCCTTCCTCAGTACCTTCCCCACTGCCGGCCCCAGGCAGAGCAGCCGACATCCCCTCCGGCACTCCCGTGACCCTGCCGGTTTCGACCCACACACTGATGCCCCAGCGCACGCGCGCACAAATCAGGGGGATGTAGGCGCCGGCTGTGGTGACCTTTGCGGTCTCTGGGGCGTATTTCCGGATTGCCCGTTCGATATGCCGGCTGTTTTTGTTGCCATAGTATTCAAACCAACGAGCGATGTAGGGACACCCGACAGTCGACCAGATCGTGCCTGCAAGCGCCTCGTCGGCGGTTTGGCACACGGCGCTTCGTAGCTGAGAGAGGAACTCGCTCTTGCGCATCTGGCCCGGCGCGAGGTCGGTCACTGAGTCGTCAACGATCAGCGAAGGGGCCGCGGGGCTTGGCGTCGGGGCGGAGGCCGTCGGAGTTGGCGTTGGAGTGGTCGTGGTAGTAGGGGTAGCGGTAGTTGGAGTTGAAATTGCGCTCTCATTGGCGGGAGAGCGTTGGATAGCCAGGCCGGTGCGGGACAGGTTTGGTCGCTCGCTTGCGTCTCTGCAGGTTACGTATTCCCCAAACTGCTGGGCCTCGCGCTCGTGTTGATCGACTGGCTGGCTGGTATCCTGTCTGGTCTGGATCGCGCCGGTGCGTAGCATTCGCTGAATGGCCAGGTTTCCGACGGCACGCTGAACGTCCAACAGGCCAGATACGGCCTGTGGGGTAGCGTTTGCTGGCCGTTGTGAAACCGCAGCATCCCGTGACGGTGTTTTTTCGGGCTTGTTGGTTCTCTCCAGCGATTTGCCTTTTGTCGTCATCAGATAGGTCTGCCTGTCACGCGTCTTAAGCCTAGGGATGATTCTGCCGACCACATCGTGGGAGATGACGTCTGACGCCTATGGCTCCTGGCTGACCATCTGCGAGTGCCTTCCTAGCGATTCGGCACCGAAACGCCGAGAACCAGCTCCCCATCAGGGCTGTAATGAGAGCGAGTGTAGCCGACGACCTCCGACAGTGCCTGACCGCCTGCTGCGCCCATGGCTGGTGGCGCAGGTCCACGTATTACCTCGATCCGGACCCTGATCCAGCCATACCGTTGTGCCTGTTCCATGGCAAGGTTTTCGTAAGAGCGCCACACGCTTTGGTTGATGCCGGTTGCTCCCCGCCCGAACATCGGAGCGATGTTGCTCATGACATCAATGTCGCGCAGCGCCTCTGGATAGCTTGCCGCGGCTTCTCGCGGCATCAGGTGTCCGCGTTCGTACTCGGTGCCAGTGTAGGCCTCGTGCGTTAACTGGTATTCGCGGCTGATCATCTCGTTCATTCGGAAGCGACTAGGGCGCGGCGGAAGCGTCTCGCCGGTTGGAGCAACCTGGGTATATTCCACCGATCGCGGGAGCCTCGTGACTGGGTCGAAGTTGGTGCGCATGCCGAAAGCTACCTCTGCTGTCGTATAGAGGTGGAACTCCATCCCCGTTCTCCCATAAGTCCCTACATCAGCGCCCGTCAGGACGTCAGGGGCCGGAGCCTCCAAGCTAACTGGGTGGGGCTCCAACGGCTCGACCGGGGTCCGAGCTTCGCCAAGGGGCAAGGACACTTCACCAGACGAGGGCCCTAGGCAGACTGGATGGGGCTCCAACGGTTCAACTGGGGTCTGGCCTCGACCGGGGGGCAATGCCTGCAGGCCTTGAGTCCTTCCCCCCACGGCTGGCTGAAAGAACAACTGTGGACGCGGTGGCGGCGGGAGTGGCCGCGGGAGCGCCTCTGGGAGCTGAAGCGCAGTGGTCGGCATGTCACTCGGACCGTATACTTCCACCTCTAAACCATCCGCCGTGGTATGCCGGCCCAGCAGGCGGTTGTTCCGATGGAAGGCGGCCACCTCTTCCGGGGTCATCACGCGCACAGTTCCCGGTTCAGAGCTGCGTGGCAGTTCGGACGTTACTGCTCGCCCACCTAGCCACCTCGGCGTGCCGTACTGAACCACCACACCGCCGCTGATCACGGCGACACCTGTGGCAGCGAGGATCCAGTGTCGGACGCGCTCCTCATCGGAGAGTGGTTCGCCCCACAGGTTGTGCCCGGTTATGAGCTGGCCGATGGAGAGCCCAGTCTGGGCCGACCCCAACACAGCAGCCGGAGCGCCGATGGCGCGCGGAAAAAGCTGGGCATAGCGGGCCAGAGAGAGGGCTATCACGGTTTCGGAGGCGGTCTCGGGGGTCCACAAGGACGCGAAAAAGCCACCAATCCAGCCGCCGGCCTGGTGGAAGAATCCGCCAACTCCCCCTCTTCTTTGTCCCTCCACGACCAGATCTGCATAGGACTGAGCGGCCTCAGTGCCAGCTTCGGTGGTAACCGGCATCCATCGGCCCGCCCAAGTGCGTCCGACAAGCAAACGAGCGATCATCCCCTGAGACAGCACGCCGTTGGCCATCAAGAGAAACGCCAAGTTCACCTTGTCCTCTTCCTCTAGGTCTTCGAACAAGCGGTAGAGTGGCCCCTCAGTCGACTCGTGCATCTGCCCAGCGCGGCCGCGCAATTCGTGGATGGCGACCCGCTGTTCTGCTGGGGATATACCCCGGAACAGGTTCAGGATGTAGCGGCTGTCCTCCGCATCGGTGTGCCCTTCAAGCCGGTCCACGATCTCGTCGACGGTCCGCTGGATCGGAGTGGGCCTTTCTGGGACGTCGTCATCGCTACGCTGCAACCGGGGTCCTGCGCTGCTGGTGACTCTAGCTGCACCGGACAGGCCTGCCTGCGTATCTACTCGGCCCGCATTGGGTCCGAAAGTCTGTCCCGCGCCGAAGGCCCTCCGCTGTCCACTTTTGCCACCTCCTTGCTGGATTGTATGCACCAATTCGTGAGCCAGTAGCCGCCGGCCACTGGTGCTGCCCGCAGTGTATTCGCCGCTTTTGAAGAAAATCTGCTGGCCCACGGCAAAGGCACGCGCATTGACCCGGCGAGCGATTGGGTCTGCGCGGGGCTCGCTCGATGTGCGCACCCCACTGAGATTCGCACCCAGGCGTGACTCGAAGAAGCTGCGTTCCGTCTCGGGCAGGGGATGGCCAGCCCCCTCCAACGATGAGAGTCGCGATTCGACATCGGGAGGGAGTCTGGAGGGTTGCGCGTCCGACCCTCCGGTCTGACCGGCGCCCTGCCATTTGCCAGAGAGTTGCGGCTGGGTTTCCGTGCGAAGCGTGCCAGTCTCATCATCCTCCGTCTGGATCGGTGCATTGGCAGTCGCCTCGGAATCCGGCATCCGCATGAGCTCGTCTGCCAGCCGGTCCGCTTCCTGCTCATAGGCGTCCTTCGGAGTCCCAACAGTCAGTTTGGGCTGCAAAAGGCCGGCTTTGAGCGATCTCTGGACAGCCAGATTGCCAGCAGCCTGCTGAATGGGAGGGTGTGTCTTTGCGTTCCGCTTTCTATACTCCGCCCTGCGTCGCGCGTCCGGCTCTGTCTTGCGTTCTGTGTCTTTCTCCAGCGATTTGGTCTTTGTCGTCATCGGCCACACCTGCCCTTCACATATCCTGGGCGATCAAGGCATGGTACTTCTTGAAATCCGTCGCCGACGGAATCTTGCCCTGCTTGATCATCTGCCGGGCCATGGCTTTGATCAGTTGCCTCATGGAAACCACTCGTCCATCGTGGGCCGCCAGAAAGGCGGCGTCAAGAGCCACGTTCCGGATGTCGCCGCCGGCGAGGGAGAACTGCTTGGCCAGAAAGCGGAAATCCACCTCCGCGTCGAGCGGCGTCTCGGAGGGGAACATGCCGCGCCACAGTCGCTCCCGATGTGCCTCGTCCGGCAAAGGGAATTCCACCACGTAATGCATGCGCCGCGAAAAAGCCTGGTCGATGTTCTTGCTGAGGTTGCTGGCCAGGATGACCACCCCGTCGTGCTCCTCCATCTTTTGCAGGAGATAGGCAATCTCGATGTTGGCGTAGCGGTCGTGGGCATCCTTCACCTCGGAGCGCTTGCCAAACAGGGCGTCGGCCTCGTCGAAGAAGAGAATGGCGTTGCTGCACCTGGCGGCGCGAAAGATGCGGTCCAGGTTTTTCTCGGTTTCGCCGATGTACTTGCTGACCACCCCCGATAGGTCAATCTTGTAGAGGTCCAGCCCCAGGTCCCGGGCAACCACTCCGGCGGTCATGGTCTTGCCTGTGCCCGAGGCCCCGGAAAAGAGAACCATCAGCCCGTTGGCCGACGATATACGCTGCTCAAATCCCCACTGTGAGTAGACCACGTGGCGGTACTTGATGGCGGCGGTTATCTCTTTGACTTGATCGAGCGTCGCGGGGGGGAGCACCAGGTCATCCCAGGTGTGAATCGTGTTCACCTTGTGCGCCAGCCTCCCCAGGTTCTGGTCCGACTGGGCCCGAGCAGCAGCAAAGAGGGTCTGGCGAGCTAAAGCCCTTGCCGGTCGTTCCGTCAGGGCCTGCACATCAACTGCTGCCTGGACCGCGTCTTTGATCTGGCCCGGTGTCAGCACGAATCGGTTCGCCAGGGCTTCCAAGACGGGCGCCTTGACTGTGTTACCCGCCTGGCTCGCATACATCTCCCACAAGCGGTGACGCGCGGGGTAATCTGGATCGTCAAAACGAAAGACCAGGTGACGCCGGCCCTTCATCACCTCGTGCCAGTGTGTTCCCGGCGTACAGGCGAAAAAGATGGGGCCTTTGATTGGCGTTAACTGTCTGAACATAAGGTAGGCATCGGGCAGGGGATCTCCTTTTTGGTCGAATAGCGTCTGTCCACGCTCGACATAAACGCCCGCCTGCTGTAAGCGCTGTTGTAGCATCACTGCCTGCAGTACATGGGGAAACGGTTCCGGGGCGACACGAGCGGCCACCATATCAACGCGCAACAGCGGCACACCCAGGTCTCGGCACAAGGCTTCGGCTGCCAGGGCTTCGCCAGTGCCGTAACGGCCTTCGAATATGAGCGTGGGCGCCGCTCCGTTGGATGGGGCAGGCTGGAAAAAGTCGGCGGTCTGGCGCAGCGTTGCCCGCAGACTGGCTGAAAGTGGTACCACATCCCACCCCAAAGTGGGGTTAACATGCACCACGCAGGAAGCCAGCCGCGGGTCGAGCGCCGAATGTCCGAACAAATGATGGGACACCGTTGGCGCGAGGGAAAAACCACCGGCCAACCACGAGGGGTGGCCCGCGGCAGATGGCACCGGCTGCAGGAGGCCGCTGCTGAACAGGGTAGCCTCCGGCAGTAAATGCCGGCGCCAGCTTGTCTGCTGGGCTGGCGTCGTCGAAAAGAGGCGCAGAGCCATATCGCACGTCGGCCACTTGCGGCTCACGTCGTTGTTCAAATAGGCGTACAAGGTCTCGTACTTGAGATCCACTTCGGGCGCCAAGGCCAACAGGAGAACATCCTGCTCGAACGGCGATAGATTGAACTCCTCGACCACTCGCCGCCAGGGCGAATCGTCGCCAAGTTCGGCGGTGTTGGCCTGGCGTATGGCTTCGGCGCGTGCGGTCAGTTCGGCGACGGAGGGAATTGCGTATTCGTGCGCCACAGCTTGGTTGATCAGGCTGTCCACCTGCTCGTCGCTGATATACAGCCCACGGAACTCGTCCAGGGAGAGTTGATAGGCAGCGCGCAGGCGCAGGATCTGCCGGTGCAGCAGCAAGTCCAAGCGGGCCAGTTCGGCCTGCAAGTGCGCCAGGGGATCGGTAAACATCGGCTTTTACCCTTCTTGAAACAAGGCGATAGGGCGTTCGTCGAGCCAGCTCACTTGATACGTGCGCCGCGCCATGCCGGTGATGTTCAGCACCAGATTGAGTGGTGGGCGCCCCAGACGCACCACGCGGCGGGCCGGGTCCTCTTCCACCCTACCTGGGAAATCGAGGAAATTGCGGTACAGGTACGGCAAGCTGGACCCGGCAAAGCCGGGCAAGCGCCAGGCAAAGGCGCGCATGACGCCTTGGGCCACGACGCTTAAAGCCAGGTCGAATGAACGAGACTTATGGAGCAACTTGGGCAGGGAAAGATAGGCCAGATCGCCGGGGAGCCTGTCCAGGCGAGCCAGAATCCCGGTGAGCATAGGATCTTCCTCGGCCATCTGGGCCACGGCATCGCTCTGATGGTCTAGGACCATCAGATGTGAAAATGCGGCCCGCAAGGCGTCCATGAAAGCGGCTTCGGTTATCAGAATGGATCTTTCTCCTTCGATGGGAGAGAGCCACGGGCGCAAGCGCTCGATGAGGCGGTCGGGCCTGCGTGGATGGTATCCCACTGCGTGCAACCAGACCCCGCGCTGGGCATCAATGAGCAGGCCGACGGGCGCGCCGGGCAATGGGACCGAGACTAGCAGGAGCGTCCGTTTTCCGACGGCGCCTTCTCCGTGCTGCCAGGCTGCGATTTCCTCCAGGAGCGCCTGCGGATGCTTGCGAGAAACACGGGCCTGCCAGCGGGCCACGGCTGCGGGCGAGAGCGTCGGACCAATCTCCATTAGATCGCGTACCATGGGATCAAAAAACACCTTTCGAGCTCGTGCCTGCCCACAACACTTGACCAGGACGAGAAAGCGCAGCAGGGCGACGGCTGTGGCATCCTCTGCATCTGGCCAGTCGTGGGTGGCCTGCTCGAGGGGCAGGGCATCCAGGAATGGGAGCAACAGGAAGACAGCGCCGAACGGCGTGTATCTCACGTCCTTCGTTGCCGCCGGCTCGGGCGCTACCTGGCCGCCGGCGCGGGTAAGGAGTGCCCGCGCCACTTCTCTTACCCAGTCAGGCGGGCAGCGGATCAGCGAGGCCAGGACCTCTGCATCGGCGGTGCCAGCAGCAACGTACAGGGCCGGCAGGTCGCCGGCCGTCAGGGCAGCCACGAGTTGCCTGTGTCCCGAGCTCGAACCTGTGGCGAAAAAGCGGGCCAGGCGCAGCAGCGCCCGTGCCGCAAGCTGGAGCATGGGTCCCGACAGATCCTCCTGGTCGTCACACACAGCCAGGTAGAGACGCAGCGCGTTTTTCCATTCTTCGGCCCCGCGCAGCGGACCGAGTTCGACCGCATCCCATGCCCTCCACACCGCCTGAAAGCGGCGCAGCACATCGCCGGGAGGCGCTTGGCTGCTGATGGCCTCCAGGATGCGGCGGGCGTCCGGCGCGGTGAGGCGTCTCAGCACGCGCGCCCTCTGGGGGACTGCGAGCTTTAGCAGGGCCTCCAGGCCGATTGTGGGTTGGTCACAGATGGCGGTGCGTAGCGCCGCCGAGATTGGCAGCATGCGCAGCCCATCAAAGGCCCTGTAGTACCACTTGCTCCAGGCCCGTCCTTCCGCAAGGTCAGCCAGGAAGCGGGCCAGGTAGGCAGCGCGGTCCGAAAAGTACAGGATGTTGCGCCCATCGGCCCCGTCTTGCAGGGTGGCGACGAGCTCTCGCGCGAGCTGCGTGGCCCAGCGCCGGGCCACCTGATCGCGCTCCCAGGCAGCATTGACGTCCAGTGTCAGCTCGAGGCGGCGAATTAACCAGATGCTTGGGTCGGTAGGTGAGAAGCAGCGAGAAACTAGTGCTGACAGCGTAGCAGACAGACTCCTGATTACGGCCTCATCCAGCCGCGCTTTCACCTTTTCGGGTGCCGGGTGGTCCGATGATACAAGGTACTGGGCGTGGAACCGCTCGATTCTCAGATAACTGCTTCCGGTTTCCGCCGCAGCCACGGCCCTATCCTGTCTTTACCAAGCGCAAAGCGGGGTCGTCGGCCTCCTCCTCGCTCTGGCTCGCCACGACCTCGTGATTCACCAATTCTTCTAGTACCTGAATGGCGCCGCTGATGCGCAACAAGGTGTCTCTGGTGCTTGCTTGCTTGGCCTCCAACTCGGCCAGCATCCTCTGCCCTGCGTCAAATTCCGCTCGAAGTTCCTGGAGGCGTCGCTGTAGTTGTTTTTCCATCATCGATCCCCTCGCTTCGATCTTGTGTGGAGCCAATTCAAACCGCAGCCACCACGGCTTTCAGGTTTTCGAGTTCGGCCCGCAGCGTTTCGATCTCTTCCTGTTGCGCCTGCATTAGTGACACGAGCCCCGCTTCGGCACAGCTCGTGTCAAGACCTACGACAGTGTTGACGAGCCTGATGCCTTGCTCGTCCGAGGACTCCCAGGCCCTGCCGACGATTTGAGCATACTGAGCGAGACTCATCTCTTGAGGCGATACCGCCACACCAGTTCCGTCATTCAATCCCGACGGGACGATGAAATCCCCTGCTTTTACTGCCCCTTGGACTTTGACCGGTACTTGGCCCAGAAACGCGACCTTTTCATATAGATGCTCGTTTTCTCGACCAGGGCGATTTCCTAGAACAAGAGGGGTGCTAGAGATTGCCAACACGTGATCGGCACCCTGAGTCTCTTTCGTAATCTTGCCGCCAAATACCCCTACGATATCGCCAGGTGCAATCACTTCGTCTCCGTGAGATCGAGGCAGCCACTCTGCATAGTCCGCGGTGGTGTAGTTAATACTAATGCCGCCACTTCCATCCCCCTCGATAGCCCCAACAGTATTGTCGCCTCCAAAGAATGTGATAAAGTTGTTCCCCCCCCCAGGTGAACCTTGTCCTACCTTCAAAGCCAAAACATCAGCGTTGGTTCCAGTTGAGGTGTTCTCAATAAGGGCAACGTGCGCAGAGAGGTTGGAGGCGCTTTCATTTATGCTGTCTCGCACGTGCAAGCGAGCACTTGGGCTTGCCGTCCCGATGCCGACGTCCCCGTCGGCCTTGATGATCATCTTGGTGCTGTTTCCACCAGCTCGCAACTGGAGATCATGGTTGGTCATCGTCGAGACAATGCCACCGGCATTATCGGCACCCAGGAGTACTTCGTGGGTACCACCGTTTCCCTTAACAT
>CAYMKL010000073.1:0-23275 GCA_964390805.1 uncultured Anaerolineae bacterium | reverse complement strand
TTCCTGCACCGCCTTGGATTGTCAACGCGCGGTTAGGATCCGTGGTCCCAATGCCAATGTTGCCGTCGGTCTTGACGATCATCTTGGTGCTGTTTCCACCAGCTCGCAACTGGAGATCGTGGTTGGTCATCGTCGAGACAATGCCGCCGGCATTATCGGCACCCAGGAGTACTTCGTGGGTACCACCGTTTCCCTTAACATTGACATAGGTTCCTGCACCGCCTTGGATTGTCAACGCGCGGTTAGGATCCGTGGTCCCAATGCCGACCCGGCCCGAGGCGCGCTTAATGACAAGGATGGGATCCTTCTCGGCAGAAGTCAGCTTGAGCTGATTCTCTTGCGTGTCATGGACCAATCGAAACCAGCGCCGAGTGGCACCCGCGTTATCCTCGAAGGCGACGATGGCTGAAACCGTATCGTCATCTGGACCTCGCAGACACAGTGACACACTCTCGGTGCCATCCCCAAGCTGTAGGGTGTACTCGGGACTGTCGGCCCCAAGGCCGACGTGGCCGTCGTCCCGCACAACCAGCCTGGCCTTAAGGCTTTCGTCGATCACGGGACCAACCACTAAACGGTTATGGCCGTCCTCCTTTTGGCCGATGACCACCTGCAGGTCCTTGCCGCCCTGCCCGTTGTCCTCGCGCCTCTGCAAGCGGAACGGAACGCCGGCAGCGTCGTCGTCTTGGGGATCACCCGCACGGTCCCGGAAATGCAGCCTTCCGCCAAAGAGTTTGACGTCCGCATCGGCCCGCAGGTCGCCCTCGACCCATACCAGGTCGTCGGACCACACCGAGGTCTCAGGATCGGTTCCCCGGTCCCGCAGCCGGAGGGCCCCATCGGCCGCCAGGAGTCCGTCGGCCACGACCCCGATGTAGCGCCGAAAGCGGCGGCTCTGCTCGTGATCGTCCTCCGTCATCTGGATGAATTCCCCTGGCTTGCTGCGGTCCTGGTTCGGCTTCCAGCGAACGTAGCCCAGAGGGATCAGCCACTTGGCGTGCTCTCCCGCGCCGGGCAGCGCCTGGTGGGGGATGGATTCATCATAGATGAGCGGGGCTTCCGGGTCGAACTTTTGCAGCGCCCTTCGGGGGTCTACGGTTTCACCGGCCACCACGACGGGGTCGTGTTGGTCCTGGGGACTACTCCGCTCCCCGATCTCCAGGGCAAAGCATTCGCTCACCCGCATGTACTGATCCTCGGTGTCGCACACCTCGAACCCGGGGCGTGGGCGCTGGGTTTTCGACTCGCAGTAGCGCAGCCACACCGGGATCAGTCGCCCTTCCGGCGGATCTCCTCCGTCTATCTGCTCATCGTAGACGTACGGTTTGAACGCCGAGGCGGGGATCGGGTGCGTGGTCAAGACGACGATGGGGCGGCCAAACCCGTCCCAGGCGTAGCCGGGTTGGAGATGGACCTCCAATTGACCGTCGCCCGTCGAAGACTTGACCTCCTTCAGTTTGAGGCCGACGGCGATGCCCCAGGTATGCGCCCCAAGGAGATGACGGGCGCGGTGGATGCGGCCGTAGCAGAGCACATCCTCCAGGTCTCGAGCCCCCAGGTACTGTTCCTCGTAAAAGCGAGGACGTTCAGTCTGATTGGTTGACATCGTTAGCCTCCACCAGCCAAGCAAAAGATGGACTCTCCACGATCGGGCTGGGGTGCCTCATGGTCCCCCCAGCTCTTCCACCCTGATTGTCAGCCGTTCCAGTTTTCCTCTCAGCGCTTCCAACTCCTCTTGCGGATCATAGCGACCATAGGCCACGATCTTGTCACCTACCCGGTAGGCGACCACCGCATCCCCAGCCCTCGCGAACGGCTTCAGTGACAGGCTGCTGAAGGCAGGCACATCTTCTTCAGACGCCACCGTCTTTTCCACGACCTTGACTCCCGCCTCCTCCAGGCTCCCTCTGGCCTCCCCGACGGGCCGATTCGTAAGCTCAACCAGGTTGGCACCCTCGGGTTGGAGGAACTCGGCCAAGCCAGCCAGCGACACTTTGCCAAGGATCCGGCTGATGCGCGTGGCGTAGGCTTTCGGGATGGCAAAGTCGTCGGCCGCGATCGAGTGATACAGGGTGCGCTGCTTGGGGTGGGAAGCCAGAATGCGCCCTAAGCGCTGGAGCAATTGCGGATCGCAGCATAGCCGCTCTAGGGCAGTAATGATCAGCGGCTGGATGGGTAGCCAGTAAGAGAGGGAAGCGAACGAGCCAGCAAACTGACGGCAGGAGAAGTTGCAGATGTGCAGGATCTTGTCCTCCTGGATCGTCAGGCAGGCCAGGATCAGGCGGTCATCCAAGGGGTCCGGGGCACAGGGTGGCAGGAGTGCCTGGCAGGCACAGTCGACCAGGTACTGCACGAGCAGTCCTAGAAGCTGACGCGTGGCCGCCCGCACCTGGGCCACATAGGAGGCGATCACTTCATCGGAGAGATCTCCCTGCGGAGGCTCTGGGCAATGTACGTCCTCCAGGGCGGCACACCGAACGTTGGCCGGGTTTTGATCGTACAGTTCCTTGACCGCAAGGTAGAGGGCACAACACTGGGTCCGGAGCCGGGGAATCCCGGCGCGCGAGGCTACAGGTCCAAGGGACCCGAAGGCGACATCCAAACTCAAGAGTAAGATATCGACGGTGATGTACTTGGCCAAGAACTCCCTCAGGCTGGTGAAACAGGCCAGCAACCTGTGCGGAAGTGTGCCTTCCAGCGCCTGCTTCCGATCGAGGCAGGGGCCTTCGGGCGCTCGGAACACGCCCAGCCGGTAGCTCTCCAAGATGCGGGTAGGCTCGCAGGGAGCGACCGTGCTTCCGCTGCGACCGGGCACCCGCACGGTTGCCCGCGACTTGCCGCCGTTGTTTCCGTGGCACTGGCTCTGACTGCAAGGACCTTCCTGGCGCAGTGTGCCAATGGGTCGGGCCTCTCTCTCCTCGTAGGCGATGGCAATGCACCAGCGTTCCTCCACGTCCTTGCACGGCTCGTCCACCACGACGCGTGGCGGCTCACACTCAGCGGGCCGGCGCAGCGCTTCGCGACACTTGCGAATTGCCTGGATGACGTTAAGATCGTGATCCTCACAGACGATGATGTCATTACCACAGGGATCGATGGCATAGCCCTGTTTGACCGTCACCCAGCCGTCGCATTCGTGGCATACGACCTGGAGGCCGCAGACGACGCCGGGTCCGTGCAGGTAGCGATTGTGTAGCTTGTTCTTCTCGATAATGTAGCATTCCAGGTCGTTGAGGTCCTGTTCGGTTAGCAACTGGCCGGCGAAGAAGCGGGGCCGGCAGAGGCATTTCAACTCGCCACACACCGGGCAGGCAACTCGATGGGTTTGGTTCGTCATGACATATCTCCTTCTATCTCACAGTAATCCCGTCGCGCATCAGGCCCCAGTTATGCGGGATGGGGTTCACGCGTGCCCGAAAATCGTCCAGGTCGTCAAAGGGCTGTATCGCTCGCTCTTCCAGGATCATCTCGGCCGTGCTCCAACCGATGCCGGGGATCCCCTCCAAGGCCTCGAGACTGGCCAAGTTCAGATTCAAGCGGAAGTGTTTAGGGTCATAGCTGGCAGAGAACCAACTCTCGAAGAGACCACCCTGGTTACCTACGCTGCTGCCCCCAGGCCTGTCACCAGTGGGGAGTTCCGCTCGCACGAATTCGGCGTCGATGGCCCTCACATTTTCTGCAGCCTCCAGGACGAAATCCCCCCGCAGTTGGACCCACAGTTCTCTCGTCTCGGGCCATTTGATTCCCCTGAACCATTGGGACACAAAGGCCACAGCATTGGCCGTCGTCGAATTGAGGATCGTGGCACCGATAATCAGCTCAGAGTCGTTGGCGTCGAACTCGGGGTCGACCGGTAGCACTTCACCGGGTATTGCGCAGCGACAACGCACGCCGAACTCCTCCTCAAGTTGCGGATTCCTGACCAGAACCTGGAACACGTGCTCCGCATCTATGGGGCTCGGCCCGGCTGTGACTTGTACCTCGCCGGTAAAGCCGATCACAATCCCATGTCCGTGCAGCTCTCCGTTCGAATAAATGATCGGGACCAGAAGATTGTTTGGGGTGCCGTGCCTCCAGCTCAGTGCATTGATCTGGACGAGGCCTTCTTCCAGCCCTTCACCTGGGTCGCCCTTCTCGCCAGGAGAACCTGGATCACCCTTCTCGCCAGGAGGACCTGGATCACCCCTCTCTCCCTTTTCCCCAGGCGGCCCCGCTGGGCCTGGTGGGCCCGGTGGCCCTTGCTGTCCTGGCCCACCAACGCCTTGTTCCAACAGGCACGCCAAAAGCTCGGTCAAAACCTGCACGCTCGGCAACAGGCGGCGCCCCAGCCGGTAGTCGATGCGGGCGACGTGGTTGGCGGCATCGTCGGCCGGATCGGCAGGGGGGTCCGTCTGGTCTTCCATGCGGTCGCCCAGGTGGTAGTTTTTGATGGTTGCCAGCACTACGCAGTTGGGCGTGTCACAGGACGGGCAGCCGTCGAGGTCACGCCACAACAACTCCTCACACGCTTGTTCGCCGACCTCCAAGATGGCCACGCCCCCGTCAATGGGTACTGCCAGGTCTTCCAGATAAGGTATGTACAGGTGCTGCCCTGACTCGGACAGGGCGAGATGTTGGCTGGTCTGCCCCACCTCGAAAGCCAGGCCCGGTTCCACGTCGTATCCCTGTTGCAGCCTGTACAGGTTGACCGCCTGCAGGTAGCTGCTGCCATCGTCCTCCCCTTCCAGGACGTAGGCCCACCGGCCCCCGGGTGATGCCACCAGGTCAACCGGCGGGTGGCTGAGGTTTACGCAGCCGAGCAGAGTGGGCGATGGATCCAGACCCACCAGGTAGAGCCGTTTGAGGGTCTGGTCGGCAACCGCCAGGAGGTCAGAGCCGGTACTGCTGACCACAGCGAGAGCGTACGGCTCGGCATCGTCCGGCAAGACAGCAATCGGCGTGCCAGCCGCCTCCGCTGCGACGTCGAGCACCTGGATCTGGTGGTTCGCCGGGTCGGCGGCATAGGCGAACGCCGCATCGCTGCTGATGGCGAGTCCACGAAGATCCGCTCCAAGGTTGATCTCAATCGGGGCGTCAGGCGTGACCGCGCCGTCGTTGAGGTCCATGCCCCACACCAGCACCTTGCCAGGTGTGGCCACCAGGGCAAACAGCCGATTGTCCGGCTCTGGAGCCACCGCCAGGTAGACCTCGCTGTCGGCGCTGCCTGGGATGTCGACCGGATCCGCACGGATGACCATGAGGGTGGCCGTGTCGAGGACGTGGAGTTGGCGCGTGGCTATGGACGGATCGCTATGCTCAGCCACCACGTAGACCCGGGATCCGTCGTTGGTCACCGCCAGGGCCAGGCCCTTGGCGGGCAGATCGTAGGCCTCCAGGACGGCACAATTGTCTGCGCTCACCTGGTAAAGGATGCTTGGACCGCTGTTGGTCAAGACATAGAGCCTATGGCTGGCGTCGTGCAAGGCCACGTGAGAAGCGTGGGCTAGGTTTACCTCGCACCCCCAACGGAACCGAGGCGCGTGGAGAAAACCCTGCTCCTCTTCTGGATCGACGATCACGCCAAACTGGTAGGATTCCAGAATCCGGTTCGGTGCACAGCGGGTATCGTCGCAGCCGCATTCGTCATAGACCACCGGGATCTCTTCGGTCGGGCACTGAGCATAGCGAACACAGATTTGGAGGGTGTGAGGGTCGGTATCTCCCTCCTTGATGTGCTCCTCAAACCCTTCGAGTTGGGTGATGTCGATGCATTCTTCCCTCGGTACCAGGATCTCGCGACCGCAGCAATCCACCGCCGTACCAGGCTCGATGTATACGTACCGGTCCTGGCAGCCAGGGGTCTGGTGCTGCCTGACCTTCAGCCCGCATACGACACCCCAGCCGTGCAGCCGCGCGTAATGATGGCGGATCTTTTCCCTGAAGTACCGTTGCTCGTCCGTAAAATCCCGCTCCACCAACAGCTTACCGGTGAAGTAGTGATTTCGCTTGAACGGCTCAAAGTCGCATTCGGGACAGACAAGTTGATGCATTCCATACTCTGCTTTTGACATGCGAAGCCTCTCCTTTTTAGTCCAGCTTGGTCGTGCTCCCGATCCGGGCCTGCCTGCCAATTTGGAGGGACGGTCCCCCACGCGCGCCGGGTGATTCGCCCAGGACCGATGCCCAACCGAGTGGGGTTTCGTCCAGCGTCACGCCCTCCGGGTAGCGCCCGACCACGGAGTCGAACCCAATCATGGATTGAACGCCGATACGGAAGCGCGGTGCCACACCCACCAGTTGGTACTGTGCGTGTGCTGGCTTTTCCGCGCTGAGCAGATTCTCCAACCCTCTTCGGTGTCGTTCCGACTGGAGATACCAGGCAGGGACAAACACAGAGAACTTGTGGGCGTAGACGTGAAACGGGTCCCGATAGGGATCCTGGGTGGAGATCAACTGGGTGCCGTCGGCCTGCGCGGTCACCGCCACCTGGCTGCGGTTTACGATGCGCTTGCCCCACAATACTGCCTGGTCCCCCAGCCGTCCCGCGCCCAGGAACAGCCAGCGCCGCAACTGATAGTGCTCCAGGATCAGAGGCGGTGGCTGCCAGGCACAGGGAAGCACCTCCTCCGGCGCGCATGGGACGGGCTGGGGATGGCAGCGCGTCTGGGGCCGATCGTCGGGGCAGCACACCGTTTCAGGCTCCATTTCCAGGAAGAGAAGGAGCTGACGCCACAAGCCCTCTCGGGTGCCGCGAATATGATACATGCTCGCTGCCCGCTTCAGGAACTGCCGGCGCTTGGTCTCCGGCCAGTGCCGGCCGAGGGTCAGCCCGATCCACGAGGCCAACCATGACAGAAAGTCGATGCCGGTCTCAGGGTCGAGGTCAGCCGGTGCGGAAAGGGGGTCGAAGAAGCGTGCCTGATGGTCGATCACCCCTTCGACGCTGCGCAGGGTGGTGTCGAAGAGGCTCAGGAACCGGTCGGTGAAATCAGCACTGACTGGATCCGCGCCAAACACAGCGGGCAGGTAACGCCGCAGACTGATCCGCGGGTACTCGACCCGGATGCTTCCAATCTCCGGGGTGACAAAGCCGTTCCCTCTCAGACGCAGCCGCAACCATAGATACCGTCCGCCGCCGCTGCGAACCAGGCAATCCCAATTGTCGCTCTCCATCGCGCTCACCGTCTGGTCCGTCTCCCAGACAACTTCGGGGAGCGAGAGGACGTGCTCGATGGGATGCTCGGTTTCGGCCGTATAGGTCGCTATCTGGATGCGAGCAGCGGCTGGCACCCGGCCCTTGAGTGTGACCCGATGCCACTGGCAGCGATAGAGCTTGCTGTCGAGCGCCTGGCTGATAAAGTGTCCTTCCCTGTAATAGGTTGGGCCCTTCTGGACTGGGATTTTGTCGAAGGGTTCGCCACTGAGGTCGAAGACTCCTACGTGTGGCGGAGGTGGATGCTGAACGAGGCAAAGCTCTTGTAGGTGCAGATCACCTTCGGCATCCACCTGGAAGGATAGGCGCGGGAAGCGATCTGCCACCGCTGCCGTCCCAGAAACGGTACCCAGGTCCTCTCCATCCGCATCCACCACACGCACAGCGTCATCCTGGCCCTCAATCACCACATGCAGCCGATCCTGGCCGTCAATGGCGATGTGCATCGCTTTTCCAAATCCTGGGAGGCATCGCTCCCAACGACCCACCGGGCTGAAACGGTGAATGCAGCCGTTCGCTCCGTCGGTGACGAATGCCCGCCCCCGCCGGTCAAGGGCAATGTCGTAGGGTTCCCACGGATTGGTCAGTTCGGCGCTACCCGGCGGCCTCCACACCGCGCGCAGCAGGAACCCCCGCAGGGAAAAGACACTCAGGCGGTGGTTTCCGGTATCGCACACGTAGAGGTTGTGGCGATGGATGCAGATTCCGTGCGGGTCGTTGAGTTGTCTCGGTTCATCGCCCTCTCCGCCGAAACAGGCAACGAGCTTGAACAGACACTCGCAGGGATCAAACCGCTTCAGGTGAAGTGTCTTTCTATCCAAGAGGAAGAGGCTGCCACCCGGACCCAGCGCGATGTTGGTCGGAGCGATGAGACCCCCGAAGCTGCCGCTGGGTTCGGTGAGCGAGCGGAGGGTCTCTGGTCGTGGTGAGAGGGCCAAAGCGCCCTCTGCAGGCACCTCGACCTGCTCCGAGTCAGCCGCGCGCCATCCCACCCGCGCATTCAGCAGCCACCAGGTCGGATCGTGAGGAGGCTGCGGGATGGGTGGCAGGACGTCCTTCATTTGCATCATAGCTTCCATCGCCTCCGTCATCGGCCAAAGGCATAGTTGACTTGAACATCGTGCCCGGTTGAGTAGAGCAGTTCCCCGTCACGGATCGGTACATCCTCACATTCATCGAACTCCTCACCGTCGAGGGAGATGATCAGCCTCTCCAGACGCTGCACGCCGGTGACTGTGTGGACACGCCGGTAGACCAGCGAGAAATAGATGTCACCTCCGAAGGGCCAACCCTGGTCGTCCTCGCCCCCGTGCAGGGGGTGGAAGTAGTCGCTCAGCGCCTGCTCGACGCCTAGCTTCACCTCCGCCAGGTCGGCGTTGTTCTCAACTAAGATCCGCGCCTCGACCTTCACCTTTCTGTAGGTGGGTCTGATCACATACAGTTCCGCCGTCAGCAGGCGACTCCGGTTCAGGTAGGCGCAGACAGTGCGCAACGTGCCCTCGCTGGGCATAGGATTGGGTGCATCGCTGTCGGGCACGACAATGACCGTCACCACGCCGGGAACGGGAACGTCCGGGAACCTGGGATGATAGAGAGGCAAGGCCCTGGCTCGTTTGATGTTCGCTGCTTCCATGGCCAGTTGCTCAAAATCCTCCTCGGTTACAGCCCGGCACTTGCTCTTGAGCGTGCGCGGGGCACGCTTTTTCGCCTCTTCCAGGGTCTCTTCGTCCCGACCGCTGTGCGCGGCTTGCAGGTTCGTGACCCCGCTCTCGTCGATGCCCCGGACCGGCGTGAGAAGAGTCGTCAAGGCCTGGGCAGCGACGTTGCCTCCCCTGCCTCCGCCGAACCGATACTCGCGTGCGACCACGTTGGCCCCTGGGTTGTCCACGTTGCCCACCGGAATCGCCCCGTTCACGCCGTCCCCGAACCGGATCTCGCCGGTGGTTCTGTTCAGAGTGTAGTGTTCGTCATCAGATTGGGATCCAAGAAAGTCGTCCACGCGAGTCCAGCTCTTGTACCCGTCGCCCTGATCGACCTCGAGCACCAGGGTGTCATGCAGCACCGGCGTGTTTGCCAGCCGGAAGGCCTGACTGGGGCTGCCGTCGCTGCCGCCCAGAACCTCGTCGCGGATCGTCTCCGCCTGTATGGCAGCGATCGTGTTGGTGCGGATGGCCCTTAGTTTGGGAGGACGTTCGTAGCTGCTTCTCTTTAGGCGGCCACGGATCCAATACAGGCTCTCCGACACCGCGCCGATGGATGCCAGTTTCATCCCCCCCTTGGCAGGCGTGCGGAGGTAGATATGTCCAGTTGTTGTCAGGGCACGGGTCTCATCTTTCAACAAGCTCAGAGAGCGCCACCCTGTTCCACTCCAATACTCCCACGCGATATCGGCGGACGCATACACCTCGGTTGCCTGCAATCCGCATTCGTGCGCCCTTGGCGCCGAGGACTCTTCGAAGGCCCAGGCGGTGAGGTTGAGTACAGTCTCGGTCGGAAAGGCCTGATCGTACTTGAAGCCGAGCAGCAGCGCACTGTCCTCCTTGGCCTCTCGCCCAAAGGGCTCGTACCCCAACGTGGCTTCCTCATTCTCTTCGGTGATCGCCCTATGCTGGTAGCCATCGTGCACCTGCACCGCGGCCAGCTTGGCCGCCAGCGCGACCAGAGAGCGTTCTGTCTCAAAGACAATAAGATCCCCTTCATCGGATTCAGCGGCCACCTGCGTGCGCGGTGGCACGATCACGTAGGGCTCGGTGTACGAGTCGAGCACGGGAAACGTGATCTCCGTCCTGGCCGGCTCCGCTGGTTTCAGTTCTATGCCCAGCAACTGCAGGAACTTGATATAGTTGAGCTTCGGCACCTTGCCCAGCCGAAACAGCAACATCTCCATCAACCAGGCAAAAACCTGCACCATCGCCATACCCGGATCGCTATCGTTGAAGTCGGTCCATTCAGGTGTGTAGCGGGCGATGCGTGTCCGGACCTCCTTCTTGATGTCGTCGTAGCGACGGTTGTCGATGGTGGGAAGATCGTTCTCTAGAGGCATTTTCTAGCTTCCTTCTGTGATATAGAACGGGTAAACCAGATTGCCCAAAGCATTGTTGGCCCGGATGCGATAGTCGATTCTGATGAGAAGCAGGTTTGGCTCCTCGGGCGGCGTCTCCACGTTGATGTCCAGCACGTCGATCCGCGGCTCGTACGCGACCAGCGCCTGCCTCACCGTCTGCACCACGGCGCTGATCGTGATCTGGTTGTTTGGTGCGAACACCAGGTCGTGAACGCCGCAGCCGAGATCGGGTAGCATGACGCGCTCACCCTTGGCCGTACTCAGGATGAGATAGATAGACTCCTCAATGCGTTGCTCGTAACGTGCCATGGCGATCCTGCCACTTGGCGTAACCTGCAGGGGAAACTTCCATCCCACGCCGAGGAATTCGCGTGACATTCGACCTCCCGGCTATGGTAGCCACCGCTTGGGACCCACAGGGTTACCTGCGGCACCGCTTGGTTGATAAAATACCTGTTCGGCATGGAGAGGGGCGGAAACCACTAGTTTTCCCCCTGGGAGCGGCTGGATCTCCACATCGCCACTGGGGAGCAGCCGGATCACCGCCCTCTCTGTCCCTGCCTGGTGATTGGCGATCTCGATGCGCGCCGAGCCACCCTCGCTCTTGACTTTCACAGTGCCCAGCAACTGCTGGCTGGCGTCGCGAAGGAAGAATGCCACTTCGTCTGCGTCCTGCGGGCTCTGGTCCTCGGGCACTTTGAGGCCGACACGAATCGTATCCATCATGCTGACAAACCGCACGCTGGCGCTGGGAGCGCTCAGACCCTCATACGAGCTACCATTCCGGGCGGCAGCAAAGTAGGCACGAAACAAGTATCGCGGAAACTCGGGCGTCGCCTTTTGAAACTGATCCACCCCGTTCTTGTCCTTCCGACCGGCCGCCACCAGCAGGCCCTGCCACGGCACCTCTTCTTCCGGCTTGAAGATGAACGGCTCTGGTTCCAGATCCCCTAAGGCTGTGCCTGGATCGGGCTGCCATACCTTCTCGCCTCTGTTCCAGATTTCGGTGACGCCTGGAGTCCGCTGGCGATAGAGGTACAGGCCCGCGGAGCCTAGGTTTCTCTGGTCAAAGACACTGCCATCAGGAAAGGTGACCGCGGCACAGCGCACCACCAGAGGCTCTTCCAAGGCTGCAAGGCCGGGGCTGACAACTTCGTATTCCAGTTGTGGAATGGGAACGGAAAGGGTTGGCATCGGCTTTTCCCCCTAGAGCCCCAGGATATTTCCAGGCGCCGGTTTGTAAGCGTCACCTACGACCGCTTCGGCGATGAGAACCGGTACCTGGACGACGCCACTGAAGACGGCCAGAGGCGCCGTGACGTTTAGCATCGGCGCGGTGACGCTTAGCATCGTGCTCGTGTTCAGCACCATGCCCGCCGGCCCCATGGACACGCTGCTGCCGGCCATCGAGATGGTGATGCCGGGCGGCGTGCCGGTGATGACGATCTGGGCACCGCCAGCGGTCTTCAGGGTGATCGTCGGCGGGACGTCCTTCAGGTCGATCTCCTGGCCACCTGTGGTCTTCACGGTGATCTCCGACGGGGCGTCTTTCAGGGCGACCTCCTGGCCACCTGTGGTCTTGACGTGGACACTGGCCGGGGCTGCGTCCTTCATCTCGATCTCGTGCCCGCCCTGTGTCTTGATCAGCACCCGTTCGCTCCCACCGCGGTCGTCAAAATCGATCACGTGACCGCTGACAGTGCGCAGCCGGCGGACACTGGCGTCGATGCCGTCCGTGGGCGGGCAGTCGGCCCCGTTCCATAGAAAGCCGACGACGAAGGGGTGGTCGAAATCACCATGCTCAAAGGCCACCAGCACCTCGTCGCCCCGCTCTGGCATGAACCACGCCCCGCGTCCCCCTCCTGCCAGAGGGACCGCCAAAGGAGCCCAGGGGTGCTCCCGCATGTCTGGCAGCGTGGGGAAGCTGATCTGGATGCGACCCTCGCCCCTTGGATCGTCCGTACTGACCACGGTGCCAATCACAACGCCTGGTTGCGTTCTCATGGACTACTCCTTTGGCCATCATCCTCGCGGCGTGCCTTGAACTTGGTGGTGTAGCCGCTGTCGTCGATCGTATGCGTCGTCTCAGTTACAAAGTAGGTGCCACTGAAGCGGGATCCTATGCCCAGGATGCGTAACTGCTTGCCGGAACGCAGGTCCGGCAACCCAACCGTCGTACCACTGGCCTTCACCATCTCCTTCTGCCGATCCATCAGAATGGCGATCGCCCGCGCCCGTGCTTGCTTCCTAGTGAACACAGGTTCATCCACCACCACTTCCTCACGTGGATCACATCTCTGCAGCAATTCGTATAGGTCCCGGTTACGATTGAGCTTGCGGTCGTCCAAGGTGACCGTGGCACTGATAGGCTGTCCCCTGCTGCGCTGCCAACCCTGCACAGTAACGGATTTGACCTGATTGGCCGTGGTAAGGGTTGGTTTGAAATCAATCAGTGACTTGCCCCATTCGAGCTGAAAGGTGACGTCCCGCAGCCCGGGAATCCTTGCGCTTTGCGAAGGGCCAAAGTACAGCCGCCGCCGCGATCCGCGGACGTTTGGATCGGCTTCTTGAATGAACACGACATATCCGTTCCTTCGCGCTTGCATGAAGACAAAGTCAATGTCGTATTGACTTCTCTGAGCGATGAATTCAAGCGGAGTCTCTTCGCCCTGCGCGTTTCGATCGATCTCGATTGGGATCGGGAAGCTCGACTCCATGCTTTTGACAACCTGGCTGATCTTCTTGTCCCGCCACGTGCGTGTGTTCTGTTTTCGCCGCAACTTGTGCAGGATGTTGAGTCCGCGAACAGTCAGCGTGGGCGCACCGCCGCTTGGGAAACTGGGCTCCATGGTTGTGAAGTTTCCGGTGAGCATGACCCGCAACTCGCCAGCGTATCCCATCTTCACCTGAACCTCTTTATTGCAGGGCTCGAATAGACGAAAACGCCGGCTCTCGGGCGTGTCGCCTTGCAGCGACTGGGCAGTCTCAGCGCCCACGTACTTGAAGCTGTTGGTCGACGGATCCCAGTTGTTGACCGTGAGTTCAAAGCTGTCGATCGCCTTGATGCTGTCCTTGTAGGTCAGTTTGACGACGTCGCGCAACACATCGCGGGGCAGGCCGACCCCCTCAATGCGGACCTCAAACTGCGGAACATAGAAGATGTCGAGTCCACGTTCCCTGAGTCTTCTCGATTCCTGATAGAGGTCTACTACCTCGGTCATGGCTTCGCTTCCTACTCGATGGGTGGCACGTCCAGGAAGGTACCCGCGACCAGACGCCGCGGGTCCTCGATTCCATTGGCCTCGGCGATACGGCGCCACTCGCCTGGCCTGCTATGGTACCGTGCGGCAACAGCCGAGAGGCTCTCACCCTGCTGGAGCACGTGGCTATGGGTTCGGTCGGGCGATGTCAGGTTCAACTGGTGGAGCTGTTCGTCCAGCGTCTTGTACTCGCGCAAGGTGACGTTCAGCTTGGCCCGCAATGGCACGCCCTCTGGGCTAAAGAGCGTGAAGGTCTGCTTGACGCTCTCAACGATGCACTGGAACTCGTTGCGTTTCTGGTTTCCCAGGTTCGACGAGATGTCGTTGCCCGGGAACTTGTCATTCCAAATGAAACTGCAGATCGGAGGAGCGTGTCGGTCGGGTTCGATCTTGACCAGTTCATAGATGCGATCCGTCCATGTTGTGACGCTGGTGGCGTTCGTACCCATGCCGTCTTCGGTCGTGTCGAAAAACAACTCCAGTGTTAGCTTCTCGTTCTGCCCCCGAACAAACTGCAGAAGCGGCGAGTCCAGACCGGGGATTCTGATCTCGGCAATCTGGGCGCTTTTCTCCAGGGTTATCTCGGTGGGGTTGTACTGCACAGGGATGAACTCCATCTCCCCGCTGTGCCAGGTCACCACCAGCATGGCTTGCTCTAGCTGTTCCATCAGCCTATCCCCAAGACTCTTCCAGTTCTTCTCGCACCCCGGCTGTGACCTGCTGCTCAGCGCGCACGCGGAGCCGGTGCTCCTCTTCCTCGCGCACCGCTTCCAAAACGACACGGACGATCTGTTCCAGCGTCTGCGGCGTCAGCAGAGAATCGCCGTCTACTGCATGTACGGTCGTTATGATGTCGCCGATGTTCACATCCATGATCAGGTCACCAATTCCGCGATGCCCGTGGCCGCGGCTGCGCCAAAGCCGAGGTAGGGCACCTGATAGATGCCTTCGTGGGCTATCTCAATCGACTCGATAGACACGTTGTTCTGAGCGGCATTCAAGGTCGGACCGGTATATTTCACGGGTAGACCGCGCCGGAAGTACCAGATGTTGTTGGGAATGCGCAGATCGTTTTGCAGGGCGATAATGCCGTCGCGGCGCTTGCCCTGCCCTTTCACAAACCCATAGTGCCAGTCCCAGAGGCCCGTGCCAGCACCTACACCCTTTTTCAGCGTGATGTTGGACCACTTGACCCGTGTTGGGAATTTGAGGGTGTATCCGTTGCGCCCGCCCTCGTTGTACTCTTCTATATCCAAGGACATTTCCAGGCCGCTGCACTCGGAGAACCCACCCAGGGCTACGTCCAGGATGGCTGATAAGGCGATAGATTTGGCCAGGGCCAGCGAGCTGCTGGTGTCCAACAGGCTGATGAGAAAGTTGTGGCTGAGAACGGGATCCGATCGAACCCCGACCGCTCTCAGAACAGCCATTGCCTACCTCCTGCGCGCATTGGCAATTCAGAGATCTCAAACTCGTCGTTTGTTCGTCCCACTTTCAAGACGATGAATTCGAACGGTTTGGAGGGCGCTACACCGACCTCCGCCAAGAGTCTCCCTTTGTCCCGTTCGCTGGGTGGGTTGTTTTCCTCGTCGCATTTGACAAAGAAGGCTTCCTCTGTTGAGCTGCCCATCAGAGCGCCCTGCTGCCACAAAGCAACCAGAAAGCTGGTGAGGGCGAGTCGGAGCTTGGCCCGGGTGTACACATCGTTGGGCTCAAAGACGGCCCACTGCGTTGACATGTCGATGGCTTCCTCGATCATCATCAACAGGCGCCTGACATTCACATAACGCCAGCTCGGATCGCTACTGACCGTTCGAGCGCCAAAGATGCGGATGCCCCGGCTGGGGAAAGGGCGGATGACGTTTATGCCCAAGGGATTCAAGATTCCGTGCACGGCGTCGTTGACGTTTACGGTTACATCCTGTACCCATGCCAGTGGTGCGTTTGCCGGTGCCTTGTGAACGCCGACTGCAAAGTCGGTTCGCGCGTATTGCCCGGCCACGTGGCCGGTTGGCGGAATGTCGCGCACAATGCCTGTGGAGGTCTGCAGCGGATCCACCACCCGCAGCCAGGGATAGTAGAAGGCAGCGTACCTGGAGTCGAACCGGCTGCGCCAGGCGCGCACGGCGCCAATCCCCACTTCATCGTCCCGGGCCACAGCCAGGGGCGGATCCAGGAGCGCGATGCGGTCGCGGCGTTCTTCGCAGTGCTGCACCAGGGCAGCTTGAACGAGGTAGATGTCATCTTCCGAAAACACGGGCGGCAGTTCCATCTCTGTGGGTGTCCTGGGCGGCGCCGGTAGAACGATCTCCTGCGGCAAACAGCGATCGGGCTCACACGGCGGCGGAGGGGACTTGGCTGGAACGTAGAGAGGTTGGATGTGGATGTCGGGCACCGCGACGACGGAGACTTCGTTCACCAAGCTCAAGGCTCGTATGCCACGCCGCTTGAGCTGCTGAACCGTATCGCTGTCCAGGGGCGAAATCGCCTTGCCGATGAAATCGTGGGCTTGCAGCAGATCCAGCCCATCGCCCCCCTGTTCCAGGAAAATCGCCGCATTCTGGGGGACAGCCAGTGGCTCGAGGTCGTCGGGGATAGGATCTCGCAGCTCTTTGATGGCGATGGGATGTGGCGCTGCTGGCAGGGTCCCCGATGCCTCAAAACCACTGGCACCATCTAACGGCCGCAGGACTCGCGGGCCATAAGCCTCGTGCTCCGGCACCAGGGAGAGTCCCTCGTACAGGACAACGGGGTCCCCCGATTCCCTTACCAGCAGCGTGTACTCGACGCTTTCGATGAGTATAGGATGATCGGGATCGAACCCTGCCACAGGGCTATCGTATGGCAGCCTGGCCTCACGGTCGCCGCGGACCCACACCAGATGCCCTTCGATGGGATCCACGTCGGAGACCACCTTCCAAATTGGGGGCGCTGGATGCTGGGAGAGGCGTACCAGCGTGCCCCGGGCGAACCCACTGGTGGAGGAGACCGCAAAGGCATCCGGGCGGCTTTCCCTCGGCTTCGACTCGGTCTGTGCCCGGTGCGTTTCCTTGAGCGTCACCGACAGATTGTTCCCCCAGGTGCCGGGGCTGGAGGCGGCGATGCGCCAGATATCTCTGCCAGACAGGCTCTGTACGGTGATCCCTGCGGTCTTGGCCCCACCATTTGGATCGCGGGAGGCTACCCGCACCACCCAGCATCGCCGCCCGCCATTCTCAAAGAAAGCGCGTACGGCATAGGCCAGAAAGCCGGAGCCAATAAACCCGCCAAAATGGGCCTGGAACTGCCGCCACGACTGGACCGGTACGGGAGTGTCAATGGGGCCTCGCTGGGCAATGCCCACGAAACCCGCCACGTCCGTTCGGATGGCAGAGATAGCGGGACCGCTGGCGTCCACGCGCTCGTAGTACACTCCGGGTGTGAGGTAGGTCGGCACTGGCTACAGCTCCATAACACTACACCGAGACCCTGGAACAAGAGTGCAGTTCCAGGCCCCTGGGGCGACGGATCAGGGTAGTTCGAAGGTCAAACCCTCGTGTATGATCTCCGCGGATTCGATGGCCACCTCATTGCCGCTGGCATTCAGCGATGGTCCTTCGATCTTGTTGATCCAGCCATTCTCAAAGTTCCAGCGCATCACGTCGTTGCGTTCTTCGTCCATGAGAATGATGGAACCATTGCGGCGGTCTGGTACGCCGTTCACGATGTTGCTGTGCCAGTTCCAGAGCTCTGCGTTCTGGGTGTAGCCGCGCTTCAGGGTGAGGTTTGTGTACGTGCGCAATCCCACCAGCTTGCGCAGGGTGAGCGGGATATCCGTGCCTTCGCGATAGTCGACCGCATCCCCTTCGCTCGACAGTCCACTACATTCACTGAAGCTACCGGCTTCGAGACCGTCAATCTCGATGCGGAAGTTAAACGCCCGGTAGGGATCAGTACGCTCTCCGGTTGGCATGTTTCAGATCTCCTTTCAATCTTCCGCGTGGGCAGTCCACAGACCGATGCGGATGATAACAAACTCTGCCGGCTTGACCGGGGCCACGCCAATGACACAGATCAAGCGCCCGTTGTCAATGTCCGTTTGCGTCATGGTGGTGCGGTCGCACTTGACGAAGAAGGCTTCTTCTGGTTTGGTTCCCTCCAGGGCACCATTGCGCCATACCACCGTCAAAAAGTTCGAAATGGTGCGACGCACCCGGGCCCAGAGAGGTTCTGCGTTGGGCTCAAAGACGACCCATTGCAGTCCTCGGTCAATAGAATGCTCAATGAAGATCAGCAAGCGGCGCACGTTTACGTATTTCCAGTCGGTATCGCTGGTGATAACCCGGCCACCCCACACCCGGATGCCACGGTTGTTCCGGCGGAAGTCGCGGATGACGTTGATGTTGACCGGGGATGGGTTGAGGATATCGTGTTCTCCTTTGCTCAGGCTCCGCTGCAAGCCCCGGATCCCGCGCACGACTTCGTTGGCGGGTGCCTTGTGCACCCCACGCTCAATGTCGGTACGCGCGTAGATACCGAGAGTGTGGCCCGACGGCGGGATGGGAAAGTCCCGAATCTGAGCCAGGTTCGCAGGGAATGGCTCCTGGATCAGCAGCCACGGGTAGTAGAGCGCAGCGTACTTGGTGTCGAACTGCTGGCGCTGAACCTGTACGTCGTTCAACGAGTCGTTAGGTGGGGGCGGTCCGTCCATCACGGCGAAGCGGTAGCGCATCGTCTCGCAGTGGTTGATCAGGGCCTGTTGGATCGCAGCCCTGAACTGGCCGGGAATGGCGACCAAGCTGATCTCTTCCACGTTGCGCAAGGTGTGGAGGCCGGTGCGGTTCTCGGGATCGGCGGCGTCGCTGCCGATATAGGTGTTGTCGCTCAGGGTGAGTATCGAGTCGTCGCCGTGCTCCACCTGGTGCCGCGCTGGACGTTGAACACCCGTCGGCAGGATGTCCACCAGCGCTTCCGCCCCGAGGCGGAGCGCCTGGCTGGGATTCAGGTCACGGACGCGAATGTATTCGGAGGCGCCCTCAGGACGCCTGTCCGACAGGCGGAGCGCGCCGCCTATCGCGCCGATGATGGTCTCAAGGTAGCGCGGGTGACGGGGATCCATGGACAGGTGACGGAAAGTCTCGGAGGCGATCACGGTGTCGTCGCGGGTAGGCATGGCGGGGTCGGGCTGGCGCAGAAGGTAGACACTTAGCTGGAACTCGCGAGAACGCGCTTCCAGGCCCCGGTTGTTGAACACAGCGGTCTGCTGGGCCGACATCCCGGGTGTGGCCAGGGTGACCGTATAGTCCGCCGTACGGGCCACGGCATCCACTTTGACCGGGTCGCCCACGGGTGAGTGATCGGCCGGGTCCAGCAGCTCTAGGACAGTCCCTGGTTCCAGGCCCGCCGCAGATGCCAGCCGGATGGTCGTGGCGTTGACCCGCGCGGTCACGGTGGTACGGCTCACCAGTCCAGTGGTCTCATCCTGCACGGCGATCCGCAGCCGGTTGCCCCAGGCGCCTGCGTCCAGCGCCTGCACTTCAATGAGTCGGTTGCGACCCACCAATGCGGACCCTGCCGGGTGAGCCCGGTCGAGGGCTTGCCCGAGGGTTGCCTCGGCGACAGAGGCCAGAGCGGTCGCGTTCTGCGACGTTCGGTGATAGAATTCTTCGTTGGTGGGCGTTGTGATCCGCACAATGTCGTTCTGGGCGTAGCCAGTGCCGTCGCTCACCAGCAACTCGTCGCCGTCTTCTTCAGCTTCCAAGACCAAGACCGTGGGCTGCATGGCGACGACGGCGGGTGTATGTTGCCGGCGTACCTCAGTCCCACTGGTGAAGCTGCGCTGCAGCGGATGGTCCAGCACGACGTTGCCAGCGTTGGGTGCCACACCACGCGGCGACGGATTGGGGATGGCACTGATGGCCATGTATTCGTCGTTCGGGGATTCGCCAATGCGGATCACGTCACCTACCGACAGCCCCAGGCGGTTATCCAGGGCGATCACCCGAGAACCGGCCGCGGCATTGGCGGTGAGGGACTTGTCGGCGGGCACGACGGCCGTCCCGGCGGCGTGGGCGATGGTCAGGGCCGTGGTGAAAGTGACCTGATTCGCTGCTGTGTTCACTGACCGGATGGTCATGGTTTCTTGGTTGGCATTCACGTCTACCAGCAGGGTATCCCCCGCGCCCAGGGCACTGGTATCGTCGAGGGTGACAGTGGTGTCGCCGACTGCCGCAGCCGCCGTCAGACTACGGTCATCGTCGCCGAGGGTCACCTCTTGGACCAGGCCGGCCGCCGGATAGTCCTCGTAGGCCCCGGTAGAAAGCGCCAAGCTGCTCAACTCGCCGATACGCCGGACCTCCGGGCTGGCCCCACCGGCATCGAGGATCAGCAGATCATTGAGGGTGTCAAAGGCACCACCACGATCATCTACAAACAGCAGTCCATCGCCAGCATCGGCCTCCAGTGCTAGGTTAGCGGTGGCGGCCGCAGCCGGTACCTGGAGAGGAGTCACCGCTGTAGCGCTGTCGTATCCGAACACCAAGGCGCTCTCTAGGCGAACCCGTGCTCGATCCGAGGCAAGCTGGGTCACTTCCTGGACGATGCGATACTCAACTGCGCCTGCCGCACCGATCTCCAGCAACTGGTCTGCGCTTGCGATGAGAGCGGTGATGTCGGCATTAGCCCCGCTGACCTCAATGCTGCGATCTCCGACCTCCGTGTCTGTTGCTAGCGTGAAGGCTGCACTGTAGGTGAGCCCTAGCCCCGCATCCGATGTCCGGGGGAACTGCTCCACAGTGACGCCGCTGGCATGGGACTGCCCTAGGGGAAAGCCTAGCGGGATGTGCGTGTTGTTCGCCACCGTACCCAACGCCGTGATCTGGCGGTACTCTGCCGTGCTGCCGTCGCCGATGCGAATCCAGTTGTCTGGAGGGGTGTCGGAGAGGTCACTGATGTCCATCGGGTACAGCAAGGGCAGGTTGGCAGCGGTCCCGCTCTGCTCCCCAGCGGCTCGCAGGATCAGGGTGTCCGCGGACCCCTCTTCACCCCGGTCGAATAGGAACACCGCCGCATGTGTGGCGGCCTGAGGCAACACGCGCGTAACGTACAGCCGCTTGCCGCCGTTTCTGAAGAATCCCTCTACCGCATAGGGCAAGTAACAGTGGGCACCTAGTGCGTTGCTAAAGACGTTGATGTCAAGTCGGTCTCCGAACCAACGCCGAAATTCCCCGTAACTGGTTACGAGGATCGGGACATTGACGGGGCCGCGCTCTGAAATGCCCACCATGCCCGTAGTGCTGGTACTTACGCCCTCAATGGGCTTGCTTCCTGTGTCGATCTCTTCGACATAGACTCCTGGCGACAAATACTCAGGCATGATACTCCTCCTCTTGCGTCTCTAAAATTGGCTTGCGCCTTTACCTGAACACAAAGTCAATACGATTCTCCCGGCGGGTGTAGTCCGGGCTGATGGTTTGAGTGATGGTCTGCACGCCGTGCACAGCTTCGATTTCAAGCCGGGCTACGCGGCTCAGTGGAGGCAAACGATAGTAGCCATCGGCGTCACTGGCTACCGTGAAAAGGTGTAAGACATGGTACTCGGTCGGACTGCCACCGCCGGAGACCTCGGCTACGCTGGTACCGCTGAGGTCGTTCATTGTAGCAAGGAAGACACAGGTGTCATCCTTGATCGCATTCTGCCTGAACAGGTTGCCGGTTCCAGGTGCTTGTGGGATGACCTTTCGTACCACGACATCGTCATGATGCGAGTAAGCGAGAGGATAGTTCAGGGTGATGTCGGCCGGCTGATCGGCCGTACTGGCCCCGGAAACTGTGTCGATGGTCAGGTACTCCATACGACCGGGGTTGGCACCTTCAATCTCGATGACGTCTCCAGATGCCAGATTGACCCTATCTGATAATCTGAGCTGGGTCTCGCCGGGAGCAACTGCGACCAGCAGCCGTTTGTCTTCACCGACCACGGGCGTGATGTTCCTGCGCCGGAGGGATCCGATGCCCGTGGCGCGGGCAAAGGCCAGTGGGGGATGCAAGGAGACGACGTTGGGTGCCTCGGCCGGCGGGTCCAGGTCGGCCGGGGGAGGATTGCGCCAGACTCCGGTGATCCGCACCCTGGCCCCCGGCACGGGCACCATTGTGTTCCCGACTCGGCGAACCGTTCGGCCGGCCATGACGATGGGGCGCCGGTGCATCAAAACCGCGATTTCGGTTGGGACAAAGGCCTCAGGAAAGTCTACGTTTTGGGCAATGGTCACCCGTTCGCGATATGGAATGTACCCTTCAGCCGTGATAGTCAGATCCACCTCGTAGCTCTGGGCAGTCAAATTGGGAAACACTTGCCCAGGTATCCCGATCAATCCCGCCAAGCCATCGCTCGTCACGCGGGGCGTGAGGTCGGGAACATCGGTGTTGATCGACACGCGGCTTCTCGGAGGTTCAAGTGTCATTTCGTCGACGATTCGTGCGCTTACCACAGCCCAGATACGCTGGGTCAGTGGCATTGGATCATCCATGGAAATGGTGTACGTTCTTCCCTTGACTTCGACAACTCGACGCGGCATGGTCCAATTCCATCAAGGCGACTCAGAAGAGACAATGACACCGTATTCTGGCAATGCGACCTCGACTGGGGAGATGTCCTCGGCTTGTCGCTCTGAATGAATATACACTACACTCACTTCGTATGAAACCGACAACTGATAGGAGCGATTGAGTGCATCATAGACGCGGGTGATCTCTTCCAAGCTCAACGGTTCCAGCCGGACGTTCAACTCAGCGGTTGTCCCCGCAAAATCGCCCTGCAGGTCCGTCCCTCGGAGCCTGGGATAGTCGTGAAACGCCTGCAGTACCTTGCCGAGAAGCACCTGTTCTGTTTCGGGACTTGCTTCGGCCTCAATGTTGACAATCGGCGTGACCAAATAGTGCAGCCGTACGGGCAGGGGCGTGCGTCTTAGCTGGTTCCGGTCGAGCCTTTCAGGAGGCATGTTCGACCGCTGCTCGTCTTTCACTACTCTGTAGAGCCAGAGCGATAGCCCTTGGGTACCGTTCTCGGTCATCTCTTGAGGGGTATTGAGCGACACCACCATGGTGCCCCCGCGTCCCGGATCGAAGAAGCGAGCCAGGTTTGAATCGGATACAAAGCGTTGTCGAAGATATTCTGCCAGAGTCAGGCTAGTTGCGCTCAAGGCGGTGTACACAACTCACTCCAAGTATGTTGTCAAATCTACCTATGCCCTTCCCCCCGTTCTCCATCCTCTCCCCGGGTGAAGTACCCGGCGAGACGAGCCCGCCAGCGCATCAGGCCATTCCGCCACCCCGGTCCCCTTCGGATGGGGATGCCCATGTACGCGGCGATGACAGATGACAGTTGGTCCAGCCCGAGGAAGGAGGTTCTTTGTCCACTCTGCACATGTTCAACCCAGCCCCGGTATTCGGGATCGGCTGGCCCTGTGTGTTTCCAGATGCGAACGACAAAAGAAATAGCCTGTGGCCCCGGCTCCCCAGGAGCAACACGATCGGTGATCCGGGAAACAGCGCTATACTCTTTCACAATGGCCTCTGCATGCGAAAATGCTCCCGCCTTGCCTGGCGAGATTCTGCTCTGCACGATCAATCGCCTTCCCAGTATCTTTATAATACACCCTTATTGTCACAACATAGTCACAAATGTATCACTGGGGTGTCACAGGAGGGTATGGGATTCAATCTGGGGACGCTCAAGCCTACTTTCGTGGGAAGATCTTTACCAACTTGACAGATATGGGA
>CAYMKL010000072.1:10551-35830 GCA_964390805.1 uncultured Anaerolineae bacterium | reverse complement strand
ACGGCTCAAAAGCCCAACTTAGCGGAAAGTAGAGTAATTAAGCATAATCGGTACATACGTCTCCAGCCCGAAAACGATGCGGAGAAACCAATCATCATTGTCCCTGGAGACCGCGACGTAGACCCTGTGAAAGTCCAATATCAACAAAAAGGTATTGATGTTCAAATCATGGCCGGAGTCAAAGTGGACATTGTCGGGAAAGCAGTAGGAGTGCTGCGGACCTATTGAGACATGGCCCGAGTGAACCTACAGGCGATTTTTTCGCATCGTATCTCTAGGCTATAGTCGTACTGCTCAAACAGAGCCTGCTCCAGGCAGGCGATAACAACCAAAAAGGAGGCAGACCATGTTCGCACGTCGAGAGTTTGACTGGCTGGATCGCCGGTTCCAAGAACGGGAATATGACCTTATCTACTTGGATCCGCTGGTTTGCAGTTCCGCCCTATATAAAACGGAGTTCTCCCTATGGACTCGCCAGCACCCAGAAGAACAGGCGATAGAATCCTTTCTAGGCCGGCTCATTGAGACTTTGGGCATCAAGCCCGAAGATGCTCCTCCTCCGTCTTTTCTAGAAACCAAAGGCTTCGGGACAAAGTTCAAGAGTGATCGAACTTTGCAAAGACGTGTTGCTCGCGTCATCAATCAGCACTTGAATGAAGTCACAACGCGACACTACCATTCCATAGTATCCTTGCAGAGGCAAGAGGCACCTCTTGAAAACATCGCTGACAGGCCGCAAGGTAAGTCATTGATCATAGTTGACGCAATGCTCTCTTCTCGGGCCGGGGCTCCAGAAGAAATACAACAAGTGGTCCAATCCCCTGTGCACTACCTGGGCAACTCAATGCGCAGTATTGAATGTATGTTGACTGATAGTCCTGGCCCTGTACTAACACTCTGTGATCCAGTGATTGGATTGATGGTTGATGAAATCGCTTTCTATAATTGGACAGAAGCTTTCAATATCATCCTTTCGGCAGGCTGGTATCCCTTTGCACGAACTGTGGGGCTATACTCAACAATTCCAGGTGGACCTCCCTATATCAATGTCATCGCCATCCTAATGCGTCCATATCCCTCGCTCCATGAGGTTCTCACACGCCGGCAAGGAAAGCCAAAAAGATGCTGTCTGCCAGGAATGCTAGAGCACGTACTGGAAAAATCCTTGAAACCGGAGATAGAGAAACTCAAAACGAGTGGGATAACATCCATTAAGGTCTACGACAGAGATAAGGAGTTTCTGTCCCCAGTCTACGTGTTCAAGTTCTTCTGTCAACTCAACAGAACGAGTTGTCAAGGATTGCAGGCCCGAGCAAACCATACTTATCAAGTCCTCAAAACCTATCTGGAACACCTGAGAGTGCTCGGGGAATGTCTGAAAGGTCTAAACATAGAAAGTCAGATACTCTCTCAGGAGACTGATGTCAGCAAGTTCCTTCCCGAACTCGAACTATTAGGCCGGTGTTAGGCCCTGCCCAGTCGTCGTCGAAGTATCGTCCTACTGGCTAGAGAGCATTGCTTTCAACGCCCTCTCGATAGTGGTAGAAATGCCATTCTGGGCTGAGCCCCCCCAGCTTCTACGTCGATCTCCCCAGGATATATGCCGAAACTCACCGCAGCCGCCGCCAGAGCAGCCCTGAACCCCTCACGATAAGCCCGCACCTCGTCGTCATTGTAGCGAGTCGCCAGATGCGCATTGGCCAGCTCCACGCCCAATAGAATGTTTCTGATGTCGTCTTTGAACCAGACGTCCAACCCCATTTCGCCCCCTCCTCTGCGCTCATAAGTCTCAGGAATAGAACGGTTGTTCTAGACCATGATTATAGCACACTTGTTCCAATCGGTCAAATTCGCCTTGAGCCAACCACACGGGCCATCCCCTCACCCTCCGGGATGGCCTTTCTTTTCGCCCCGACGGGGGCTTGCCTTTTGTCCAACCGTAAGTATAATTTAACTGCACCTCAGCGGAACATCTCACTTCTACGGGGGTAAGGTTGAATCTGGACTTGGCTATCGTGATCGTCAGTTGGAACGTGCGGGGGTTGCTGGAGGCTTGCCTGGCCTCGGTGTACGAAAGCCTGAAGGACTCGAAGCTGGGGGGCGAGGTCTGGGTGGTGGATAATGCCTCGACGGACGGCAGCGTCGAGATGGCGCAGGGACGCTTCCCCCAGGCCAGGCTCATGGCCAACGAGACGAACGTCGGGTTTGCCGCTGCCAATAACCAGGCCCTGCGGGCGATGGGGTTTGCCTCGACTGAGGGTCATGAACTGCCCCGCTACGTTCTTCTGCTGAACCCCGATACCGAGGTGCTCGATGCTGCCCTGACTACGATGGTGCGCTTCCTGGACGAGAATCCCCAGGCCGGTGTCGCCGGGGCCAAGCTCCTCTACCCCGATGGCCGCCTGCAGCACTCGGCCTTTGCCTTCCCCACCCTGGCCCAGGCCTTCCTCGACTTTTTCCCGCTCCACCATCGCCTGCTGAACTCCCGCCTCAACGGCCGCTATCCCCGCCGACTCTACGAACGGGGAGCACCCTTCCCCATTGACCACCCCCTTGGCGCGGCATTGATGGCGCGGGGGGAGGCCATCCAAGAGGTGGGGCTTCTGGACGAGCGGTTCTTCATCTACTGCGAGGAGATTGATTGGTGCATGAGGATGAAGAAAGCTGGCTGGGGTATCTACTGCGTGCCCAGGGCCGAGGTTGTGCACCACGAGGCCAAGAGCACCAGGCAGGTGCGGGGCGAGATGTTTGTGGCTTTGTGGAAGAGCCGCTATCTGCTGTTTGAGAAGCACTATGGCCGTTTCTATCAGTGGGCCGTGCACCGCATCGTGTGGCTGGGGCTGCGAGCGGAGATGCGTCGAGCGCTGGTGGCTCATCGGCGAGGCGAGATCAGCGAAGCGGAGCTGGAGAGCTGTCTGGCAGCCTATCGGACGGTGGCGGAAATGATGACAACGAGTTCAAAGGATTTATCGAATTCAGGCCTGCCGATTCGCTGAATCCCCCCGATTCGTTGTCATATTGGAGCTGCAACCAATTCAGCAACACTCAACCGGGAGACTATCTCCGCGCACTCTGCGGTTTCACTACCGGACACTCTTCTATTCTGCCACGAACCCTTCGACTAGCTCAGGACAGGTTTCACGAATTGACACGAAGGGGAGACAAAGACTAGTGAAATTCGTGCAATTCGTGGCGAAAAAACTCAAGCAGCGGCTAGCAAAACCATCCTGCCGAAAAAGTGTCCGGCAGCAAATCTGCGGCAAGAAACGGATGGTCTGTCAACTTCCGGAACGCCCTATTCTGCCAAGGAGAGGAGTAGGCCAATGAAACTGATAACTGTCGAATCCAGCATGATTCACGCCGTCGGCTATGACGCCGAGACTCAGACACTGGAGGTTGTCTTCAATAGTGGCCGTATCTATCGCTACGAGGATGTGCCCCCAGAAGAGTACGAAGGCCTGATGAACGCCGAGTCGAAAGGGCGATACATGCGGGCCAACATCATTGATGTTTATCCCTACTACCGAGTCTCGCGCCGACGGCGGTGATGAAGAAAAAGTCAAAGCTAAGCGTCATCATCCTCACCAAAAACGAACAGAAGAATATCGCCGACTGCATCGCCAGTGCGCAATGGGCCGATGAGGTGGTGGTGTTCGATTCCTTCAGCCGGGATAGGACGGTGGAGGTTGCGCGAGAGGCGGGAGCGACGGTTTTCCAGCATCCTTTCCAGAACTTCGCCCA
This sequence comes from uncultured Anaerolineae bacterium, assembly GCA_964390805.1. GTDB lineage: Bacteria > Chloroflexota > Anaerolineae > VGOG01 > VGOG01 > CAYMKL01. The sequence goes on along the minus strand of CAYMKL010000072.1, from coordinate 32,089 downwards.
GCAACGCAACGCCGCATTGGATGCGGTTGATAGCGACTGGGTCTTCTTCGTTGATGCCGACGAGCGAGGCACACCGGAGTTGGCGGCCGAGATACGTCGGGTCATCCAGGATGCGTCGCGGTCGGGCTGGTGGGTTCCGCGACATAATCATATCTTCGGACGGGTGATCCGCCACGCCGGCTGGTATCCTGACTATCAACTGCGTCTCCTGCGGCATGGCCAGGCCCGCTATGATCCCAAGCGGGAAGTCCACGAGATCGTCATCCTGGACGGTGAGGAGGGGTATTTAGAGAATCCGCTGATTCACTACAACTACAACACCGTGGCCCAATTCGTCGAGAGGCAGAATCGCTACACTGACTACGAGGCTAAGATTCTGTTTGACCAGGGTGTCCGCCCCAGGCCCCACAACTTCATCTTGCAGCCCCTCAGGGAGCTCAGGCGGCGCTACATCTCGCTGGGGGGCTACAAGGACGGCTTTCACGGACTGCTCCTGAGCCTCTTGATGGCTTACTATACTTTTGTGATGTACGTGCGCCTAAGGCAGCTGTGGCAATAGGAGCGTCTGTTCCAGGTTGCTGGAATGGAACGAACGTCGGCCTGACCCAACCTAGCATTCAGGCAGAGATTAGCTCTCCTCCGCACGCCTGAGAGCAAAGGGCGAGATTTCAGCCATCGAATTGACCCGCGTCCTTCCCTCCCCTTGCTCCCCTAGGGCAAACCCCAATATAGGTTGCAAAAGGTCAGCCTCCGCCGACTGCAGTTTGAAGGATAGCCGTGATCTGAGGGTAACGGCTCACCAACTCAGCAACCACAGACGTGGAAGTAATGAAAGCAATGAAGGGTTTAGTTGGCACGTTAATGCGAAGCTCAAGCAAGGGGTTGTCTCCCGCCGAGATACGCAAATAGAGCTTTGTTCGCCCATCTCTCATCTCGAGTTTCAAGCCTAGTGATTTGCTCTTGCCCATTTTGCCCCCTTGTCTTCGAGAGGGCCCTTGCGTTCCGCTTGCACTAATTCCAAGTTTGTGCTACAATATGGCGGATGCGAGGAACGCAAGGGACTCCAACCCTCGTTCTTCGTGTTCGCTTGAAAGAGGCGCTAGGCTTACCAGGCAATGCGCCTCTTTTCTTTATAGATAGGCACAACCCACAGAAAACATCAGAACTAGTATTGTTATATCACAGTTGGACCGCGGATAGTGTAAGATTCTGTGAAAATTGCGTGAATCTTGGATGAAATTCGCGCAGATGCCAGTGATCTTCCGCTAAAGTGTTCGGTGGCGCGGTGAGTAGGAAACTGAGATAGCAGCACCCCACGAATGATATTATACGACAATTCTCCGCGCACAGATGGTTGTTCATTGACCAACAACTTGCAGTAATCTTACCACAAAAGTGCTCCCTTTGTCAAGTTCGCTCTCAAGCAACTCGAGTTGTGCCCCGATATCGGTGAGAAAGGTCTTGACCCACCACAAGCCAAAGCCTTGACGGTTTTCAGCGACCTCTTCTTCCCCGCGTTCTACACCAACATAGAGGCCGGTAGTAGGCCAGCGAAGCGCAGGAGGGGGACCACTTGTACCGAATTTGGCCGGAGAATGCGGCTAGACGATAGGTTTGACGCATTTACCAAGACCAAAGAGGTGCAATGACGAAGATGTAAAGCTAAGACCGAAGCCCCTGGTTGTGGAAGAACAAGTTTTGACCTAATTGAAAGACTGTGTTATAATCGGCAACAGATTTGAGAACCAAGGGAGGCTCGGTTGAGAGGTCTGTTACATTCCCCAGTTCTTGTCCTCAACCTAAACTACGAACCGCTGAATGTCTGCAACGTCAAGAGGGCCATGACCCTGGTCGTGGTGGGCAAGGCTGAGGTTCTGGAGAACAGCCGAGGGGTCATCCGCACCCCTTCCACCACCTTTCTATGCCCCTCGGTGATAAAGCTGATCTATATGATCAGGCGGCCTCGCCCCAGGGTGAAGCTCACTAAGAAAGAGATCTTCCGGCGAGATAACTACACCTGCCAGTATTGCGGTCGTCAATCAAAGAGCTTGACCGTTGATCACATCATCCCGCGCCATCATGGTGGACAGCATCATTGGGAGAACCTGGTGAGCGCCTGCCCAGACTGCAACCGTCGAAAGGGCGGCCGGACTCTCCAGGAGGTCCACATGCAGTTGCTGCAACGCCCCCACGAGCCCCGAGCCACAAGCAGGTACCTCTTCGGCCGATACGTGGAGGACAACCAAGAGTGGGAGCAGTTCATCGCAGGATGGTGAGAGGAGAGATGAGAAAGGGGAGACCACTGAAGGTCTCCCCTTTGACTTTCGTGAGCACGATTGTCAGGTTAGCCATTGAGAGGCCAGCGAGCCCTTCGACTGGGCTCAGGCCAAGCGTCGGTCGAGTGCGCAGCGTATCGAGACCAGCGAGCGGGTCTAAGGGCCAACCCGCTTGGCTTCGATACGTCGCTCCGCTCCTACTCAGCCGGCGCTAGTCTCCTATCTGACTCAACCCACCAGCTCCATGATTCGCGGATAGCCCTCCTCGACAAGCCTTTCGATCTCGTTGGCACACTGGCGGTATTCATACAAAGGGCCACCGTAGGGATCACCTATATCGTAATGCCGCCCGATCATCTCGCTCAGCATATAGACTTTGTGAGCATGTTTAGGGGATTCCAGGCTGATGGCCTCGGCCTGACCCCGTTCCATGGTCAGGATGAGATCGGCCTCCTCCACATCCTCCGCAGTGAGGTCGTGGCTGAGGTGGCCGCTGATGTCAATGCCTCGCTCCGCCATCATCTGGCGAGAGTATGTCGAGGGTGATTGGCTCTTCAGCCCCCACACGCCCGCCGAGTGTACCCTGCACTCTCCCTCCAGCCCCTCTTTACGCAGCTTCTCCTGCAAGAGCCCCATAGCCATAGGCGAACGGCAGATGTTGCCCGTGCAGACGATAAGTATGGTCTTCATTTGCTGGCTTCTCTTCTGATCGCGACTTCTCTTTTGATCGCCGAAGGTCTCCGACCGAGGCGAAGAGGGCTCGGTCAGAGATCTCGCCCAACAGCAGTTTGGCGTCTACGTCAGCTCCGGCTCGATCAGCCCGTAGTCGCCGTCCTTGCGACGATAAATGACGTTCACCTCACTGGTGTTGACGTTGAAGAAAACGAAGAAGTCGTGGCCCAGGAGCTCCATCTGCTCGACGGCCTCCTCTTCATCCATAGGAGCCACCTGGAAACGCTTAGTTCGAACGATGTGGGGCGCCACCTCCTCCTCAAACTCGTCCACTTCCACCGGCGGCGCCTCGCCTGGGCCACGGCCCCGGCCATAGCGCTTGCCCTTGTAGCGGATAATCTGGCGGTACATTTTGTCCACGACAGCATCAATGGAAGTGAACATGTCAGCGGTTCTTTCCTCGGCTCGCAGAAGCGTACCCTTGCCCCGCACGGTCAACTGGGCCACCTGGCGATCCTTCGCGCTCTTGGCGCCCTCAACGGAGAGTTCCATCCGCGCCTCGGTTATGGTGGGCAAATAGCGGTCCAGCTTGCCCACTTTCCTCTCAATGTAATCTTCTAAACGATCGGTCACCTCAATGTTCTTGCCCTGGATCATCAACTGCATTTGACATCTCCTTTCTTGTCTTGTTGCTTATTCATCTGGCCCTGGCCAAGGTAAAGGCCCAGACGGAGCGAGCGCCAACCTGCCGCAGGGCGATGCTACAAGCCTCCAACGTGGCGCCGGTGGTGCAAACATCGTCAATCAGTAGGACTCGTTTCCCCTTCAACTCCGCGTTTGAGCAGCGGAAGGCGTCATGCACGTTCTCCTTGCGCTCTTGAGCACCCAATTCCACTTGAGGGCGAGTGGCTCGCACGCGCACCAGCCCGCTCTCTGAGACGGGTAGCCCGATGCTTTTCCCAAGCTCTTTGGCCAGGAGAGTGGCCTGGTTGTAGCCACGCTCGCGCAGCCGGTCTGGGTGCAAGGGCACGGGGACGATTACTTCAGCAGGGAGAGGGCTCTTCTCCCAATAGTCGCTCATCAACTGGCCCAAGGGAATGGCCAAATCCTGTAGATTGGAGTACTTAAAGCCATGAATGGCCTCGCGCAGGGTTCCATCAAAGTAGGCCACAGCACGAACGCCGCTTATTCGCAGAGGGTCGCGTTGGCAAAGGGGACAGAGGCGGCCATTGGGCCTGGGGCGACCACAGTGGGGGCAGAGGGGTGGTTCGATCAACTCGAACTCATCGCGGCACTTGGCACAGAGTAAACTGCCCATCTCTCGACAGCTTGCGCAACGAGGAGGGAACAGCAAATCCAGGAGACCTCTTTTGATTTCCCGCACCAGGTCTACAGCGGTCAAGTTACCCTTGGCCTGCCAAGCTTTAGGGACTACAAACTGAGGAAAAAGCAGCGGACCCACGCTGAGGGCGCGAAGACAACGAGCTAACTGATGAAGTTCATGAGCTGGTTCAACCAGTCTTGGATCACGTCGCTCATCAACAACAAGATGGCGATGACGATGATGGCCACCAAAACTATGATCAGGGCATACTCGATAAGCCCCTGTCCTTCTTCACGCGATAGAGATGGTCTCACCTCTTGACCTCCTGTTCAGGTGGTAAAGGTACACTGCCCTAATTATACACTATAGTAGGATTCGGCGCAAAAAGAGTCAATTTGACTTCTGGGGATAATGTGGTATGGTATTTACATCGGTTGCAGATAACCGTTCAGATAGTGTCATTGCGAGGAACGCAGTGGCGAAGCAATCCCCACCATTGCTTGCATTTGAAGGCGGGAGATTGCTTCGCGGAGTTTATCCTGAGGCATCGAGGGGCTCGTAATGACAAGCACAGTAGCAGGTGAGCGACGATGATCGTCATCAACGGCGCTTATGGAGAGGGAGGCGGGCAGGTCTTGCGCACTTCACTGACCCTTTCCGCTCTCCTCGGCGAACCCATTCGCATTGAGAACATCCGCGCTAAACGGCGTAAGCCGGGTCTCCAGGCCCAGCACCTAACAGGGGTTTGGGCCATAGCTCAGGTCTGCGATGCCGAGCTAGAGGGTGCGGATTTGGGTTCCCTGACCTTGACCCTCGCGCCTCAGTCACCGCCCCGGGCTGGGAAATACTCTTTCGACGTAGCCCAGGCCCGCAAGGGCGGCAGCGCGGGCGCAACCAGCCTTGTCTTCCAGACCCTTTCTTTGCCCCTGGCCCTCGCTCCTGGTCAATCCCGCCTGACCTTATGCGGCGGCACCCACGTGGCCTGGAGCCCCCCCTTCCACTACCTCAAGCACGTCTATTTGCCTACTTTGGCGCGCATGGGCCTGGAAGCTAAAGCCGAGATCGAGAAGTGGGGCTGGTACCCGATAGGCGGCGGAGAGATGACCGCTGCCATCGGCGGCCGAGGGGAAAGCGATCTCTCTGGCCTGGATTTGGTTGAACGGGGCGAGCTGAAGCGCTTCTGGGGCATCTCCGCCACCTCTAACCTTCCCGCTCACATCGGCCAGAGGCAAAAGAAGCGAGCAGATGGATACCTGCGGAAGCGTGGCTTCACCCCCCAGATTGAGATCGTTGATGCCCCCTCGCCGGGCCAGGGCACCGTCGTCTTCCTGGTAGCAGAGTACGACCACGCAGTGGCCGGCTTTTCCTCGGCGGGAAGGCGGGGCAAGCCTGCCGAGAAGGTGGCCGAGGAAGCCTGCCGCGAATTCATCGCCTATCACCAGAGCGGTGCCTGCCTGGACAAGCACCTGGCTGACCAGTTGATTCTCCCCCTGGCCCTGGGCTCTGGCTCGTCAGCTTTCACCACCTGCCAAATCACCCAGCACTTGCTGACCAACGTTTGGGCGGTAGAGCAATTCCTGGATGTGAGGTTTGAGATAGAGGGGAAGGAGGGACAGAAGGGCAGAGTACAGATTGTGATTTGACCAATGACTGGCTTTGATGTACAATAGTGACAAAGGTCCTCAGAAATCAGTTTTTTGTCTAAAGGATGGTAGCTTTTCGCACCGCAGAGAGCCCCCAAAAGCAACAGTTCGTCCATGCAGGTGGGAGAAAACCTGATTTCGCCTGAAATGTCCGGTAGTGAGTTGTGAAGTAGAATTGCATAAAGGAGATTGTCATGATTCTGAAAGGTAAGCTTTATGCGGAATCCCCGATTTACAGAGGGAATGCACGCAAGACCCTTTTCACGAGGGATGGAGATGGGACCCACCGGCTGGTCTCTCTGGCCGGGGAAATCGCAGGCACGGCCGAGTCGTTGATGGACGCCTTCATCGGGCAATCGCGCCGTGGCCAGAACACCGGCCTGCTGAATCGCATGTGGCTGCGGTTGTACGACTCGCCCCTGCCGAAAGGGCTCATCACCAAAGTCGAGTGCCAGTTGCAGGAGAAGAGCTATCCTCGAGACCGCTTCTTCGACTTGCGCATGGGCATCAAGCTGGACGAGGACCGCTGGGCTGCGGAGGCGAATGCGAACTACAAGATGGAAACGCTGTTCCGCAACTCCGTTTTCGATTTCGCCTTGTCTGTAAACGAGACGGTGCTGCGGCAAGGCGAAAACGCGGCTCAGTTGTACTACGTCTTGCAGGAACTCGCGGGGGGACGGTTCTGGTTTGGAGCCGGCAAGAGCAAAGGGCTGGGGCGGGTTCGCCTGGAAATGGACCTGGCATCTTTGCTCCCCGAAACGCCTCCCAGCCTACATTCTGGGACCAATCATCTGAGGATAGGCCTGACCTTCAACGCCACAAACCCCGTGATGGTCGGCTGGAACTGGGGCAAGGTAGACCCCGACGTGCCCTCTTTCGCCGCCATCGAAGGCCGTTTGCTGGTGGAGGCGATGCGCGACCTGCCGGACCCCATCCGCGAGCGGCTGGCCATGGGGCTGGCCGGCCCAATCCTCAGTCCGGAAGACTGGAAGCACAAGTTCGCCGAGTATCTGCCGAGGATCATTGCGATTTGGCTGAGAGAGCAATCCATCGGGGAGGTCGAGATTTGGGTCTTGCCAACCCAGGCCGCGGTCAAGCTGGGCAAGGGGAAATACGCGCTTTCCAAGACAATACTCGCTCAGATTCAGCCCCTGGTCGAGCAGCCTTTCCCCAGCAAAGAAGCGGCCGATGCTGCGTTCAGGGAAGCCCTGGGGAAAAAGGCAAACATGGCCAAGCGTATCCTCAAGGTCATGGAGCAACAGCGCCAGGTCAGCGAGCAACTCAATCACGAAGCCTGGCTGGAGACTGCCAACAGCCTGGGGCTGGACGTCGCTCTGGGAGACCGTCTCGCGGAACAGATTCAAAGCGAAGCGGCTCTGGTGGAGATTCTGACGCCAGCGTGTTGGGGCATCCTCTTCCGTCTCTACCAGCAGGTGGATCACCAGATCACCCTGCTCCAGAGCGACGCCTGGGTGGACGCGGAGATCGCAACCCGAGAGGAACACCTACGCATCAAAACTATGTTGCTCAAGCGTCAGATTGACGAGTACCAGTGGGGCGACCCGAACCTTCCCCCAGAGGGTATCAGTCCCGCAACGTGGCGGGAATTCACCGCCGCCCACCGTCGAGTGCGATTCCGCCACATGTTACATCCCAAGAACTTGAACAAGAGCATCACCAACGACAGGAACATGATCGCCTTCCTCAAGGGCTATCGCGATCATACCCGCCAGGAACTGGCTCAGCCGCACCACATTGATTTTCGCGCCGGTGGCCCGTCCAATCGAGAGATTTCTCGCAAATACGGCAAGCCCTACGACACGGTGTTCATGCGCATGTTAGCCTGGTCGCCGTCTGCGCGGGAGCAGGGGGCCTGGGAGATCTATGTCCCCGGCAGCACCATCAAAGGAGCTTTCAGAAAGCGCGCTACCCAGGTGCTAAAAACCCTGTGGGGGGAGTCGCGCAAGACTACCGAGGTGTTGAACCGTCTCTTTGGCGCTCAACGGAAGCGGGGACTGGCCTTCTTCTCCGATGCCTATCTCACCGACCCGCTGGATCCGGAACGCGCCTGGTGCTCGATGGATGGGGTCAAGATGAACCCGGGAACAGGACAGCCGCTAGAGGCCGCCAAGCACGACTACCTCTTTGCCTATGGCGATCAGCTCACTTTCCAACTCCAGGTGGACGTTCAGGACGTCGAAGAACAAGATTTGGAGGCCCTGTCTCTCCTGGTGCACTTGCTCCAGGATTTCCAGAGGGGCGACATCGCCGTGGGCGGCGAGAAGACCAGCGGTTTCGGCTGGGTCAAGGCGCACGTGTCCAGGCTCACCTGGCTGACAGCAGACCCAGATGGCGTGGGCGAGAAATTGTTCGGGAAGCAGACGTTGAGTCAGGATGGCCTGTGGCAAAAGCTAGACCTGGAGGGCGAGGCGGCCGCCAATGCCTTGCAGGCTCTCTACCCTCTCGTTCCTGAGCAAGAGGTCTCCCGCAGCGAGGTTTTCCGCCCGCCGCCCAGGGCCAGGGCCGGCTTCATCTCGCACCGGGCTTTTGGCGGCTATTGCGGCACGCTGGCCGTGGAAGCCGAGGTGCTGACGCCTCTCAACATCCGCGAGAGCGGCGAACCGTCCTTCAGAGCCACCCTGGACGCCGGACCCGTAAACGGCTGGGACTTCTTCGCCATGGCTCCCCCTGAGGCCGCCCAGCGAGGTCCCGACAAAATCTACGCCCTCCCCAGTCGGAGCATCAAAGGGATGCTGCGCCATATCTACTCCATCGCCAGCGATTCCCGCGAGCCAAGCCCTGACATCAGCCGCTTGAACCCCACCGATGGTCTGTTCGGCTGGGTGGGAAGGGGCCCGAACCAGGCCATCATGGGGCGCTTGTCCTTCGGCTTTGGCTTGTTTGAAGAACCAGAACTGGCCTGGTTCAAGGTGCCGTATCCCTACGGCAATTGGCAGTACACCGGAAGTGAGTGGCAAAGCGTAGAGGGTAGCTCCGCTGCCATGCAACTCATCGGCAAGACCTGGCGCGTCTTTCCCCACGCGCCGCTGGCTCCCATTGCCAGGCAGGTGGAAGACTTTCAACCCGACACCTTCCAGGCCCGCTACTTCAGAGCCATACTGCCCGGCGCCCGTGCCCGCTTCACGATTCGCTTCTGGAACCTCGAAAAACAAGAACTGCAAAGGCTGATATGGTGTGTGGGACTGAAGCCAGGGCTCGCTCACAAGATGGGGAACAACCGCTACCTGGGTTTTGGCAGCCTGCGCCTGCGTATTCTCCCCGGCAGCTTCCTGATTGACTGGGCCAAGCGATACGCTGGCGAGCCCGAACAGAGCTGGCAGTTGCCCATCCAGGTTGACGAGTGGCTCAAGCCCGAGGTGGTTTATCATCATACCGCACTGCGAAGGGCTCTGAATGTTAAGCAGCTTTGATTGGCTGCGCCGTAGTGAAAGCGGCGCCGAGTTGTTAGCCACGCTGGAATGTCTCACGAGCAGGCCCGATCTCTTTCCCACTGGGGATGAGATCGGGCCGCCTTTTTCTGCCCTCGATGGCCCTTGCCAACGATGCTGGGTCTATCCTCGCGCGCCTTCTTCCCGGCAGAACTACCCTTCGACAGCCCTTCGACCGTTAGCGAAGCGGCGCTCAGGACAAGGCTCAGGACACCGCTGTCCATCGTGCCAGGCTATCGTGACCAGAGCCAGCAAGTTGGGCGGAATCTCCCGTCAATCCATCGTCTTATGGGGACTCGTCAGTCGCCTGTCGAAGCTGCTTCGAATGGGTGGGGGATTCAGCAACCACCACGTCCTGGGCGCCTATGTCCACGACGAGAACCACTTTCTGTTGATGATGCCCAGGCGCGAGCTGAAGCCGTGGCTTCAGGAGCTCGTCATCTACCACGGAGCTGACCTGAAGGGACTGATCCAAATCCTTCCCACCACCGGAGCGGGAAAAGGGGTGAACATGGGAGACGTTCTCTGTAGAGCTGTCTATCATGAGGCTCGATTTCCCATGGATCAGTTGCGCGTCCGGTTCTTCTCTGCGCCCCATCAGATCCTGAGGCCCCACACCCGCGACAAGCAAGGCTTGCTCACCTTTGAAGTTTCCGAATTCTTGAGCGTGCTAGAGATGGCGGCGGTCTTTCGGACCATCCTGCGCCCCCAGGAACAAGCTTCGCTGTACGAGTTACTGAATTTGGAGGATGCCAGCGAGGAACAGTTCTATTGGGGAAGATTCATGGGCTACTTGACTCAGGAAGCCAAAGACATGCTGAACGCCTGGCGGATTCGACAGTGGCCCAAGAATCGAATCAAATTGCTGTACGAACTCGTTAATTATGTGGCCTTTTATCAAACCCATTAGGCTTATCCGCTATCTGTTTGTGTTGCGGGTCAATAGCTCGTTGGTCCGCTTGCCCAGGTGTCTATCCACAGAGCTGTCCCTGGTTCTGGGAACCATGATTGCCAATCGTCTTCCCACTCGTGAGGCCCGCCCCTGGCGTAAAGCCCTGGCTCCGTGGGATGAGCACGGCGGAGTCTCCCTGGTAGGGAAGAAAAAGCCCCAGACAGTGCCAGAAGCATCGTGGCCGATTGAAACGGTGTTGTTTGTTTATCCGGGGAAGAAGATCTATGGGCGGGGAGAGTTGATCCTGTGGGAACTCAAGCTGATGGGGGAGAGCGCGGATCACGGCCTGTTTCTGGAGGTGATCTTGCCGGCTCTGGAGGAAGCAGCAATCGTTTCTGATCAGCAGTTGCAGCGCAAGAACGGCTTGTGGGGCCGATTCGACATCCAGGCAGTTTATGCCGCGCGGGGCCCCCAGTGGGAGCCCGTGGTGAGTGATGGGCGGCTGGACCTGAACTATCGCGCCACTCCCGTTCAGTGGGCTGAAGGATTGACTTTTGAGCCGAGGTCAGAGCGTGTGCTCGACCGCCTAACCTGGATAACGCCTTTTGACTTCAGCGACGCAAACCAGGCCGGCCGACGACGTCGTCGAAAGAAAATACCTTCTCGTCAAGTGCCAACTTTGCAGAGCATGTTGGATTCCTTGGTCAGCCGGATGAGTCTGCTATTGCCCGGCAAGTACAATACGCCTGACGACGTGTGGGCTATTCTAAGCGCAGAAGAACAGGCGGAGCTCCGGGCAGCCATAGAACAAGCTTCTCATATTCCCATCCATTACAAAGGCCTTGAGCCTGCCCCCAAGAACTGCCCAGGGTCCTGGATAGGAACCCAAACCTTTGCCTCCATACCGCATCCCATCATCCCCTACCTCGAGCTGGCATCCATACTCCACATCGGCAGACAGACCCACTTCGGGTGTGGCACCTTTGCGATAAGTTGAAGTGTCATTACTCGCCTGCCCCCTCCACCGCTCGCAGCAACTCCCCGCTCCTAACCAAATCACACACCGCCTCAATATGGGGATACATGATGGCGTCCTGCTCCAGGAAGGGCACCCGCTGTCGTATCAGCTCGTAGGCAATGGCCGTTCCCTTCCCAAGCTGAGGATTCCCACCTAGCATCTCCCGCCGGAAATCAATGCCCTGGGCAGCGGCGAAAAGCTCAATGGCCAGTATGGTCTCCGTGTTCTCCAGCACCTCCCGCGCCTGGCGGGCAGCGGTGCACCCCATACTAACGTGATCCTCGATATTGGCCGAGCTGGGGATGGTATCCGCGCTGGCAGGGTGGGCCAGCACCTTGTTCTCCGAGGCCAGGGCTGCCGCTGTATACTGAGTTAACATAAATCCTGAGTTCAAACCCCCTTGCTTGACGAGGAAGGCCGGCAACGTGCCCTGATTACTGAAGCGAGGGTTTCCGCCCTCGTCCAGGAGGCGGGCCAAACGCCGCTCTGAGATGTTGCCCAATTCGGTCAAGGCTATGGCCAGGTAGTCCATGACCAGTGCCAGCGGCTCGCCGTGGAAGTTGCCTCCCGATAAGCAAACAGCCTTACCATCGTCCTCGAAGAAAAAGAGGGGGTTATCGGTGGCCGAATTCAGTTCTGTCTCGATCACCTGACGGGCGTGGGAGATGGCAGCGCGCACAGCGCCGTGTACCTGGGGTATGCAACGCAGGGTATAGGCGTCCTGGACATCGGGGGAATCGTTGGGGCGAAGGAATTCGCTGCCCTCAATGAGGCGACGGAGGTAGGCAGCACAATCACTCTGATGGCGATGGGGGCGGACGGCATGGATGCGCCCGTCGAAAGCCCAGAGCACGCCGTGCAGGGCCTCCAGGCTCAGACCACCGGCGATGTCAGCGACGCGGCTCAAACCATCTGCCCGCCAGGTGGTCAGGGCTCCGATGGCCGCCATCACTGCCGTGCCGTTGATCAGAGCCAGGCCCTCTTTAGCCCCCAGTTCGATAGGGGCCAGGCCAGCCCGCCGCAGGGCCTCAGCGCTGGCCATTCTTTCCCCTCGATAGAAGGCCTCCCCCTTGCCGATGAGCACCAGCGACGTATGGGCCAGGGGCGCCAGGTCGCCGCTGGCCCCCAGGGAGCCCTTGGCGGGGACGACGGGATGCACCCCGCGGTTGATTAAGTCCAGCAAAGCTTCGAGGGTCCGCGCCCGTATGCCTGAGTGGCCCTTGGCCAGAGTGTTGGCTCGGATGAGCATCAGGGCCCGCACGGTGGCCTCATCGAAAGGATCGCCCACCCCCGCGGCGTGGCTCATGAGCAAGTTGCGCTGCAGCTCTTCCGTCTGCTCTGGCGAGATCACCTTGTCCTTGAAAGCGCCAAACCCGGTGGTCACACCATAGATGATCTCGCCCCGTTCTACGAACTCTTCCACCGCTCGCCTGGCTCGTTGGATCTTCTCCTGAGCCTCCGCAGCGATCTTGACGTGTGTTCCCTCAGGAGCCGCCCGGCTCTCAGCCACATCCACCACATCTTCGATGGTTAGATTCGCGCCATTGAGGCTTATGGTCTTCATTTGGAAATCCTCCCCGTTGAGGCTATGATGATTCTCTGAGACAAAAAACACCTCGCCTGGGACGCCACGACGAGGTATTTGGTCTTCCATCAACTGAATCACTAAGCCAGGCGGATATATCGCCAACCGTTACCCTACCCTGCCTTCAAAGAGCCCCACGAAATCGCCGTCGAAATCCCTTAGGAGTTCGTGGACATCGAGGACGTCATCGGCATCTATCTGGGGCATCTCGCGGAACCTGGCCCACTCCTGGGATGTAAGCTCGTTGACAATCTCTGGCTTCTCTCCATCCTGGATCATGGCGAAAACCAAGCCCTGGCTGCCACAGTGATCGCACTTCACCGTCATAATCCAAATCTCACCGTGATGATCAACAATGCGGACATTGCCTGGCTCATGGTAGTGCTGACAGACGGCGCAAGGGAGGCTGGCTACCAAATGCTTGATGAGTTCACGTTTCTCTAGACTTTCGTCCGACCCGGCAGCCATCGCTATTCTTCCTCCCGCTCAACGATCACTGTGATCTCAGGCACCACGTCGGTCATCAACTTGATGGGAACGCGATGCTCGCCTAGCTCACGGATGGCTCCTTTGAGTTGTATCTTGCGCTTGTCGAAAGTATGCCCTGTCTGACGCTCAAGGGCCTCCACGATGTCACCGCTAGTTATGGAACCATAGAGCCTATCCTTCTCTCCGGCCTTGGCCTTGAAGGTCAGCCTCAGTTGCCACAGGATCTCGGCCAGGGACGCGGCCTTCTCTTCGGCCTGCCGTTGAAGCTTTTTCTCGGCCTTGCTCTGCAACTGGACCCCTTTTATCGCACCTGCCGTGGCCAGCACGGCCAGGCCTTTAGGGATCAGGAAGTTGCGCGCATAGCCATCTGGTACTTTTTTGATCTCACCGGCCCTGCCTAAGCTCTCCACATCCTGGGTCAAGAGTATCTTCATGGCTTCCTCGCTTTCTATCCTCGATTTGTCCTAATGATACACCAAAACAGAAAAAACCTCAAATCGGCCTTGGAGCCACTATTCGCTTGTAAGCCAATTGTCAGTATTTGAGCGCCGGAGTGCAGGCGCGAGCCTGCTGCAGGCTTTGTAAAAGCGGGCTGGCGTCCACACTACAGACATCTTCCGATTGTTGCTTATTAAGGCAAAGTAAGGTATAATAGCGCCTAGCGAACTCGTGTCCGCTAGACTCCCCGAAGCCCGAAATTCCTTACCAGCGAGTCAAAACTCTGGGCGCAGATCAACGCTGATGCCGCTTCACTATACGTTTATCTGCGAAAATCTGCGTGTGTCCTTCGGGGCTCAGGACAGGTCTGCGTCCCATTACTTATCGGTTTACGGCGGAGCTTCGCTAGCAATTTCATGGGAGGTAGAGTTAATGGGCAATCTTGGTCAGTTGCTACAGGAGGCGCGCGAACAAAAGGGGGTGTCCTTAGAAGAGGTCGAGGAGGCCACACGCATACGGCAGAAGTTTCTCCAGGCCCTGGAGGAGGGAGATTTTGGAGCCTTGCCCGCCGAAACCTACGTCAAAGGTTTTCTGCGCACCTACGCCATGTATCTGGAGCTCGACCCCGAGGAATTGGTAGCCCTCTACGAAGGCCGAGAGGACGAGGGCAAGGCAGCTCTGCCACAGCCTGGCTTCTTCCAGCCGATGGACATCTCCATGGCCGCGCCTTCCTGGCTTACGCCCGACTTGGTGATCGGCATCCTGCTCATCGTAGTGCTGATAGCCTTCGGGTCTTGGGCCACTTGGCACTATCTTCCCCCCACAATCAAGACCCAATTGTCATTCTGGCGAGCCACCGCTACCACTACCCCCACCCCATCACCCACTGCCACCACCTCCATCGTAACGCCCTCCGCCACCCCGATGGTAGCGCCCACCGTGACACCCACCACGGTACCCACCGCTACGCCAACCGAGATGCCCACCGCCACGCCCACTCCCCTGCCCACCGTCGTAGCCGCCGTCGAGCCCACCTCCACCTCCACCAGTGTCCCCACCAGCGTTCCCACCAATACTCCCACCAGTATTCCCACCAGCACCTCTATAAGTACCCCCACCAGCACCCCTACCAGCGCCGCCCCCACCGACACGCCCACGTCCAGCGTTTCCGCTGGCGTCGAGGTTGAGCTGAACATCGTCGAATACGCCTGGCTGCGGGTTCTCGTGGATGGGGAACAGGCTTTCGTGGGCTCCCTGGAAGCGGACACAACGCAGATCTGGCAGGGGCAGGAGAGCGTCGCCCTGCGCTGCGGCAACGCTGGCGGCGTAGAAGCCATCGTCAACGGCGAATCCCTGGGTCTCCTGGGGGAGAGGGGTCAGGTGGTGGACGTGGAATGGTTCGCGGAGGGAATCACCCCTACACCCACTATCACTTCCTGAAGTCCGCCAGGGGCTCCGCTTCGGTCAAGCCCCTGGCTCAGTTTACAAAGCCCCCATTGGGGCTGGCGGCCGGTCAATTGGTCAGCGGATGAGTAACGGATTAGCGGATACAGGCAGTGGACGTATCCGTTAATCCGCTAGGTATCCGTTGGCAGATCGTGCGGCGCCGGCAGGAGGTCTTCAAGTGCTTCCTGGCCTCCTTTGGGGCCGAGATTGAATGGAGCTGATCAAGATACCAAAATGCACTACTACTACCTACTCTCCCTAGGCTGCTGCAAGAACACTGTAGACTCCGAAGGGATGAGCCGGCTGCTTCAACGAGCAGGCTATGCTCCCACGGAACATCCGGCAGCAGCGGAAGTTGTCATCGTCAACACCTGCGGTTTCATTGACATCGCCCAGGAGGAGTCCTTTGCTGCCTTGCGGGAGCTGGCCGAGACCAAGAGACCAGGACAGTCACTCATCTCCGCGGGGTGCCTCTCGCAAAGCCATGGCCGCGAGTTGGCCGAAGAGGTGCCCGGCCTGGATGGCATCATCGGCACCAGGCGCTGGATGGAGATCACGGCCCTGGTGGAGGGGTTGTTCTCGGATGGCGACAGACCACTGGTGATGATCGGCGACCCGCCCGTGCCCCTCGCTGCCTCAATGTCCAGGTCCGTTGTTCAAGGAGCCAGCGCCTACCTCAAGATAGCCGATGGCTGCAGCGCGGCCTGCTCGTTCTGCGCCATACCGATGATCAAGGGGCGGGCCCGCAGCCGCCCGACGGAAGCCATCGTGGAGGAGGCGCGGCAGTTGGCTGAACAGGGAGTCAAAGAGATCATCCTCATCGCCCAGGACACCACCGCCTACGGGCGCGACCGAGGTCAGCGTGACGCTCTGCCTGAGCTCATCGAGGCCATTCTGAAGGCCACGCCAGAGCTTCCCTGGCTGCGCCTGATGTATGCCTATCCCCAGCACATCACCCCCAAACTCATTGAGATCATGGCCCAACACCCCCAGGTCTGCCATTACCTGGACATCCCCCTGCAGCACGCCCACCCCGAGACCCTGCGCCGCATGAACCGCCCCCACGGCGTGGAAAAAGTGCAGCGCTTGATCGCCGATCTGCGCCAGGCCATGCCCGACATCGCCCTTCGTACCTCCTTCATCGTCGGCTACCCTGGCGAGACTGAAGAGGAGTTCGAGGTCCTGCTCGATTTCGTCGAGGAGACGGCTTTTGATCGAGTGGGGGTCTTCACCTACTCACGGGAGGAAGGCACCCGCGCAGCCGACCTGCCTGACCAGGTCCCCGATCAGGTCAAAGAGGAACGTTACCAGTGGCTCATGGAGCTGCAACAAAGCATCTCCCTGGCCAAGAACCAGCAGATGATTGGGCGCACGTTGGACGTCCTCGTCGAGGGGAGTGGCGATGGCCTCAGCGTGGGGCGCTCCTACCGCGACGCTCCCGAGGTGGACGGCTTGGTCGTCATCAAGGAGGAGCTACCCATGGGGGACATGATTCCCGTGCTCATCACAGGGGCCATGGAGTACGACCTGATCGGAGGAAGAAGAGAATGACAACCCAAAGAAACGTCTTCGTCGCCCGTGAGCGCGAGCTCGCCCAACTGACCGACTTCCTCGATACAGCCCTCGCCGGCCATGGCCAGGTTTGCTTCGTCGTCGGCGAGGCCGGCAGCGGCAAAACCGCTTTGGTCACTGAGTTCGCCCGGCGTGCCGAGAAAGCCTGCCTCGACCTCATCGTTGCCCTGGGCAACTGCAGCGCCCAAACAGGGATTGGTGACCCTTACCTACCCTTTCGGGAGATACTGGCACTGCTCACCGGCGACGTAGAAGCCAAGCTGGCTGAGAGAACCATTAGCCCCGAAAACGCCAACCGGCTGCGGGGTCTGTTGCGATGGTCGGGGAATGCCCTGATGGAGTTCGGTCCCGACCTGATTGACGTCCTGGTGCCCGGGGCTGGGATGATAGCCAAGGCAACAACCTTCGTGGCTGACCAGGTGGGCTGGCTGGAGAAGCTGGAGCAGCTCATGGAGCGCAAGGGCCTTCGACGGGCAGGCGGCGGCGATAAAGCTTTGGAGCAAGCCCACATTTTCGAGCAGTACACCAACGTGTTGCGAGCTCTGGCGGCGAAGCAGCCGTTCATGTTGGTGTTGGACGACCTGCAGTGGGCCGACACGTCTTCCGTCAGCCTGCTGTTCCACCTCGGCCGGCGCATTGGAGGCAGCCGCATCCTGCTCGTGGGCACTTATCGGCCCGACGAGGTGGGCCTGGGACGCGCTGGGGAACGCCATCCCCTGGAGCCGGTGCTCAACGAGCTGAAGCGATACCACGGCGACATCTGGGTGGACCTGGGTCAGGCAGCCGAGGCCGAGGGCCGGCAATTCGTGGACGCACTCCTGGACACCGAGCCCCATCGGCTGGGCGAGGCCTTCAGACAAGCTCTGTTCCGCCACACAGGGGGACACCCCCTGTTCACCGTCGAGCTGCTGCGGGATATGCGAGAGCGGCGTGATCTGGTTCAGGACGAGGAGGGCCGTTGGATCGAAGGGCCTGCTCTGGACTGGGGCGAACTGCCGGCGCGGGTGGAGGGAGTGATCGAAGAGCGCATCGGCCGGCTGGAGGAAGAGCTGCAGGAGATGCTGACCGTGGCCAGCGTGGAGGGGGAGGCGTTCACGGCCGAAGTGGTGGCTCGCGTGCAGGCCGTGGATGAGCGGGGACTCATCCGGCGGTTGAGCCGTGAGTTGGACAGGCAACATCACCTGGTGGGCGCTCAGGGCGTCCAGCGCCTGGGCCGACAGCGGCTATCCCTGTACCGCTTCCAGCACAACTTGTTCCAGAAGTACCTGTACAACAACCTGGACCAGGTGGAGCGGTCGTACCTGCACGAGGACGTGGGCAACGTGCTGGAGGAGTTGTATGGGGATCAGGCGCAAGAAATCGCCGTGCAATTGGCGCGTCACTTTCAGGAGGCGGGGATGACGGAGAAGGCGGTCCACTACCTGAGCCTGGCCGGGGAGAAGGCCGCGCGACTGTCCGCCTATGAAGAGGCCATCACCCTGCTCAGCAAGGGGCTGGAGGTGCTCCAGACCTTGCCGGAGTCACCTGAGCGCGCAGGGCAAGAGCTCCAACTGCACATCGCCCTGGGCACTCCGTTGGCGTTGGCTAAGGGCTTTGCAGCACCGGAAGTGGCGGAGAATTACGCTCAGGCGCGGGAGCTATGCCGGCAGGTGGAGGAGACGCCCCAGCTCTTCCCCGTGTTGTTTGGGCTTTTCAGGTTTTATCACGTGCGGGTGGAGTTGCAGACCGCGCACGAGCTTGGGGAACAGCTCCTGCACCTGGCCCAGCAGGTAGGAGACCCTACGTTCCTTTTGCAGGCCCACCTTGCGCTGGCGCTGACCTCATACTCGCGCGGGGATTTAGCCTCAGCCCGAGCCCATTTTGAACAGGGCCTGGCCCTCTACGATCCCCAACTGCAAAGCTCGTATCCCGCCCTCTTCGGGCACGATCCCGCAGTGGCGAGCCACTCCTTTCTCGCCCAGGTGCTGTGGAGTCTGGGTTATCCGGATCAGGCCCTCCAGGAGAGCCACGAGTCGCTGGCCCTGGCCGAGGAGATTGGCCAGCCTTTCAACCTGGCCTGGGCCCAGTGCTTCGCCGCCATGATCCACCAGCATCGTGGAGAGGCACAAGCGGCCCGGGACCGCGCCGAGGCAGCGATGGCGCTCTGCATTGAGCACGAGTTTCCACAGTGGTTGGCAATGGGAAGGATGATACAGGGCTGGGTCCTGGCCGAGCAAGGACCGGCAGAGAGAGAGGCGGGGACTCTCCAGATCCGCCAGGGGCTGGCCGACTGGCGGGCCACCGGTGCAAAACTGGGACTTCCGGCATTCCTCGCTCCCCTGGTTGAGCTATATTGGAGATTAGGGCAGACCGAGGAGGGGCTCTCCACCGTGGCCGAGGGGCTGGAAGCGGCCGCGAGGCATGGAGAGCACTGGTGGGAGCCGGAGCTGCATCGCCTCAAGGGGGAGTTGCTGCTCCTGCAGGGCGATGAGGCTAGAGCCGAAGACAGCTTTCAGCACGCCATTGAGGTGGCCCGCAGGCAGCAGGCGAAGTCGCTGGAACTGCGGGCGACGGTGAGCCTGTGTCGCCTGTGGCGGAAGCAGGGCAAGCGAGAAGAAGCTCGGCAAATGCTGGCGGAGATCTACGGCTGGTTCACCGAGGGATTTGACACGCCAGACCTGAAAGAGGTCAAGGCGCTGCTCGAAGAACTCTCACGCAGTTAAGAAGGCTATCGAGCCGCTGCGGTGGGCCAAAAGCGGAGAGCCACCCTGATCACAGAGTGGCTCTTTTTGATGGTGTCAAACGACATTTTCGTATACGGCTCAGGTCGTGCACGGACCTGCCCTGCCTGTCCCGAGCGTAGCCGAGGGGAGCGTATCCTTCTGTGGTGAGGAATGCCAGTGCCGCGTCTACATCGTTTGCATTCGATGAGGATGACCAGAGAGAAAGCAAGGGTTGTTTGCATGTTCTGTACTCTCCGTGCCTCTGTGATCAGAACGTTTTGGTTGTTTCCGGGTTATGGAATCCGGCTTCGCGAGCGATTTTCGTCAGACTGAGCCCGGCGGCGGCGCCTCTTCCCAGCCATTGTCGACCTCTGTCGGTCCTTGATCATGCCTGCTTAGCTTCTGATTGTTCCCTGATACTACAACGAGATTTCGTCATTCCTTCGGCAAGCTCAGGACAGGTCTGAGGAGCGGAGCGACGAAGCCTGCCCTGAGCCCAGTCGAAGGGAATCTCGTTCCACAAGGTCTTAGGCAGTGTGAAAACGAGATTCTTCGCTCCCTTCGGTCGCTCAGAATAACAAATGTTAGTGACATTAGGCTCGGAGGCACCAACGCTAAACTCGGGGTGCTCAAACGTATCGTCTACAGCTTCGTCAACCACCACCACTTCGGTGCCCGAATACTCCTCCTCTGTCCCGCCGTGCCTTGATCACCACAGCCGAGACGAGGGATGTCCCGCGTTAACGCGAGGAACCCATGATTCGCCGGCTTGGTGCCTTCTGGAGCCCAACCCCTCGCCTATGGGCTGAAACCCTATGGGAATGACTTCCAGCCCGTTACGCCGATGGTCCCCGTGCCTCCCACGACCGCTACGCTGGGTTTGTGCTTGATGTACTCATCGCCCTTGAGAAAGTGTGCATGACCGTTCGAGTACATTCGGGCAACGCACATATCACTACGAAACCACTCACTGTCCTCGCCCCCAACTACGTTTATACGTGAATTACGGGTATCCTTGTGCACCTGCAAAGTTGGCCTCTGTCGTGTTAGCTCCTGTCAATTCAGCACCTGTGAGATCTGTGTTTCGGAAATCTGCATAGCTTAGATTAGCCCCGTTAAGCTTCGCGTTCCTGAAATTTGAAGCATTTGCATTCGCGTAACTCAAGTCCGCCTCTCTGAGATCTGCGTCTTGGAAATCTGAATTCCTTATATCAGCATTGTAAAGCCCCGCTTTCCTGAGGGTCGCACGCTTGAAATTCGCAGGATTCGCCTGCGCCTCACTCAAATCCGCATTTGTCAGATTCGCATCTTGAAAGTCCAAGTCGTTTAGATTACAGTGGTTCAAGTCCACATTCGTGAGATCTGCATTCTGGAATTTCGCATCCGTTAGGTCAGCCCCGTTAAGCTTTGCGTCCTCGAGGGTCGCATTCCTGAAATCTGCAGTATGCGCGTTAGCGTGGTTCAAATCCGCATTTGTGAGATCCGCATGCTGGAATTTGGCATTCCTTATATCAGCGTAACTCAAGTTCACATTCGTGAGATCCGCATGTTGGAATTTCGCATTCCTCAGCTCAGCGTAACTCAAGTTCACATTTGTGAGAGTTGCATATCGAAAGTCGATGCCGTTTAGCTTAGCCTGATGCAAGTTCACATTTGTGAGATCTGCGTGTCGGAGAATCGCATTCGTTAGACTAGCTCCGTGTAGTTTCGCATCCTTGAGAGTTGCGGATTCGAAATCTGCACCATCCGCATTAGCATTTCTCAAATCAGCATTCCTTAGATCAGCATTACTAAAATCAGCATTTCTTAGGTCAGCCTGGAGAAGGTTCGCGTGCCTGAGGGTCGCATTCTCGAAATCTGCACCATCCGCATTAGCATTTCTCAAAACAGCATTCCTTAGATCAGCTCCGTGTAGTTTCGCATTATCGAGAGTTGCGGATTCGAAATCTGCACCGTCCGCACTAGCATTACTCAAATCAGCATTCCTTAGATCAGCTCCGTGTAGTTTCGCATTATCGAGAGTTGCGGATTC
>CAYMKL010000072.1:0-10451 GCA_964390805.1 uncultured Anaerolineae bacterium | reverse complement strand
CAGCATTCCTTAGATCAGCTCCGTGTAGTTTCGCATTATCGAGAGTTGCGGATTCGAAATCTGCACCATCCGCATTAGCATTTCTCAAATCAGCATTCCTTAGATCAGCATTACTAAAATCAGCATTTCTTAGGTCAGCCTGGAGAAGGTTCGCGTGCCTGAGGGTCGCATTCTCGAAATTTGCTGAATTCGCCTTCGCAGAACTCAAGATCGCCCTTGTGAGATTTGCACTTTGGAATTTCGCCTCTGTTAGTTTTGCTCGAGTGAAATTCGCATCTTCGAGAGACGCCGTCATGAATTCTGCTCTCTCGAGTCGTGCATCTGTCATGTTTACACGTCCGAGATTTGCTTCTTCAAGAGAAGTCCCGTCCAGGGTGGCTTCTTCAAAACTGCTGCCGTGTCCCAATACACCGTCGAGGGTGCAGAGCCGCATATCTGCTTTTTTGAATGATGTATTAACCAAAGTTGCGTGAGCCAAATAGCTCGCCTGCAAATTCGCTTCATAGAAATCTGCACCCGTAGCGTTAACAAGCTCCATATCTACTCGATTCATGTTAGTCCCATTGAACAGCGTGTTAACGAACGTTGCGCCACGGAGGTCCCAATGGCCGTAGTTCTTGGGCCGACTGTGATCCTCGTCCGTCCAATCATATGGGTTCTGAGGGAATTCGAGGTTCGGCGGACGCCGTTCACTATACCCAGGGTCTACGAAGTAGGCGTTCCATTCAACGGCGGTATCGCTGGCCTTAGCATATTCCTCCCATGTTTGCTGTTTGAAGATCCTATGGGACATATCAGGGAACAGAACTGTTTCTTCTTCAGGATAGTTTGGGTCATATAGAAAGATCCTAAGGTCAGACGGATTATCACCCTCGGAATATCCAATAGCAAGGACTTGGTGATTGTCCGAGATTGATACTCCCGGGTAAGTTAAGCCCAGATTAACCGGCATATCGTTGTCAAGAGACGCCTTGAGTTTTCCTAGCTCACCGTTCGGGCTATCATCCAGGCTACCGTCAAAAGCGGAACTGGGGTCTGCAACTTTCCCAACGAATATGAGTACCGTGTTGTCAAGACTCGTCATCAGTCGCTCATAGACATAGGTGTTGAGAACCTGGCCTTCCTTCGGCCGTGTATCACAAACCGGTATGTCCATATCGTAGAGAAAGAAATCCAATGCTGCGTAGGACATTCCGCCACAGCGGCCCATCATTCTAATGTGGACAGGATCTATAATGACATCAGTTGCCCATCCCCTATTTGTGAACTTGAATCCATGTTTTGCGACCACGAAATCGGTCCTCCCACGGAGTATCGACTGAATTCGGTCTCTTAGGGAAACTTGTCCAACATAATCACCGCCAAATAGATCATTCTTTACAGAAAGCTCGCCTGTGTTGGCGAAATGCACAGCAGCGGTTACACCATAATCCTGAACCACCTGTTTTAGACTTAGAATATTCATGACTTCCCTCCTCGCAGTTTTTCTTGGTTAAATGCTGAATACCTTTTGTTCCTTGGACTCACATAGCCCCAGAGTTCAAGCTGGCGCACTGTTTTCGTTGCATTGCGGCCTTGATCACGTCGGCAGAGTTTGGCTAGGCTGATACCTGGTGCTGCCGCAGATAGCAGCAGCACCAGGTTTGAGTTGCGACTCGAGGCGCTGCGTTTTTTCCAACCTGCTGGACTTGCCCGAAAGTAGCAATCACTAATACCTCGCCAGATGACTAATCGGTTGGATAGTCTTTGGCTATTCGCCAGGCCTGCCAACCCAGGAAAGGCATAGCAATGAGTAATGGACAAAGCTACTGTAACGCAACCAAAATGGGAACCAGTCCTCGACCGTTATCAAGCGGCTGCAGAGCCTTACCGATGACTGCGCCGAAAGCCTTCATCGGATCGTCCGCTTTCATTGCATGACCAGGGGTGGGTGAAGTAGTCAATAGATCACCAACCTGGATCGGTGAGTGCTGAGCATCTACTTTGCACCAGACTCTTCCTGACAAAGCAACAGGCATCGCTTTGCCATTTGAAGGGTCCCGCCCTAATACTATTCCGGGTTTGTTTCCACCCGCACCGGAGATTACCCCGGCAACACGCTTGTCATAGGCCTTCGTACTCTGGCGTAGCTTTCCTTCTTGCTCAATCACCATCACGCTGCCTGGCTCTACGTCTTGACCATCCAGCACTTCGAAATCTTCAGCGCAGTCGGCGTTGCGCAGTTTAATATCCCCCGATTCGCCATCAAGGTGAATAGTAGCTTCCTTCACAGCGGTTCCAGCATTCGTCGGAATATCGTGTGTAACCTTTCCCGGAAAGATGAATATGTCGCCATCTGCATCATTGCCACCTAAATACACATTACCATCATTTGCAGTCAGACACATCCTACTCTTTCCGTCAGTGTCCCGTAGTCTCATCTCGCCGCTTTTGCCTTCGAGCAGAACAGTTGATTCACTTCCAGTGCTGTTGTACAAACCTAAAGCGTGACCCGCTGCATTAATGCTTATGGAACGCTTTTCGCCAGCACTATCAGTGTCGACCAGCAATAGATAATGAGGTCGGAAAACTGCGTAAAGCTTTCCATCCTCATCTTTTATTTCTACATTGCCCTTTGTTTCGAATTCACCAAAACTAACTGTTCCGTTTTGGTTAACATGCAATATTTCCTCCCCTCTTTGTGTTTCCACCACTAATTCATTCAGAATGAGCTTTCCACTTCTATCAACATGAAATACCGCCCTCCCACGTCTATTTGCTACAATCGTTCCATCTCTGTCAACGCTGAATACTACCTGGCGTCTTCGATCTACTACTGTCACGGCTTCTTCAAACCTGGGCATCATTAACTCCTTTCTTGATTACGTGAAAGCATTTTGTAAAATCTGTAACCTCCAGATATTCGAACAGATTAACCTTCGCAATTACACATTAAGCCTCCTTTCCTTTTCGTTGTTTTTGTCTATTTGAATTCGCGACCTTCTCCTTTCAAAAGAGGAGCTTTCCTTCAACGATTCTCACAGACTCGACATTCATCCAGACAGGGAAAAACGTGCCGTTTGCCGGTGAGCGCGCTCTCAAGCGACGCCCGCCAAGTTGGTTGGTCCTTCGCCGTCCTCTCGCCACAGGCGCAGGAGGTAGGACAGATAATTGCGACTGATATAGTCTTTAGAAGGAGTTCGTGGCCTCGACATTGGAGCCAACCTGGCCCAACTTATTCTGTAGGCGCGTCACAGTTGAAGCAATCAATGGCGATCTTCCAGGAACCATCAGCCTGCTTTGCCAAAATGGTCAAGAACTTGCCACTAACCTCGATCGTGTCTCCCCCTGCCTTGGGCGTCATTGAGGTTCTGTATAGGCCGTGAGAATATGCCTGATCGCCCAGTATACGAACTTCATCAGGATTGATGGTAAACTCCTCAAAGTCGAAAAGTTCGAATACGGGCTCTAAAGATTCCCGAATCTGTTCTAATCCCACACTGCGTGGTTCATTGGGCGGCATTCGTATACCATCAACGATCCACAAAGAGATCCAACGCTCCATATCTCCATCATTTGCAGCGGCAGCATACTCATTCCACAGTTCGTATACTTGAGCCACATCTGAAACCATGTTTCTTTCCATACTTGTCTCTTTTTTCTACATATGAATTGTGACCATTGCCCCTTCCGTCAGTGAATCGGGCGTCAATTGCACATTTCTTGTTCGTGATGTATAATGTGCATTACCAAATCCCACGTTATTGAGCAAGCTTTGTATTAGTATACAAAATAAGCGTCCACTTTTCGTCCACTCCGCGCGGCATCGCAATACCACAACCAAAAAGCGCCGGGGATGCCACAGTAACTAGAGCTTTGTATCGGGAATGACAGAGGAGGCCATGCGATATCTTCGGCTTCTGGGCCCGGCCTGCGTAGATCGAATCCCCGAAACACAAAAAGACACTGCAAAGAGCGCAGATGATGAGGCCAATGCGGGTGCGGTGCCGCGCTTCCGCTCGCGGCGCACCATGGCATTGCTCGGCTATCTTGTCGCCGAACGGCGCTCCGTCGCGCGCGACTTTTTGGCGGCGCTGTTCTGGCCTGACGAGGCGACATCCAAGGGACGCAGCAACCTGCGCCGCGAGTTGCACAACCTGGCCCAGATCCTGCCCGACTGCTGGGAGCTGGACCGCCAGGCGGTGGCCTTTGTCCCCTCAGCCGACGTGGCCGTTGACACGTACACATTGCTACAACTGGAAGCGGAAGAACGTTGGCAGGAAGCGGCCGAGCTGCTGGGCGGCGAGTTCCTGGAGGGCCTGTACCTGGGAGACAATCCCGAGTTCGAGAACTGGCTGCTGGGCGAGCGGGAACGCTGGCGGGGGCGTGCCGAAAAGGTCCTGTCCCGCGTCATCAGAGGACACACGCGGCGCGGCCATTACGCCGACGCTCTACGCCATACCCGGAGCCTGCTGCAGCTTGCTCCCTGGAACGAAAACGCCCACAGGCAGGCTATGCGGTTGTTGGCGTGGACGGGCCAGCGGGGAGCCGCGTTGCGGCAGTTTGAGACCTGCAAACGGGCGCTGTGGGAGGAGCTGGGCGTTAAGCCAGCCGGGGAGACAACCGTTCTCTACCAGCAGATCCAGGCAGGGGAATTGGACCTCCCCCCACAGCTTCCCGCCTTCCTGACGGAAGAAGGGGCAAGGCACAAGGTTGACCGGCCGCTCTTTGTTGCGCGCGAGCGCGAGCTGGCGCAGTTGGACGCGTTCCTCAATGAGGCGCTGGCTGGACAGGGTCGGGTGATCTTTGTCACCGGCGGCCCCGGCCGCGGCAAAACGGCGTTGCTGGAAGCCTTCGCCCGGCGGGCGATGGAGGCGCATCCTGACCTACTGATCGCCAGCGGCAACTGCAACGCCTACTCCGACGTGGGAGACCCCTACCTGCCCTTCCGCGACGTGATGGCGATGCTCGCCGGGGATGTGGAAGCCAAGTGGGACGCAGGCGCCATCACCCGCGATCACGCTCAGCGACTTTGGGCTGCATTCCCCCTCGTCGTTCAGGCGCTGCTGGACCACGGTCCCCACTTGCTGGATGTCTTGGTGCCGGGTGCGGCGCTTTTGTCCCGCGCTGCAATCGCTGAACAGGCTAGTGCTCCCTGGCTTCTACGATTGAGGGGACACGTCAGCCGTCAAGGGACAAGCTCAAAGGACGTGGAACAGAGCTACCTCTTCCAGCAGGTCACCAATGTGCTGCGCACCGTGGCGCAGGAACAGCCGTTGCTACTGATCCTGGACGACCTACAATGGGCGGACGCCGCTTCCATCAGCCTCTTGTTCCACCTGGGGCGGCGGCTCGCGGGCGCGGACAGCAGGGTCTTGGTCGCCTGTGCTTACCGTCCGGAGGAGGTGGCTGTGGATCGCGCTGGCCCTTCGACGGGCCCCTCGACGGGCTCGGGACGACGCTCAGGGCAGGCTCAGCGTCATTCGCTGGCGAGGGTCCTGAGCGAGTTCAAGCGCACCTTTGGCGATGTGTGGGTGGACCTGGGTCGGGCTGATGGGACAGAGGGTCGTAGATTCATGGACGCCCTCCTGGACACTGAGCCCAATCGGTTGGTGGAGGGATTCCGGGCCGCCTTGTTCCATCGCACCGAGGGGCATCCCCTGTTTACCATCGAGCTGCTGCGCGCGATGCAGGAGCGGGGCGATCTACTGAAGGATGAAGACGGGTGCTGGATAGAGGGACCGACGCTGGACTGGGAAGCGCTCCCTGCGCGGGTGGAGGCGGTGATCGAGGAGCGCGTCGCCCGGCTCGATCCAGAATTACAGGAGATCCTCACCGTTGCCAGTGTAGAGGGGGAGGTGTTCACGGCCCAAGTTGTAGCACAAGTGCAAAAGATGGCGGAAAGGCCGTTGCTGCGCCGGCTTTCGCAGGAATTGGAGAGGCGGCACAGGTTGGTGAGAGAACAGGAAGAGGTGCAAACCGTCCGGAGACGAATGTCCCGCTACAGGTTTGGACACATCCTTTTCCAGGATTATGTTTACAAGCGGCTCAGCCTGGGAGAACGGCGACTGTTGCACAGGGATGTCGCCGCTGCTCTGGAGAAGCTTTACGATGGACAACTGGACGAGATGGCAGTGCAACTGGCCCATCACTTTCAAAAAGCCGACGATTACGGCCGCACGTTCCGGTACTTGACCCTGGCTGCGGAGCGCGCTTCCCGACTATATGCCAACGACAAAGCGATCACGCACTACACACGGGCCATCGAGGTGGCTGAGAGGGTCTCCCCAGATGCCGTCCCGCTGGCCAAGCTACACCATGGGCGCGGCTTGGCCTGCGAAACGTTGGGCGAGTTCGATGGGGCGCGCGCCGACCACGAAGCCATCCTGCAGATCGCCCACGCTGCCGGCGAACGCCACATGGAATGGCGCGCCCTGCTTGACCTGGGAAAACTGTGGGCCTCTCGCGACTACAACCAGGCCCGTGATTGTTTTGAGCGAGCACTGGAACTGGCCCGTCGGATGGATGATCCGGCGGTTCTGGCGGCCAGCCTGAACTGGATGGGCAATTGGCACGCGAACGCCGAAGACTCCTTGACGGCGGTAGCGTATCATCGGGAAGCCCTGGAGATTGTTGAGGAGTTGGGGGACCGGCGGGACCTGGCAAACACGCTGGACTTGCTGGGCCTCGCTCACCTGCTGGGGGGGGACCTGACAGCAAGTGTCCGATACTACGATCGGGCCATCGCACTCGCTCGGGAGCTGGATGACCGCCCACGCCTTGTTTCCGGCCTGATCGCCCGAGCAGTCGTCGTCTCGGTACTGGTACTGCTTGCGTCGGTCCCAGCTGTCGCACCCCCTGACGCCCCACGCGATCTTGAAGAGGCCATTCGAATCGCACGGGAGATCAACTCGGCTTCAGACGAAGCCTGGGCGCACTGGGCTCTGGGGGAGTTGCATACGGTACGAGGTCGTTTTGGCCATGCCATGGAGGTCATACAAAGCGGTCTGCGTATCGCATCCACAATCGGACATCGCGAGTTTGAGGTGGGTAATCGGTTCGCCCTGGGGGTATTGTACGCTGAGTTGCTCGCACCTGAACAGGCGTTGCAGCAACTCGAAGGGGCACTGGCCCTGGCTGGAGAATTGCGCTCCCAAACCTGGATCCACCACATAACCGGAGCGCTTGCAGGGGCCTATTGCTTGCTCGATGATTTGACAGATGCCCAGACCTGTCTGGAGACAGTGCTCTCTCTGCAAACGCCAATGGATACGCTGGGCAATCGCTACTGCTGGGCCAGGCGGGCAGAACTGGCGCTTTCCCAAGGCGACCCGGCTCTTGCGCTGGCAATCACGGACCGTTTAGTTGCATCGGCTCCCGGCATGTCGCCTGGCCGCGTGATCACTTTCCTGTGGAAGCTGAAAGGGGAAGCGTTGGCCGCTATGGGACGTACGGAAGAGGCTTGCTCCCTGCTGCGCGCCGCGATAGAAAACGCGCGGGCAATGGAAGAGCGATTCCTGCTGTGGCGTTTACACGCTAGTCTGGGGCGGCTGTACCGCGCTTTGGTCCGACAGTCAGAAGCCGACAACGAGTTCTCGACTGCACGTGAGCTCATCCAGGAACTGGCCGACACCGTGCCAACTGGAGAGGTGAGGGACAACTTCCTCCAGCGAGCGCACGAGAGGCTCAGATCCTCACCATAGTACCCGGCCTGTTCTCCAGGATCGAGATGGGGGGCACGATTCGGTCAGTAACACACGGCTCTAGCATTCGTCTCAAGTCAAGATGTCTCAAAAAGCGAGGAGAAAATGAACACCGTCGGATTGATCCACCATTCACTGGGCTTTGCATTTGAACTTTTGGAGCAGCTCGTCTCTGACCTGACGCAGGAGCAGGCCGATTGGCTGCCACCGGGCAACGCCAATCCCATCGGTTCTCTCTACTGGCACACAGTAGGGTACTCTGACCAGCTTGTGCATGAATGGTGCATGGCGCCCTTCAGGCACATCACTATCGAAGAATGGTTTGAAGCTAAACGCGCTAAGCATGAATTGGGCATGGGGCAAGCGCCCCTCAGGCACAGCGCTGGCTGGCAAGAAAAGGTGGTCATCGCCTTGCCGCCAGAGAACCCTGAAGACCCTTATTGGGATGTGCGGGCGGTACGAGAGGGTCTGCGGGTGGACCTGCCAGCGCTGCACGACTATGCCCGGGCTACAGCCCAAACCCTCCAGGATTGGGTGGCCTCCCTAACGCTGGAGGATCTGGAACGCACGATTCCCACCCCTATCGACGATCACAGCCTGGGCCAGTTCCTGGAGGTCTTTGTCATCGGTCACATCAACAGCCACAGCGGCGAGATCTCGGCACTAAAGGGTTGCCAGGGTCTCAAGGGCTATCCTTGGTAATGAGCGGATGATGGCAGCGATCTCATCCCTCAGGCAGGGCGCTGCTCGAAGAGTTGTCGTGAGGGACACATTCATCAGTAAGAGCCACTTGCGCTATTCTTGCAAGCGGCTCTTACTTTTGCCAAAAGACCAAAACCTGATATACTATTCGAGCCGGAGCGAAGGTCATCTGAAGTGTCATTGCGAGCCCCCGAAGTGGGCGAAGCAATCCCCACCCCGCAACTTGGAGATTGCTTCGGCACAAAAACCGTGCCTCGCAATGACACAAGCTGGGCGAAGGTCATCGCGGGAGGGAACACATGGACATCCAAAATCTGCGCTGGTGGGGCTGGGGTACGCTAGACAAGTCCTTTGATTTGAAAGGCCGCACGGCCTTCTGGCCTGGGCTGGAGCGGATGCTGGAGTTGCCCAGGGATCGAGAGCTGCGCCCACCGATCACACTGGAAGAGATTGACCTGCGGACTACCCGGCTCGACGACCGGCGACTGACCTGGCTGCGCAAGCTGCTGGGCGACGAGGCTGTCTTCACCGACCGACGCGCCCGCGTCGAGCACGCCTACGGCAAGAGCTACCGCGACCTGGTCCGCGTGCGCGCAGGCTACGTTCCCCACCCACCCGACGCCGTGGCCTACCCTGCCGATGAGACGCAAGTAGCCGCGCTGCTGGCCTGGGCCGCCGACAGCGATATCGCCGTCATCCCCTTTGGGGGCGGCAGCTCGGTGCTGGGTGGCGTCGAGCCTCAGCCGGGCGACCGACTATGGATCACCCTCGACCTGGCCCGAATGGATGGCGTTCTCGCGCTGGACCCGATCTCGCGCACGGCTCGCATCCAGGCCGGCGCGACGGGCCCCGAGGTGGAGGCCCAACTCAACGCGCAGGGCTTCACCCTGGGGCACTTCCCCCAGTCCTTCGAGTTCTCCACCCTGGGGGGATGGATCGTCACCCGCGCCGCCGGGCAGAACTCCATCGGCTACGGCAAGATCGAGGACATGACGCAGGCCGTGCGGGTGGTCACACCGGTCGGCATGGTGGAGACCAGGGATACCCCAGCCACCGCCGCCGGCCCCAGCATCCGCCGCCTGATGATTGGCTCGGAGGGCACCTACGGCGTGCTGACCGAGGCCACCATGCGCCTTCACCCCCTGCCAGAGGTGCAGGACTACCGGGGGCTGCTCTTCCGCACCCTCGACGACGGGCTGGCCGCCTTCCGTGACCTCATGCAGTGCGACCTGCACCCCGCCATCGTCCGCCTCTCCGACCCACTAGAGACCGAGGCCTACGCGCTGATGTCCCACGAGCACCACGGCCTGCGCGCGCTGTTCGACAAAGCGCTGAAGGGATACCTGAGGCTTCGTGGCTACGGCCTCGACGTCAGTTGCCTGATGATCCTGGGCTTTGACGGCTGTCCCGACGAGGTAGAGCATCGCCTGAATCTGGCGCTGGAGATCTGCCGCGACTATCGCGGGCTGCACCTGGGACGAAGCCCAGGCCGCTCGTGGAAACGCGACCGCTTCGCCCAGCCCTACCTGCGCGATGACCTGCTGGAAAACGGCGTGCTAGTTGATACGCTGGAGACCGCCACCACCTGGTCGAACCTGCTGTCGGTCTACCAGGCCATGACCGCCGCCATGAAAAGCGCCATCGCTGCCACCGACGGCGGCCCAGGCGCGGTGCTGACCCACGTCTCCCACGCCTACCCATACGGCGCGTCGCTCTACTCCACTTTCCTGGGCCGCCAGACCTCGCCAGACCCTTCGGCAGAGCTCAGGGCAGGCCCGCTGGAGAACCAGGAGCAGTGGCGCACCATCAAGCGTCAGACCACAGAGGCGATCCTGGCAGCCGGCGGCACGCTGACCCATCACCACGGCATAGGCCGTGATCACGCGCCTTGGCTGGAAGAAGAGATCGGGCCCGTGGGTATGCGGGCGCTGCGTGCCTTGAAGAGCACATTCGATCCGGGGAATATCATGAACCCTGGTGTGCTACTGACACCGTAAAACGTAAAACGTGAAACCATATTTTTGCGCAAAAGTCGGGGGGTTGCATTCCCCCTGGAGGAATAGAACC
>CAYMKL010000071.1:0-36123 GCA_964390805.1 uncultured Anaerolineae bacterium | reverse complement strand
TAGGGTGAGGGTGGGACGTTTCTTCAAACTAAATCCTGCCCAAACCTACTGCAGCGACTCGGCAACTTCCAGAATCTCTTCCTGGCTGATTCGACCGGCAATGGTGATCGCTACCTCGTCCTCCATCCAGGTGAGAAAGCTGTTGCCCAGGCCATCTGTGACCAAGGCGCCCACCTGACCGCGCACGGGGACCTCGGCCGTCTGACCACTGGGCGTCTCTCCCACTTCCGACGCCCGCTCCTGCTTGATGGTGAACGACACGGTGGAGTGATCGTAGCGGAGCAAAAAAGCTCCATCCAGGGTGAACACGTCAATCAGGGTCGCGCCCTGCGGCACGTAGGCGGGGACGAGCAGGCTGAAGTCGGCCTGGGCCCGCGCCTCGTCCAGGGTCAGGGGGATGGGTTGCAGATCCTCGATTTCGATGACCTCCGCGCCTTCGGGGATCTCGAACTGGAAGACGGCATCAGCCAGGCCCGTGTTGAGCTCGAACGAGCGGACGCGCACCCAGGCTTCGCCGAAGATGTCGCCGACGAAGTGGGCCTGCAACACCACCCAGCGTTCCTGATCCACCCACAAAGTGGCCGTGCTGCCCACAGGCAGAACGGACTCATCGCCTTCTTTGGGAGTGAACTCCAGCTTGTACGTTGCCATACCCGCTACCTGCTCCTCGCCCACCAGCTCCACCTCGCTGGCATCCAATACCTGCTGGATTAGATCTTCCGCAAACTGGAGGATCTCGCGAGGGCTGCTTGGCTCACCCTGCCCTGCCTCGCCCACGACCACCTCGTTCTCGTTGGGATTGTACATCCAGCCCTGGTGACCGTCGGTCACGCTAACGATCCCCACGAATTGGGGCTCGCTGGCTTCCAGCACTTCGGCCCGAAACTTGTCGGGCCTTTTCTCCCACACCTCGACCACCACTTCTTCGGTCATCTGAGCCTGGATGCTGATCTCCAGGACGGCGTGGGCGTCCTCGGTGCTGGCCTCAACCTCCCGCAGCCTGGCCACGATCTCCTCAGCGGTCGGCCCCCCGCTCTGGCATCCGCTCACCAGCAGGGAGAGGGCCACCAGAACACTCAATCCGACTAACCATCTCTTGTCCATTTTTCGCTCCTTTCGACGTAGTGGAGAAACCAGGTTTTTTCCACTTGAGAAAGCAGATCGGTGCTGCGGTGTTTCCAGGGGCACAGATTAAGTTGCCTAACCGACCAAAAACCTGGTTTCTGTCCCCTGCCCACAGGCGACTTCAGTGTAGCACAGAGACGTTATCGGGCCGTGACAAGGGTGTTACCAGGATATTACCAATTGTTAACTAGCCAGCCACCCTCCCGCAGGTTGCGATGAACGATGCTTTGTCTTTCGAGACACAGACTCGGAGCAGTGACTCTCAGCCAAATAAGGCTCAAACCTGCGGGAGGGTAAACCACACGCGGCTGCCCTGACCCTCGCTGCTTTCGATGCCCATCCGACCGCCGTGGGCCTCCACGATGGCCCGCGAGATGGCTAACCCCAGGCCGGTTCCGCCCTCCTCACCCCGATAATACGGTTCGAAGGCTCGCTCTCGTTCTGCTGCGCTCATGCCGCGCCCCGTATCCTCCACGCTGACCTCGATCTCTCCCCCTCGCTGCGTCAAAGCCAGCGTCACCTGTCCGCCGCCGGGCGTGAATTTGATGGCGTTGTCCAGCAGGTTGAGGATGACGCGCTCCAAGCGGTCGGGATCCGCAGAGACCAGCGGCAGGCTTGGGGGAATAGCGGCGCTCAGGGCAACGTTGCGATGACGGGCACGTCCCTCACTCAGAGCGACGGCGGCGCGGGCGATGTCGCCGACGTCAACAGGGCGGCGGTGCAGCTCCAATTGCCCACCCCGCCAGCGGGAGAAGTCCAGCAATTGGTTGACCAGCCGAATCAGGCGGTCGGTCTCGCGCTCGGCGATCTCCAGGGAGGGCCGCTCGCTCGGGTCGGAGGTGTCTATCAGGTTGACCAGCAACCCTTTGATGGCCGTCAGCGGCGTGCGCAGGTCGTGGGAGATTTCGCTGACGAACTGCGCGCGGGCGGATTCCAGGCGCTTCAACTGTCCAGCCATCTGGTTGATGCTTTGGGCCAACTGCCCCACCTCATCCGGCGGATAGCTGCCCAGACGAACGTCCAGATCGCCGGCGGCGATGTGCCGGGTGGCCTGCTCCATGTCACGGATGGGGTCGCTCAACCTGCGGGCCAGGACCACACTGACCAGCAGGGACATCAAGGTGGCAACCAGGATGGCAGTCAACAGGATGTAGCGCAGCGAGGCCAGGAACTGCTCAGTGGCGAGGGTGGACCTGGAGACCTCGACGACGCCGATTGTCCGCCCGCTGACCACGACCGGACGGGCCGCGTAGCGCCGACGGGGCAGGTCGCGGCTGGGCTGGGTGAACAAGGTCGGACTGCGATAGCGCAGCTCCGTCAGGGCCACCCGGCTGGGCTGTGGGCCGATGTCCTGGGTGGCAGCCAGGAGCGCCCCGTTGCTGGTGGCGAAGAAGCGGACGTTGAGGTCGGCCTGAGGAGCGAAGAGGCCGACGATGGTGGGAGCCAGGCCGGCCAGCGATCTCTCGTCAGAAGCCAGGCTGGCCGCGTAACTGGCGTAGAAGTCGGTCTGGGCCGCCAGCTCTGCCCCCAACTGTTGATCGAGGTAAAAGGCGGTGAAGAGATAGACGCCGCCACCGAGCCCCATCAGGACGAGCAGGGTGGTCAGGAGGTAAGTGGTTGCCAACCGCCAGACCAGAGTCCGACGCCAGTGCAAGACCTCGGAGGTCTGCAGACGGCCATCTCGGTGCCTAGAGCCGACTTCGACTGGCACATCTGATAGGGCAGCCCCCCTTCGTAGACCTCCGAGGTCTTCCATACTCACTCAGATGTCCTCAGCCAGCCGATAGCCCACGCCCCACTCGGTGAGGATGACTTGCGCGTCGGGATCAATGGCCGCCAGCTTGCTACGCAGGCGACGGACGTGCACGTCCACCGTGCGCTCGTCAATGTAGGACTCGTGCCCCCACACGTGGGAAAGGAGCGACTCTCGGGAGAATACCTGGCCCCGATGCTGGGCCAGGAAGTGCAACAGATCGTACTCTTTCGGTCGGAGCTCCAGAGGTTGGCCCAGGAACCAGGCCCGGCGACGAGGGGGATCGAAGCGCAGCCCCTCTTCTCCCGGCCCATTGTCGTCTGATGCAGCCCGCGCGTGGGCTACTTGAGCTTCCAGGGCTTTCAGTTCAGCCTGGCGGCGGAGCACAGCCCGGACGCGGGCGCTCACCTCGCGGGGGTTGAAGGGCTTGACGACGTAATCGTCCGCCCCCATCTCCAGACCCACGATTTTGTCCACGTCGTCGTCTCTGGCAGTGAGCATGATGACGGGAACCGCATCGCCCGTGCTCCGCAGGCGGCGTAGCACTTCGAAGCCGTCCATCCCTGGCAACATCACGTCGAGCACAACCAGATCGGCGGGGTTGGTCTCTACGTGGGCTAGCGCCTCTTCGCCGCTGGCTACCGCCCGCACCGAAAACCCTTCTCGCTCCAATCGCTCCCGCACGACGGTGACGATGGCGGGCTCGTCGTCTACCACCAGGATGTGTCCCACTGTGGCCTCCACTTTCAACGTGGGGTGCTGTCGAATGTCATTGAGTCAGTCCCCTGAAGCGTGATCAGCGCTGCCTGATACTTTTCCTGCATCATCTCCTGCACCTGCGGGCTCAACTTACTCCAACTGCGCTCCAGCTTCGCCCTCACCCATCTTGTTCCTTCGTCAATCCCCATTCCGTGCTGAACAAATGCCAGCTCCAGCAGGGAAGGCACCTGTTCGATGTGGGTCATGGCATCGGCGTTGGCCAGGCACTCGGCTTCTGGACTTCTTCTGTCTCGCAACACGCTCCCTCGATGTGCAGCGATACATTCCTTGACCGCTTCGATTCTTTCCTGCGGATAGCCAAAGTGCCTCAAGAGCTTCTCTGCTTCGATTGGGCCGTGCACGTGGTGGTCCTGGTAGAGAGCCTGGTCCTTGATGCTTGCGTAGTCGTGCAGCAGGGCAGCGATCTCGACAATCTCCGGGTCAGCACGGAACATCTTGGCCAGGCGTTTGCCATTTTCGGCAACTTGTACAATGTGATGCGTCCAGATGCCATAGCCGAAGATGTTGGTTTCTCTGGCACACGCTTCCTCTACAGTTTTGGCGATTTCTGTGATCACGGTGGTTCTATCCTTGCGGGCTAACTACCGAGTGTACTCAGACATCATGATCAGCTCAACTCGCTCTGTCCACCCGACGTTTTTCCAGAAGGCGATAGCATCTTTATTGGCGGCGAAGACAAAGAGGTGGCACTTGCCAATCCCGTCTCGCCCCAAGGCGGACAGGCATCGGTCAACCAGGGCTCGGCCAAGTCCCTGGCGGCGATGGGACTTGCTGACAGCCAGGTGGTGGATATAGCCGCGCCTGCCATCGTGACCGCAGAGGACAACTCCCACCAGATGCTCTCCATCACGAGCCACAAAGCTGAGCCCAGGATTGCGCTCCAGAAAGCGCGCCACGCCTTCCCTCGAATCCGCGTCGCTCAACCCCACGCCTTGGGAGCTCTGCCAGAGGTCAACTACCTCGTCATAGTCTCGAATGGTCATCTCTCGTATCACCATACTCATCATCTCACTCCCCGCAGCTCATCCAGAGTACGACCAGTCCCAGAACCAGTAGGCCAGCCCTTTCCATTCACCCCAGTGCTCAAAGGCCGCCTCGACCTCAGCCTGTCCTACTGGCTCACCGCCGTACCACTCGTGGGAGACCATCTTGAGCGCCCAGGAATCCACGGGGACGAAATCGTAGCGACTGAGTATCATCAGCAGATTGGCCGCCGCGTAGCCACCCACTCCCTTGATGGCCAGCAACCGTTTGCGGAGTTGGGCCGTCGGGATGTCGGCTGTCTTGAGCGATTCCAGGTCAAGAGTGCCCGAAGCCACAGCACGCGCCAGCTCCAGCACGTAGGGCGACCGGTAGCCCAGCCGCACGGTCGAGCGCAGCGTTTCCTCGTTCGTAGCCGCCAACTGGTCAGGAGTGGGGAAGGCATGGCGTGTGGCGTCGGCAGGCAGTGAATCGCCGAATTGAGAGACCAGGGCCTCGACCATGCGAATGGTGCCGGCCCAGCTCGTGTTGGTGGTCAGGATGGTCTTGACGATGTCCTCGAAAAGCGTCGGGCAGCGGAGCAGGCGTCCCTGCGCCCGTTCTTCCACGTGCGCCAGCTTGGGCTCACGGCGTGCCAGGGCATAGAAAGCGGAGAAATCCTGGTCCAGCCCCAGCATCCACTTCACCGTGCTTGCGACCTCGTCCTGCTCAGCCTGGCTCAACTGGCCGTCCACCTCGACGCTCACACCGCCCGTTGCCTCCTGGATGAGCATCTCCACCACTCTTCCTGAGTCCAGCCGCACGACGTACGTAAGCCCGCCGGTGCGGTCATCTTTGCGAAAGGGAGCCAATCTCACCCAGCCGTGTGATCCTACGACGGCAGACAGAAA
Source organism: uncultured Anaerolineae bacterium (assembly GCA_964390805.1). Taxonomy (GTDB): domain Bacteria; phylum Chloroflexota; class Anaerolineae; order VGOG01; family VGOG01; genus CAYMKL01. The sequence continues at coordinate 30,594 of CAYMKL010000071.1, read as the reverse complement.
AAACGGAGGACGGGCCGACAATGTCAATCTCATTACGACACCTCCAGTTCATCTTTCATCGAGCCAGCGGTTCAGGGCTGCAGGAAGATTCTCGGCAGTGTAATGCACGAAGGACTTCACAAGTACAAGTCCGCAATCTCCAGGGCCAGATCACCGTCCGGCAGATCAAAGTCTCGATTCAAAAGGACGATGACCGATAGACGTTGCTCTGGAAAACGAGCGTAGAAGGCTACAAAGCCAAGCCATCCTCCCCCGTGGGCGACATACCGCTCGCCGGAGCGCGTCCCCAAGCGCCAGCCGAAACCATACTTTGACTGGTCGCCGCTTTTTAGCACCGCTGGTTGAAACGCCTCGGCAAGGGTTGACTGCTTCACCAGTTTGTCGGTGTACAGGGCCTGGTCATACAGGTACAAATCCTCGACGGTTGAGTAGATGGAGCCGGAGCCGACCAAGTAATCGAGAGGATCAGAGTCATAGGCCTCGATCCGAGACCCCCGGCGAGTGTAGCTGTGGGCCAGGTTAGGATCAGTCAACCTATCTGGGTCAGGCTGTGAGAAGGTGCTCTTCATGCCCAAAGGATCAAAGACACGCTCCTGCATGAACGCGGCAAACGGCTGGCCCGACACGCGCTCAATCAACGAACCCAGCATCTCATAGCCTGTGTTGCTGTAGGCAAAAATCTCGCCGGGGGCAAATTGTGCTTCACCCATTTCAGATAATAAGGCCAGCGTATCCTCATTGGTGGGCATCTCTGCTTTGCCAAGCAACGTCTCGAGCAATTTTTCGTTCTCATAATAATCCGGGATGCCCGAAGTGTGGTGCAACAGATGCCGGATGGTGAGTCCGTCGCCAAACCGAGCTAGCTGGGGCAAATGCTGCCCAATCGGGTCATCGTAGTCTAGCTTGCCCTCTTCGGCCAACATCATGATGGCCAGTCCGGTGAACTGTTTGCCCACTGAGCCCAGGTGGAAGATGCTCTTAGGAGCGATGGGAACATCGCCTTGAAGGTCTGCCAGGCCATAGCCAGCTTTGTGAAGGATTTGACCATCGCGGATGACAATGACTGCACCGCCCGGGGAGTCCTCCGTCACGAAGGAAGCGAAGATAGCGTCAACTTGCTTGGGTTGTTCAGCCCAGTCGGTTGGCGTCAGCGTCGCTGGAGGTGAGATTGGCGTGAGTTCTGCGGCCGGGGCTTCCGACACGGGCGCGACTGCAGGAGCGCCGCACCCAACCACGAGCAGCGTGACGAGTATCACTCCCACCATCTGCTGCAGCAATTTCTGGCAACACATTCGTGTCCCTTTTTCGCTCATCCTGCGTTCGTCAAATAGTATACACTGCGTACCCTTTCCCTGCAAATCCCAGGCGATAAGTCAAAAGGTCAACGAGTTAATGGGACGACAGGGTAATGAGTCAATGAGGGAACGAGTCAACGAGGCGTGGAGCATCGCCCTGAGCTAAAGCTCTGGGCTAAAAGAACGAAGCCCTACGGGCTAAATCCAGCCCCGAAGCGTGTTCTGAGCGCCGCTTCGCTTACGGCCGAAGGGGGCTTTGTTCTCTCAGCGCGGGGACTTCAGCCCAGCGCAGCCCGCACGGGTTTGCCCACCCGACGAAGAAGGCTCAGGAGCACCGGTGCAAGCATCAGCGCCGCTAGAGGCGCCCAGTCTCTGATCATGTCCCATGTTGCCACATGGTAGAAGGTCACTACGCCCACTGTTGTCACCGCGCAGAACAGCGTCATGCCGATCAGCAGGGCCAACACCCGTTGCCACGTCCTGGCACTCCTGATGTAAGCCACTGCTCCTGCTGCCAGGACAACGGTTGACGCTACCAGGTATGGCGCCCGAGGGGTTGGGGTAACATCATAAAAGGCCATTATGAACATCAGCGGCATGACACCGTAAAGGCCAAAACAGAGCCGAGTCCAGTCGTGCCATGCTCCCTGATACAGTGGACGCAATGGTCGCCATACCCGACTGAGCAGCAAGGCAATCACCGCCATAGCCAGGAACAGCACCCACATGTTGTACCTGCCGAACATCAAATAGAAGACCACGTCTGCCAGACCAGGGAGATGGCGGAAGAGCATCACCCAAGTACCGTATCGCTTGACGATCCAGGGGTCCAAGTTGTTCGCCAGTAACAGGCTGGCAACTGCCAGTACGAACCCTCCGTAGGGGTATGACCAGCGGGGAAACCCTTTCACCCAACCCACACCTAGACCAATCAACGGCACGCCCAAGCCAATCAACACGGCGGCGTAGGTGACAACGATCGAAGCCGGCAGTGAACGATATGGATCCAAAGCCATCAGCAGTCCGATGGCCAGGAAGGGCAGCATCCCGGCCAGGGCCTCGCTCCACGAACCGCGGCCGTGCACATCCCGTAAGGCTGCTCCTATTTCTCCAGCCTCGCCAAAACGTTCGATTGCCTCGCTCATGCTCACCTCCCTTGAAATGCCTTGCAACTGCAAGCTGTGGGCGCGGTCCTCCAGGTGGCCGCGCAACTCCTCGATGATCGCCGGCTGCACCGGGTTGTCCAAGCCCGACAGGGCTGCCTGCACCTCTGTCAGATAGTCGTTCAACGCTGCCATTTCTGCCCCACTCCCTACGCCGTCCGCAGTCGCAGCCTTTGGGCCACCAGCCTCACCGCCGGCCCGAAGGCCAATAGTGCCATGCCGACCACCAGCAGGATCAAGGGCTGTCCGGTCTGGCCGTGGCTCACCCGCCATTGCCAGACGACGCCGTACTCGACGCCCCACATCGTCCCCAGGCAGAGGAGCCCGCCCACGGCTAGCAGCGCCACGCGCCGTGCTGGCGGCCCGGTCACGAAGCCGTATATCAACCCGCCGTAGATCAGACCCAGCGGCCCGACCAGTAGCCCAACGTCCAGACGGTTGATGGGAGGGTTTGAGGCCCAGGAGACCACCACCAGGCTGAGGATCATGGTCGTGCTCAGCCCGGCCAGTCCGCCCAGCAACGGCCCGCGCCAGCCGGCTGCCCCCAGCGCCGCCGCTAGCAGCAACATCAGGGCCATCACTATCAGCACGTCAATCAATGGGGACACGAGGTACGGCAGGTCATCAGCGGCAACCGTCAGTGCAAACACGATGACCATAACCGTGGCTCCGACCCAGGTGGTTCCCCAGAGCGGCAGCCGCTGCGTCACGGCGACCACGCCGCCGATCACCAGGATCAGCGCGGCCAATCCTATCAGGCCGATGGTGACCATCATCCCTCCCGTGATGACGCCGGGGCTGTAGTGGACGCGCGTCGGCCCACCGATCACCAACTGGCTCAGGGGAGCTCTGAGCAATAAAGAAATGCCGATGCTCAGACCGAGGAGCACCGGCGGCAATGCTGCCAGTAATGCGTCTCGCCTCGTCGCCCCGCCATGCACCTGCTTCAACTCCCGGCCCACCTCGGCCGGGTCGCCAAACGTTTCCATTGCCTTTTCCTTGCTCGCCTCCTTTGAAAGCCCACACAGCATCAACTGGCGGGCTTTATCTTCAAGGTGGCCACTGATCTCGGCCACGATCTCCCGTTGCCGGGCCTCGTCGAGCGGGCCCAGCGCGGCCTCCATTGTCGCTAGATAACTACGGCTCAAATCCACCTCCAATCTACCAGTTTACTAGCTCCCTTACGGCTGCGGCGGCGGGCCGGCGTCTTCGGGAATGGGCGGGCCGTCGGGTAGACGGCGCAGGTAATCGCAGGAGACGGATTTTACGTCCTGCCACACGTACCCCTCGGTATCGAAAGTGGAAATGTCCTTGATCCAGCGTTTCTGGCCGTTCTCCAGGGCGTAGATGTGAGGGCTGCCCTCGCACTTAAGCAGCACGTGGATGGGCCGGCCCTTCTCGAATTTCTTCAGGAAGCTGTCATCAACAACGTGCACCTGATCCCAACGGTAATCAAAGAACTCAAAAGCATCCAGGCTACTGATCCAACGCAGCCTGTCGTTCTCCAGGACGTATATGTCCGTACCGCTGCCCTTGAGCACCAGGCCGTCGCGGATGACCAGGGCGGCAGTGTCGGGCATGATGCGGGCCAGGCTGGTGCCGTAGCGTGTAATGGGGACATTGATCACCACTACCAACACTGCCAGGGCCAGCAGCAGACGGCCCAGAGTACGGCCCAGGTCGATGCTGGGCACAGGTGGCAGGGGCGTCCACCCCTTCTCACCGAGCCGAGATTCCTGGGTAGGAACAGGCTCTGGCGCAGGTGGTTTCGGGGAGGGCCGACGAGCTTCAACCGCCGGTGCCTCGGCAGGCGGCTGCGGAGCCGGGGATGGCGCGGTGACCGGTTTCGGCTGGGACTGACGGGCAGTTTGTCGCTCCAACAGGGCGTCCAGCAGCAGATCCAGAACCTGCTCAGTGGTGGGGGGCTCCGCAGATGAAGGCTGTCTATTTGCCGATTTACGATTTGCTGATTCCATGCCGCCTCCTATTTCACCACGAAGAAGCCCAGGATCTCACCGATGCTGACCAGGACGTTGGCGTAGAAGTTGCCGCCGAGCTGGCGAAACAACTCGAACTGCATACTGGGGGCGCCGATGAAAGGCCGTAGCGTCCAGGCCATCTGACTGCCCACAAAGGCGTAGATCAGGATCCAGAGACGGAGCACCCAGCGGCGGGCGCTGGCTCCCTCCTTGCCCGAGGCTGCAACCACCTGCATCCCCTGGCCAAGGAAGACCACTCCCATGCTGCCAGCGATGGTGAAGACGCCCACGTTCAGCAGCTTGAAGAACTGATAGTGGCTGGTGGTCAGCAGGAAGAAGAGAGTGATGGGGGCGAAGCTGAGCAATAGCACCGCCGTGACGGTGATGGCCGTCAGGATGAGGGCCATGTTCTGGGTCAGACTCTGTTTGGAGCCGAAGAGGACGTTGAAGAAGTACAGGGTGGGAGAGCAGACGATGAGCGTAGCCAGGAAGAGAATGGGCAGCTTGGCGGCAGAGCTGAGGGCCTGCCACAGGCTGTGGGTGGAGCCCATCACCGCCCCGTAGAGGGCCAGGAATGCGATGCTGGAGATCAGCATGGCCCGCATCTTCTCTTGCAGACCGACGCCTTCGCGTATCTCGTTGAAGTAGTGGTGCCGGTTGCGAAGGATGGTTTCGATGATGGCCAGGTCTTTCATACGGACACCTCCAGAAGTGTTGTTACCAGCGCAGAGCAGGCCAGGTGGAGAAGACGACGGTGATAGCCCAGAAGAAGGCCCAGGTCATCAGGGCGTGGCGCCAGCGACCAAACTTGAGCAGGGGCACCAGCAAGGCCGCGGCTGCGATCACCCAGAAGACAGGACGCATGAGCATCTGTGGCCAGCCCAAGGCGGTGCCATCGGGGGCGAAGACCAGCCAGCGCAGCACCAGGGCACACACCACTGGCAGCCCGGCGGCGATGACGGCGTCGGCGGTGCCCCAGCCAGCGTGAACCTGTTGTAGCTCAACGCCCACCTCTTCCACGCCGAAGCGAGCCGCTGCCTCCGCAAGGGCAGCCTGTTCGTCCAGTCCCTGGGCCCGGGCCGCTGCCACCGCCTCCTCCAGGTGGGAGCGGATCTCTTCCAGCACCTCGTGTTCAGTCTCGCTGTCCAGGTCCATCTGGGCCCGAATGTGAACTAATACTTGGTCTACCTCAGCAGCGCTCATGTTCCCCCTAGCCGGGCATAGATTCAAGCTCGACATGGCCATGCCCCCTGATCACTTGCATCAGCTTCTCGGTGAACGTCGTCCACTCCGCCACTGAGTTGACCAGCACTCTGCGACCTTCCTCGGTGATGAAGTAGTACTTACGCCGCCTTGAGCCAGCCACGGATCGCCACTCACTCTGGAGCAAGCCATCCTGCTCCAGCCGGTGCAGGGCAGGGTAGAGCAGGCCCTCCTTCATCTCGAAGTAGCCCTCACTGCGCTGCTGCAGCTCCTGCGTGATCTGGTAGCCATACATGGGCTCATTGCTCAACAAGGACAGGATCAGAGTGCTGGTGCTTCCTTTTCGAATCTGATCGTATAGGGCCATAGCTAATCTCCTCTTTCTAATACCTAACGTTCTTATGCATAAGTATATCACAGCTTTGGCATTTTGTCAAGGGGTTGAAGCTTAAAATCCTCAGTAAGCTCCTCATGAGCATGAGGTGAAGCAAGTCGGAGTCCCGAACCTGTTAGGGCGTTAACGGCAACGCCTCAACAAGCTGAGGACTCCGCAACTTGATCTATCACTTGTGCGCGCCAATGAGTCTTCCTGCTAAGCGAATCTGAGGACTAGAAAGACGATGAGTGAGACGGCCAGAAGGAACAGGCTAACCTTGTCCACCGGACCGAGTTCCAACTCCCTCAGATACGTCCTCTCGGCTCCAGACTGGAATCCCCGCGCGGCGAGGGCCATGGAGAGGTTGTCGGCCAGGCGCAGAGCGCTGACGATGACGGCCACCAGAATGGGCAGATATGACCTGATACGCTGGGTGAAGCTCCCTTCGCCAATTACCCACCCCCGTGCTTGCTGGGCCTCGCTCACCGAAGTGTATATCCCATACAGGGTTGGCAGGTAGCGCAGAGCAATGGCCAGGGTCAATCCCCATTCATAGGGCAGTCCCAACTTCACCAGGCCCCGCACCAAACGAGTCTGATCGGTGGAGAAGAGCAAAACGAGAAAAGCGAAAGCTAAGGCGTCTATCCGCAGGGCTGTGCTTAGACCCTGCCACAGGCCCTGGGGGGTGATTCTAACCCGCCACACTTGCCAGAGAACTTCGTCCCCCAGGGGGTAGAAAATGGGCCATAGCACAAGAACGAGAAAAGTGATGGGCCACATTCTCTGCCAGGCCCAGCGTAGGCGACTTGCCGGGACTTTGCCAGACCAAAGTATGCCATGGATTCCCAGCAGAAAGGCGGCTGAGGCGAAGGGGTGGCTGAAGCTCAACAGCAAGATGCAGCTCAAGACCACAAAAGCCAGCTTGGTGCGCGGGTCTAGCCGATGCAGCCAGGAGGGACGGTCCACGTATAAGTCGAAGGCGAAGCTCATCTCCCCTCCTGATCAGGTCGCTGCAAGGCCGTATACTCCTGATAGAACCCTTCCATCGTCAAGCTATCACCTCTCAGACCAAAGGGCTGCATCCGTCGAGCCAGGGCAGTGATGGGAGGAAGAGCCAGGAAGGCTTGCCGCAGGATCGCCTCTTGTTGAAACAGTTGTCTGGTGGGGCCGTAGGCCAGAGTCCGGCCCTCGTCCAGCACCAGGACTGTGCGGGCGAACTCGGCCACCAGCTTCATGTCGTGGGTGACCAGGATGATGGTATGGCCCTGGCTGTTGAGGTTAGTGACCTCTTGCATCAAAGTGCGGGTGCTGCGCCAATCCAGGCCCGCTGTCGGCTCATCCAACACCATGATCTGGGGACGCATAGCCCAAACCGCCGCCAGTGTGGCCTTTCGCCTGAGGCCGTATCCGAGGACGGCTGGAGGAATATCGGCCTGGTCTCCTAGGCCGAAGAGAGCCAGAGCCTCAGTCGTACGGGCTGCCATCTCCCCCTCCGGGAAACCCAGATTGCGGGGGCCAAAAGCCACCTCCTCCCAGACCGTAGGGGCGAAGATCTGATGGTCGGGGTTCTGGAAGAGATAGCCGACCTTCCGTGCCAACTGCCCCACGCTTTGATCAGATGCATCTTGACCCAGGACGAGGACTCGACCGCTAGTGGGGCGCAGCAGGCCGTTGAAGTGCTTGACCAGGGTGGTCTTGCCGGAGCCGTTCTGGCCGACGATGGCCAGGAAGTCGCCGACTTCGACGCTCAGATTTACACCTGCCAGGATTGAGGGACCATCATCGTAGCGGTGCCACAGATCATCCACCTGAACTGCTGGCGGAGGTGCGACGGGGGTCTGGACAAGGCGAGAGAAACCAGGTTTTTCGCTCAAGAGTGTTTCTTGAGGTGGCGAAGATACCAGTAATTGCGTACCTTTGGGATGCAAGGGGTTCAAAAACCCTTCGGGCTGAGCCTCAGGACGAAGCCTGGTTTCTGACCGGTTTTGGATTTTGGACTTTGAGCTTTGGATTTCGGATTCCAACCCGTCCGCTAGCGCAGAACAAGCTTCGTCCTCGGTGATGAAGTGAAAGGATGTTTCCCATCGCTGGTTGAAGAGGTGGGCTAACTCGCTCATTTGGGGGACGGCCAGGCCCCAGTCGTGTAATGCCTCCATCTGAGAGAAGACCTGGCGGGGCGATCCTTCGAGCACCAGTCGCCCCTGCTCCATGACCACCACGCGGTCGGCCCAGGCCATCACTGCCTCTGCATCCTGCTCCACCATGACGACAGTGGTCTCTTCCTCTCTCTTCAGCTCCTCAATCACAGAGAGCACCTCGTGTCGGCCTAAGGGATCCAGGCCAGTCACTGGCTCATCCAACACCAGCACCTGGGGACGCATGGCCAGCACGGTGGCAATGGCCAGCCGTTTCTTCTGCCCACCCGACAACTGAAGCGGGTGGCGTTTGCGCATCTCTGGTAACCTGACCACCTCCAAAGCCCAGGTGATGCGCTCCTTCATCTCCGATGGCGACAGCCCCAGGCTTTCCAGACCGAAGGCTATCTCGTCCTCCACGGTCATGTTGAAGAGTTGGCTCTCTGGGTCCTGGAACACCAGCCCTACCTGGCGGCTCATCTCTCCGGGACCATGGCCTCTGGTGTCCATCCCAGCTACGACGACCTGCCCCTGGAGGGTGCCTCCCATGAGGTGGGGTAAGATGCCGTTGAAGGTCAAGCAGAGGGTGGTCTTTCCTACGCCGGTGGGGCCCATGAGGGCCAGGAACTCGCCCTTCCGCACCCGTAAATTAACCCCCTTGAGCACCGGCATTGGTTCTCCTCCCGGCGTCAAGGGGGGATAAGCGTAGTGGAGATTCTCCACGATTACTATGTTATCCTTTGGATATTGGATATTGGATATTGGGTGTTGGATATTGGGTATTGGATTTTGGATTATCGTTCCCTCCAGGGACCCATCTGAGTGATGGGGGGATAGGCCCGACGTACAGCCAACACCAGGGGAATCCCAACGATGCCGCCCGCCACGTTTTGTAGCAAGTTGAAAGGCCACTCGGTGAGGGCCTGGGGCAGGCCTCCCCACATGGCCGGCACGGCAGCCTCTCCCACGAAATAGAGCCCCACCATCACCACCGTTCCCGCCAGCCAGCCCAGGAACATTCGCAGACGGTCATTTCCCCTGCCCAGGTAGCCGGCCACCAAGCCCTCCAGGCCGTGAGCGAAGAAGGTCAGGATAGCAAATTGGCTGTAGCCCAGGCTGATGTCCGCCAGAGCGGCCCCTACGCCTCCGGCCACGAACCCAATCCAGGGCCCGAAGGCAAAGGCAGCGAAGTAGATGGCCACGTCGGAGAAGTTGAAGAACCCAGTACCGATGGGGACAATGATAGATCGTGTGAACACGGCTACCACAGCGATCATGATGCCGGTGATTGCTATCGTCCTAACGTTAAGCGCTCTTCCAGCCATGTGAACCTCCTTTTTGGTCCTTGGTCTGATAGTCCTTGGTCGGGTGGTCAAGTGGCTTCAAAACTCAGAGACCATTTGACTGAGGACCATCCGACCACCCTAGCGATAAACTCCTCGATACTCCTCAGGCAACAACTCAGCGATGCGGTGCATTATTCGGGTGGTGTACTCTCTTAGGCGCTGGCTCCTACCGCCGGCCTTGCCGGGCAAGGGGGAAAGGGTAAAAGGGCGACCGATGACAGCTTTCACCTGAGGGCGTCGCAGCCGTCGCAGTTCCCCCAGAACCTTCTCGACGCCAATGACTCCCACGGGCAGTAAAGGCACACCTGTCAGGCAGGCGATGTAGGCAGCCCCAGCCCGCCCCTCTTGCATAACCCCGGTCTTGCTGCGGGTTCCCTCAGGAGCAATGCCCAGAACCTTCCCCTGATCGAGCGCCTCCATAGCCTGGCGCAAAGCCCGCCGGTCCACCTCCCCACGCCGGATGAAGATCGCGCCCACTGAAGCCGCAAGTTGACCTATCACCGGCCTGCGTCGCCACTTGTCGGCCACCAGGGGGCAGATACGCCGAGGCAGCGAGCCCATGACGAGCAGCGGGTCCAGCCAATGGGTGTGATTGGAGACGGAGATGAAAGGCCCGTCGGGAGGCACGTTCTCCAACCCCATCAGCTCCCAATCGGTGAAGAGCCTGAAAACCAGTCTGACGATGACTCTCAGAAAACGATAGTATAGATCCACGTTTCTTTATTCGAGGCGCGTTCCTTGTGCCTGTACAGCATAAGTGGCCACCGTGCCCCCGAAAGGCAATAGATTCACCTGGAAGGGGAAGGTTTCTCCTGCTGCCGGAGCGTTCTCCAGATCAGCCTGACGGAAGCCCGTCACCCGGCCGTGGGCATCGTAGGCCGTGGCCAAGACTGTAACCGTCTCGGCATCAGCCTGGCCCGTGTTTTGGACCAGGCCTTCCACAGTGAAGTAGTGCTCCTTGGATTCGCCTTGCTGTTCGGTGATGGTCAGGTCCAAATAGCGATTTCCCAGATAAGTCACAGCCTCTCCGCTAAGAGGAATGGCTTGGTATTTGGCAAAGCTCACTGGTGGGTTGGCAAACAGAACAGCAAAGGGAGCTCTGCCCCTTTGCGGAACAATCGCCAAGGCAACGAAGGCCGATTCCGTGACCAGCACCTTGTCCTCTTCGTCTTGGAGCGAGACCTTTACCTGGACTCGTTCGAGGGCTCGTCCCGAGGTGTTTTCTACATCCCCCAGACACCAGAGGCTGCCTGCGGGGGTCTCGTAGAAGCCCACGCCCTTGACCTCAAAAGGCAGCGGAATGGGCGTGGAGGTCGGGGGTCCCTCCGGATTGTGATTCCCGAGGGGGATGACGAGCTCCTGGTCTATCTGCAGGAGTTGGGGATCCAGGATAGCATTGGCTTCCTGAAGAGCCTCGGCACTGATCCCATACTGCTTGGCGATCCCACTGATTGTATCGCCTGCTTGCACTTTGTGGATCACCGGCGTGGGGGTAGGTGCAGGAGTCGAGGTCGGAGCGGGGGTGGCCGGCGCTGGCGTTGAGGTGGGCCTGGGAGTCACCGCAGGCAGATTCACAGGGACCGTGGCCACTGGCGTGGGGGTGGGCACCGTTATCACCTGGCCACAGCCACATAGCAACAGGGCAATTACTGATAGGGCAACGAAAGGAGCTTTCATCTTCGCTACTCCATGACAGGGGATTTTGGATGCATCCAATTATACCAGATAGAAGTCAAATCGGCAAAAACCGGCCTTGTCAGATGAGGGAAATTGTGCTACACTTGTGGGTGACGGATGAAAGCAGGAAGGGGATAGGGATGACGAATTCTAAATACCTGGAAATCTTGGAATTACCCAAAATACTGGAGCGCCTGGCGGAACACACTTCCTTCTCCGCTGGCCGGAAGCTGGCTCTGGGATTGCAGCCCTCCTCCGATCTCGATGAGGTGTCCAGGCGACAGGGAGAGACCAGTGAGGCCAGAGCCCTACTCGATGATAGGGCCGATGTCTCCCTGGGTGGGGCGCGGGACGTGCGCCCTCTGGTGGACAGGGCGGAGCACAGTGCCATCCTGATGCCCAGCGAGCTCTTGGACGTCCACGGCACCCTGGTCAGCGGGCGAACCCTGCGCCGGGCTATCACCCGTTTGCGGAATCAATTCCCCCTCTTGGCAAGCGCTGCTGGAAGGATCGAGGAGTGCCCCAACGTTGTCGCCGAGATCGCCCGCTGCATCAACGACCGGGCCGAAGTGGTGGATGGAGCCAGTCAGAATCTGGCCCGCATCCGCCGCGAGCTGAGGGAAGCCCACCAGAGACTTCTGTCCAAGCTGGAGAGAATCGTGTCTTCTGCTTCTAATGTCACCTTTCTCCAGGAGGCCTTCGTCACTCAGCGGGGCGGGCGCTACGTCATTCCGCTCAAGGCCGATTTCAAAGGGCGTATCCCAGGCATCGTCCACGACCAATCGGCCAGCGGCGCCACTGTCTTCATCGAACCCCTCTCCACCGTCCAACTGAACAACCGCTGGCGAGAGCTGCAATTGGAGGAGGAGCGCGAGGTGCAGCGCATCCTGGCCGGGCTCTCTAACCTGGTGGCCGAGGAAGGAAAATTCATCCAGCGCACCGTTGAAGCCCTGGCCGAGCTTGACCTGGCTTTCGCCAAGGCCAAGTACGCCGAGGAGATCGAAGGGGTTGAGCCTAAGCTGGCGGCTTTCAGAAAAGTGGCCGACAGTCTGCACCCCGGGTCTTGCATCCAACTGATCAAAGCTCGCCACCCGCTGATTGACCCGGCAAAGGTGGTATCCATTGACGTCCACCTGGACGATGATTACTTCATCATAATCATCACCGGACCCAACACCGGCGGCAAAACCGTTTCCCTTAAGACGGTTGGTCTCCTGGCCTTGATGAACCAGTGTGGCCTGGCCATCCCTGCCGATCAGGGTTCCGCCCTGTCCGTTTTCGGCGACATCTATGCCGACATCGGCGACGAGCAGTCCATCGAGCAGAGCCTCTCCACCTTCTCCGCTCACATAACCAACGTCATCAGCATCCTGGACCAGGCCAGAGAGCGTTCTCTGGTTCTGCTGGACGACCTGGGAGCCGGCACAGACCCAGGCGAAGGTTCAGCAATAGCGATGGCCCTGCTTTCTCACTTCCTGCGACGGAGGATCACCAGTTTTATCTCCACCCACTATCCCGAGCTGAAGTTCTACGCCCACACCACGCCGGGGGTGGAAAACGCCTGCGTGGAGTTCGACCTGGAGACCCTCTCCCCCACTTATGAGTTGAGCATCGGCTTGCCTGGCCGCAGCAACGCTTTCGCCATCGCCAGACGTTTGGGTCTCTCGCCGGACATTGTGAGCGAAGCCGAGAGCCTGGTCTCACCTGAGAGCCTGGAAACGGAGGGTTTGCTGGCCGAGATCAGGCAGACTCACCAGGAGGCCCTGGCCTCTCAGGAGGCAGCAGTGGCCGCTCGACGCCGGGTGGAGGCACTGGAAAGAGAGTTGCGTCAGGAGTTGACCGACATTGAGAAAACAAGGCGCGAGATACTCACCGCCGCTCGCGAGGAGGCTCAGCAGAAACTCGAGGAAGTGCGAACCGAGCTGAGGAAAATCAGGGCTGGGTCGGGGATGGCTGCCATCAGCCAGGAGTGGGTGGCCCAGGCCGAGGACAGATTAGCATCGTTGGAGCCCGAACCTGTCGCGCCCATCGTTCAGCCGCGCTTTATGCCCCAGGAGAAGCTAAGCCTGGGCGACACCGTCTGGGTGGCGGGTCTGGAGGCCACTGGCGAGATCACGGAACTCGCAGGCGATGAGGCCGAGGTGCAGGTGGGCTCTTTCCGCATCAGGGCCGATGTGACGGACTTAGAGTTGCGAGGGAGAGCCGCTCAACCTGAAGTCAGGGAGCGAGCGGTGAGCATCCCCAGGGTCTCCTCCCCCGGTCTGGAGTTGAACCTGCGGGGGCAGACGACGGAGGAGGTGTTGCCTCGCCTGGACAAGTACCTGAACGATGCGTACTTGTCGGGGCTGCCCCAGGCGCGCATCGTCCACGGCAAAGGAACGGGGGCGCTCCGTCGCGCCGTGCGCGACTTTGTAGCAAGCCATCCTCTGGTAGCTTCTCACCGGCCCGGAGACCGACACGAGGGCGGGGAGGGCGCGACTGTGGTGGAGTTGGTGCCCAGGTAGGGCTGCTTCGGGGACTCGGTCGGAGACCGTCGGCCATCGTAGTTGATCGTGTCCGATAAATCCCACAGTCCGTTGTCACTTCTCCACCACCACGAAGTGCGACAGCCCAAAAGCCCGCAGCGGCGTCTTTTCCAAGACATAAGTGACCCGACGCAAAAAGCCTCCCACCCGTGGATGGCGGGCGGCGATCTTATCGTAGCCAGGGTAGATTTGAATGTGAACAATGACCTCCACGTCCAGGCCCCCGAACAATCGTCGAATGTCGCCTCTCGTGTAAGTCCGTACGTGGGGGCAAAGACGCTGCCGCAGGAAACCCGGCAGGTAGTTGACCAGCGGTACGTTACCAAAGCGGTACTTGCCTCGCCAGAAGATGCCGTGGGTCTCCAGGGGATAGAGGCGATTGGGCGCGAAGATGACGATGCGTCCTCCCGCCTTAATCACCCGATGGGCCTCGCGGATGGCCTGGCGATCGTCCTCAACGTGCTCGATGACCTCGTGCAAGAGCACCACGTCGAAGAAGCCGTCGGGAAAGGGCAGCTTCTCTGCTGGAGCGAGTTGGATGTTGGGCAGCGTCTGGCTCGCCTCTGCCACCTTCTGCGGGTCTACGTCCACGCCGTAGACCTGCTCGCTGAAATCCCGCATCTTTTTCACGTACGTCCCCAGGCCGCAGCCCACGTCCAGGATGCGCTTGTCCTCCAGTGGTGCGTACCTGCGGATCAGGGCCAATCTCCGGTCCTGCCCAAAGCGCCAGACGTAGCTAGGATGGCCGAGGGTGATGGCTTTGTCCTCAGACGACATTGCGGTGCTCCTGCTTTGTCCTCATTGATAGCCCCATCATCCCCAAAGCGGCCAGAGCAAATATCCCCGCCGTGCAGAGGAAGATGAAGCGGAGACCCAGGCCTGTAGCAATAGCTGCGCCAGCCATTGGAGCTACCGCTCTGGCTACCGAAGTAGCGCTGGTGTCCACGCCGTAAACTACCCCCTGCCGACCCTTTGGCGCCAGGTTGGCCAGGGTAGCGCTTACGGAGGCCACGATGCCCCCCAGTACTAATCCCGCTGCAGCTTGCAGGATCAACAACTGGGTAGGCGTGCTGACAAAGAACTGGGGGACATGCAGTGCTGCAGCCCCTAGCGTACAAGCCACCATCACACGCCAATACCCGACGCGATCGCCCAGTTGCCCCAGGGCCACCGCCCCCAGGGCACTGGTGGCCGCTCCTACACCGGAGATCAGCCCTGTGACAGAAGCTACCCGTTCTCCATCCAGCATCAGGGACTGAACGAAAAGCGGCAACATCGGGCCCATCATCCTCAATCCCAAACGTGTTATCAGCCGGATGCCGAATATGACCAACAGTGCCCGCGATTGCAGCACCAAAGCCAACCCCCTCCAGAAACCCTCGGCCGGCGAATCCTTTTCCGGCTGGGAGGGTTTGACTCGCTCCTCTACCAGGAAGAACACACTCACGCCGGCTGTGAAGAGCAAGGAGGCCGTTACCCAGAAGGCTGCCCGATAGCCCAGGGTGTCTGCTACCAAACCGCCTAATAATGGCCCGGCCGAAGCTCCCACATAGATTGCCATCTGCAACAGCCCCAACGCATAGCCGGACTTCTCGCGGGGCACTGAGCTGGCTATCAGGGTGGTTGCAGCCGGTATGGTGCCTGTCAGTCCTCCCTGTATGGTCCGCAGGATCGCCAATTGCTGCACGTTGCTCGCAAATCCCATAGCGCCGAGCACCACCGCCCCGCCGAACATCGCTCGCTGCACCATCAGCTTGCGCCCGTAGCGGTCGGCCAGGGAGCCCCAGATGGGGGCAAGGATGGCCATGGTGACGCCGTGGCCAGTGAACACCAGCCCCGACCAGATGGCCACCTGTTCGGGGTCGGTCACCCCCAACTCCTGCACATAGTAGGGGAGGAAGGGGATGACCACGGTGAAGCCAGCGATAGCCATCAGTTCCGCCGCCCAGATAACGTAAAGATTGCGCTTCGAACCTCGCGTCAACGGATCCTCTTTCATTCTTCCACACGGGCCGCTGGTGCGGCAGTTACCTTAAGGGCCAAGAAGAAGAACGCTGTGCGGTAGCACCGCACAGCCTCACTGGGAACTCGTCAGTTTCTTGACCCGACAAACCATTGGCTCGGAACACTTGCTGGCTACACATAGCGTAGCTGCATTTGCATCTCGTCAGCAGTAACAGATACGTCCTCATAGCTCAGCACGTTTGCCTGTCGCTTGATGTAGGGATGCTCAACTACTTCGCCTGCTGAAGGATGTCTAGCCGGGCGAAAGTTGATTGTCGCGCTCTTGTTGAAACTCACTGTCCAGAGCCATCGAGCTACTTTCACTATGGCAGGGTAATCTTACGGATGCAGTTGTTACCTGAGTCGGCCACGTAGATGGCGCCGTCGAGCCCAATGACCGTCCATACGGGATGATCGAACTGCGCTACCTGGACTGGGCCATCTCTGTAGCCCGGTTCCCCTGTGCCAGCCAGGGTGATCACCTGCCCATCTGGACGGATCACGCGGATGCAGTGGTTGAAGTCGTCGGCCAGGTAGATGCTGCCGTCGCGGTCTATGGATGGCCCCCCAGGGAAATCGAATTGAGCCTGGCTTGCCGGGCCGTCTGCATAGCCGCGCTGGCCGTTGCCCGCCACGGTGCTGACTCCGCCATCGGGCGCGATCTTGCGCACCCTGGGCCAGCCCGGCAGGTTGTGCCCGTAGAAAGCTTCGGCCACGTAGAGATTGCCGACGCTATCGAAGGCCAGGGAATTGGGTGCGCCGAATCTGGCTTGCAGTGCCTGGCCATCGGCATAGGCCCGCTCTTCGCCGCCAGCCAACGTGGTGACCATCCCATCGGGATCAATCTTGCGGATACAGTTGTTGTCCAGGTCCGCGACCAGGATGTTGCCCTCCCCGTCCAGCACCAGACCGTTGGGCCTCCCAAACCTCGCCAGGTGGCCCGGCCCATCTCGATAGCCGACGACACTGCCCGCCAGAGTGCTCACCATGCCGTCAGGAGTGATGACCCGAATGCGATTGTTCCAGGAGTCGGCGACGTAGATGTTCCCGGCGGTGTCCGCAATGGCGTGAGTGGGCCAGAAGAAGCGTGCCTGCGCAGCCGGCCCATCCAGGTAGTCGGCCCGGTCTCCACAGACACCAGCCACGGTGGTGACCATGCCCTCAAGGCTCACCCTACGGATGCAGTGGTTGAAGCAATCAGCGACGAGTAGATTCCCTTCGGCATCTACGCCCAGCCCGCAGGGCTTGCGGAAGCGGGCTTCGTCCCTGAAACCGTCGGTGTAGTCACGGGCCAACGGGTGGCACTTGCCGGCGACAGTGGTGACGGTGGCGCCAGCCATTGTGAGGGGAGATGGTGACGGTGTAGGGATTGCTGTGGGCAAGACGGGGGCAGTAGTGGGCGTGGGGGGACGGGGCGCTGGCGTAGCGTGCGCAGTGCAGGCTATTAGGATCAAGCATGAGAGCCCTGCAACCAAACGATTCCATGTACTGCTCAGGGCCATCGGCGACCTCCAGCAGGTTGGTTCTGCTCTCTACTGCTTCTAGAGAAGTCTTCGCTCTTCAGCAATCAGTCTCTGCTTCGCTATTTCGCAATAATTGTCATCAATCTCAACCCCGATTCCTTTCCTGTTTGTCTCAGCGCAGGCAACAAGGGTTGATCCACTCCCAAGAAAAGGATCGAGCACCGTATTCCCCACAAAAGTAAACAGCTTAATGCACCTTCTTGGCAGTTCTACAGGAAACGGCGCCGGGTGTCCTACTCTCTTCTTGCTCTCCCCGCTGAAGTTCCACACCCCGTTGGTCCACTCCATGAACTCTTCCCTGGTGATATCGGATTCTCTGCTGCCACCCATCTTTTTCCATTGTTTCTTGTAAAGGATAACGATCACTTCAACTGGAGCTATTACGTAAGGGGCGGATGCGCTGAGCCAGGAGCCCCACGCTGTTCGCCTGGAGATGTTCTGCTCATTCCAGATGATGGTGGAGTGGTACTTCCAACCAACCTGTTTGGCAATGGTGGTGATGTCGGCGCACACGCTCTGCTGCCCGCCTTTGTTCTTGTCCAACGGTATGTTGAGACAAAACCTCCCATCGTCTTTTGCCAGCTCCAGACACCTGGCAAGCCACTCCCTGGTAAACTCCAGATAACCCTCATAGGAGATGTCATCGTCATAAGAGCCGTACTTAATGTCCACGTTATAAGGGGGAGAGGTTACGATCAAATCAATGCTGTTTTCTTCTACCCATTCGGTGGTCAAAAAATCATCGTGGTAGATATACACCGAATCTGCCCGAAAGTAGAGATTGTCGTTTTTTGGAGACTCCATCAGGCTATTCCCCTGTCTGTTCACCTTGTGCTCGCAGTGGACCCTGGTCCACTGCTCCGAGTGCGCAGTCGAGTGTCGAAAACCGCTGGGCCTGCCTGGTCAGGGTCACAACGGGCTGCCGAGGCCGCTGGACCCTAGTCCAGCGGGAGCAGGTGGACGGTTACCCCCTAGGATTTGGGCCATTCATCCCATTCAATGGACTTTAGTTTTTCCGTCTCAATCATGGTTATTCTGTCTGGTCGTCCTGGTCTGCTATAAACCTTGTACCTTGCAGCTCTTGCTGAATGTACAGTTGTGTTCAGGTCAACTACCTGCTCGACCAATTTGATCAGGTCATCACGCTTCACAATAGCAAATGAACCCTTCGTTTCAAAAGCCATCAACTCCGCTTTTCCGTCGTATAGCCATCCACGGTCATGCTCTCTCACGCCATGTAGCTCTATCCATATCCACTCGTCTTGGACATTGGAGTCACGGCGACTTAACCGTTTCATGCCCTTCACGTCAACTTTGTATCCTTCTGTCCCTCTCTTGATCAGCAGGTCCCAATGATCATTGATGTTGGCGTAGTTTGAGGCCGCCGTTACCTTCCAACCTTTTTGGATAGCGATTCTGGCAAAAACGTCTTCTGCCCTCTGGCCTATTTCAAGGCAATCCCTTTTATCATACTTGTTGCGTTTGTCATACACGGCATAACCTATTCGAAAATTGCCCGCACTTCGGCGGGCTCTGTAGGGAGACGATCCATATATCACTTGAGAGTTTGCAGGCGGCACTTGCCTACTTGCTACCTAGCACCTCATCCACGGCGACCCTGAAGCCATCCAAGACCTCCGAACGAGCTTCTTTGCCTTCACTCCACTTACCCAACAGCTCATAAGCCCCTTCTCGGAGTATGAACACCTCCACCGCCCGACGATGGGGATCCACGATCCAATATTCGCTCACTCCGGCTCGCGCGTACTCCACTGTCTTCTCCAGGCGATCGGTGCGCCGGGTGCTGGGAGAGAGCACCTCCACCACCAGATCCGGCGGGCCATAGGCCTGCTCACCAATGCGGTCGCTGTGTTCCCTGGCCACGAAGAGGATATCCGGCTCACGAATCTTGCCCGGCCAGAGGCGCACTGGTAGTGGCCCGAACTGTACGGTGCCCAAATCACACTCAGTCACGAAATCATACATAGCGCGGTATAGTTTTCCCACTATCTGCTGATGGGTATGGGTTGGATGCGGTGGCATGACCAATTCTCCTTCCGACAGCTCGATGAAATGGTTTGTGTCTGGCAGGGCAAAATAGTCTGCCTCCGTCCACTGCCCCCGAGGCGGCCACAACTGTGCCACTTCAATCATCAGTTTTGATGGCTGGATAGCTTCTGCCACCACGCTGCCAGATGCAGTTGTACTCATCAATACGCCCTCCAACGCGGACTTGCGTCCGCACTCCAACCTCCAACCTCCAATTTCCAAGCCCTATTGCTTCTCATACGGCAGTCCATCAGCCGCCGGCGGGATGGCCCGACCGACGACGCCGGCCAGCACGACCATGGTCACGATGTAGGGAGCCATCAACAGGAACTCAGAGGGGATGGGCACGCGCAGGATCTGCAACTTGATCTGCAAAGAATCGGCGAACCCGAAGATGAGCGAGGAAGCGAAAGCTCCAAAGGGGTTCCACTTGCCAAAGATCATCGCCGCCAGGCCGATGAAGCCCTTGCCTGCGGTCATGATCTCATCGAAGCGGCCCACCGAGCCGATGGTGAAGTAGGCCCCACCGATGCCGGCCACCATCCCACTCAGGATGACGTTGACGTAGCGCACCAGGTAGACGTTGACGCCCAGCGTGTCGGCGGCCCGAGGATGCTCACCCACGGCGCGGGTGCGCAGACCCCACGGCGTGTAGAACAGCACGATGTGGATGATCACAGCCAGGATGATCGCCAGGTAGACGATGAGGCCGTTCTCGAAGAAGATGGGGCCCAAGAGGGGGATCTTCGACAGCAGCGGGATGGGGATGATGGGGAAGGTGCCGGAGTTGTTTAACCCATCAATGTTCTTCTCCAGGAAGCGAGCGGAAATGAAACTGGTGGCCCCCGCAGCGAAGATGTTGATGGCCGTGCCACTGACGATCTGGTCCACCTTGAAGGAAATGGAGAGCGCAGCGTGGACAGCGGCCAGGATGGCGCCGGTGAGCATGGCCACCAGGAGCCCGACGTACAGGCTACCGGATATGGTGCCGGCCACCACGGCCGTCAGAGCCGAAGACAGCATGATGCCTTCGATGCCGATGTTGACCACGGCACACCGTTCAGAAATGACACCGCATAGGGCAGCCAGGGCGATAGGTGTGGCCCGGACCAACGAACTGGCCAGCATGCCCACCAGGTTGAAGGACTTACCCCGGGCGGCCCAGGTCAGGAAAGCGACGATGAAGAAGACAGCCACCACCCCCAACACCGCATCGGTAGAGCGAAAGCCGCGCACCAGTTGCCATCCGCCCAGGATCAGGGTAAGGAGGGCCAGTACGTAGATAGTGGGCTGCACCGGGAGAACCAAATCCGGGATCTTGATGGCCTGAGAAGCATAGCCAGGATTGAGCCCGAATTTAGCCTCCACACCGGGCTCCAGAGACCTCCCGAACAGTAGAAAAATGGCCAGGCCGATGGCCAGGAACAGAACGCCCATCCACCTGCTGCGGTCCATGGAGATGGCTCTCGTTTGTGGTCGAACAGTAGTTACTGCCATGTATAACCTCCCTTATCCCTAACTCCCCCATCCTCGTGTAAGTACGATCTCCTCGGCCCGGGGCATACGGATTCGATAGAGCCAGCGGATGATGGCCGGAGCGGCCACGAAGATGATGATCAGCCCCTGGATGATGGAGATGATGTCAATAGGTATGCCAGCCATGGATTGCATGCGGGTGGCGCCGCTGCGCAGAGTGCCAAACAGCAAGGCGGCCATGACAACCCCCAGCGGGTGACTTCTTCCCAGCAAGGCCAGGGCAATGGCATCGAAGCCGTAGCCCGCCGAGAACCCCTGCCCCACCCAGTGATCCGTTCCCAGCACCTGGGTAGATCCGGCCAGCCCCGCCAGCGCGCCACTGAGGATCATGGCCAGCACGAAGTTCCAAGTAATGTTGATGCCGGCATAGCGGGCTGCATCGGGGTTGGCCCCCACGGCGCGGATCTCGAAGCCGATGGTGGTCTTGAACAGCAGCCAGTACACCACGGCCGCCACCGCCAGAGCTACGAAGAAGCCAAAGTGGAAGCGTATGGGGGAAGGAAATAGGCGGGGCAGCTCTGCAGTCGCCTCGATCTGGGGTGTGAGGGGGCGATAGCCAGGAGCTTTCATGGGACCATTGAGTAGCCAATCGCTGAAGCGGAAGGCGATCCAGTTCATCATGATGGTATTGACCACCTCATGGGCTCCGGTGATGGCTTTGAGATAGCCAGGGATGGCTCCCCAGAAAGCTCCTCCCACTGCCCCGGCCAGCAGAGCCAGGGGTAGGTGAATAAACCAGGGCAGGTTGGTGAAGGTGTAGCCAGCCCAGGCCGAGCACAGTGCTCCGATGAAGAACTGCCCTTCGACGCCGATGTTGAACAGGCCGCAGCGGAACCCCAGAGCCACGGCCAGGCCGCTGAGAATGTAGGGCGTCGAAGCAACCAGGCTCTCGGTGATGGGCCAGAGAGATTGCATCAGAAGCTTCGAGTCTCCATTCGCCAGATAGGCTTGTATGCCCTGGTAGATCTCCGACGGACTGCCGATGGAGCCCTGGAAGAGCGCTCCGTACGCAGTTGAAATGGACGTCCAGGTGGCCGAAAGAGCTGCTCTTGGCGCGCTCAGGAAGTTGCGATAGGCGGCTACCACCGCGGCATCGGTGATGACGATGACGATGGCCCCGATAACCAGCCCGGTGAACACAGCCAAGGCCGGAACCAGCACTGTCCTCAAGATGCTTTGCCAAGCCGGAGAGCCCACCGAGGCCTCAGCAGCTTCTTGTTCCACTTTTTGCTCGCTGTTCGATTTGTCCAAGGCTCACTCCTTTCCTAAAAGACGCGCTCAACCTCGACCGCCTCTTCCTCTACGACGGGCGGGGCTACCTCCATAGCCTCTTCCGGCTTGACCCCGGCCATCAGCAGGCCCAGATACTCCTTGTTGACCCCTGGCGCCGGCACGATGTCCATGATTTGCCCTTTGTAAATCACCGCGATGCGGTCGGACAGGGCGATGATCTCGTCCAGCTCCGGAGAGACCAGCAGTACGGCTGTTCCCTCATCCCGCTTCTCAATAATGCGGCCGTGGATGTATTCGATGGAGCCCACGTCCAGACCCCTCGTGGGCTGGGAAGCGATGAGCAGCTTGATGGGACGGGAGAATTCCCGCGCCACGATGACCTTTTGCTGATTGCCACCGGATAGATTGGATGCGGGCACGAACACGTTGGGAGTACGCACGTCAAACTCATCAACCAGTTTCGTGGCAGTGGCGATGACCGACTCTTCCTGGGTGCCTATGCCTTTGGCGAAGGGTGGCAGATAGTACGAGCACAACACCAGGTTGTCGTGGACTGGGAAGCTGAGAATCAGGCCGTGCCGCTGCCGATCCTCTGGCACGTGGGCGACCCCTCTCTCCAGGATCTTCCGGGGGGTGGTACGAGCCAGGGTCTCGCCCAGAATACGCATCTCCCCACCAACAATTGATTGCAATCCGGTAAGGGCGTAGACCAACTCCGTCTGCCCATTGCCCTGCACCCCGGCGATTCCCAGCACCTCTCCCTCTCTAACCTCGAAGGTTATCCCGTTCACCGTCATGTTCTGACGCTCGTCCCGCGCTTGCAAGTCTTTTACCTCCAGCACCACATCACCGGGAGAGGACGGCTTCTTGCGCACCACCAGGTCCACCTCGCGCCCCACCATCATCGCCGCCAGTTTCAACTCAGTGGTCTCATCTGGTGTGGTGGTGCCCACCACCCGCCCGTTCCGCAGCACCGTGATGCGGTCGGCCAGGGCCATGACCTCTTTCAGTTTGTGGGTTATGAAAATGATGGACTTGCCTTGATCGGACAGGGAACGCAATACTTCTATGAGGTCTTCCACTTCCTGAGGAGTGAGCACGGCGGTGGGCTCGTCCATGATGAGGATGTCGGCCTCGCGGTACAGCACCTTGATGATCTCCACCCGCTGCTGCACGCCGACGGGGATGTCTTTGATGTAGGCCTCGGTATCCACCTCCAGACCATGCTGCTGGGAGATCTCGCGGATGCGCTGATCCACCTGGGCCTGATCGAGGAAGATGCCGTTGCGGGTGGATTCCACACCCAGCATGACGTTCTCGGTGACGGTCATGACGGGGACCAGCATGAAGTGCTGATGCACCATGCCGATGCCTTGATCAATGGCGTCGGAGGGGTCGCGAATTTCTACCTCTTGACCGTTGAGCATGATCTGGCCTTCGTCCGGGGTGTAGAGACCGTACAGGATATTCATCAGGGTGGTCTTCCCCGCCCCGTTTTCGCCTAACAGGGCGTGGATTTCCCCCTGCTCCAGCGTCAGGTCAATGCGATCGTTGGCCAACACGCCGGGGAAAGCTTTGGTGATGCCGCGTAGTTCTAGCACTGGGGGCATAAGCACTCTCCATTTTTGTTGATGATTATATCCTATTTAGTCAGGATAAGCAAATCCAATTTCACTCCTCAGTTTCGTTTTCTTCGCTCAACACCTCCCGCGAGCGTCCGGCTCCTCGGTCTGGCCCGACGAGGCCCTGTTCCTCCAGCAGGTCTATCAGGCGAGCGGCCCGCGAGTAGCCAATGCGTAGCCTCCGCTGCAAGAGGGAGATGGAAGCCTTGTTGTGCTTACGTACCACCGCGATGGCTTCTTCCAGGAGATCATCTCTGCGGCTGGCCTCCTTCTCTTTGGCCCTCATCTCCTCCCAGAGCGGTTGCTGGGTCATCTGTTCCACTCTGTAGAAGCTGGCGGGGATGCTCGGGCCTACCTCCGTTCCCCTCCAATAACGTACCAGCCGCTCCAGTTCCTTATCGGAGACAAAGCAACCTTGCAGCCTCACCAACTGGCTGGAGTCCGAAGCCATGTAGAGCATGTCTCCCCGTCCCAGCAGCCTCTCTGCCCCCACCATGTCCAGAATCACCCGCGAGTCTACCTGGCTGGTAACGGCGAAGGAGATGCGAGCCGGGAAGTTGGCCTTAATGAGTCCCGTGACCACGTCCACAGAGGGCCTCTGGGTGGCGATGACCAGGTGGATACCCGTGGCTCGAGACATCTGGGCGATGCGGCAGATGTGCCGCTCTACTTCGTCGTGGGCTAACATCATCAGGTCGGCCAGCTCGTCCACAAAAACCACCAAGTAGGGTAACCGACTCTCCCCCCGGGCGCCGGCTCGTTTGTTATACTCCTCGATGTTGCGCACTTCGGCTTTGGCCAGCTTCTTGTAGCGCTGATCCATCTGCCGCGTGACCCATTGCAGGGAGCCTACGACCCGCTCCATCTCCACTATCACGGGCACTATGAGGTGAGGAATGCCATTGAAGTTGGTCAGTTCCACTCGCTTGGGATCTATCATCAGTAGCTTCAGGTCATCGGGGGTGTTATTGAACAGCAGGCTGGCGATAATGGAGTTGATGCAAACGGACTTGCCTGAGCCCGTTGCCCCTGCGATCAATAGGTGGGGCATGGCCTTTAGATCAGCCACCACCGGCTCGCCAGATACGTCGCGGCCCAGGGCGATGGCTAACCTGGAATTCAGCTTCCTGAAAGTTTCTGACTCCATCACCCCACGCAAAGCCACCAGGGTCAATTCGGCATTGGGCACCTCGATGCCTACGATGGAGCGGCCAGGCACAGGGGCCACGACGCGGACAGGCGAAGCGGCCAGAGCCAGGGCCAGATCGTCGGCCAGGGCGCTGATCTTCGACACCTTGACCTTCATGCGCTTCCCCGCGCGCCCATCTATGAAGCCCGGTTCGAGGCCGAACTGGGTGATCACCGGCCCCTGGTTGACCTCGACCACCTTGGCTGGCACGCCCAGGCTGACCAGGGTCTCCTCAATGATCTTAACTCGCTTGCGAATCTCTGCCTGACTGATTTCCTGATCCAGGCTCTCTTCCAGGATTTCGGCCACAGGGGGCAGTCGCCACTCTTGATCACCGCCAATGATGCGGGGCAAGATGGGGCTTCGTGCTGGACGGGAGGGACGGGATGCCCCTGTCGCAGACTCAGACGAGGGAGTAATTGAGGGCCTTGCTTTGCGCCAGTCTCGGAGGCGAGAAAGGCTACTCTGGCCGAGATAGCGAAGCCCGACCCACTTTTCTCTCAGAGTTCGACCTATCTCGGCAGCGGAAAGGCCGGAGAGCATGATGATGGCTATGAAGGCCAAGGCCAGGATGGCGATGTAAGCTCCTAGATCGCCAAAGCTCGAAGCCAAAGCCTGGCTTACCAGCCAGCCCAGGTAGCCCCCGCCGCCTCCCCGAGCAGCCAGGGCTTGTGGATCCTCGGCTGCGCTGCCCTGAGCGCCGAAGTCCTGTCGAAGGGAGGAAAGCGAATGGGTCAGGGCCAGGCCCAGAGCGAAAAGCAGGGCCGCCCCCACGACTTTTTCCCAGGCCACTTGCGGCTCGCGGTCCGATCCCTTCAGGAGCAGCCAGAGCCCTGCAGCCCCGAACATGATAGGGGTGAGATACGCGCCCCAGCCGAAGGCCAGTCGCAAGAGGCGTAGCCACCCCTCAGTGAGGGTGCCTCGGCTTAGGGTGAGCAGGCTGAGCAGAGTCAGCAGCGCCAGAGCCAACAAGGCTATACCCACTCTGTCCGCTCGCAACAACCCAGAGAGATTTATGCGGGGGCCTTTTTTCTTTTTCCTGGTAGATCTCCTGGTTCGTCTTTGCCTAGCCATAATCCACTCGCCAGTTATCAGTAATCAGTGACCAGTCTTTCCTAAACTGATCACTGGTTACTGATCACAGATTACTGATCACTGGCTCATATTATATCACATAACTCCCTGAAAACACAAATGCCCCGATACCGAGATTCGCGTGGGCTTTCAAGGTCAATTGACAAATTTCTGCTTGTTTAGTATAATTAAGTGGCCATCAAAAAGCTCGAGGAGGTCCACAACGTTGGGGACCCAAGGCCGCCAGCTATCCTCGCTATTCTATCCACACCAGCATGAAAGCTCAACTCTTGCCAATGGTTATTCCTCTGGATGCCTGTCTGCGCCACAATGGGCGTGTATTCGCTCGTCCTGGCGTTTTTTGTTTTCAGCTCTATCGGTCAAACCTACACGGAGGGGGGTGATAGCTTAGTTAACAAATAGCACTCAGGCAATAAGCTAAGAAGATCAAAATTAGAAAGAAAAAAAGGAGAAAGAGATGCGTAAAAGATTGTCTACTATATTGCCCGTTGTGGTGGCAGTGCTTATGGTGCTGACCATGGCCACGCCGGCTCTGGCCAACCCGCCGTTCCCTGAAGGGGAGAAAGCGGAGGTTACGGTGCAGCAGCCGGAGGATGTGATTCGGGGGCCCTCCGTTCGTCGGCCCAAGGCCGTTGACCAGCCCAACATCAAAGACTACCTGCGCAATCGAAAACGGCAAGAGTTGCTGGAGGCAGGCCAAGCCGCCGAGGCAAATGCCTTGTCCCTGGCCGCTGATGATCGGGTGCTGGTCATCCTGGTGGAGTTCGCGGGCACGGACGTGTTCACCTGGGAGGCGGGCGTCTCCACCTGGGACCCGTACGGCAGGGTCGATCCTGACGAAGCCGTGTATGATGATGACGGCAATCTTCTCATCGGCGATTGCTCCAACATCATCACCCAAACCACGGAGTTCACCTACACGGGGCCGCTGCACAACGAGATCCCGCGAGTGGTGTCGCCGGACGACCGCTCGGCCGACAGCATCTGGACCGAGGACTTCAGCAATGAGTGGTTCGACGGCTTTTTGTTCGGCCAGGGCGTAGTGTTCGACTTCGCCATGGAAGACGGCACGCCCGTGTTCGAGGACTTCACCGGCCAGTCGGTCAAGGACTACTACCAGGACATGTCTGGTGGGACCTACGAGATCGCCGGCGACGTCATCGGCTGGGTGCAAGTGCCTCACTCTACCTGGTGGTACGATGCCGATGAGTGCCCAGGCGCCCGGTCCGGCGGTGGCAGTCGCGGCGCCATTCCCGGCGCTGGCACCTCCAGAACGCTGGTGATGGATGCCCTGGACGCGGTCAACGCCATCAGCGATACCATCCCCGGCTTCGACTGGGCCAACTACGACCTGGACGGCGATGGCATCATTGATCGTCTGTGGATCGTCCACTCCGGCTACGGCGAGGAAGACAGCTCCACGCTGCTCAACCGCACCGACTATGGCGAGGCCGCCGTGTGGTCGCACTCTAGCGGCGGTACGCTTTACGAGGTGGCACCGGGTATCTCCGCTGGCCCGTACATCATGATGCCGGAGAACGGCGGCATCGGCGTGTTCGCCCACGAGTACGGCCACAACCTGGGCGCCGACGACCTGTACGCCTATGGCAATGGAGAGACCTCGACCGGCTTCTGGTCGCTTATGGCCGACGACTGGACGGGCCATCCCATCGGCTTTGAGCCGTCAGCGGTGGACCCCTGGCACCTGGACAACTGGGGCTGGCTCGATCCGTTCGTTGCCACCGATACTGCCCAGGTCTACGAGGTCACTCTGGGCCAGGCCAGTGAGTTCCCCGGTGGAGAAGACGTCTACCGTGGGGCCAAGATCGTATTGCCCGATGGCCTGCTCGAACTGGCGGTGCCAGTATGGCAGGGTGACTACTACTGGTGGGGCGGCAAGAAAGACCTGGCCAACGCCACGATGGCCACTGTTGACCCCATCGCCATCCCCGACGCCGGAGCCACGTTAGCCTTCGACTTGGTCTACGACATCGAGGACGAGTGGGACTTCCTGTGGGTGCAGGTCTCAGAAGACGGCGAAACCTGGAATGTCGAGGATACCCTCACCAATGAGAACACCCAGTGCGAGCACGATCCTGGCTGGATCGCCCCGCTGTACGGGTTCCCCGACGATCTGTGCGGGGCCGGATTAGGCGGCTTCTACGGCTACAACGAGAACTGGCCCGATCCTGAGGTGCAGGCCTTCGACCTGAGCGCCTACGCCGGCCAGAGCATCTACCTGCGCTTCTGGTTCATGACCGACTGGGGCAGCACCTACACCGGCGCCTTCGTGGACAACGTGGCAGTCACGGCGGACGGCAGCACCCTCTTCGAGGACGATGCCGAAAGCGGCGACGCCAAGTGGGACTACGAGGCTCCCTGGCAGCGCAGCGACGGCACGATGGCCTTCACCCACAACTTCTACCTGCAGTGGCGCAACGTGGGTGAGAATGGCGGCTACGACAGCGCACTAGGCGACGAGCGCTGGCGCTTCGGCCCGGCCAACACTGGCCTGCTGGTGTGGTACAACAACAACTTCTACACCGACAACGAGATCTACGGCTATCTCGAAGACGACTACGGATTCGGTCCCAAGGGCCGCATGCTGGTGTTGGACTCGCACCCATATCCCTATCGAGATCCCGACGTAGAACCAGTCTGGCTGGGCCTTGAGCATACCAACCTGACCAGCCGTGGGCTGATGCGCGATGCGCCGTTCACTCTACAGGACACAGTGGACTTCACCTACACCGACCCCTATAGCGAAAGCGCGGAGCCGTTGGAGTTTGAAGGCCGTCCGGCTGCCTCCAGCTTCCACGACTCTATGGGCTACTACCCCGGCGTGGGCGACGAGGGCGATGGCACCTACTGGTGCACCGTAGACTGGGATGCCAGCGCGGCCATGCCCTCCCTGGGCGCCTATAGCGTGGCCGGTGGCCCCAACTACCCCGGCTATCACATCCAGTACGTGGCCGGCGGCTGGTGGGGCTTCTGGGAGGCAGGCGTGGGTGGCACGGGTAACCCCGGCGACGACGACGTGCAGTACGGCTGGCACGTGGAGTTGGTCGAGGAGGCAGAGGATCACACCTGGGCTAAGGTTCGCATCTGGAACAGCAAGAAGGAGTTGGACGTCTCCTTCGATGTTGATACGACCAGTGCTGAGACGGGTGATGAGCTGGCCTATACTTGTGACATCGAGCAAAACATCGGCACCAAGATGGACGCCCTGGTCGTCATTCCCCTTACCGACAAGGTCGAATACGTGCCCAAGAGCGCCTTCGGTGGCGCGGCGCCTATGCCCTGCAAGTTCTCGCCTGAGGAACTGGCCGAGCTATACGCCTCTGGCGGCTGGAAAGCCCTCGCGGAAGTGGCTCTCAGCGACGCTGAGGAGATTTGCTCCATCGTCTGGGCCAAGCACCTGGGCACCGGCATGGGAGGTGAGTTCGGCTTCTCCGTTGAGGTAACGGTCGGGGGCGGCGACGTTGACATGGCAGCCCGCTTCTTCGAGCAAGGGGAGTTGCTCCAGGTAGAGGAGGCAGACAGCGTCAACGTCACAGCCAGGATCTACCTGCCGCTTCTCTTCAAGACCTACACCTACGTCGCGCCGGCAGAGTTCACCATCCTGCACACCAACGACTTCCACGGCAACCTGGAGACCGACTACAAGGGCCGTGGTGGCTCAGCCTACATGGCTAGCATGCTGGGCGACATCAGGGAAGAAGTTGGTGAAGACAACGTGTTCCTGATGGATGCAGGAGACATCTTCTTTGGTGCGCCGCCCATATCGCAGTTGATGATGGGTGAGAGCGCCATTGAGGTCTACAACATGCTGGGCTACGACGTGGCCGCCTTCGGCAACCACGAGTTCGACAAAGGGCAAGAAGTGCTCATCGAGCGCGTGGAGCAGTCGGACTTCCCGTGGATCGGGGCCAACATCGTGCTGGAGGGCACCGATTGGGAGCATCCCACCTGGTGTGAGCCCTACGTCATCCTGAGCAAAGGTGGGGTGGACCTGGGCGTCATCGGTGTGGACACCGATGAGACGCCGCTGGTGACCCTCAAGGGCACGACCGAGGGGCTGGAGTTCAAGCACTTGCACGATGCCGTGCTGCACTACTACGACGAGGTCATGGCGCAGGCCGACGCGCTGATCGTCTTGGCCCACATGGGTACCGAGGACAGCGGGGAGTTCGAGGGCCTCCAGACCGTGGCTCAGGAGTTGATAGATGCGGGAAAGCCAGTGGATCTGATGATCGGTGGTCACCAGCACCAACCGTTGTACGAGCCGATGATGGTGGGAGACACGGCCATCATCCAGGCTGGCTACTATGGTCGCTGGCTGGGTCGTGCCGACGTGAGCGTTGACTTCGACACCAAGGAGCTCACCATCAAGGACTACGAGTTGATCACCATCAACAACGAGCTCGAGGCAGATCCTGAGGTAGAGGCAGAGGTGGCCTACTGGGCTGAGCAAGTAGCTCCGCTCGTCGAGCAAGTGGTGGGCTATAGCAACGTTGACCTGGTGCGGGACTACAACGCCGAGTCCAACATGGGCAACCTGGTCACAGACGGCATGCTCTGGAAGGCCGACGAGTACGACGACGGTGAGGTCAACGGCTCAGTGGACATCGCCTTCACCAACCC
>CAYMKL010000070.1:0-36602 GCA_964390805.1 uncultured Anaerolineae bacterium | reverse complement strand
TGTGCCACCATATGTCTACATCGACTTATCCGCAGTGTTAAGGTACAGTACCCAACAAGCAACGAGGCCCTCTTTGAACTCATTACTCGTTAACTTGTCCCTTTATCGTAGAGAGTGATTTATGAAAGGAATCTTAGGTAAGAAAGTCGGGATGACTCAGGTCTTCGATGAGAGCGGGGAGGTGATTCCCGTTACTATTATCGAGGCAGGCCCCTGTTTTGTGACCCAGAAGAAAACAGCGAAGCAGGATGGGTATACGGCCGTCCAATTGGGCTTCGAGGAGGTCAAGCCCAAGCGCCTGACCCAGCCTCAGAAGGGTCATTTGCGAAGGAACAACCTGCCCCCCCTGCGCCACCTCCGGGAGATCCGGATGAGCGAGGACGAACTCGAGGAGTACGAGGAAGGGCAGAAAATCGGCATCGGCGTCTTTGAGGCCGGTGACGTGGTGGATGTGGTCGGCATATCCAAGGGCCGGGGCTTTGCCGGGGCGATGAAGCGGCACGGCTTCGGGGGTGGGCCTATAACTCGTGGCCAGTCGAACCGTCAGCGGTCTCCAGGCTCTATTGGCGCCACCAGTACGCCTGGCCGCGTTTTCAAAGGGAAACGTATGCCCGGCCGGATGGGTAATCAGCGCATCTCTGCACAGAATCTACAGGTGGTCTTAGTGGATCCTCAGCGTAACCTCTTAGCTGTGAAGGGGAGCGTGCCCGGAGCCAGGAATGGGCTGTTGCTCATCAGAGAGGCGAGAAAGACAACCATGGCGAAAAAGAAGAGGTAGAAACCGGAGTTGGTTGCAAACATGCTAGTTCCCATATACAACACGGCGGGGAAAACCGTCGGCGAGATCGAGCTGCGAAAAGATATCTTTGGTGTGCCCATCAACGTGCCGGTGATGCATCAGGCCCTGGTGCGCCAGCAGGCCAATGCCCGTCTTGGTAGCCACAAGACCAAGACCCGTGCAGAGGTTAGCGGGGGCGGCCGCAAGCCCTGGCGTCAAAAGGGGACGGGGCGAGCTCGCCACGGCAGCACTCGGGAGCCTCAGTGGCGAGGTGGCGGCGTAGCCCATGGGCCTCGCCCGCGCAGCTATCGCCAAAAAATGCCCCGCAAAATGCGCTGTCTGGCGCATAAGTCAGCCCTTTCTGTTAAGGCTAAGGAAAGACAGATCATTGTCCTGGACGACCTACAGATGCCTACTCCTAAGACGCGGGAAATGGCGTCAATCTTAGAAGCTTTAGCCGTGGACTCCAGTGCCTTGATCCTTTTGCCAGAGAAAAACGTCAACGTCGAAAAGTCAGCTAATAACCTGCCCAATGTGAAAACCCTGCGTGCCCACTACTTGAACGTGCGCGACCTTTTAGGCTACGACTACTTGCTTATGCCCCTGGGAGCCTTAGAGGTCATCGAGATCATATTGGGAACCTGAACACTGAATACTGATTACTGATTCAGGGGATGAGGTGCGATGAACATCTACGAGATTTTGAAACGCCCTATTACTACAGAGAAGAGCGGCATACTATTGGACTACTATAGCCAGTATATTTTTGAAGTGGATCGCCGGGCCAATAAGATCCAGGTCCGGGAAGCTGTGGAGAAGATCTTCGATGTTGACGTTATCTCCGTCAACATCATGAACATGCCAGCCAAGAGAGGGCGTTTTGGACGGCGTCAAGTAGTCAAGAAGCCTGCCTGGAAGAAAGCGGTGGTCAAATTGGCGCCGGGCCAGCGCATCGAGTTCTTCGAAGGAGTGTAGTGCTGACCTTCTGCGATGGGCGAAAGTCTCCGGTCGAGCCCTTTTCGGTATTTCGATATTTGAGATTGAGGGGATTATGCCTGTAAAGATTTACAAACCCACCTCGCCAGGGCGGCGGGGAATGAGCGGTTATGATTTCGAAGAGATAACCAAAACCGAACCCGAGAAATCACTTCTGGCCCCCTTGTACAAGAAGGCTGGGCGGAACGTGCGGGGCAAGATCACCGTCCGCCACCGGGGCGGCGGTCACAAGCGAAGGTACCGTATCATTGATTTCAAGCGAGACAAGATAGGGATTCCCGCGCGGGTGGCTTCCGTTGAGTACGATCCGAATCGGACGGCGCGCATTGCTCTCTTGGTCTATGCCGATGGCGAGAAGCGCTATGTCATAGCCCCCCTGGGCTTGCGAGTGGGTGACAGCCTCATGTCTGGACCTGAGGCCGACATTCGTGTGGGCAATGCCTTGCCCATCGCCAACATCCCCGCAGGCACTCTGATCCACAACATCGAGTTGAAGCAGGGGAAGGGGGGGCAGTTGGTGCGCTCCGCTGGCTGCTCGGCCCAGCTTCTGGCCAAGGAGGGCAAGTATGCCCACGTTCGCTTGCCTTCGGGGGAAGTGCGACTGGTGCACCAGGCGTGCATGGCCACCATCGGCCAGATAGGTAACACTGAGCACGGAAACATCAGGCTGGGAAAGGCCGGGCGCAAGCGCTGGATGGGCTGGCGGCCTTCGGTGCGGGGCTCGGCCATGGATCCGAAGGCTCATCCCCATGGTGGGGGCGAAGGGCGGTCCCCGATTGGCATGCCCTCGCCAAAATCTCCCTGGGGCAAGCCCACTCTGGGCAAGAAAACGCGCAAGCGTAAGGACACCAATAAGTGGATAGTGCGACGGCGGAGCAAGAAGAGGAGATGAGGTAATGAGGCAACGAGGCAATGAGTAACGAGGGCCTCGTTAACTCGTTAACTTGTTGCCTTAGTCGGAGGTTTGTTATGGCGAGATCGTTGAAGAAGGGGCCGTATGTGAGCCCCAAGTTGCTCAAGAAAATCGAGAACATGAACAAACAGGGCGAGAAGCGCGTGATCAAGACGTGGTCGCGAGCTTCGACCGTCTTCCCCCAGATGGTTGGCCATACCATCGCGGTGCACGATGGCAGACGACATGTACCTATCTACATAACTGAGAACATGGTGGGGCACAAGTTGGGGGAATTCGCTCCAACTCGGACCTACCGAGGACATGCCTATAGAGAGATGAGAACCAAGGTTAGGAAGAGATAGCAATGGAAAGCACGACTTTTGAAGTTAGAGCAATCGTCAAATATGTGCCTATGTCTCCGCGCAAGGTGCGTCTCGTCATAGGTCAGGTGCGGGGCATGGCGGTGGACGAGGCTTTGGCCATCCTCAAGTTCACCCCCAAGGCAGCGGCTAAGCCGGTGGCTAAGCTTATCAAGTCGGCTATTGCCAATGCCGAGGAGAACTTTGGGCTGTCCAGGGAGGATCTATACGTCTCCCAGATATTCGCTGACGTCGGCCCTACCCACAAGCGGTGGAAGGCTGGAGCCAGAGGGAGAGCCAAGCCTATCCTGAAGCGCTCGTCTCACATCACTGTTGTCCTTGAGGAGATGGAAGTTAGAGGTTAGAAGTTGGAGGTTGGAGGATGGAAGGACCACCGACCACCCGACCAACTGAAGGGAGGATCAATTGGGGCGTAAGGTACATCCTCTAGGTTTCAGATTGGGGATAATCAAAGATTGGCAAGCGCGATGGTTTGCTACGGGAGAGGAGTATGCCGATCTCTTGCAAGAGGACCTGGATATCCGCCAAATGATACGTGATGAGATGGGGCAGGCTGGCATCTCCAAAATCGAAATCGAGCGTTTCCCCAAGCGAGTCAGCCTTACCATTTGGACGGCCAAGCCGGGTATCATCATCGGACGCAAGGGGGCGAACGTCAGGGTCTTGCGGCAGCATTTGGAGGAATTATCAAATAAGAAGGTTCGCATTGATGTCCAGGAGGTCGAGCGGCCTGAATTGGATGCCTTCCTCGTGGCCGAGAACATAGCTTCCCAGTTGCAGCGCCGGATTTCCCACAGCCGGGCGATGAAAAGAGCGGCAACTCAGGCGGTGCGCATGGGTGCTGAGGGAATCAAGATCAGTTGTAGTGGCCGCTTGACCGGAGCTGAGATGGCCCGCCGAGAGTGGGTGATGGAGGGGCGGGTGCCCCGCAGTACCCTACGAGCCGATATTGATTATGGCTTTGCTGAAGCTATGACCACTTATGGCCGCATCGGCATCAAGGTCTGGATCTACAAAGGCGAGGTCTTGCCTGAGGTGGCGGAAGCAGCGGCCAGTTGAGCACGGTTTAGGGTGCAACGCGCTTTGAATTGGCAGTGGAGAGTGAGTCATCATGTTAATGCCTAA
Organism: uncultured Anaerolineae bacterium; assembly: GCA_964390805.1. Taxonomy (GTDB): domain Bacteria; phylum Chloroflexota; class Anaerolineae; order VGOG01; family VGOG01; genus CAYMKL01. The sequence continues at coordinate 32,428 of CAYMKL010000070.1, read as the reverse complement.
GAGAGTTAAGTATCGCAAACAGATGCGTGGCCGTATGAAGGGCCGGGCCTCACGGGGGGCTACGGTGGCCTTTGGCGACTATGGCCTTCAGGCTTTGGAGCCTTGCTGGATGACCAGCCGTCAGATCGAGGCTGCCCGAAGGGCAATCGTGCGCCACGTCAAGCGCCGAGCCAAAGTATGGATCAGGGTCTTTCCCGATAAACCTGTCACGAAGAAGCCTGCCGAAACGCGGATGGGCAAAGGCAAGGGCGCTGTGGACCATTGGGTGGCAGTGGTGAAGCCAGGCCGGATCCTTTTTGAGATGGCTGGCGTTGATGAGGACGTGGCTCGAGAGGCCATGCGCTTGGCCTCGTATAAGCTGCCTATCAAGACCCAGTTTGTGACTCGGTTGGAGATATAGGGGGATCTGATGGAGGCGCGTGAGATTCGAGCTATGGCAACGGAGGAGGTCCAGCTCAAGCTGGACGAAGCACATGAAGAGCTTTTCAACTTGCGGTTCCAATGGTCAACCAGGCAACTGAAGGACACCAATCGCCTTACCCAGGTGAAGCGAGATATCGCTCGCCTGAACACCATCTTGCGCGAAAGGGAGTTGGCCCAGCTTTGGGAGGGGCAGGACTAATGAAGGGACAGCGTAAACGGTTGACTGGTCGTGTGACCAGTGATAAGATGAACAAGACCGTGGCGGTGGAGGTCGAGAGGCTGAAACGTCATCGTCTCTACGGCAAGGTACTGAAGAGAACCAAGAAGTACATGGCCCACGATGAGAAGAACGCATGTCGTATCGGCGACTTAGTGCGTATCGTCGAATCGAGACCCTTGAGCCGCAGGAAGAGTTGGGTCGTTGAAGAGATAATGGAGACTGGGCACTAATAGTGACCACTGCGTATGAGGGGGCGTCCCCACCCCGACCATCATCCGGAATTGGAGAGAATGGGAGATGATTCAACAGGAGTCCAGGCTACGGATAGCCGACAACACGGGCGCCAAAGAGATTCTGTGCATCAGGGTGCTGGGTGGTTCAGCGCGTCGCTATGGAGGGGTAGGCGATGTCATCGTCGCTTCGGTCAAACAAGCCACTCCCATGAGCTCAGTCAAGAAGGGTGAAGTGGTGCGGGCGGTCATCGTCCGCACGGCCAAGGAGTACGGCCGCCCCGATGGTTCTTATATTCGATTTGACGAAAACGCAGCCGTCATACTGGATGATCATCAGAATCCCAGAGGGACGCGCATCTTTGGCCCCGTCGGTAGGGAGCTTCGCGATAAAGGGTTCGTGAAAATCGTTTCCCTGGCCCCAGAGGTATTGTAGTGAGGAGATAGACGATGAGAAAGATAAGAAAGGGTGACAAGGTGGAGGTCATCAGCGGCAACGACCGTGAGGTGAGGGGCACTGTCCATCGGCTCATTCCCAAGAAGGATCGGGTGGTTGTTTCGGGCGTCAGAATGGTCAAGAAGCACCAAAGACCCATGCCCACCGGCGGCCGCATGCAGACCCAAGCGGGCGTTATCGAGTTCGAGGCCCCCATTCATCTGTCCAACATAATGCTGGTCTGTCCCCAGTGTGATCAGCGGACCAAGGTCGCATTTCAACGTTTAGAGGATGGCGTCAAGGTGCGCGTTTGCAGGAAGTGCGACGTCATTATTGATTAGTTTATTGGGGGGTTAGTTGTGCCGAGGCTAAAAGATAGTTATCACAACGAGGTTGTTCCTGTTTTGATGAAGCAATTTGGCTATCGCAATGTGATGGAGTCGCCACGCCTGGAAAAAATCGTGGTCAACGTGGGCGTAGGCGAGGCTTTGCAGAACGCCAAGGCTCTGGATCACACTGTCCAGGACATCACCATCATAACCGGCCAACGGCCCATCGTGACCAGGGCCAAGAAGTCCATCGCTGGTTTCAAGCTGCGCGAGGGGATGCCGGTCGGAGTTAAGGTCACCTTGCGGGGCCACCGGATGTACGATTTCCTGGATCGCTTGTGCAATGTTGCTCTGCCTCGCCGGCGGGACTTCCGTGGCATTTCCCCCGACTCATTCGATGGCCGAGGCAACTATAGCCTGGGCCTTCGGGAGCAACTTGTGTGGCCGGAGATAGATTACGACTCCATTGACAAAGTGCGAGGCATGGAGATAAGCATCGTCACCACAGCTAAGACCGACGAAGAGGGCCGGCACTTGCTGCAATTGCTAGGGATGCCTTTCGCAAGACAGTGAGCCAGACTTGGACAAGGACTTCGGCTGAGCCCTCGGCGTAAGCTCGGGCGAACGCTCAGTCGAAACCCTCAGTCGAGTCATTGCCAATCAGGAGGGATAGTGGCTAAAAAGTGCATGATGATACGAGAGACGCGTAGAAAGTATAAAGTACGGGTGCGCAATCGTTGTCAACGATGCGGCCGTCCCCGTGGTTACATCCGGCGTTTTAAGCTCTGTCGTATCTGTTTCCGCAAGCTTGCTCTGGAAGGCAAGATCCCCGGCGTAGTCAAAGCTAGTTGGTGAAATCAAGTTGAGAGCCGGAGCACAAGCTCAGCTTGTTACTTGGAATTAGTGAATAGGAGTCCGATTAATGACCATGACCGATCCCATCGCCGACATGTTGACCCGCATCAGGAATGCCATCATGGCTGGTCACAGCTACGTGGTCGTTCCCGGCTCAAAGATGAAGTTGGCTATCGCCGGAATCTTGAAGGATGAAGGCTTCATCGAAAACTACGACGTTACTAGGGACCGCCCCCAGCCTATGATCAGAATATGGTTGAAGTACGCAGGGGAAAGAAAAGATAGGCGGTCTGTTATCACGGGCTTGAAGCGGGTCAGCAAGCCAGGGCGTCGGGTCTATACGGGTAAGAAGGACATCCCCTGGGTGCTCAGCGGCATGGGCATCGCCGTCCTGTCCACGTCCAGGGGGATTATGACTGGCAAGAAAGCCCGCCGCCTTGGCGTCGGTGGCGAAGTGTTGTGCCATATTTGGTAACTTCTAGTTTGGAGGTATTTCAGTGTCACGCATAGGTCGTATGCCCGTTCCCATTCCGAAAGGTGTGCAGGTAGACATAAAAAGCAGCCACGTAACGGTGAAGGGACCCAAGGGCGAGTTGAGCCGCTCTTTCAGTCCAGATATGATGATATCTATCCAAGATGGCCAGATCGTGGTGACTCGCCCCACAGACAACCGGCAGCATCGGGCTCTACATGGGTTGACGCGAGCCCTGTTGGCAAACATGGTGACCGGGGTTACTGAGGGATACCGCAAAGACCTGGAGGTCCGCGGAGTCGGTTACCGTGCTGAGATACGAGGCAATAACCTCGTCTTGCATGTTGGCTTTTCTCATCAAGTAGAGATGACACCGCCTTCGGGCATAACCTTTGACACCGAAAGTCGCGGCAAGAACATCATCGTCGCAGGGATTGACAAGGAGCTGGTCGGCGAGATGGCGGCCAGGGTCAGACGAGTTCGCCCTCCTGAGCCTTACAAAGGCAAGGGCATCCGCTATGTGGATGAGTACGTGCGCCAGAAAGCTGGCAAGGCAGGAAAGGCAGTGGGGGGCTAAAACTCTTAGGAGAGGCGAGAAAACGATGAGTAAGCAAACCGAATTGGCACGCCAGCGGCGACATCGGCGGGTGCGGAAGAAAGCGGTAGGTACCAATGACCGCCCCCGCTTGAATATATTCAGGAGTTTGAAGCACATTTATGCCCAAGTCATTGACGATGATCAGGGACATACCTTGGCGGCGGCTTCCACTCTTGATCCTGAACTGCGGGGGACGCTGAATGGCCTGACCAAGACCGAGCAAGCCAAATCAGTAGGCAAACTTTTGGGCGAGCGAGCCCTGGCGCGGGGTGTGAAGTTGGTGGTCTTCGATAGGGGCGGTTACAAGTATCATGGGCGGGTGAAGGCTCTGGCCGAGGGCTCGCGCGAGGCCGGGCTGGAGTTCTAGAAGAATGAGGAGGATGGATGGCGAGGAGAGATTTCCAGGAGAAGGATGAGCTGGATGAGCGGGTGGTGCACATCACACGCACCGCCAAGGTGATCAAAGGTGGCCGGCGCTTCGCTTTCCGCGCCGTTGTCGTGGTAGGCGATAATCAGGGCAGTGTGGGCGTTGGGGTAGGCAAAGCTCGCGGTGTGCCCGATGCTATCCGCAAGGGAGCGGAGCGGGCCAGGAAGGACATGAGGAAAGTATCCTTGCTTGGCACAACTATTCCGCACGAGGTGCTGGCCCAGTTTGGAGCGGCGAGGGTTCTTTTGAAGCCAGCCTCGCCGGGCACAGGGGTCATCGCTGGCGGCGGAGTGCGGGCAGTGGTGGAGGCGGCGGGTATCCGCGATATCCTGACCAAGTCCCTGGGCAGCTCCAACGTCCTCAACGTGATCAGGGCTACGATGGAGGGTCTGTCTCAGTTAAAGGATATCGAAGAAGAAGCCAGACTCCGGGGTAAGCCTATAGCGGAGTTGATGCCCTTCTGGGCGAGGGAGCGGACCGGTGGCTGACAAGCAGACCAAGGAGAAGGCCAAGGGCCGAAGGAAAAAGAAAAAGACCATGCTGCGTATCAAATGGGTCAAAAGCAGCATTGGCTATTCCCAGCGGCAGAAGGCGACCATCAAGTCCCTGGGCTTCAAGCGGCTGGGGGAAACGGTGGAGTGGAAGGACGACCCGGTGACCAGGGGGATGGTTGACAGGGTGAGACACCTGGTCGAGGTCGAAGAGCTAGTTGCAGGAAACTGAATTCTGATCATTGATCACTGAATACTGATCACTGTTATGGGGGCGAGGATGAAGTTACACGAGTTGCGTCCCGCTAAGGGAGCCAAAAAGAGTAGGAAACGAGTGGGGCGCGGAATCGCTGCTGGCCAGGGCAAGACCGCTGGCCGAGGCACCAAGGGGCAGAATGCCCGCTCTGGCGGGGGGGTGCGCCCGTATTTCGAGGGTGGCCAGTTGCCGCTGGTGCGGCGCTTGCCTCACAAGCGAGGCTTTACTAACATCTTTAAGGTGTACTACACTCCGGTCAACCTCGACCGGTTGGGCGATTTCGCGGCTGGAGACGAAGTTAGTCCGACTACCTTGACTGAGGCTGGCATCATCAAGTCGCCACGCGAGCCAGTGGTCATTCTGGGGAGTGGCGAGTTGGACCGGCCCCTTACCGTCAAGGCCCATCGTTTCTCGGCCAGCGCCCGAGAGAAGATCCTGGGCGCCGGCGGTTCGGCAGAGGTGCTATCACGTTGATGACGAGGCTCAACGCCGTGCATCGGCGCTGGGATCATAGGAGGGATAGATGATACAAGCTGTTCGTAACGCTTTCAAGCTGCCTGACCTGAGGCGCAGGCTCTTGATCACCCTTCTTGTCTTAGTTGTGTACCGCCTGGCTGCCCACGTCCCGGTGCCCAATGTGGATCCGGTGGCTCTGCGTCAGGTGTTTGATGCCAATCAGCTTTTGGGTCTGCTGGATTTGATGTCAGGCGGCGCCATGTCCAGCTTCTCAGTTATGGCTATGGGGGTCTACCCCTACATCACGGCGACCATCGTCATGCAGCTCTTGCAGCCCATCATACCCGCATTAGAGAGGCTAGCTCAGGAGGGAGAGGCTGGACGCAACAAGCTAAATCGCTACACTTATTTCATGGCTATCCCTTTGTCGGCGATGCAGGCCTATGCCCAGTCCACAATTTTGCAGGGCCAAGGCGTTATCACCAATTTCGGCCTTTCTGGGGAAACGCTCTTGCCCACAGTGGCTACTATATGCACCCTGACGGCGGGCACTATGTTCGCCATCTGGCTTGGTGAACTGATCACAGAGCAGGGCATAGGCAACGGCCTCTCCATTATCATCTTTGGCGGCATCGTGGCCCAGATTCCACAACGGGTGGGTGCTTTGCTGGTAGGTGACGTGCGAGGTCTGATAGCGTTTCTCATCATCATGGTTGTTACGGTGGCAGTTATCGTCATTGTGCAGGAGGGGCAACGGCGCATTCCGGTTCAATACGGCAAGCGAGTGCTGGCCATGCGGGGCGGCCGGTTGCGGGTCGCCGGTGGTCAAAGCACTCACGTTCCTTTGCGAGTCAATGCAGCAGGCATGATCCCGCTTATTTTTGCCCAGTCTCTTCTGATGCTCCCTGGGGTCGTCGCGTCTTACCTCGTCTCGTCGCAAAATCAAACAGTCTCCAGTATTGCTAACGTTATCTACCAGACGTTCAGCGGGCAGGGCAATGTCTACTACATAATGTACTTCCTGATGGTCATTGGCTTCACCTATTTCTACACTGACATGGTCTTCCAACAGCAGAATCTCCCTGAGAACCTGAAGCGTCAGGGAGGGTTCATTCCGGGCATCCGCCCTGGCAAGCGTACCGCCGATTATCTAAACGGAGTCATGCGTCGCATCACCCTGGTGGGTGCTCTGTTCTTGGGCCTGGTGGCTGTCTTGCCCTGGATAGTTGGTGTGCTCAGGATCGTGGAGAACCCCGGGATGATGCTCGTCACCAGTTCTGGCTTGCTCATCGTGGTTGGCGTGGTGCTGGACACCATGAAGCAATTGGAGGCTCAGCTCCTGATGCGCCATTACGAGGGCTTCATTAGGTGATCATCCTGAAATCGCCCTCGGAGCTGGCACGCATGCGCCAGGCCGGCCGCATCGTGGCCGAGGTGTTGGCTGCCCTGCAGCAGAAGCTCAGACCTGGCATCAACACCGCTGAGCTTGATGAGTTGGCCTACCAGATCATTACCAAGCAAAAAGCAATTCCCTCTTTCAAAGGTTATCGTGGCTTTCCGGCCTCTGTGTGTGTCTCGATCAACGAAGAAGTAGTACACGGCATTCCCAACGAAAAGCGGTATCTGGAGGAGGGCGATATCGTCAGCTTCGACGTGGGAGCCATCTGCCAGGGTTATCACGGCGACGCGGCCGTGACGGTGGGGGTGGGGGAAATCACCCAGGCGGCCAGAAAGCTGTTAGCAGTGACGGCTGGTGCCCTGGCAGCGGGAATTGGGCAGTCACGAGCAGGGAACCGCGCTGGCGACGTATCGTGGGCCATCCAGGACTATGCCGAGAGCAGGGGTTATTCTGTTGTGCGGGAGTACACTGGCCACGGTATCGGCCGTCAGATGCACGAGGAGCCTCAGATACCTAACTATGGTCAGTGCAAACGGGGCCTTCTCTTGAAGGCAGGCATGACTCTCGCGCTGGAGCCCATGGTCAACATGGGGGATTGGCGCACGCGAGTCCTGGCCGATGATTGGACGGTAGTTACCAAGGATGCGAAGCTCTCGGCTCACTTTGAACATACCATAGCGGTTACCGAGGGTGAGGCAGAGATATTAACCCGCTTGTAGGCTAATGTGATAGGCGAAGGTCTCTTGACCGAGCCCCTTCGCTTCGGTCGGTAGACCTTCGGCGATCAGAGGAGATATTGACTCGCTTATAGGTCTAGATTGGAGGTTTTAGAGATGAAGGTTGGTGCATCAGTCAAGCGTCGCTGTTCCAAGTGCAAAATCGTCAAACGCAGAGGTGTGCTTCGCGTGATCTGTGAGAACCCCAAACACAAGCAGCGGCAAGGATAACATAGAGGGAGGTAGAGGATGGCACGAATCGCTGGAGTTGACTTACCCCGCAACAAACGGGTGGAGATCGGCTTGACCTACATCTTCGGCATCGGGCGCTCGACCAGCCGGGAGATTCTGACTCGGACGGGAATTGACAACGATACGCAGATCAAGGACCTGGCTGAGGCCGAGATTAGCCGCTTGCGCGAGGCTATTAACGCCGATTATAGGGTTGAGGGCGATCTGCGGCGAGAGGTTAGCCAGAACATCAAGCGCCTGCAGGAAATCGGCTGTTATCGTGGACTCCGCCACCGTTACAACTTGCCTGTGCACGGACAGCGGACCAAGACCAACGCCCGTACCAAGCGTGGCCCACGCAGGACTGTGCCTGGCCGCGGCAAGAGGCGTGGGATGAGGAAGAAATAGGGAGGAAGGATGCCGCAACGAAGAGGAAGAAGAACGACTCGCCGTGTGCGTAAGAACGTCCCTCAGGGGCAAGCCCACATTCACGCCACGTTCAACAACACGATCATTACTATGACGGATCGGGAGGGCAATACCGTTACCTGGGGAAGCGCAGGCACGGTGGGCTTCAAGGGATCGCGTAAGAGTACTCCTTACGCAGCTCGCATGGCTGCTGAGCAAACGGCCAAACAGGCCATGGATAATGGCATGAGAGAGATAGAGGTATTCGTTAAGGGACCTGGGCCTGGCCGAGAGGCGGCCATTCGTGCTTTGCAAGCGACGGGTCTCAAGGTGAGATCCATCACCGATGTTACTCCCATTCCCCACAATGGCTGTCGCCCACCCAAAAGGCGAAGGATGTAGTGACGAGGAGGTAATAATGGCCAGAAATACCGGCCCGGTTTGCAAACAGTGTCGGCGAGAAGGAGAGAAGCTGTTTCTAAAAGGTGAAAGGTGTTTGACCGCCAAATGTGCTCTTGATAGGCGGTCTTATGCTCCTGGCATGCATGGTCGCGAGAGCCAGTTCCGCCGCAGACGCAAGTCAGAATACGCTGTGCAGCTCCGGGAAAAGCAGAAGGTGCGGCGCATTTACGGCGTATTGGAGAGACAGTTCCGACGGTATTTTAGAGAAGCCGAAAGACGGAAGGGTCTAACTGGCTCCAACTTGCTGATCATTCTGGAAAGCAGGCTGGATAATGTCGTCTATCGGCTTGGGCTCGCCGATTCGCGGGCGCAGGCTCGCCAATTGGTGTGCCATGGCCACTTCAACCGTAATGGACGGAGGGCCGACATTCCCTCAATGCTGTTAGAGCCAGGCGACGTGATAGCGGTACGCGAGCAGAGCAAGAGGTTAGCGTATTTCAGTGATAGGGCAAAGGATCTAGGGCGCAAGGCTGTGCCGGACTGGATGAGCCTGGACGCTCTCGGCATGTCGGGGCGCATTTTGAATCTCCCTTCACGGGAAGAGATAGACTTGCCTTTGAATGAGCAGTTGGTGGTCGAGTACTACAGCCGTTAGAGTGGTCCTTGGTCAGGTAGTCTGAGAGCCAAGAGGCCATCCGACCACCCGACCATCCGACCACCTGAGGGGGTTAGGCTAATGGTAAATCAGGAAGGCGGTCCTTTGACAAGTATGGTTTTGCCCAAGGTCGAGTGTGAGACGAGCTCAAGAGGTTATGCGCGTTTCGTTATCGGCCCCATGGAAAACGGCTATGGTATAACCCTTGGTAATGCTTTGCGGCGTGTTCTCCTCTCGTCTATGTCTGGAGCGGCAGTCACATCCATCAGGGTTAGCGATGTGTACCACGAGTTCTCAACCATTACTCATGTCAAAGAAGACATGACCCAGTTGGTCCTCAACGTGAAGCAAATCAGGCTGAAGATGCACTCCAACGATACCGAGCCAGCCTATTTGCGTCTAGAGGTAAGGGGCGAGGGTGTGGTGACGGCTGGCGATCTGGAATGTCCCGGCGATGTAGACATCATTAATCCTGATCTGTACTTGTTCACCGTAGACTCCGATGAGGCCGAAGTGGAAATAGAGCTGACGGTCCAAAAAGGCAGGGGTTACTCGCCTGCTGAGGAACGGGACAAGTTGCCCATCGGGGAAATCCCCGTTGATGCTATCTTCAGCCCCATCCGCAAAGTTGGTTACGAGGTACAGCGCGCCCGCGTCGGTCAGATGACCAACTTCGACCGGCTTATCATGGAGGTATGGACCGACGGTACCATTCGGCCTCAAGAAGCCTTGAGTGAAGCCGCTGGCGTTTTGGTGGAGCACCTGTCGTTGGTGACTGGCATTGAGGAAGAGGCCCCAGAAGAAGAGGCTGAGGAAGAAGGCATACCGGCCCGTGTTTACGACATGATGATCGAGGATTTGGATCTCAATGTGCGGGTCTATAACTGCCTCAAGCGGACTGGGATAACTAATGTGGGAGAGGTGCTCGAGAGACTGGCAAGGGGCGACGAGGATATGATGAGCATCCGGAATTTCGGCCCCAAGTCGTTGGAGGAGTTAAGGGACAAGCTGAGGGAGAGAGGCTTGCTCTTAATTGGGGAAAAACAACCTAAGGAGTGACTGCTTCATGAGACATCGGAAAGCAGGCCGCAGGCTAGGGCGCTCCAGCGGCCATCGCAGAGCTCTATATAAGAACCTGATAACTGAATTGTTTCGCCATGAGCGGATAAAGACAACGGAGGCCAAAGCTAAGTCCATTCGGGGTAAGGCAGAGAAGCTGATCACTTTGGGCAAGCGCGGCGACCTGCACGCCCGACGATTGGCCGCCGCCAGGTTGAACGATCCTACCATCGTTACGAAACTCTTCGATGAGTTGGCCCCCCGCTACGAAGAGCGTCCCGGCGGCTACACTCGCATACTCAAGCTAGGACGACGGCAGGGCGATGGAGCGCCCCTGGTTCTCTTAGAATTGGTGGAGTAGATGGGGATTGGAAGCTTGTACTGAGCTTGTCGAAGTGTTGGAGGTTGGAGGTTGGAGGTTGGAAATCCGAAGTCGGAGGCCAGCACCCAAAAACTCATGGCCGTCATCGAGTACGATGGCACCGACTACCTCGGCTTCCAGGTACAAGCCCAGGGCGCGACGATTCAGGGGGAGATAGAGCGCGCACTGGCGGCGGTTGCCCAAGAGGAGATCAGGGTAATGGGGGCGGGCCGGACTGACACCGGCGTTCATGCCCAGGGGCAGGTTATCGCCTTCAGTACGTCCTGGCGACATCCTATTGAGGAGCTTCAGCGTGCATTGAATGCCGTCTTGCCCAAAGACATCGCGGTACGCGAGCTAAGACCCGTGTCCCAGGACTTTCATCCCCGCTTTGACGCCGTAAGTAGGGAGTATCGCTACACCATCTATAACCAGCCCTTGCGTTCGCCGTTGGCCAGACGCTTCGCCTATCATTTCTCTCCCCCCTTTCACCCCCCCCACTTTGGGGGGGAAATAGGGGGAGTAGCGGCCATGAACGAGGCGGCCCGAGTCCTGGTGGGGAGCCACGATTTCGCCTCTTTTGGGCGAGCGCCTCAGGGCGATAACACGGTGCGTAGGGTGTACCAGGCTCAATGGACTCCAGAGGAGCCATTTGTTTACTTCGATATAGTAGCCAACGCTTTTCTGTATCGGATGGTGAGGAGCCTGGTGGGTACGCTGTTGTTGGTGGGAGCAGGGAAGCTCTCCCCCGATGGGTTTGAGGAGATTCTCCGGTCTGCTGATCGCGATAGGGCGGGCCAGCTTGCTCCTGCTCATGGTTTGTGCTTGATAAAGGTAAACTATTGACTGTTGTGGGACGCAGATTCTCGCAGATCAATGTATAGCGAAGCGGCATCAGCGGCGAACTGCGTCCAGAATACGGAGGACTCATAGGTGAAGACGTATACAGCTAGAGCAGAGGATATGGAACGAGAGTGGCTCTTGGTGAATGCTGAGGGCAAGACATTGGGACGGCTGGCTTCGGAGATCGCCCAGGTGCTGAGGGGCAAGCATAAGCCAATCTACTCTCCGCACCTCGATTGTGGTGACTTCGTCATTGTGGTCAACGCTGAAAAAGTGCAGGTCACTGGCCGGAAGCTGGACCAAAAGATGTATTATCGCCATACGGGCTATCCTGGCGGGATCAAAAGCATCAGCTTGAGGAATCAACTGCAGAAACATCCAGAACGGGTGCTGCAGGCTGCGGTGCGGGGGATGCTGCCCAAGAACCGACTGGGTCGTAAGATGCTGAAAAAGCTCAAGGTCTACGCGGGTGACTCCCATCCCCATCAGGCTCAGCAGCCTAAGGTGCTGGAATTGTGAGAGGAGAGGCAAATGGCAGTTGTTTATTATGAGGGAGTAGGACGACGCAAGACGGCTAGCGCTCGTGTGCGGCTATACCCTGGCGAGGGCAACATCGTCGTGAACGACAAGCCGGTGGAGGAGTACTTCTCGCGGGAGGGCGATGCGGCGCACCTGCTGGAGCCACTAAAGGTCACGGATACCGAAGGTACGTTCAATGTCTCAGTCAAGGTTCAGGGGGGAGGCGTATCTGGCCAGGCGGGAGCCGTGTGTCATGGTATCGCTCGCGCCTTGTTGGTGGCCGATCCAAACCTGCGGCCCGTTTTGCGCAAGGGCGGTTTCCTGACCCGTGATGCGCGTATGAAGGAAAGGAAGAAGCCTGGGCTCAAGCGTGCCCGCAAGGCGCCGCAGTACACCAAGCGGTAAAGGTCACTCAAATCAGCCCGTTGTTTCAAAGGGGTGGGGTCGTTGGAGACCACACCCCTTTTGTTTTTGGAACAGCGGATCCCTTCGACAGGCTCAGGACAAGTCGCAGGATTCACGGATTTCAAAGTCTGAGCAGGTTATTGACAATTTGAAACATTATTGATATAATCAGACTCAGGGAGGGAACCAGGTTTTTCCCCTAAGAACCTGGTTTCTGAGCCTCATCCATGAAAAGTAGCCGGTAGTGAAACGCTAGAGGGCATCATAGTGAATGATTACTTCGACGGGGCTCAGTACAGGCAAATCCCCCAGGAGTTGGTGGAGAGAATTGCTGGAGGCAACGTCGTCCTCTTCTTGGGCTCTGAAACGGTGGTCCGAACGGAGGCGGGACAGGCCAGGCCCAGTTGGCCCGAAATCGCCTTGTTGCTGGCTCGGCGGTGCGGCTACTCTGAGCCAGACATGTCTCTGGCAAAGGTGGCTCAGTATTATGAGATGACTCAGGGACGCCACGCCCTCATCACCGCCATAGCCGACATCATGGCTAACCCCTCTTATGTCCCCGCGCCGGTGCATCGGCTCATCGCCCAACTACCCATCAGGTTCATTGTTACCACAAGTATTGATACCCTCCTGGAGCAATCTCTGCGGACCGTCGGGCGTTGGCCTCAGGTGGTGGTGACTATCACCGACGCCGCCGGGCTGGATGCCGAAAAAACCACGTTGGTCAAGCTGTTCGGCGACATTGAACGCGGTGAGATCGTTATCACCGAGGACGATCACTACGGATACGATCAGCGCTCGCCCATGATGGCCGATCTGGTGAGACAGCAGTTGGTGGCCAACACCTTGCTTTTCATTAACTGCGACCTGGACGATGTCCGCCTCAAGAGCGTATGTGCCCAGGTGACTCAGCGCCTGGGAAGGCTCAAGGGACGCAGCTACGCTGTTGATCCCAGCCCCTCCGATTACTGCCGGCGATTCTGGGAGGACAAGGAGACTCACATCATTGAGGCTGATGCCGAAACCTCCCTGAGGAACTTGCTGGCGGCACTGGATGGCTACGAGACCAGGGCCCCAAAAAAAGAGGAGCGACCTGAGGTAGCCCTGCGAGGTCGTCCCTTCAAGCGCCTGGACTACTACACTGAGGAGGATACGGGCATCTTCTACGGTCGGGAGGTTGAGACCCAGCAACTCATCTCCAGCATCCTGGCTCACCAACTCCTGGTGCTGGTGGGGGCTTCTGGCACAGGCAAGACTTCGTTGCTCCTGGCAGGAGCTAAGCCAGCCTTGGAACGCGGCGAGTGTCAGGTGGCTTACACCAGGGTGATGGGTGATCCCCTGGCTGACCTCCGATCCTCTATCGAGGCGGCAGTCGGCGCACCGCTTGGCCCTGGCCCTTCGGCTGGGCTCAGGGCAGGCTCACTGCGAGACCAGTTGTCGGCGCTGGAAGCGGGGCAAGACCTGGTCATCTTCCTGGATCAGTTTGAGGAGTTCTTCCGGCCCAAGTTTGGCCGGGCTGTGCAGCAGTCCTTCGTAGGCGAGTTGGCTCATTGTCTGGAGAGTCGCTCGGTCCGCGCTCGATTCGTGATCAGCCTGCGCAGCGAAGCATTGATCAACCTTTTGACCTTCAGGCCCGAGATCCCCTACATAGTAAACAACACTTTGGAATTGCAGCCGTTGGCAGGGGAGCAAGCAGCGCAAGCTATCACCGAGCCGCTGAAACGTTTCGGCATCACTTTGCAGGAGGGCCTGTTGGAGCGGATCGTGGATGATTTGGACGAGGAGGGCATCAACCCTCCCCAATTGCAGATTGTCTGCGACCGCTTGTACGATCGGGTTCTGCGCGAGCCGGAGCCTGAGATCACCATAGCCATCTACGAGGAGTTGGGCGGCGCGGACACGATACTGGGGGAGTATCTGGACGAGGAGTTGGAGAAGCTGGAAGAGACCCAGCGGCGGCTGGCCCGAGTCGTGTTGCAGGCTCTGGTTACCGAGGCCGGCACCAAGGAGCCTCGGTCTCTGGCCCAGATCATTGAGAGGACGGGTTTGGCCCGTGATGAGCTCGAAGGCATCCTGGGCGAACTGGATCATCTACGCCTGGTGCGGGCCTTGAAGTCCGACGGAGAGGTGCGCTACGAGCTGGTTCACGACTACCTGGCGGAGCGGATCTCTGGCTGGCTGGACGAGCGGGCGCGGAGGGTAGAGCGAGTGCGCGGCGTGCTCGATCGCGGCCTCTCCGACTGGCAGCACAGCAAGGAGCTGCTGGACCTGAGCCGGCTGAAGGAAGTCTACGGGCTGCGAGACGACCTGGGCGACCTGGGGGCCGAGAAAAACGCCGTGCTCTTGCGCAGCGCAGCCCGCTACGAGTACGAGATGGCCTACTGGCTTAGCCGCGTGCCTGAGGTGAACGATCAGGTGGTCTGCCTGACCGACTTGCTAGCGCCCAAATGGACCGCGGAAGAGAGGAGCCACGCCATACACGCTCTGAGCCAGGTCAAGACCGATGAAGTCGCGCGGACGTTGCAGCGAGTGGCCGTGGAGGACAACGCTGTCCAGGTTCGGCGGGCTGCCGCCGTGGGCCTGGCTCGCACGGGCGTGGGAGAAGTCGTGGAGGAGCTGGCGCAACTCGCCTGGCAGGCTAAGGGAGACTCGCAGGCGAGCGCTGTGGAAGCTCTGGCCTGGGTGTGGGATACTGATGGAGCACTACTGCCGGACTTGGGCTGGTCTCTGTACGAGAAGGTTGCTCGCCGAGTGGCCCGTATCCGACTGAGCCGGGAGCGAGGCTCGATTCGGTCGGTCACAGTGGGTGGGGCTGTAGGTGGGGCTGTTGGATTTGCAGTGGGCGTATCGCCGGTATTGATCGTTAACGCGGCAGAGGAGGGAATTGGCGTGGTCTCAGGTTTGCTCATTGCTCCTCTTGCCATTGTACTCTTTGGTACTTTGGGCTTCATTGCCGGTGCACTCGTGGCGTCAGGGATAAGCATAGGGCGAGCCTTGGGCCCCGGGCGGCCAATAGCAGTGCCGACATTTGGCGGGATCCTGGGGGGAAGCATTGGCTTTGCCGTGGCTTTAGTGCCTTATGCAGTGGCGGATAGGCAGCCATTTGTAAGCACAGCCATCGTCACTGCCTTGGCGGGCAGCCTGACGGCAGCCGGCATAACGCTTGCAGGAGAGTTGAGTAAGGCTCCTCTGGCTAAGCTCGCAGGCGGTGCCTTGGGCGGTGTTGTAGGCTTCGGCCTGCTCGCTATGATGAAGACGCTGGCGACGGGGCATCCCCTTCTTGTTCTGGCTGCCGGACCTATCGTCGGCCTGGCCATCGCCTACGGCATCGCCCGGGGCGAGGCGCCTGCAGCCAGGCCAGGGACAAGGGGTGAGGCTGGAGGTGGACCATGAGTGCCAAGCGCATAGCGCAGGGTATTTGTCTGGTACTGCTGGCTTTGACTATGGGGGGCTGTGACGGCACGCCGACCCCGACCCTGACCCCGACGGATACACCGATACCACCGACGGACACTCCCACGCCAGCGGTCAACACGCCTTCTCCCACACCGGTGACGGACACGCCAACTCTCACACCGCTAGCGGACACGCCGACTCCTCCACCGGTGACGGACACGCCGACTCCCCCACCGGTGACAGACACGCCGACTCCCCCACCGGTGACAGACACGCCAACTCCTACACCGGCGACCAACACACCGACCCCCACACCTGACCGTACGGCCGATCTCTTGGCCGAGCGTTACCTGGTACAGTGCCGCCATCCGGGCGAGGCGGTCGAAGAGGTGGATGTCGGCGACCATGAGCCAGTGGGTACTGGAGATGAGATCAACACCGACGAAAACGGCCTGGGCGTCCTGACCTTCTCTGACTTCTTGAGGGTGGAGATCTTTGTCGAGACCGGATTGCAGGTGAAGGCGGCACCCGACCCTGATGCCTCTCCTATCGTGAAGCTTTACCTCGCCTTGGGCACGACGCTCCAGGAGTTGCAGAAGCGAGCAGGGGAGCGTGTAATCGTCACCACCGAGACCGAGTGGGCAATGATCACCAGTGTATCCACAGAATATCTGATCTCGGTGGATGAAGACGGGGTCACTTCGGTGGTGGTGTACAAAGGAGAAGCGCGGGTAGAGGCTCAACAGCGGGCGGTAACCCTCCAGCCTGGCCAGGCGACCTACGTGAAACCTCGCGAGGCGCCCCGCCCACCCAGTGATGTTGAGATGACGGCGGTGGATGATTGGGTGAGCGCGGTAACCAAGCCTGAGAAAGTGGGGTCTATCAAGCCAGTTATCTTCCCCTCAGAAGACGCACCAACTCCTACAACCACGCCTACGGCGACGCGAACGCCGACCCACACCCCGATACCCACCCCAACAGCGACGGCCACCCGCACGCCAGCCGACGTGCGTTTGATCTCCGACCTGAAGATCACCAACCTCAGCCCCTTTGTTGGGGAGACTGTGGATGCGACTTTCAAGGTGCGCAACTACGGAGAGCAAACCTTCACCGCCAGGTACTTCGGCGTCAAGGGCCGAGGCCCTGATGGTTCCATACAGGACTTCTACATGATAGAGAACTTCTCGCTGGCTCCTGGAGGTGAGTACACCTATCTACATAACAGGACCTTCTCAGGACCTGGTGAGTACTGGTTCACGCCGCACTACAGCCCGGACGGCGCAAAATGGCTCGACATAACTTGGCCCGACGGCGGAGTAAGCTATGTATACAGCACTGTTATGCAGGACAACCCGCCAGTGGTGGAGGAGGTATACGTAGAGCCAGCAACCCTCTATCGAGGGGATGAGTTTGAGATAAAACTGCTTGCCAGCGACGATGTCGGCCTGCAGTCCATAAGGTGGTGGATGAAGGGCACAGAGGATGCGTACTTTGACAATGGAGATCAGGCCGACTGTGGCGGCATAACGTGGTGTGAGCTAGAGTGGAGCCTGGAATGGATAGGGGCGGCCGGTCAGTTTACTGTCTACGCCCAAGCGCGCGATACGGTTGATCAGTTGTCTGCTGCAGGGAGCACGGTGATAAACATACTACCCGTAGCAACGTTTTCTCTTTCGATCGGTGGTGGGCCTTTCGATGATGAAAGGGTGCAAAAGGCCGTGGGCTTGGCTGTCAACTGGGCCGCGCTCCGAGACGAAATCGGGGAAGTGGTGTTGGTGGACTTCCTCTCAGGAGATACTGTGGTTGGTCCCACGGAAGCGGCATACAACCCGGATCAGGCCAAAGAACTTCTGGCCGAAGCTGGCTACCCTGATGGCTTTGACGCCATGTTGTTGTTTGACCGGGACGACGAGTTGGCTGTCCGCCTGGCCGAAAGAGTGACCTATTATCTCTACGCGGTGGAGATTTATCCCAAATACTCTTGGTTTGCTGCAGCCGATGCTGGTACTATCTTTGCTAGTATGATCGCTGCTGGTGAAAGTGGCTTACTCATTGAGCGACGGTGATAATCAAGGACCGTCGCTGTCTGCGCGATTCCAATTTCGGTAGTCGCGTGAAAACGAGAGGAGGTAGATCATGACTATCAAACGCATAGTGCGAATCATTTGCTTGGTATCATTGGGTTTGGCTGCGGTGGCCTGTAGCGCCCTTACGCCCACTCCTGCACCTACACCGATGCCCGCCGACAAACCTATAGCCACACTATCCCCTACAAGCGCGCTCACAGCCACACCGCCGCCTACAAGCACACCTACAATCACATCAATTCCTACCAGCACGCCTACAGTGACACACACTCCGACATCCACTCCGACAGTAACGCCAACTCCCAAACCAGCGGATGTACGTTTGATCTCTGATTTGCAAATTTCCAATCCCAAACCACTTGTTGGGGAGACGATCACCGCGACGTTTAAGGTGCGCAATTTCGGAGAGCAAACCTTTACTGCCTGGAGGTTCGGCGTCAAGGGCCGAGGTCCTGACGATTCCATACAAGACTTCTTCATGGTACCTGACTTCTCGCTAAATCCCGGAGACGGGCATGCCTATTTACAAAATAGAAGCTTCTCCACACCCGGCAAGTACTGGTTCACACCGCATTGCAGCCCGGATGGTGCCAATTGGTATGATGTAACCTGGCCCGATGACCGACTTAGTCACGTAGAAATCACCGTTGATTCTCCGCCAGTGGTGGAGGGGATATACCTACAGCCGTCAGCTATCCTTCAAGGCGATGCGTTTGTGATAAGAGTGATTGCCAGCGACGATTTCGGTGTGCAATCCGTTCGGTGGTGGAGTAAGGACACAGGGGACTATTATCTTGACAAGGGACAAGAGGCCCCCTGTGGCGGAGGAACACGGTGTGAGCATAGCTGGCCCGCCCTGAAATGGACAGGCAAGGATGGCGAGTTCTCCATCTACGCTGAGGCCCGCGATACGGCTGGGCAGTCATCTAGTGTGGTGAGCACGAAGATAACTACAGCAGCGAGGTTCTCCCTTTCGGTTGGTGGTGGAGCCTTCACCAACGAGTCAGTACAAAACGCTCTGGGATTCGGCATAGATTGGGTTGCGCTCCGAAAGGAAATCGGTGAAGTGGTTTTGGTGGATTTCCTCTCGGAGGAGACCTTGCCTGGTCCCACGGGGACGCCCTACCGGCCGGATTCGGCCAAGGAGCTCCTGGCTGGAGCTGGCTACTCTGCTGGGTTTGACGCAGCGCTACTGTTTGACCCGGACGACCAGTCAGCCGCTAGATTGGCTGACTTGGTGGCCAGCTATCTTTCTGTCCTGGGAATCCGCCCAGAGTACCTTTGGGTTGCCCCAACCGATGCTCGCACCAAGTTGGCTGCCATGATTGCCGGTGGTGAAAGCAGCTTACTCATCGAGCGGCGATGATGAAGAGGACTAATGTTGCCCACAAAGATACGATTCCGATGCCGAGCTCCGCCCTAGCTTGCAAGTGGCAATCTGTTGAAGGGTGACTAGCTCGACAATGTTAACTTCGACGGAAGGTTGGTAGTAAGCCACGTAGCCAGCGGAGTGGCGTTTGCCTCACTAGCAATCTACCACTCCAACGGCACTCCGCTTCGCTGCGTGCCTTACTACGAACCAGAGTTAACATTGTCCAACTAGAATACGATTATCGCAGTAAAGCATTTGTAGTCGAGTTCAAGGCAAATGAGTTCATTAGCGCTATTAGACTCCATAAAACTGCAGGAGGTGAATCATGAGTGTCAAACGTTTAGTGCAAGTTATTTGTCTAGTGTCGTTGGCTTTGGCTGCGGTGGCCTGTAGCGACATCCCTAGAGTGGTATATAGAGTCATACCGACTCCCATGCCTGATCTTGTGGCCAGGCTTCGGGTCGAGCGTAGCCAGGTACAGTTGCAGAAGACGGACGAGCCTATCGTAGCGATGCTTGTTGACCAGCATAAGCCAGTGGATGCTGGCGATGAGATTACTACCGGTGACAATGGTCTAGCCATCCTGACCGTCTCCGACTCCTTGCGGGTAGAAATTCTCCCCAGTACAATATTGCAGGTAAAGGCAGTGCCCGATCCTGATGCCCCTCCCACTGTGAAGCTTCATCTCCTCTCAGGGGCAGCGCTCCAGCAATTGCAGCGCCAGGTGGGGCAACAGTTGGATGTGATTATCAAGACCGACTCGGCGACGATTCATGTTGAGTCCAGACCGTGTCAAGTCTATGTGGAGGACAATGGGGTTACACGGGTAGTAGTGTTGTATGGTGGGGCAAAGGTGGAGGCCCAAGATAAGAAGGTGGTTCTCCGATCTGGTCAGGCGACTTCGGTGAAGCCTTACGAGCCACCGAGCGCTCCGGATACTGCTGGCCTATGGCCCATAGAGGACTGGGTGAATACACGACGAGAGAGCGCAAAGGTAGAGTCTGTCCAGACAGTTCTCCCAACCTTGACACCCACACCAACGTCTACAATCACGACTACACCGACTCCAACACTGACGCCCACTCCGACATCCACGTCGACTCCAACGCTGACACCCACCCCCACATCCACTCCGACAATACCGCCAACTCTGCCACCGGATGTGCGTTTGATCTCTGACTTCAGAATCGTCTATGACAAACTGCTTGTTGGGGAGATCATCACTGCGACTTTTGAAGTGAAAAACTTTGGCGGTCAAACATTCAATCCCAGGAAGTTCGGCGTCATGGGCAGAGCCCATGACAATCTCATAAGGGACTTCTACATGATGGGCGACTTCTCACTAGATCCTGGAGAGCCGAAACTCTATCAACATAATAGGAAACTCGATGTCCCCGGTCAGCACGTGTTCAGGCCATACTACCACAAGCAGGATGGCTCCGAGTGGGTTGATGTACCACCCGCTGGGTGGACTAACGTGATAACAATCACCGTCGAATCCCCGCCGGTGGTGGAGGGAATGCATGTTAGGCCTTCAACCATCAATCAAGGGGACACGTTCGAGGTGAGAGTCATCGCTAGTGACTATTCTGGTGTACAATCCATTCGGTGGCGGAGCGAGGGTACAGGAAGTGAGTACTTTGACGAATGGAGGGAGGCTAGTTGTAACGGGGTAACACGCTGTGAGAAAAGCTGGCCCTATCTGAAGTGGACGGGCGGGGACGGCCAGTTTCCCATCCACGCTGAGGCCTTCGATACAGCCGGTCTCTCTGCCAAGGAAAGCGAGACGATAACCGTAAAACCGAAGTTTACCCTTTCTATCGGTGGCGGAGCTTTCACCAAGGAATCGGTGCAAAATGCTCTGGGATTCGGCATAAACTGGAAGGGACTCCCAGAGGAAATCGGGGAAGTGGTGTTAGTGGGTTTTCTCTCAGGGGAGACCCTGCCTGGTCCCACGGAAATGACATACCGCCAGGATTCGGCCAAGGAGCTTCTGGCTGGAGCCGGCTATCCCAGCGGCTTCGACGCAGTGCTGCTTTTTGTAACGGAAGATGAATTGGCTGGCAAACTGGCTGACTCGGTGGCCGTTTATCTTTCTACGGTGGGGATTCGCCCCGAAAAACTTCTGGTTGACCAAGACAACGCTCGTTCTGAGTTCTCCGCCAGGATTGCTGCTGGCAAGAGCGGTTTGCTCATTGAGCGGCAGGAATAACAGGGGGGGTTTACGATGCAGATTCCAACCGAACTGATCGAACAAGTCCAAAAGGGCAACATCGTCCTCTTCTGCGGGGCAGGCATATCCATGGGCCCGGGAGGGCTGCCCAGCGGCTGGCAGTTGACCCAGGATCTGGCCAAGCGGGCGGGACTGGGAGACGTAAGCGGGATGGGGCTGTCTATGGTAGCTCAGGCTTATGAGTTGAAACTGGGCTACCAGAGCCTCATCCAGTACGTGATCAACCGCATTGACGATCCGAAGTACTCGCCTCTGCGCACCCACCAGCTCATCGCTGCCTTGCCCTTCAACAAGGTCATCACCACCAACTGGGACAACCTGTTGGAGGAGGCCCTACGCCAGGCTAGTAAGCCGTTCGTCAAGGTGGTGCGGGATCCCGACATCGCCTTCGCCGACGAGGAGAAGGTGCTCCTCATCAAGCTGCACGGCTCCATCGAGCAGAAGGACACCATCGTCATCACCGGCGATGACTACTACGACGTCTTCTATCGCCTGCCGGAGATCGCCAAGGTGGTCGGCGCCTACTTCGCCACCAGGACCATCCTCTTCATGGGGTTTGGCCTGGCCGACGAGGACTTCAAGCGACTCTACCTCGAAGTGGTGCGCCATCTCGGCCGCCATGTGCGTCGGGCCTACGCCGTGCAGCTTCGCCCCCGCGAGCTAGACGTCAAGTACTGGGAGCAGAAGAACGTCCAGGTGATTGATGCCGACGCGACGGAGTTCTTAGCAGCAATCGAACAGCGGTTGACCTAAAGTTCACTAACAACACAGATCACTATGCAGTGGACTGGGACACTACGACGATACCTTTGGAATGGGCGGAGAGTGTGCCATGTCCAGCCGACCGGAAACCAAACACCTCGCTGGGTCCACAGCAGCGGACTCCTCGGCTATGCCCTTCGACCCTTCGACAGGGCTCAGGCCTGCACTGAGCCCTGTCGAAGTGACAGGCTTCGCTCAGGACAAGCCCAGGGCAAGCCTGCGGGTCTACCTGCTGGGCCCGCCCCGCGTGGAATGGGCTGGCCGCTCTCTCCCCATCCCCCGCCGCCAGGCCCGCGCCCTGCTCTACCGCCTCGCCACCCAGCTCCAACCCGTCCCCCGCGAGCACCTCTGCTTTCTCTTCTGGCCCGACATCCCAGAATCCAACGCCCGCCGCAACCTCAGCCGCCTGCTGACCCACTTGCGCCGTTCTCTGCCTGACCCTGATGTCCTGTTGACCTCGGGTGAACAGATCGGGCTGGACCCCAAACGGGCCTGGTCCGACGTGGCAGCTTCCGAGAGGCTGTGCGCCATCCAGCACCCCTATCGTCAGTCCGAAGCCCTCCAGCAGGCTGTGGACCTCTGCCATGGATCGTTCCTGGCCGGCTTCTCCCTGCCTGGCAGCCCTGAGTTTGAGGTTTGGGCCTCGCAAGAGCGGTACACCTGGGAGCGCATGTACCTGGAAGCGCTGGAGGCCCTGATCGAGGCAGAGACGGCCAGAGGCGCATACGACGCCGCCATCGTCTGCGCCCAGCGCTACCTGGAGACCAATGAGCTGGCTGAGGAGGTGCACCGCCGGCTCCTCAAGCTCCACGCCGCCAGCGGCGACCGGAGCGCGGCCCTGCGCCAGTACGAGCGCTGCGCCGTCGTCCTGGAGCGGGAGCTCGGCGTCAGCCCGCTGCCAGAGACCCGGGCCGCCTACCAGGCCGTCTTGGAAGGCAGGCGGCTGGTGCGGCCCTCGGTACCTCGGCCTACATGGGCGACGCTACCCAGCCTGGACGTGCCGTTGGTCGGACGCGACGACGCCTTGCGCCGGTTGCAGCGGGCGTACGCCCGAGCCCGGTCTGGCTACGGAGGGGTGGTCCTGATCTCGGGGGAGGCCGGTATCGGCAAGTCGCGCCTGATGCAGGACTTCGCCACCGGGTTGGAGGGCCGAGCCAGGCTGGTAGTCGGCAGTGGTCACGAGACGGAACAGGGCCTGCCCTACTGGCCTCTTGTCGAAGCTTTGCGGCCCCATCTGCCGGCCATAGATTGGGCGGCGCTCGGCGTCGAGCCGCTATACCTGGCAGACGTGGCGCGTCTTCTGCCCGAGTTGCGAACGCTGCTTCCCGACCTGCCAGCTCCCTCCGCTGTGGAGCCAGCGCAGGCACAGGAGCACTTATTTCGGGCATTGGCCCACTGCCTCCTCAGTCTGGCATCGCAGCGCCACCCCCTGATCCTGTGTTTGGATGATCTTCACTGGGCCGACGAGGCCACCCTGTCCTGGCTGGGATATCTGGCTCGTCGCCTTAAGCATGCGCCAGTCCTGGTGTTGGGTGCGTGTCGTGCTGAGGAGGCCGCACCGGTGGCGGGCCTACGAGCGGAGCTGGCTCGATTGGGCGTCATGCAGGAAGTGAGGTTGGAGGGCTTGCCACAGGCCAAGGTTGTGCACCTGGTCCGGCACCTTTTGGGCAAGATTAGCGGCGCCGAACGGCTGAGCCGTCGCCTGCACCGGGAAACCGATGGAAATCCCTTCTTTTTGCTGGAGACCCTCCGGGCCATGTTCGAGGCTGGCATCCTGTGGCAAGATGAGACTGGCTGGAGCACGAGCCTGGATGAGACAACCGCGGACTATCACGAGCTCCCGCTGCCCGATACCGTCGGCCAGGCCATCCGTGGCCGGTTGGAGCGCTTGAGCCCCAAAACCTGGCAGGTGCTGGAGGCAGGGGCGGTGATCGGCCACCAGTTCGACTTTGACCTGGTTCAGGCTACCAGCGGCCGCCGCGAGAGTGAGGTGGTTGATGGTCTGGATGAGCTGCTGGCTCGACAGGTGGTTTCTGAACACGAAGGCAGTTACCGGTTCAATGACGACCTCATCCGAGCGGTGGTGTATCGTGATCTCAGCTACGGGCGCCGCCGTCTACTGCATCGACGCACCGGGGAGGCCTTGGAAAGGCTTCGGCCCAACGACGCGGCTGTCCTGGCCCAGCACTTCGAGCGAGCAGCGAAACCGGGCAAGGCGGCGCGGTACGCCTTGCAGGCCGGCCTGGCTGCCAGGGCCGTCTTTGCCCACGATGAGGCCCGCGCCTGTTTTGATCGGACCCTGGCCCTGCTGGAACAGGAGACAGCGCACCTGCGGGAGCCGGAGGCCATCGCCACCAACCACCGCCTGCAGATCCAGGCCCTCTACGAGCGCGGCTGGACGCTGCGCTTACTGGGCGACATGGAAGCCTGCGCCCGGGACTTACATGAGGTGGCCCGGCTGGTTGAGCTATTAGGTGGCCAGTGCACATTGGCCCACCTGCGCTGGCGTGAGGCATATATCCACCGCTGGTTCTGCCGCTACGCCGAGGCCCGAGAGGCAGCCGAGGAGGGCCTTCGCCTGTGCGAGGCGGTCGAGAACTGCTCGTGGATGGCGGTGTGCCGGGAGGAGGGCCTTCGCCTGAGCCAGGTGGTCGATGGCTGCCCGTTCGAGGCGATGTGCTGGCGTGAAATCGGCATGGCTGCGCGCGAGATGGGAGACTATGAAAAGGCGCAAGCGGCTCTGGAGCGGGCCCTGGATCTGTTTGTGGAGCTGGACGAAACCGTGTATGAGATCCACACTTTAGGGAACCTATCTACGCTCCATTGGCACCTGGGCGAGTACGAGAAGGCTATGCACCTGTCTCGGCAGGCATTGGAACGGTGTGAGGAAGCTGGGCTAGCGCTCGAGCGGCGGTTGCCGCTGGGCGACATGGGAGCAGCGGCAGCCGCACTGGGTGACGCGGATCTGGCTCGGGAGTGCCTCTTGGAGAGCCTGGCCATCGCCCGCCAGATCGCGGACCGGACTCAGGAGATTCTCTGCCTGGGCCGTCTGGGTTGGCTGTACGTGGGGCTGAAGCAGCCGGCCGAGGCGCTGGAGCACCTGCACGCGGCCTTGGCCCTGGCTGAAAGCGTTGACTCGCGCGGAGAGCAGAGCTGGCTCCAATCAGGGCTGGCCAAGGCGCGCCGCCTGGCTGGTGACCCGGATGGGGCTCTGGCGCACGCCTGCCGGGCGCTGAAGCTGGCCCAGGCGAATGGACGAGCCTACGATCGGGAACTGGCGCATAGCATCTTGACCAAGCTGGAGGAGTTGATGGCTGGGCGTGCCTAACAGACGACGTGACCAAAGATCACCTGCCGTGGCGAATTGACCAAGTGGCTAAGTGACCACCTGACCAAATGACCAGTTTGTAGGCATTTTGTAGACACCTTTGTGGTATACTGCTACTCAGAGATGGGCAGCAGTTCTTGTTTTCAGGGCTTCGGGGGGTGCCACAGTTGAATAGCAGGGGGCGAAAGGGAGAGTTAACATGACCGCTCCGGCAACGTATGTTTCGTTCCTCATCCGTCTGTGGCGTGAGGGGAGCCCGGAGCTTCCAGAGCCGCCTGCCGACTGGCAGGGCGAGGTCGAGAACATCCAGAGCGGAGGGCGGTGGGCGTTCAGTAGTCTGGACGCGTTGTTGGGCTTCCTGCGCCGGCAGGTGGAGAATCCACAGGTGTTGAGGCGGCCGGGGGATAAGTGAGCAATTCAGTTCGAGAGACTTGGCAGTTCTTGGCAGTCCGTGATCTGGTAAAGGGAGGCTAATGACTCAACGTTCGCTCATTTTCGAAGCACTTTTAGAAATCGCTGTACCACCATATGTAGTGGTCTTGGCCGATCAGACACTATATGTAGATCATTAGCTCAGGTGGCTGTGACAATGTTCAGCTTCTAGGGCTGTCCGGTAGACGCTCCTGAAGGGAAGTGACACCGCAAGACTAACAAGAACCTATCTCTCAGGAGCCAGATTCTAGATTCGCCCTCAGAAATGAGCGAACGATAATTGTTATAGGCATAGTGACCGCTTTTGTCGTGATGTTGATCGCAACAGCATCCACTGTCCCGGCGCAGGCAACTCAGCCGGATCCAGGTGGGGAGCTCTCTCCACTGGCTGTCTTAGCCCCGACGGACCTGCGACAGGCAACCGGGAGAGTGACGCTGCTACGGGTGCACGACGTGGGCACGAAATACGGCCCACCGGCGGATCAAATTGATGTTGAAGTGGTCATCTGGCTGGATAGCCAGCCGGGCAAGGCATTTGGTTTCCAACTGCGTAACGACAGCAACCGGCCGGTCCGCCAGGGTATGCTCGACCTGTTGCGCGACGCCTTCAACAACAACTGGACGGTAACAATCCATTACGAAATTAACCCTGGCCTGAACAATGGCGTGATCAGGCGCGTATGGCTCACGAAGTAGATTTTAGGAGGAGATTGAAGGATGAGAGCTACTAAAATCCTCGCATTCGTGGTTGTCTTGGCTGTCTTAATAACTGCAAATTGGACAGCAGATACACGCTCGCAAATGGAACTCGCAAATTTGAACAGCCCGATGTACCCTGCGGCCTCTTTCAACCGCTTTCCGGTGGTGATTACCCTGGATAACGTCACCGTCACGCAGTGCGGTGTGACCTGGACCGAGGCCGGCGTTGACCTAACCCTGCACAGCGTGGAGTACGACGACGGTGAGCCCGTGTGTTGGTTCGAAACTTATGCCGACGGTATGGTGCTTGCCCCGGCTGCATTGGAAGTAGACTTCCGCGACCTCTCGCTGGCGTTGGGACCGCTACAATGGGCCGAGATTGATGTCGAAGGCTGCCATCACCTGGACGCCGCTCTCTACACCGGCGGTGGTGTTCTGGCCTATTGGGCATCCCGTGCTTATTGTTCTTACTCTCAAACGCTGGTGCTGCGGAGCGGCGGCCTGGATGCCGAGCGCCTGCTCCTCCACGGTTCGGAGTACTATGTCACCGAGATCCGGCTATACGTTGATACGGAGGTGCGAATCAAGCAGATCTCAGCTCAGGGGATCGGAACGCCTGGCAACAACCCCGAAACGGGCAAAAAGGTACGCCTGGAGGCAGACATTGAGGTGCCGCCGGGCTTTGAAGTAACAAAGTGCGCGTGGACTGGGAGCACCTGGCCGCTCCTGTTGGCAGGCGATCCCGCGCAGAACTGCCGGGGCGAATACATGCCCCCAACGGGTCCTGGCCCGAACTTCTTTACGTACGGCAAGAAGCACGTTATGCTTGTTGTGAATTATAGGCACATCGCTAGTGGCATAACTGGACAGGTCTTCAAGAAACATGAGTACAAGGTTTTCTTCGAGAAGACCGGCAATGATAACGAAGGCAAGGCTAACGACAAAGGTCCTAACTGGTTCGAGTACTGGGGAGACGATGGAGCAGTCCCTCAACTGAACGCTACTGACATCATCTATGACGCCACCAAAGGAGCGCGTAGCTACGGCTCCTGGTCGGGCCATGACGGTAAGATTCGCCTTGGTGGGGCGGCCGCAATGACCCACTATACCCCCAAAATCACCCTTCCGAAGACAGCAAAATGTCCTGGTGGAACTTTCGGCGGGGCCAAGGGGATCGACTCCCTGGCTGAGGTGATTGTACACGAACGAAAGCACGAGGCACTCCGGGAGAACTGGAACAAAAACGGCACCTGGCCTATTACAACGACCGTAGACTCAGATGACCCCACGCCAGACGTCAAAGGGGATATGAAGGGTGATAATTTGCCCGACACCTATGAGAATAACACCACCAAGACCGATCCTAACAACCTCGACAGTTGTGACCTGGAGCACAAAAAAAAGGGTGTTTACAAGTGGTATGGGGATGAGGAGTTCGTAGCCATGCAGGCCAGCGAAGGGCAGAAGGGGAAAGCCGACAAAGACTGGGCCAATCCTGGCAAGCAGACTACTCCTCCCTTCACCCTTGCGGTGCCTCTACAAGCTCAGGAAACTAAGCTCAGCGTGAAAAGTGGGCCGGCTGGCCCGAACGCGCCATACAGCGGGTTCGTCCACCCTGCTGAAGCTGACATCGGCGAATTGACCGGCAATTACTCAGACGTGGGGGTTGATCTCGACGGGGACAGCCTCTATGACAGCCTGAAGCTGTCGGTGGAAGTGCAAGTTGTTGAGCCCGCCTTATACAACGTGGTTGCCTGGCTGGCAGACGGATCGGGCACGGAGATTGCCTGGGCCAGCACCCAGGAAACGCTGGAGGCGGGAACCCACACCGTTGACCTGTTCTTCGATGGTCGTCTGATTCGCGATAGCGGGCTGAATGGCCCCTACAACATTGCCCGGGTAGAATTGCGGATAGAGGATGAGGAGCGCCTGGTTGACGCGGCGGATAACGCTCACACGACAGCAGCTTATCAACACACTGATTTCGCCCCCCCCGTTGTGGCATTCACAGATAGCTTCAGTGATACGGGCGTAGATACAGATGGGGACAGTATGTACGACTTGTTGCGGGTCAACGTCGGCCTGGATGTGCAGCAACCCGGCACCTATACCATCGTCGGGGAGCTGGAAAGCTCGTCCGGAGCCCTCGCTGTGGGCGAGAAAACGGTCGCTCTCTCTTCAGGCAGCCAGCAAGTTGAGCTGGATTTCGATGGTCAGTTGATTTTCCTGCAACGACAGGACGGTCCTTATCACCTGCGGAAATTGAGAGTTGAGGATGAGTCTGGTAATCGCATCGATTTTGTCTACGATGCTCACCAGACGCACGCCTACAATTATACGGAATTCCAGCATCATGGAACCACGATTGATACCGCCAGCTACAGCGACCAGGGCCTGGATTCCGACGGCGACGGCGATTACGATTCCCTGCGCGTCACCTTCGAAATAGAGGCCGATCAGGCGTGGGCTGGCCAGTTGTTGGCCAGCCTGACAGATGAGGCCGGCCAACCGATCGCGGATGCCGTACAGGACCTGCGGCTAATGGCCGGGACCAACACGGTGGCGCTCGATTTCCCTGGCAGTGTTATCCGCACCCATGCGGTTGACGGCCCCTATCACGTGACAGCCATGACGCTGATGGCGACGGATGGCACGGTTGTGGACTATCAGCCACTGGCACACACGACGGCGGCCTACCGCTACACGGATTTTGCGAAGTGGTGTTTTGACCTTCTCACGCCGGCGAACGTCGGCTTGGAAGACATCCAGGCCATGGCCCAACGCTGGCGGCTGGCGGCTGGCCCACCCTATGACGCGGATGGCAGTGGGATGGTCACCGTTGCGGATATTATGCAAGCTGTCGTTCAGTGGGGGGAATCCTGTACAGAAGTAACACCCACGCCAACTCCCACACCGACGCCTACGACCACACCGCCCGGCGATGGCATGAGCGCGCAGGATGCTCCCGGTGCCCGCTGGGAGCACACAGCGGTGTGGACGGGTGACGCGATGATTGTGTGGGGTGGCACCGGTGCTAACGGCGATCCCCTGGCCACCGGCGGCCGTTATGATCCCGCCACGGATAGCTGGGTGCCGGTGTCGAATGTTTATGCACCCAGCGCGCGTAGTGGTCACACGGCAGTGTGGACGGGCACCGAGATGATTGTGTGGGGCGGCACTGGTACCAATGGTCATCCTCTGGATACTGGCGGCCGCTATAATCCAACGACTGGCAGGTGGACGCCGGTTGCCACCGACAGTGCACCCAGCGCGCGTAGTGGCCACACGGCGGTGTGGACGGGCACCGAGATGATTGTGTGGGGCGGCTGGGGCGTTGGTGGCAGCGCCCTGAACAGCGGTGGCCGCTATGACCCCAATACAGACA
Source organism: uncultured Anaerolineae bacterium (assembly GCA_964390805.1). Lineage (GTDB taxonomy): Bacteria > Chloroflexota > Anaerolineae > VGOG01 > VGOG01 > CAYMKL01. The sequence goes on along the minus strand of CAYMKL010000070.1, from coordinate 2,543 downwards.
CCTGGACTCCGACTGCCTCCGACAACGCGCCCAGTGGTCGCAGCGGCCACACGGCGGTGTGGACGGGCACGGAAATGATTATCTGGGGTGGTGGCAGCGGCGGCTGCTATGATCCGGCTGTGGATCTCTGGGCATCCATGTCTGCCAGTGTGAATACCGCCAGCGTGGGACATGCGGCGATATGGACGGGCACTGAGATGATTGTCTGGGGTGGCCGGTGTATTGTCCCGGCGCCCGGTATCTGTCTTACGCGGTACAGCCGCTATGATCCTGCCACGGATAGCTGGACACCCATCACGACGGCCAACGATCCGCCAGGCCGCCGGGGCCACACGTTGGTCTGGGCCGGCGCCGAGATGATTGCGTGGGGCGGCCGCGATGCCGACGAGAATGCTGTGCATAGCGGTGGTCGCTATGATCCAGGTGCGGACCGCTGGACATCTGTATCCACCCTCAAGGCGCCCCGTGCCCGCAGCGATCATACGACAGTATGGACGGGCACGGAGATGATGGTCTGGGGTGGTCGGGATGCCAATGACGAGCTTCTGAAGACCGGCGGGCGCTATGATCTGAGTGCGGATGCGTGGCGCGATTGTAGTGACGGCGACGCCTGTACACCGGTTACACCACCGCCTGATGAGTCGCCTCCCTATTTAATCAACGTCACGCCCGAGGCCGGCGGTATTGCGAGTCAGGTGACGGCGATTTCGGCCAACTTCAGCGAGCCCATCGACCTCAGCACCCTGACCAGCGTCACTTTCCAGTTGTTTACCGCTGGTCCAGATGGTATTGCGGGGAATGCGGATGATGTGCCCGTGACGGGCGGCACGCTCTCTTATGACAATAACACCAACACAGCGTCCCTATCCTTCAGCTCAGCGCTTCCGGCTGACCTCTACCGGGCCGTAGTCGCACCGCCCCTGGCCGATCTGGCCGGTAACCCGCTCGCCGCCGAATTTACCTGGACGTTTGAGATTGCTCCCTTCCTCCAGTTCGGTGCCGTTATCTCCGGCAGCATCGACTTCGCCGGAGACACAGACACCTACTTCCTCAGCGGGACGGCGGGCGATCAGGTGCTCGTCAGGATCGCTGCCACTTCGGGTGACCTTAACCCTTCTGTCCAGGTCAACCGCCCGGACGGGACCTTCCTCTGCTCGAGTTCGACGACTGGCTCGTTCATTGAAGTCGAGTGCCCCCTTGGCACCAGCGGCACCTACACCATCTTCGTCGGCGGTGACGAGACAGACACGGGGACCTACATCCTCTACCTGCGACGCCTCAACAACCCAGTCAACGCCACTCCCATCGCCTTTGGTGAAATCCTGTCCGGCACCATTGATCCCGCCATCGAGATGGACGCTTACACCTTCAGCGGGACAGCGAGCGACCAGATCCTCGTCAGGATGGTTGACACTTCCGACACCTTTTCCTCAGAGGTGGGGGTCTACCGCCCGGATGGGACCCGCCTCTGCTTCGACTCAGAATCCCTGGGGCTCGCCGAGGCAGAATGTTCTCTTGACACCAGCGGCACCCACACTATCCTCGTCGCTGACAGTGGAGGCAACGACACGGGGACCTATACCCTCTACCTGCGGCGTCCTAACAACCCAGTCAACGCCATCCCCATCGCCTTCGGCGATATCCTGTCCGGCACCATCGATCCGGCCATCGAGCTGGATGCCTACACCTTCGACGGAACAGCGGGCGATCAGGTGTTCGTCAGGATGACTGCAACCTCAGGTGACATTGACCCTCAATTCGAGGTTTACGCTCCAGACGGCACTCAGCTTTGCTCCGATTCTGGCTATGGAAGCACACCCGCCGAGGCGGAGTGTTCTCTGGACAGCGACGGCACCTATGCTATCCTCGGCGGCGATCGAGGTGGTAACGACACGGGGACCTATACCCTCGAGCTCCAACAGTCTAACAACCTGGCTAATGCTACCCCCGTCACCTTCGGCGATACCTTGCCTGACACCATCTGCAAGACCAAGGTTTTCAGGCGCTCCACGCCACCGACGGCCGGCAGGGTCTAGCGTTCGCCCGTACCGCGCAACCGGACCTCGTCCTGCTGGATGTGATGCCGCCGCGGATGGATGGCTTCGCCGTGTGTCGCACCCTTCGGCAGGAGTCGGCGGTGCCAATCATCACTTCGGCTGGGCTCAGTACAAGCATGCTCAGCGCCCGCAGTCATGAGATGGACCGGGTCAAGGGTCTGGAAATCGGCGCCGACGACTACATCGTCAAGCCCTTCACCGTGCGCGAGTTACTGGCCCGGGTGCGGGCGCTTCTGCGCCAGCGCGAACTGGATCGCGGCCAGCCATCCCCAACCAGCGGCCGGATCGTGGTGGGCGACATCGTGCTGGACTGCACCGCTCATCAGGTGTGGCGAGCTAGCCGTCCCCTCCCCATCCCCCGTCGCCACGCCCGGGCCCTCCTCACCCTGGACGAACTGCTGGGCTTCCTGCGCTGGCAGGTGGAGGAGCCGGAGTAGAAGTTTCCCGATTCTGGGGTCAGGTACAGAAGGCAGGTAAACCGTAACG
>CAYMKL010000069.1:0-37827 GCA_964390805.1 uncultured Anaerolineae bacterium | reverse complement strand
TCCCAATGCTAGATCAGCGAGAAGTCAGCCGAGAAATGTGCCATTGTCGAACTAAGAACAGCTTTTCAATCCAGATTCATACGTCAGAAGAGGCGGGCAAGGGGAACGATGAGATGGATACGGAAGCAGCCATCGAGACCAGGATAGAACGCCGGCTTGTAGACGCCTTTGGCGGGCGTGTGGCTAACTCCTTGCTCGCCCTGGCTACGGTAGATTACGCAATCACCGATGGGAATGCAATTGATAGGTATAGAGCTTTTGTGCATTCCATCTGTTCCGATGGCCGCGTGGTCAGCACGTGGGGTGAAAAAAGCACAGCAAGGCAGAAAGAGGAGTGGGAAGCGCTGGTGACAGCATTGTCCAGCTAAGGTCCGCGCCTGGTTTGGGCGGGCAATAACAGAGCGAAGGAGGAGGAGCTATGACAGCAACGATTCTGGACGGCAAGGCATTGGCTAAGGAAATCAAGCAGGAAGTCATCGCTGATGTAGAGGCTTTTGAAGGGACCTACGGCTTCGTTCCGGCTATAGCCGTGGGGCGAATCGGCGAGGATCTGGCCTCGGTAAGCTATGCCAAGATGATCAAGAGGAACTTCGAGGGGGTAGGGATGAGATTCAGCTTGCATGTCCTGCCCGAACTGGCCAGTCAGGTAGAGGCCAACAGCTTGATAGCGGAGCTCAATGCCGACGATTCGGTGCAGGGCATAATGCTTCAAGAGCCCATACCCAGAGGCATTGATGTGGCAGCAGTCAAGGCCGCCCTCTCGCCGGAAAAGGACGTTGATGGAGTGAGCCCCATCAATGCAGGGCGATTGGCTCTAGCGGCCCCCTTTGGGAGGCCATCTGGGGTGTTGGATTATCTGGTGCCGGCTACTCCACTTGGTGGGTTGGAGATCCTGAAACGTTATGGGGTTAAGATCGAGGGCCAGAAAGCGGCCATCGTTGGCCGCTCTAACATTGTGGGGAAGCCAATGGCGTTTCTGCTCATGCAGCATCAGGCCACAGTGACCATTTGCCACTCCCGCACCGCGGATCTGGCTGCGGCCTGCCGCGAGGCCGATATTCTCTGCGCGGCCGTTGGCAGGGCCAAGATCATTACTGCCGATATGGTCAAGCCCGGCGCCGTGGTTATTGACTTTGGCTTCAATCGCCTGGGGGACAAGTGGGTGGGTGACGTGGACTTTGAGGCTGTCAAGGAAGTAGCCGGCATGATCACTCCCGTGCCCGGCGGTACAGGCTCGATGACCAACGTCATGCTGATGAAGAACGTGCTTGAGGCAGCCAAGCGGCAAGCGGCGAACTAGAGCCGCAGCGCAATCAGCTTGACAATCCCTGTTCTCTGTGGTAATATATCGCGGTGCTGCGAGTAGCGAAACAAATGTGAGCAATGCATCATGCTCTTGACAGACATGATGCTAACATAAAATAAACTATTTACAAAGGAGGAACAAATGATTGTAGACGTCAAGTCGCCGGTACCTAGCGACATCGAAATCGCTCAGGCGGCTAACATGAGGCCAGTCCGAGAGGTAGCCGAGGAGATAGGTCTCACCGAGGACGACCTGGACCTGCACGGCAAGTACAAGGCCAAGGTCTACCTGGATGTGCTGGAGCGGTTCAAGGACCGCCCTAATGCCAAGTACATTGACGTGACGGCCATCACGCCCACGCCATTGGGCGAGGGGAAGACCGTCACCACCATCGGCGTTAGCCAGGGGCTGGCCTACATTGGCAAGAAGGTCTTCACCTGCATCCGCCAGCCTTCCCAGGGGCCGACCTTCGGCATCAAGGGTGGCGCGGCCGGCGGCGGCTATGCTCAGGTCGTGTCCATGGAGGATTTCAACCTGCACCTGACGGGTGACATCCATGCCGTCGGCGCGGCCCACAACCTGCTGGCGGCCGCCATTGACAACCGTCTGGCCAAGGAAGCCCGCTGGAGCACCAACTACCTGGCCAAGGCCCTCTGCCCAGATGACGAGTACACGCCATCCATGCGCATGCGACTGGAGAAGCTGGGCATCGAGTCGGAAAAGCCTTCCGATTTGAGCGATGAGGACAAGGAGCGGATGTTCCGCCTGAACATTGATCCCGACGCCATCCAGTGGCGGCGGGTGGTGGACGTGTCCGATGCCGCGCTGCGCAACATCATCATCGGTCTGGGTGCGAAAGGCGACGGCGTCACGCGCCAGGCAGGGTACGACATCACCGTGGCCTCCGAGATCATGGCCGCGCTGGCGATGTGCAGCGACCTGGCAGACCTGCGGGAGCGCATGGGTCGCATCATCATCGGCACCAGCAACCCAGGGGGGTTGCGCTATAAGCGGCCGGTGGAGCCGATCACGGCCGAGGATCTGAACGTAGCCGGCGCGATGACCGTGCTGCTCAAAGAGGCCATCATGCCCAACCTGATGCAAACCCTGATGGGCAGCCCGGCCTTTGTCCACTGCGGTCCCTTTGCCAACATCGCCCAGGGCAACAGCTCCATCATCGCCGACAAAGTGGCCCTCAAGATAATGGGGCCGGATGGCTACGTGGTCACCGAGTCCGGCTTTGGTGCCGATTGCGGCATGGAGAAGTTCATGAACCTCAAGTGCCGCGTCTCCGGCCTGGTTCCCAACTGCGTGGTGCTGGTTAGCACTGTCCGCGCTCTCAAGATGCACGGTGGTGGCCCCAAGGTCGTTGCCGGCAAGCCGCTGAGCAAGGCTTATACCGAGGAGAACCTGGAACTGCTGGAGAAGGGTCTGCCCAACCTACTGCAGCACATCGAGAACGCGCTCAAGTTCGGTGTGCCAGTCGTGGTGGCCATCAACCGCTTCACCGCCGATACCGACGCCGAGATCGAGTTGATTCGCAAGCGGGCTACCGAGACAGGCGCCGAGGATGCCGTTGAGAGCAACGTCTGGACGACAGGCGGCGAGGGTGGCGCGGCGCTGGCCGAGGCAGTGGTCAAGGCCTGCGAAAAGCCGGTCAACTTCAAGTTCCTCTACCCGGACGACGTGTCCATCAAGGAAAAGATCGAGACCGTCGCCCGCGAGATCTATCGGGCCGATGGGGTGGACTATACGCCCGAGGCCGAGGCCAAGATCAAGCTCTTCACCGACATGGGGTTGAGCCACCTGCCGCTCTGTATGGCCAAGACTCACCTCTCGTTCACGCACGATCCAGCGATGAAGGGCACGCCGCGCGGCTGGCGACTGCCCATCACCGATGTACGGGCCAGCGTGGGTGCGGGGTTCCTGTTCCCGCTGTGCGGCACCATGCGCACCATGCCCGGCCTGCCCACCAGGCCAGTGTTCACGGACATTGACATTGATGTGGAGACGGGCAAGGTATTGGGATTGTCGTAAAGGAGTTTCAATCCTTCGACCAAGCTCAGGACAAGGTTTTGAGTTTCGGGTTTCGAGTTCGTTCAGCCAAAAACCCTGAAACCCGAAACCCTGTCCTGAGCTGGCCGAAGGATCGAAACTGATAGAGGAGGTAACAACGATGGAGAAAGTGGCACTTGAAGTGCCTACTCTCTGGGCTGATCATCACGTTCTCAAAGTGCGGGGTGTGTTGAACAAGCTAGAGGGTGTGGAAGATGTGTACGCAAGTTCGGCCTGGAAGCAGGTTTTGGTCATTTACGACGGGGCCATGATAGATCAGGCAGCCGTCGAGAAGGCGCTGGCTGAGGCTGGCTATCCGGTAGGCGAAGGGGAGGTCCCGGTACTGGCCCTGCCCACTGAGAACCGAAAAGACCCCCGCTGGCAAGAGGCGGGTATGCGGATGACTGAGACCAACCAGGCTGACCTCGAGATGTCGGGAGAGTTCCGTAGATACTAGTAGACAAAATGGAGAGAATGTGAGATGGCGAAAGAAAAAGAGAAACCTGTTCAAAGTATAGATCCTGCCGCCTGCGAGATGCTGGAGGTCGCGGACGCCTGTGGCGCTTCGACGGTCTTCAGCCGCGCGGTGGCGGTTAAGCCTTGCCCCATCGGCGTGGATGGCAAATGCTGCAGGATTTGCAGTATGGGGCCGTGCCGCTTTGTCGGCAAGACGACGCGGGGTGTGTGTGGGGCCACGTTGGGCACGATCGCGGCGCGTAGCTTCGCTCGCCAGGTGGCTGGCGGTACGTCGGCCCACTCCGACCATGGGCGTGACCTGGCCTTCACCCTTATGGCTATCGCGGAGGGAGAGGCGCAAGGATACCAAGTGCGCGACGAGGCCAAGCTGTACGAGGTAGCTGGCTACATGGGGATTCCCACCGCAGGCCGATCGGTCAACGACATCGCGCTGGATGTGGGACAGAAGGCGTTAGACCAGTTCGGTCAGCAGCGTGGCGAGATCATCTATGTCTCGAGGGCCACCAAGAAACGGCAGCAGATCTGGCACGATTTGGGGATCAGCCCTCGTGGCGTGGATCGAGAGGTCGTGGAGACTATGCACCGCACCCACGAGGGAGTGGACTTGGAGGCAGAGCACATCCTGGATCAGGCGCTGCGCACCTCTATAGCGGATGGCTGGGGAGGGTCAATGCTGGCCACCGATCTAGGCGACATCATATTCGGCACCCCTAACCCGCTACAGTCAATGGCCAATCTGGGCGTGCTCAAGGATGATGAGGTCAATATCCTGGTACATGGTCACGAGCCAACCCTATCGGACATGATCGTGGTGGCGGCTCAAGACCCGGAACTGATCGAGTACGCCAAGAGCAAGGGGGCCAAGGGAATCAACCTGGCGGGCATCTGCTGTACTTCCAACGAAATCCTGATGCGCCACGGTATCTCCCCGGCTGGCAACTTCCTGCACCAGGAGTTGGCTATCCTTACTGGCGCGGCCGAGGCGATGATCGTGGATGTGCAGTGCATCATGCAGTCCCTGGGGGAGCTGACCCAGGATTTCCACACTGAGTTGATCACTACCTCGCGCAAGGCCAAGATTCCGGGCGCGGTGCACATCGAGTTCGAGGAACACCGCGCGCTGGATTCGGCCAAGGAGATCGTGCGTCGAGCCATAGACAACTACCCCAACCGAGGGAAGACCCACATACCCGAATTCAAGACAGGCCTCGTGGCTGGCTTCTCGCACGAGTACCTCAACTACATGCTAGGTGGGCTGTCCCGCGGCTCTTTCCGTCCACTGAATGACGCCATCGTAGCAGGGCGCATTCGTGGTGCGGTGGGCGTGGTGGGCTGCAACAACGCTCGCGTCCCTCAGGACGAGGGTATCATCAACATCATCCGCGAGATGATCGCCAACGACGTGCTCGTGGTGGTGACCGGCTGCGCCGCTCACGCCTCTGGCAAGCATGGCTATCTCGCGCCGGAGATGATGGAGAACGCAGGCGCTGGGTTGCGCGAGGTCTGCGAGGCCATCGGCATCCCGCCCGTGCTGCATTTGGGCTCCTGCGTGGACAACACCCGCATCCTCACGGTGCTGACCCAAATGGCGACCGAGGGAGGGCTGGGTGAGGACATAGATGACCTGCCAGCGGTGGGCATCTGCCCGGAGTGGATGTGCGAGAAGGCCATTGCCATTGGAACCTACTGTGTGGCCAGTGGAGCCTACGTGCTGTTTGGCGTCGGGTCGCCGGTGGGGGGCAGCGAGGAGGTCACTCGCATCATCAGCGAGGTATGGGAAGAGAAGGTGGGGGGCAAGCTAGAGTTTGAGACGGATTGGCGCGAGATCGTGCGTCTCTCACTGGAACACATTGACAAGAAACGGGCTGCGCTGGGACTGGCCGAGTACGATCCATCCAGGTGGGGTAAGAGTGGTGACTGGCGCATACTGGAACTGCTGCAGCTCCCGTTGGAAGAGCGGATCGAGGCTGTCTACGGGCTGCCCGTAGAGGTAGAGGTAGGAGGATAGGGAATATGTCTAGATATATCGCAACCCGGGCAATCCGAGGCGCCAACGGTCTCGTGGCCGAGGCGGACGCGCTGCTTCAGAAGGCCATCGCTGAGAAAGGAGCCGACACCCCTGTGGCGTTCCCCAACACCGCCTACTTCATGCCTGTGGCGTTGGGGATGCTTGGACGCGAGGTCAGCACGCTGGGCGAGCTGGTGCCTGTGCTGGACCACGCCAAGAAGCTTCTGCATCCAGTGCCGGCCAAGGACCTGTGGGTGCCCTACCTGGGCGAGACGCTGGATAGCGGGATGGCGACCCTGCTGGCAGCAGAGGCCATCGAGGGTGTTCGCTTCGTCTACGGGGAGGAGCCAGAGCGTTTCCCCGGACTCCAACTGGCTGGGAGCACCGCCTACCCGGATTTTCAGGGTGACGGTCACCTCAACGGTCCCATTGACGATATCCAGTTGCGCTCGTGGGGTATACAGTTGGTGGACGGCCGGATGCCGGGCTTCGCCGCCATTATCGGCGCGGCCCGCACCAACGAGGCCGCTGTCGGCATCGTGCGGGAACTCCAGCAGCGCAACATCCTGATCTTCCTCTCTGGCAATGTCAACGGACGGAGCATCATCCACCAGCTTGCCGAGGAAGGGGTGGAGATGGGCTACGATACCTACATCGTCCCCTTCGGGACTGATACCATATCTGCCATCTATGCCCTGGGCTTCGCCACTCGTTCGGCGCTGACTTTCGGGGGCATGAAGGGCGGCCAGCCGCGCGGGATCTTGCTCTACAACAAGTATCGCGTGTTCGCTTTCGCCCTGGCACTGGGCGAGGTGGATGATCTGAAATACGCGGCTGCGGCGGGGGCCATCAACTACGGCTTCCCCGTCATCGCCGACACCGTCATTCCTGAGATACTGCCCACTGGTGTAACCCAGTACGAACACGTCATCTCCATGCCCTTCGACGAAATCGAGGGGAAGACAGATGCCGAGAAGGCCAAGCGGCTGGTGCAGCGCTGCATCGAGGTTCGCGGCGTCAAGGTGAAGATCACCGAGGTGCCCATCCCCGTGCCTTACGGCAGCGCCTTCGAGGGGGAGAGAGTGCGCCGGGCCGACATGAGGATCGAGTTCGGTGGCAAGTACTCCCGTACCTTCGAGTATCTGAAGATGAGCCCCATGGACGACGTGGAAGACGGCAAGATCGAGGTCATCGGCCCTGGTATTGAGGACATCGAAGATGGCGGCTACATGGACCTGGGGATCGTCATTGAGGTGGCCGGGCGGAAGATGCAGGACGACTTCGAGCCTGTGCTGGAGCGACAGGTTCACTACTTCATCAACGGCGCGTCGGGCATCCAGCACATCGGCCAGCGCGACATCACCTGGATTCGCCTCAGCAAGGCTGCCGCCGAGAAAGGGTTCAATCTGGAACACTTCGGCAAAATCCTCCACGCCCGCTTCCACGCCGACTTCGGGGCCATCGTGGACAAAGTACAGGTTACCGTCGTCACCGATCCTGAGTTGCATGCTGAGTGGCTGGAGAAGGCCCGCGCGGCGTACGATTTTCGTAACAAGCGCCTGGCCGAGATGACTGACGAGAGCGTGGACACCTTCTATAGCTGCACTCTCTGCCAAAGCTTCGCCCCTGACCACGTCTGCGTGGTCAGCCCGGAGCGACTGGGACTGTGTGGCGCTTATAACTGGCTGGACTGCAAGGCTTCCTTCCAGATCAACCCCACCGGGCCAAACCAGCCCATTCTGAAGGGCGCACCCATAGATCCTGTCAAGGGCTACTTCGAAGGGATCAACGAGTATGCAGTGTCAGGTTCCCATGGATCGGTGCAAGAGGTGGCCATGTATTCCATCATGGAGAACCCGATGACGGCTTGCGGTTGCTTCGAGTGCATCATGATGATCATCCCGGAGACCAATGGTTTCATGATCGTCAGCCGTGAGGACACCAGCATGACCCCGGCTGGGATGACCTTCTCCACTCTGGCCGGCATGGCCGGGGGCGGCATCCAGACTCCTGGTGTGATGGGGCACGGGAAGTTCTTCGTTGTCAGCAACAAGTTCATCCGCGCCGATGGAGGACTTAAACGGATCGTCTGGATGTCTAGCTTCCTCAAGGACAGTATGGCTGCGGAGTTGAAGGCCGCCGCCGAGCGAGAGGGGGATCCTGACCTGGTAGACAAGATAGCCGACGAACGAGTGGCCACCACCGTGGAGGAGCTCTTGCCCTTCCTGGAAGAGAAGGGACATCCAGCCCTGACCATGCCACCGTTGTTTTAGAGATTAGAAGTTGGAGGTTGGAGATTGGAGGTTGGAAGGTGATAATCCAACTTCCAACTTCCAACCTCTAACATCCAACACATAGGAGGACACAACGAGGATGCCTGTCACAGTAGAGATACCCAAAGAAAAATGGACGGGCTCAGTGCGGGAGATCACCCTGGGTGCCACCGCTGAGCAAGGAGGGAGCAGGGCCAAGACGATCACCGTTGGCGGTGAGGCCACCTTTCCTTTCCTGCACTTCGAGGGCGAAATGCCCAACCCGCCCGTCATCGCTATCGAAATCCAAGACTATTACCCTGAAGACTGGTCGCTCCTTCTCAAAGAGGCTTGGGGCGACGCGCTCAACGACCCGGCCGCCTGGGCCGCGAAAGCCGAGGGCTATGGCGCCGACGTCATCATGCTAAAACTGAGGGGCGCCGACAACGAGGGCAACGAGACCACTCCTGAGCAAGCTGCTGCCACAGTCAAGAAAGTGCTGGCAGCGACGGGGCTTCCCTTGATCGTGCGCGGGCCCGGCCAGGCCGAGCTGGACAACGAGCTTTTGGTGGCCGTGGCCGAGGCCGCCAAGGGCGAGCGAATAGCCATGGGCTTATGCGAGGACAAGAACTACCGCACCATCGTCGCCGCAGCGATGGCCCACGAGCAACTGGTCATCTCCAGCTCCCCGATGGACGTGAACCTGGCCAAGCAGTTGAACATCCTGATCAGCGACATGGCCTTCCCCCTGGATCGCATCCTGATGGATCCTACAACTGGGGCATTGGGCTACGGGATCGAATATGGCTATTCGGTTATGGAGAGGCTGCGCGTCGCTGCCCTCAGCGGCGACGCCATGACCCAGCAACCCATGATCTGCTTCACTGGTGAGGAGTCCTGGCGGCAGAAAGAGTCCAAGGCGGGCGAGGGCGTGCCCGAGGCCTGGGGCGACTGGGCCAAACGAGGAGTCACCTGGGAGGCAGTGACGGCTACCACCCTCCTCCAAACCGGCGCCGCTATCGTTACCATACGCCACCCTGAGACAGTGGGAATAGTCAAGGGTTTCATTGAGAAGCTGATGGTGGGAAGTTAAAGGAGATGATAAAATGGCACTAAGCGGTCTTGTAATCTATAAACTGCTGCCTAAAACCAACTGCAAAGAGTGTGGGTTCCCCACCTGTTTGGCTTTCGCCATGAAACTGGCAGCGAAGCAGGCCGAGCTTGCGGCCTGCCCCTACGTATCCGAAGAAGCGAAGGAGTCCCTGGCCGCTGCAGCGGCCCCGCCAATTCGCTTGGTCACTATCTCCAGCGACGGCAGGAAGATCGAAGCGGGCAACGAGACGGTGATGTTCCGCCACGAGAAGACTTTCTACCATGAGCCGGGGTTACTGGTGCGGGTCAAAGACACCCAACCGCTGGAGGAGTTTAAGGAGGCCCTCACCCAGGCAGCCAGCTACTCTGTGGAGCGGGTAGGGATGGAACTGAGCGTCAGCGGCTTCGCTGTGGAGAATGCCTCTGGAGACGCTGCGCTGTTCGCTGAGCGCGTCGAGGCTGTGAAGGCTATGGCGACCCTGCCCCTCGTTCTCATCTCCAAGGACCCTGCGGCCCTGGAAGCTGCTGTAGCCAAGCTTCAGGGGACGGTTCCTCTGCTCTACGCCGCCGACAAGGACAACTGGCAGGCCATGACCGAGCTGGCCAAGAAGCACAAACTGCCCCTGGCGGTCCGTGGGGAGGGCGATCCTTCGGCTGTAAGCGAAGCGGCCTCAGGACAGCGCCTCACCTCCCTGGCCAACCTGGTAGAGCAGGTGAAGGGCGCGGGCGTGGAGGACATCGTCCTCGACCCTGGGACGAGAGGGCCTGTGGATACCTTGGTCAGCCTGACCCAGCTTCGTCGCCTGGCACTGAAGAAGAACTTCCGGCTGCTGGGTTATCCCGTCATCACCTTCCCCGGCGAAGGGGCCGCGTCAGAGGCCGAAGAGGTAGCCCTCGCTGCCGAGCACATCGCCAAGTACGGCGGTTTCATCGTTCTCGACCACTTCGATCCAGCCACCATGTACTCCCTGCTGACCCTGCGGCTGAACATCTACACAGATCCCCAGAAGCCCATCCAGATGGAGCCGGGAATCTACGAATTCGGCGAGCCAACGGCCGATTCGCCTCTCCTAACCACCACCAACTTCTCCCTGACTTACTTCAGCGTGGCGGGTGAGGTGGAGAGCTCTGGGATCCCGTGCTGGCTTTTGGTCTGTGATTCGGAGGGCATGAGCGTGCTCACTGCCTGGGCTGCGGGCAACTTCGACGCCGAGGTCATAGCCAAGATGGTCAAGCAGTTCAACGTGGGGGATAAGATCGCTCACCGCAAGATCGTTATCCCCGGCTTCGTGGCCGTCATCTCCGGCGAGCTGGAGGACGAGCTGTCTGGCTGGCAAGTGCTGGTCGGCCCCCGCGAGGCCGTTGATCTCCAGGCTTATCTGAAGCTCTGGTAAAGCTAGTGGCCGGATGATTAGGAGCAACGGATAGGCAGCGGATAAGCGGATGCGAGGAACCCTCATCCGCTTATCCGTGTTTATCCGCTGCATCGAGGGGTACGCTGCGTGTTGAATTTCATATCTCCCCACCTAGCCATAAACTACTTCCTTTTGGCTTTCGTCATCATTGTGGCGGCTCTGCAATTCGTTGCTGCCCGCCATAGACTGATTGGCCTTACCTTGACAGGGAGTGTCAGGAAACGCCGCTTCGCTTACAGGGGTTACCTGTTGGCCATCGCCCTCATCGTGGTGGCTTTCGTTTGGTTCTTCGCCGACACGCCGGAAGTCTTCACCCCCGGCCTGGCCGGATCCGAGCTGGTGCTCCTCTTTGGAGCAGCCGGGGTCTGCGCCGTGGCCTTCACTTTGCTCGTTTCCTCTGTTTTCCATAGGATCCAGCATCGGGAGAGGTTTGATCTGAAGGATGGCGGCCGCCTTCGTCATAAGGCCGTCGCCTGGCAGCAGTTGAGAGGAGCGCTCTACTTGCCAGAAGACGGCGCTCCGCTTAAAGGCGGGGTAAGGCCAGCCATCTGCGCGCTGCCCGGCCCCTCCGAAGGAACACTCGCTCCGCACGGCCTAGTGGCCGCCTTGGTCGAGGCAGGCTTCATCGTCCTGGCCATGGATTGGGGCTCTGAAGAGGAGATCCGTTATCCTGCGGTATTGAGCCTGCTGCCCAGCGCGGTGGCCTACTTGACGCGGCGGGACGAGGTCAACCCTGAGCGCATCGGCGTCTTGGGAATTGGCCTGGGTGGTGATCTGGCCATCCGGTCTGCCGGGACCGACCAGCAGATCGCGGCCGTGCTCGCTCTGGCTCCTTTCCTGAACCAGGCCAACACCAAGCCAGGATTGAGCATCCTGAAAGAAATGTCCTATCTGGAAGCCCTCCGCTGGGCCAGGCCGCTCCGCTCACATCGGAAGCGAGAAAAACTGGTGGCTGAGTTGGCTGCATTAGACTACGTCAGCAAACTGGGTTCCCGGCCCTTACTCCTGATCTATGGCGACCAAGATGACATAACTCCTGCCGAGGGGGCGCGTGGTACCCTGGGCGAGGAAATGGCGCAGGGCAAGCTGAAGTCACTGCCTGGGGAGGGGCATCTAAGCCTGCCTCGTAGCCCGGCAACATCCGCCCTGGTAGCCCACTGGTTCAAAGAGAATCTGTGAGCGCAGGTCGGAGGTTGGATTTGGACTTTGAGCTTTGAACCTGGGATTTTGAATGATGTCCTTCGATCTTCAGTTGTTCCGGTTGATCAATAACCTGGCTGGCCAAAACGCTTTCTTGGATGGCCTGATGCGCTTGGTGGTCAACGAGTATTTTCTGACTACGGTGATGTCTTTGATCCTGGTCATCTTCTGGTTCGAGGGCCGGGATCGAGACCATAGGGAACGAAATCAGAGCGCGATACTCCGCGCTCTCATAGCCTTGTTGATGGCCAACGTCATCTTGAAGCTATGCAATCTGATCTACTTTCGCCCGCGTCCCTTCGACAGCTACGAAGTCAATCTGCTTTTCTATAAACCCTGGGATTCATCCTTCCCCAGCAACCCCGCTACTGTTGGTTTTTCCGTGGCCGTTGCCATTTGGCTGCATAATCGCCGACTAGGGGTTCTACTCCTTGGGCTGGCTACGCTGTTTGGTCTGTCCCGCGTCTACTGTGGTGTTCATTACCCCTTGGACGTCATCGCCGGAGCGCTGCTCGGTGCCCTGTCTGCCTACCTCGTGGTAAGGAAAGGCGGACTCACTGATCCCCTGATAAGCCTGATAGTCAGGACAGGGCGTAGGCTCTATTTGGCCTAGCCGACCGGCTTGTCCTGAGGCCGCTTCGCTTACAGCCGAAGGGCTAACTTCGCAGAACGAATTCTCGTCTCCCCTGACACGCCTCCGGGCGATTATACCTTTGAAGTGGGTCTTGACTTTTCGCCTTCTCGATAGTATCATTAACTAGCATCTTGGATCACGCTGCTTTCAGGAACAGGAAATCCAATGAAAAACCGTGAGCCAGCCCAGAGAATTCAGGGAGGATTATGAAACCTGGTTAGAGGCCTTCCGTACCTTGGTGCAGACCTTCGTTTTTCCGGACGAATCCATCAAGAGAGTCTCTTATCACCCGATCATAACAGCGGTGCCCCAGTACGCTCGCGAAGATAGGATGGAATACGGGTCTGACAGGGGAGAAAGCGATGAGGAATCTGAGTGCCACGAGGGCTGAGTGACGGGAGGCCTGGCAACGCCTATGCCAGCGAGGGCAGGGGACGACTCCTTTTTGGAACGACCCGTGCGTTGGCACAAGTTGATCGCTTGTCGAGGAGATCAAACGCCATGCCCGACTCTTGGCGACCAGCATCCGGTTTTGAGCGAGGAGTGCTGACTAGAAGATGTTTGCTGTTGACCGCCCTCATGGTGGTGGCACTCGCTTCCTGTGCTGCGCCGACCATCAAGCCAACAGACACCCCCTCGTCGGTTGCCACCCCTTCCCCCATCCCATCGCCCACTGTCCTGCCCCCCAGCCCAACGCCGACCGAGGAACCGGCGGAGACGGCGATTTCCACCCCGACGCCTCAGCGGGGTCAGCCCATCCCAGCACCGAATGGTCAGTGGATAGCCCTACTCAACAAGATCGCAGGCAGCTTCGACGTGCAAACCCCCGACGGCGAGATCGTCCCTATCTTCCCGCCGGGCAGCACCGTGGATGCCGTCGAGTGGGCCCCCGACAGCGGCCATCTGCTCGTCGTGCGCACTCATTGGCAGCGCGCCCCGTCAGGTTGCGAACTTCAAGTCGATGGGCCGCTAGAAATCTGGCAGGTTCGCCTGGAAGATAAGCAGGTTGAGTCACCGCGCCTGGTGTTTCAGTCGCCAACACCGCCGGATGAGATGGGTGACTTCACTCCGGAGCAGGTCGTATTCGGTGACTGCTCGCCGAACGGCCGTTATCGGCTGTTCTGGCACGGCATGCTGTCGGCCTCAGTTCTGGCCGACGGTCTGTCCCTGCGGGTGTTGGATGTGGAGACCGGGGAGATCACCTTCTTGGCCAGGGCCACCCTGCTTAACTCCCGCTACCAGAGCTGGGCACCGGACAGCTCCGCCCTGGCCTTCACGGCCGGTGGGTACCGGTCGGCCCAGGTAAACAAGTGGCTCAACCTGTTCGACGCAATATCCGGCCAAATTACGACCGTGGTGAGCAAGACGGAGCAGATACCCGGCATCGTGGCCTGGTCGCCCCAGGGTGACCTCATCGCTTACGCCGCGGTCCCGGCCGACCAGACCGGCCCAGAATGGGCTGATTGGATGGTCTTCGAGAACCTCGCCATCGCCGGGCGGCGGGTCTATCTGCTGGACCCGGCCACGGGCCGCCATTGGCGCCTCAACGACACCGATACATTTCAAGACGCCTCCACCTGGAGCGACGACGGCGAGGTCCTGTACTATGTCCAGCGCGAGGGTGACACCATGGTCCTCATGGCTGCGGATCCGGGCACAGGCCAGGCTCAGGTCGTCGAAGGATCGCGCTGGCCTGCTCCCGGCGCCGTGGGCTACTACGGTCAGTCAGAATGGGATTACCTACTGGCCTACCGACCCGAAGCGCCCAGAGCGACGGTGCCGTCGCTGACGGAGACCTACACGGACTTGACTTACGGCTATACACTGCGCTATCCGGCTGGCTGGCACGTGGGCCAGGGCTGGCAGACCATGCCCACGCTCAGTCCCTACCCATCCGATGCCCCACCGCCTAACCTGGGGCCTTTCAGCGGCCAGGCTCTCGTCGCCATCCGGGTCGTGGAGGTGCCCGAGGGGAGCCTCGACGTGTTGTCGCAGAAGGTGCTGGCAATGCCTGGGCCTGACCAGATCGTGGGCAAGGACCGCGTCTTGATGGCCTTCGATCAGCGGGAACTGAGCGTGGAGGGCCGGCCGGCGATACGGCTAGAAACCATGGGGGACTTTGGGGTCGTCAACCACGTGCTGGTGGTTCTGGATGGGAAGCGGGGTCTCGTCCTGCGCGGCCGGGGTGATGGCCGTGTGTTCGATGCAGTGGTGGGGAGCTTGCAGCTACGATGAAAGACACGTACCACATCACCCTCAGGCCTTCAGGCAATCGAATAGAAGTCGAGGCCGGCACGCTGCTGTCCGATGCCATTGACCAGGCCGGGCTGGAATTCAACCTGCCCTGCGGCGGCCAGGGGCGCTGCGGACGCTGCAAGGTGGTGGTCGAGGAGGGACAGGTCCAGCGTCGCTCCGTCAGCCGCCTCTCCCAGACTGAGTTGGAGCAGGGCTACGCTCTGGCCTGCCAGGCTGTCGTTGAGAGCGATGTAACCGTTTTCATACCACCGCAGGAGGCTATCCTTCGGAAGCTGCCCAGCGAGAAGGAGGCCAATGGCAACTGGAGGTTGCACGTCATCACTCTGCCGGTGGAATGTGACTGGCGGAAGAATCCCATCCGCTCCTTTTTCATGGAGATCGAGCCGCCCAGCCTGGCCGACAACACCACCGATTTCGAGCGCCTTCAGAGGGAGTTGGCCCGCCAACATGGCATCAGGGGGCTAGTGGCCGATCTGCCCGTGACCAAGAAGCTATCCCGTACCCTGCGAGATGCTGACTGGCGGGTGACCGCTGTCCTGGATATGGGTACCTGGGCCTCCCCCGATGGCCCTCCTCGGCTCATTGATCTGCGCTCCGGCGACCGCACGGCAAGCTCCTGGGCAGTGGCCGTGGACATCGGCACTACCTCCAATGTGGTCTATCTGGTGAACCTTTTGACCAGCGAGGTGGTGGACACGGCGGCGGAATACAACGGCCAGATCTCGTGTGGCGAGGATATCATCTCCCGCATCATCTACGCTACCAAGCAGGAAGGGGGCTTAGACCACTTGCAGCGGCTGGTGGTGCAGACAGTAAACGGGCGCATAGACGAGTTGGCTGAGCGCAACGGGATAGATCCGGCGGAGATTGATAAGATGACCGTGGCTGGCAACCCCACCATGATCCACCTCTTCCTGGGTCTCTGGCCAGAGTCCATCCGCCTGGAGCCCTACGTGCCCACCATCAACCACCCGCTGCCCGTCAAGGCGCATGAGCTGGGCTTGCACATCAACCCAGAAGCCACGGTGGACTGCCTGCCCGGCGTGGGCGCTTACGTGGGAGCTGATACCACGGCAGGCGTCCTCAGCTCCCTCATGTACCAGACAGAGCAGTTGACGCTCTTCATTGACGTGGGCACCAATGGTGAGATCGTGCTGGGCAATTTCGACTGGCTCCTGTCCTGTGCCTGTTCGGCCGGGCCGGCCTTCGAGGGCGCGGGGGTACATTCGGGGATGAGGGCCACTATAGGAGCCATCGAAGAGGTCTGGATCAACACCAAAACCTACGAACCTACCTGCCGGGTCATTGGCGACGTGCCTCCAAGGGGCATCTGCGGCTCAGGGATGATCTCGCTGCTGGCGGAGATGTTCATCACCGGCGTCATTGACAAGGGCGGCAAGGTCAATCAAAGTCTGGATACGCCGAGAGTGCGCGTTGGTGAACACGGCCCTGAGTACGTGGTAGCCTGGGCTGGGGAGACGCGACGCAAGCGAGAGGACGTAGTGATAACCGAGGTGGACATCACCAACCTGATTCGGGCTAAGGCAGCCTTTTACGCCGGTTTCTCGGTGCTGACCCGCAGCGTGGGCTTGCAGTTAGCTGAGGTGGAACAGGTGCTCATCGGCGGCGCCTTTGGCCAATACATCAACGTAGAGAAGGCCATCCAGATCGGACTGCTGCCCGACATGCCATGGGAGCGATTCAAGTATCTGGGCAATACCTCGGCCTTGGGTGCTTACACGGCCCTCCTATGCCCCGATATGCGCCAGGAGGTGGTGGACATCGCCAGCAAGATGACCTATCTGGAGCTATCGGCCGACAACACCTTCATGGACGAGTTCATCAAGGCCCTATTCTTGCCCCACACCGATCTGGCAAGCTTCCCCTCGGTGGTCAGGCTATTAGAGGCTAGAGAATTAGAAACTAGAAATTAGAGATTAGAAATTAGAAAGAAGAGGAGGATAACGTGTACATCATTGGCGAGAACATCCAGATCATATCCAACGTGGTCAAGAAGGCTGTAGGTGAGAGGGATGCCAAGCCTCTCCAGGAAATGGCCAAGAGGCAGGTTGCGGGCGGGGCTCAGATGATAGACCTCAACATTGGCCGGCGCAAGAAGGACGGGCACGAGGTCATGCCCTGGCTGGTTGAGGCCATCCACGAAGTGGCCCCCAACGCGGATCTATCCCTTGACACCACCAATGCGGCGGCCATCGAAGCCGGCCTGAAACGCTGTCAGGAGTTGGGCATCGTGGCCATGATTAACTCCACTTCGGCTGATCCTGAGCGGTTGGGGGCGACCATGCCCCTGGCAGCAGAGTATGGCTCTAAGATCATCGCTCTTGCCATGGGAAAAACCATCCCCGCTACAGCCGACGGTCGGGTGCAGTTGGCCATGGAGGTCATTTTGCCCAAGGCCATGGAGCTGGGAGTTCCTATGGAGAACGTATATCTGGACCCGTTGGTACTGACAGTCAAAGGGATGCAAGAGCACGCCGTAGAAGACCTGAACGCGATTCGCATGTTTAAGGCTCTCAGCGATCCGCCGCCCATGACCGTGGCGGGCCTGTCCAACGTGTCCAACAGTGTGCCGCACGAGAACCGCAGTCTGATCAATCGAACTTTCCTGGTGATGCTCCTGGCTGCCGGGCTCGATTCGGCCATCGCCGACCCCATGGACGAGGCCCAGAACGAGGTGATTCGCATTGTTGAGGAGCGGGACACCAGCACCGCGGTAGGCCAGCTTTTGGTCAACCTCTACGACGCCACCGCTGCCATGGAGGAACTGGACCCATCCCTGGTGGACATGGGAGACCCCGAACAGGCGGCGATTTATAAGACCATTCAGATCCTGGATAATAAGGTAATCTATGCCGACTCCTATTTGAGGATGTGAGGCGGCGGGTATACAACTGATAAGCGGATGCGAGCTTCTTGCATCCGCTTATCAGTTTCCATTCGTTGTGGTCACCTTATCCTTTTGTCCACTATACATCTGTTGTAGATGCTGAAACTGGTTATCGTCTTCGGACTCATCATCCTGCTGTTCAGCCGCCACTGGAACCTGGGGTATGTGTTGCTGATAGGCTCAGCTTTGCTGGGGCTGATCTTTGGCCTTCCCGTGCTTGAAATAATGGAGCAGGGGTTGGCCGCAGCCCTCGATCTCAAGACCCTCCGCCTAGTGGCGGCAGTGTTGCTCATCACCACCCTGGGTGAGTTGCTGAGGGAGGTGGACAGCATGCAGCAGTTGGTCAGTTCTCTACAGGAACTCATCACTGATCGTCGGGTGGTGTTGGCCTGCATCCCCTCCCTCATTGGATTGCTGCCCATGCCGGGCGGAGCGATGCTCTCGGCTCCCATGATTCGGGAGGTCGGCGCCGAACTGCACCTAAGCCCAGAGCGGAACACCTACCTCAATTACTGGTTCCGTCACGTCTGGGAGTATGTCTTCCCGCTGTACTCCGCCCCAGTGCTGGCGGCAGGGATAATGGGCCTCCCGCCTTCCCGTCTGATGCTGGCTCAGGCGCCCCTCACTCTGAGCGCCATCGTGGTTGGTGCTCTGGTGGGCTTGCGTCAGATCGGCCGACCGGAGAGAGGTCGTACTGCCGACGAGAGGTCGGGGCGAAGGCATAGCTTCCAAGTGATGGCCCTCAGCATCTGGCCTATCGCGCTGGTGATCGTCCTAAGCCTCGGTTTCGAGTTGGAGTTGGCGCTGAGCCTGGTGGTGACTATCGTCCTGGTAGCGGCCGTAAATCGGGTGGAGCTCCGCTCTATGGGCAGGGTGCTGCGGCAGGGCCTCTCCCCCAGTATGGCTTTGCTCGTGTTCGGCATCATGATCTTCAAGCGAATGGTTGAGGTCAGCGGCGCGGCCGACGCGCTCTCAGCACCCCTTATGGCCTGGGGAGTCGCGCCGGTGGTAGTCGCCGTGGTCATACCTATCAGCATAGGGTTGATGACTGGCTTCATATCCTCAGCAGTGGGAATCAGTTTTCCGCTGCTGCTCCCTTTCATCTCCGGTAGCGAGGTCTATCTAGACTACGCGGTGCTGGCTTTTGCGGCTGGTTTCGCCGGCGTACTCCTTTCACCGGTGCACCTCTGCCTGGCCCTGACGCGGGACTACTTTCACGCTGACTGGGAGCCATTGTACCGGCTGCTGTTGCCCTCGGCGGCCTTGTTGGTGATGACGGCTGTGGGATTGTGGTTCGTTGCTAGTTTATGATTAGGAGGTTTCCATGATCACCGTAGGTATATTAACCGTTAGTGATAGAAGCTATCGTGGGGAGCGGGAGGATTTGAGCGGTCCCCTTCTCCGCGAGATGGTCGTCGAGCATCTGGGAGCTAAAGTGGAACTCGAGGCGGTGGTGCCCGATGAAGCTGCCATTATCACGGGCACGCTGGTGGTGTGGGCCGATGAGGTGGGCCTTGACCTGATCCTCACCACCGGAGGGACGGGCTTTGCACCGCGGGACGTTACGCCGGAGGCCACCATGGTGGTTATCGAGCGGGAAGCGCCGGGACTGGCTGAGACCATGCGGGCTAAGGGCCTTGAGATCACGCCCCATGCCATTCTCTCGCGCGCCGTGGCTGGTATCCGAGGCCATACCCTCATCGTCAACCTGCCGGGCAGCCCCAGGGCGGTGCGGGAGGACTTGGAGGTCATTCTGCCCGCTCTCCCGCACGGAATTGAACTGCTCAAAGGAGGTAGAGGAGGACACGAGTATCAAGGTGCCGGTGGATGAGTTGCGGTTTGCACAGACCGTCTTGTGGTGAGCTTGTCGAACCAAAACACCCCACACTGAAAGTGTGGGGTGTTGCTTTTCTACGGCTGGAGGATATGCACCTTCACCAATCACGCTTCTCGAAGATCTTCCGGCCGAATCGGCAGCCGTCTGATACGCTTGCCTGTTGCGGCAAACACGGCATTTGCCACGGCAGGGATAACGGGCGGTACGCCCATTTCGCCGATGCCCGAAGGGGCTCTGTCGCTTGGCACGATGTGGACTTCTATGGTCGGCATCTCGTCAAAACTCAATATCGGATAATCGTGGAAGTTGCTCTGTTGCACGCGCCCGTTTTCGATGGTGATCCCCTTTTTCAACGCCGCTGTCAGGCCAAACACAATGCCACCTTCCATTTGAGCCTCCACTGTGTCCGGGTTGATCACGGTGCCGCAGTCCACAGCGCACACCACGCGATGTGCCCGGACCGTGCCGTCTTGGGCCACGGAGACCTCAGCCACTTGAGCCACAGGGGTAGCGTTCCAGGTTGAGTGATAGGCGATGCCCCGTCCCCACCCGTCGGGCAAGGGAGCCCCCCAGCCAGCCTTAGTTGCAGCCAGCTCCAGAACCGCCCTGGCACGCTCCGGTAGCAATTCCAGGCGTAGTTCATACGGGTCTCTGCCGAGCGCCGCTGCTATCTCATCCAGGAAGCACTCATGTGCGAAGGCTTCCGGAACATTGGTCACCGAGCGCCAATAACCGGTCGGGACGGGGTACTGCGCCGGGTACGAGCGAACTACGGGGCGGCCCGGGCCGTCTAGCTTTGCACTTACATAGTTGTAGCTGAGTGGGTGATAAAGGTCGTGCTGTATATCATCTTCACGTGTCCACACCACCTGAACAGGTGCCCCAATTGCTTTGGAAACTTGCACGGCCTCAGTGACGTAATCCACTCCGAGGCGTCGCCCAAACCCACCCCCTATCAAGGTGACGTTCACTTTGACGGCGTCCGCCGACAGCCTGCTGGCTGATACCGCGCGCTGTTTTGCTTCCTGCGGATTCTGCGTCGGTGCCCACACTTCACAACTGTCCGCACGCACGTCGGCCGTGCAGTTCATTGGCTCCATCGTGGCGTGGGCCAGGTAGGGAACATCGTAGGCCGCATCCAGTTTGGTCGCATCACTGGCAGCAGCTTCACCTGGTTTTGGAGCTCGTTCCACAAGCGTCTGTCGAATATCGGCACTACTCAGGTTGACATGCTTGCTCTCATCCCAGGTGACCTTCAACGCCTTCCGGCCCTGGATAGCCGCCCACGTACTATCGGCTACTACCGATATGCCGCTGTCAACCTGGACCACATCATGCACCCCCACAACAGCCTTGGCCTTGGTCGCATCAAAACCGGCCACCTTACCGCCGAACACGGGGCAACGGGCAATGGTGGCATACAGCATGTTGGGAATCTTGACGTCTATCCCATAGATTGCGCTCCCGTCCAGCATTTGGGGTGTATCCCAATGGCCCATCCGTGTGCCAATGATACGGAAGTCCTTAGGATCTTTGAGGGGCACCTCTCTACGCTTGGGTACCGGCAATGTAGCGGCTGTCTCGACCAACTCGCCATAAGCCAGTCGCCGCTCACTGTCGCGATGGATCACCCAACCGCTCCCAGTGTAGCAGGATTCCTGCTCGACCTTCCATTCTTGCGCAGCCGCAGCGACCAACATCTGGCGTGCGGTGGCACCGGCTCGTCGTAAAACCGCGTAGTACTTGGAGATGCTCGCACTACCACCTGTGACCTGGTCTCCATAGGCGTGGTCGGCCAGGGCCTGCTCGATGCGTACGGCTGACCATTCTACATCCAACTCTTCGGCCACGATCATGGCTATGGCCGTCCGAACTCCTTGCCCCATTTCAGACCTGAACGCAGTGATCGTCGCCAGGCCATTGTTGTCTATCCTGAGGTGAATGTTGGGCTCCAGCCAGGCAGCCGGCTCCGCTGTGGCCGTTGGTTCCGGTGTGGCTGTCGGTTCCGGTGTGATCGTTGGTTCCAATGTAGCTGTTGGTCCCGATGTGGCCGTCGGCTCCGTCGTTGGCTTGGGCGCGCTTTTGCAACCGGGAAGGTAAACACTGATCAGCAGGCCAACCCCGGCCACTGCAGACACTTGGAGAAACTCACGCCGGCTGATATTGGATGGTGCGTTCATTTAACACCTCCTTCCTCGGCTGCGCGGTGAATGGCGCGGCGAATGCGTTGGTACGTTCCACACCGGCAGAGATTGCCCGACATTGTCGCATCAATGTCGGCGTCGCTGGGGTTTGGGTTCTTAGCCAGCAACGCCGCAGCGGTCATGATTTGCCCCGGCTGGCAGTAACCGCACTGTGGCACATTCTCGGCAATCCAGGCTTGCTGCAGTGGGTGGCTACCATCGGGCGAGAGGCCCTCAATGGTGGTGATCTCTCTGTCAGCGACCTCAGATACCAGCGTAACGCAAGATTGGATCGCTTCGCCGTCCAGGTGCACGGTACAAGTGCCACACAACCCTATGCCACAACTGTACTTGGTTCCGGTTAATCCAAGTGTGTCGCGCAGCACCCAGAGTAAGGGCGTATCAGGACTTACGTCCACTATGTGTTCTTCACCGTTGATGGTCAAGGCTATTGAAGCCACTCTCTTCCTCCTTGTCGCTTGGAGTGTGACTAGAATCTATGGCGGGCTGTTCGTAGTGCCCACTTCAGTGCGAACGCCGAAGATCAGGTGTACCTCACGACCTCGAAGCGGTAGAGCTCTATTGGTTCGTCGGGCAAGATGCCTGCCTTGCGGCGCGCGATGTCTACCTGGTACTCCACCGTGTCCACCCCCTCCAGGTCCGGCAGGAGGAGCCCCTTTCGCCAATCCCCGGCGCTCTTCACGATGACGCCGTAGCGCCTGGGATCCAGCTCGTCCAGGCCGTCCACCGGCTCGGGATCGCCGAGGACATCCACTTTGATGTCCAGGTCAGCCAGTTCGTCCGGCGTGATCGGTGGGAAGCGGGGATCGCGGGTGGCAGCGGAGATGGCGTTCTGGATCACCTCGTGGGCCATGTTGGCTTGCGTCGGCTCGATAGTGCCGATGCAGCCCCGCAGCATCCCATGCTTGTGGATGGAGACGAAGGAGCCAGCCCGCTTCTCCATTTCCGACGTCAGCTCTCCTGGCGGCTGGGTGGTCTTCCCGTGACGCACGTAGTTTTCGATGGTATCTCTGGCTAGTTGAACAAGAGGATGTAAGGTTTGCATTAGAATCCTCCCCTGCTAACTCGGTCCGTCAATTATACATCTCTTGCCCCTAATTGCAAACCGCACCAGTCGCTACGCCCCCAACACCTGCCGGGCGATAACCAATCGCTGGATCTCGCTCGTCCCCTCGCCGATGGTACAGAGCCGCTGGTCACGGTATATGCGCTCGACGTCGTACTCCTTCATGTACCCATAGCCACCGTGGATCTGAATGGCCTTGTAGCAAGCGCGCTCCGCAGCTTCGGAAGCGTACATCTTGGCCATGGCTGCCTCCCTGGTGAAGCGCACGCCCTTGGAAGCGGAAGCGGCTTTGTCCTTGAGCCAGGCAGCCCGATAGACCAGGAGTCGAGCAGCATCAATCTCAGTGGCCATCTCGGCGATCATCCACTGGATGGCCTGAAAGTTGGCGATGGGCTGACCGAACTGCACTCGCTCCTTGGAGTAAGCAACGGCCTTCTCGTAGGCGCCCTGGGCCAATCCCAACGCCATGGCTCCGATGGCGACGCGCCCCCCATCGAGGGTGATCAGGAACTGTTTGAAGCCCTCTCCCTCTTTGCCCAACAGGTTCTCTTTGGGAACCCGGCAGTCCTCGAAGAAAAGCTCGGAGGTGACGGAGCCCTTGAGCCCCATCTTCTCCTCGTCGCGCCCGGCGCGAAAGCCCGGCGTACCCTTCTCCACAATGAAACTGCTGATGCCTCTCGTGCCTTTTTCAGGGTCAGTCACGGCAGTTATCACCACCACGCCAGCTATGGAACCGTTAGTTATCATGACCTTTTGGCCATTGATGACCCACTCGTCGCCATCCAGCACGGCCCGGGTCTTGGTCGCTCCCGCGTCGGAGCCCGCTTCCGGCTCCGTCAAGCCGAAAGCGCCCAGCTTTTCACCCCTGGCCATAGGGACGAGGTGCTTCCGTTTCTGCTCCTCGCTGCCGAAGAAGTAGATAGGCTCGGAGGCCAGAGACGTGTGGGCATCCAGGGTGAGGGCGGTGGATCCGCACGCTCGGGCGATCTCCTCCAGGGCGATGGCAAAGCTGACGTTGTCGGCTCCAGCCCCGCCGTATTCCTCAGGAATGGGGAGACCCAACAAGCCCAGGCGGGCCATCTTGCGGATAGTCTCCCAGGGGAACTCCCCAGACTTGTCCGTCTCCTGGGCAATGGATACGATTTCCTTCTCGGCGAAATCGCGCACCATCTTGCGGATCATCTGTTGTTCCTCATTGAGTTCGAAGTCCATCTTTGATTTCTCCTTGGTCAGTTGGTCAGTTGGTCGGATGGTCGCTCGTCCTTGGTCATTGGTCGTTAGTTACTTCGATGATCACCTTGTCGTCAATAGCTCTCATCTCCTCGTCTAGGACGGGCAAGCGGGCCATGGTGGAGAGGAGATAGAGTCCAACCTCGATCTGGTATTCGCCTGGAGGAGCTTCGTAGGATAACTGCACTGAGTGGATGTCTTCGATGATTTCACCCTCCTTCCACTGGCTGGTGGGATAGGTGCCGTGGACAGGCCATACATCCTCCTGCCCCCAGATTTGCTGCTGCTCATCGAGAATGTGGACAAAAACGGTGTAGTCCTCGTCCATCCTCTGCAAGCACTGCCAGGTGAGGGAGATGTCCAGGGCCTCTCCGGGGCGAAGCTGCTGTCGGCGGTGTCCTGAGCTGTCATCCTGAGCTTGTCGAAGGGCTGTCGAAGGATCGAGGTCGTACCCTAGAAGTAGGATTTGGTTATCGAAGTTGATGGCCGCAGCGCCAGCCAGGGGTGTGCTGCGTACCTGGATGGGCCGCAAGGAACACCACTCGCTCAGGGAAGCCAGCCAGCGGCTTCTCACCGCCAGCATCTCGCCGGAATCGGGAAGGCTTAGCCCCACTTGCAAGCCGATTTCCCCAGCGGTCGCAGGCATGGTCAGGTCGTGGCTGGTCTGCACAATCTGGCCTACCCCCCAGTGCGAAGTCGGATGCTCGCCGAAGAGAGGAGGGGCGCTATCTTGCCAGAGCACGTTCCCGGCCTCATCAAGCATTTGCAGGGCGATGCTATAGTCCATGGTGCTTTCGCGTAGCCGTTGCCAGTAGAAGGTCAGAGTGCCCTGTCCGTTGGGGCGGACGAAGCTGGGCCGGTCGTAGCCCAGCAGCATCAGCTCACCAGCAAAGCTGGCTCGCAGGGGGTAGGGGATGACCAAATCCTCTGGTGATTGCCAGCCTTTTCCCTCCAGGATGCGAACGTGGCCTATCTGGGCGACAGAGACGCTCTCCTCGCTGAACGGCGGGAAAAGGCCCACCTCCAGTCTGTACGTGCCGGGGGGCATGGTCCTGCTGATGGCCAGCTCGTGGAAATCGGGAACGATCTCCCCAGGCCGCCAGGCGACGGTTGGATAGTAGCCATTTACGGGATGACGCCCCTCTTCCTCCAGCCGGACGTGGCCGCTTTCGCTCACCAGGCGTAGGCGAACGTGATAGTTGCTGTCTACTTTGCTCAGAGCTTGCCAAAAGATGGTCAGGCGCAACTGGTTCGGTGGCTCGATGGTCAAAGAATCGGCGTTTAGCGAAGCGGCGTAGCCCAGCAGGCGGATGTTCTGACCAAAGTCATTGGATTTGGGACTTAGGATTTCGGACTTAGGACCTAGGACTGTCGAGGTGAGCGGTGTCGTGCCCACCTCCACCAGGGGGCCGAGAGAGCGCAAATGGAATCGCCCCTCCAGGCCCGGCAGATAGCGGGCCAGGTAGACTGGCTGGTCCTGAGCCACGCGGGTCTCCAACTGCTGGCGATAGCCCGCTTCGTCGCCCATGACGATGATGTCGAGATCGGGCCGCACTCCCTCCACCTGCTGGAGATAGTACAGAGGCGCGATCTTCTCACTGTCGGCCAGGATCGCGGCCCCAGGAGCCAGGTCCAGTCCCAGGACGTACTGCCCCCATCGGTATGCCTCCCAGCCGTGGCGGCTCATGTCCACCAGGGGGAGATTGGTCCAGAGCAGGGGGAGGGTAACGAGTAACGCGAAGCAAGTGATGAGTAGCGAGTCCAATATCCAATGCCCAATACCCAATATCCAGCTACTTGCCGCTTGCCACAAAGCATGAAGTCCCACACCGATCCATAAGGCGAAAATCAGGTGGGCGGGGATGATGAAGGCCGAGATGTCGGGCACGTAGTAGTTGAGGCCGTAGATGAAGTAGGCGACATAAGCAACCAGCAGAAGAACAGCTTCCCTTCGCCTTTTTGCCAGTAGCCAGACCAGACCCAGCAGCCCCAGGATCAGCCCGATCCAACTGTACTGCTCCAGGATCAGACGGAAGAGGATGAGGTAGCGCTCAGGATCTGTGAGCCAGGCGTCCCAGCGGAGCGCTCCGCGGAAACGGCTGCCCAGAACCCAGCCGGCAAACTCACCCAAAGCCATGGGGCGGCCGTGGAGGGCAGGCCAGCGCAGGGGGATGTAGAGATAGACCGACAGGCCGAGCAGAAAGAGACCCGCAGTCCTCAGCATCTGCTTCATGTCGGTGAAAGAGAAACCAGGTTTTTGGGTACCAAGGGTCCCAAAAACCTGGTTTCTGACCGCCATCCCCGTCTTTGTCCAAAGCCCAGTCAACAGGGCGTAGATGACTATGGCCGGAGCCAAGAGAGCCATGGTGAGGTGGTTGGTCAGGCTGAGGCCGTAGGCGAGGGCGATCTCGCCGATTCGCCGATTCATCCCTCCAACCCTTTGGCGGAGTTTATCCCGAGCAGAGCCGAGGGGCTCAGGACAGGCCTCCAACCTCCAACCTCCAACCTCCAAAAGCAGATAGAATATCAGAGCCACAAAGAACGCATTGAGGGTGTACACCTCCGCGATCACCGCCTGCGACCAGAAGGTGCGCGAGAAGGCGAAGGCCAGGGCTGCTAGCAGGCTGGCGGCTCGATGGCGGGTCAAATGCATCAGGCAGAGGTAGAGGCAGACGACGGCCAGGCTGGCGAAGAGGGGAGAGATGAGGTTTACTCTGTAAGCTACATTGCCGATGGGAAGCAGCGTGAAAAGCTTCCCCAAGAGAATGTACAGCGGGTAGCCAGTAGGATGGGCAACCCCCAGGGTGTGGGAGACAACCTGGAACTCGAAACTGTCGGCCTCGCCTAGTGTGGGCGAGAGAGTGTTTGCATAGACGATGAAGGTCAGGACAAATAGGCCCGATGGAAGTCCAAACTTCAAAATCCAAAATCCAAAATCTCGGCTCTTCTTGAGCAGGATTTTGGTTTTGAGGGCCATGACGAGGAGGAGACAGCCGTACAGCAGCACCGTGGCTTGCAGAGGATTGACTGCCCTTTGGGCCAGGTAGAAGAGAAGTAAAAAGAGAGGGGTGTAGGTGAGGGCGTCGTCGGCAAGGGCCCTTCGGCGGAGTTCATCCTGAGCGGCGTCGAAGGGCTCAGGACAGGCCTGAGCCAGTGGCTCCTTAACTTGTCGAGCGAAGGCTGCAGAATAGAGAAGCCAAAAAGCGAGGAGGGCAAAAGCAACAACTAGCGATAAGAGGGCGGTCTGGGGTAGGGAGTTGAGTCCCGACAGGGTGTGATAGTAGTTTTCTGCCAGGAAGCGGCTGGTGAAAGCGCCCAAAGTCAGGCCCGCCCCCAGTACAAAAATCCAATATCCAATATCCAACATCTAATATCCAAATGCTCAGGGAGCTACCTCGAGGGCCATGCTGTCCAGGTATCCGAAAGATCGCGCAAAGTCGGCGCTCTTGTACAAATACTCCCACCCATTATATGGATCGTTTACCCAGAAGCCCTCTTGATTGTAGCCGGTCACTACCACCGCGTGCTCGTAATTGACCATCTTCACTTCTTGCCCTGTGCTCAGTGTGATTTTCACTGGCTGTTGCACGCGAAGCCTGTATGTAACCCAGGCTATGACTGGATGCTTTCTGTCCAGCGCTTTCTTTATTCCCTCCAGTCCATCCTGTACATAGGTGACTTCCAGGCCGTTCGCTGCCAGGACTTCTCCTATGGGCTCGGCGTACACGCCGTAATCCGTTAGACCGCCAGGGACGCCGTCTAGCCTGCCCCTGAAGCCCAGGTGGGGGTTTTCGTTTCTTGGCAGTGCTTTGCTCACCTCTTCCTCGCTCAGGGAAACCCCATAGAAGTTGGCCACCATTGAGGCGGATGCGGCCTCGCAAGTTAGGCTATGAGCTTGTTTGTAGCGTGGCACATCCAGCTTCACCTCTACTGGAGAGCTTGTGTTGAGGTCCGCCGAGGAAGTCTCCTCCAGCCTCGCTTTCTTCAACGACTCCATCTCGCTGGCAAGGTCCTCAATTTTCGAGTGTATGATCATCTGATCTCGTCGAAGGGCCTCAATGTCCATCATGAGCGTAGCGACGTTCACGGTGAGAGTTACGATATTTCGTTGGGTGAGTTCTTGCCTTTGTTTGAGGGCTTCTGTCTCGGCTCTCAGGGCGGCGACTTCGCTGTCCTTGCGGTCAGAATAGAATATGGTGACCACCAGCGAGGTC
Organism: uncultured Anaerolineae bacterium; assembly: GCA_964390805.1. Classification (GTDB taxonomy): domain Bacteria; phylum Chloroflexota; class Anaerolineae; order VGOG01; family VGOG01; genus CAYMKL01. The sequence goes on along the minus strand of CAYMKL010000069.1, from coordinate 9,673 downwards.
GCCAAGAGAGCACTGGCGACCAGCACAACTAGCGAGATGGTCAGGAACCGTGGAGAGATGGCAGAGCTTTGCTTTGATTCCACAACAGCTTTACTCCGGCGAGTCAGATTCTGGGGTTGGCGTGGGCTGCGGTTCGGGTATACCGAAATAGTAGCGCAGGATATCGGCGGCAATGGGCACGGCAGTGGCGTCTCCATCGCCGCCACCGGCGACGAAGATGACCAGGGCGATCTCTGGTTCCTCGGCGGGGGCGACGGCCGTGAACCAGGCATGGGTGGGCAGGTGCCCTTCGTCATCAATGGGAGGACCGGGGTATTCGGCGGTGCCCGTCTTGCCGGCCACTGCTACCCCCTCTAGGTTGGCTCGCCAACCGGTGCCCCATTCAACGGCTGCCCGCAGTCCTTCTCGAACCAGGGCCAGGTTTTCCTCCGAAACGGGGATCTGGCCGAGAACCTCTGGGGTGAAAGGCCGGATCACCACGCCATCTGCATCGGTTATCTGGTAAACGATCTGGGGTCGGTAGAGCGTCCCCCCGTTGACTGCTGCTGCGGTAGCGTTTAGGAGTTGCAGGGGGGTGACCAGGATGAAGCCCTGGCCGATGGCTACGTTGTAAGTGTCGCCAGTAGCCCAGCTCTCGGAATAGTTCAGCCGCTTCCATGTTTTCGTAGGCACCAGGCCACGAGCCTCCCCGGGAAGATCAATGCCTGTCGGTTGGCCCAGCCCGAAAGAGTGGGCGTATTCATTCAGTCGTTCCAATCCCAGGCCCTGGAATTCCTCAAGGCCGCCTGCGACCTGGTAGAAGAAGATGTCGCAGGAGTGGGCAATACCCTGGATGATGTTTAGTGAACCGTGAGTTCGGTCATACTTGTGGATCCAGCAGTAGAACTGTTGGGCCAACTCGGGATCGTCGGGGAAGTACTTGTTGGGCAGCCAGAGAGTGCCCTCGCACGTCAGATTTGTCCTCTTGTTGATAACATTCTCCTCCAAGGCCGCGGCAGCAGGGATGATCTTGAAGGTGGAGCCTGGCGGATATTGGCCGCTGATGGCGTGGTTGACCAAAGGCTTGCCGGGATCTTCTATCAACTGAGTCCAATCTTCTTGGGAAATGCCGCTGGCGAACAGATTGTTGTCATAATTTGGCAGAGACACGAAGCTCAGAATCTCGCCGTTTTGGGGATTCATGGCGATCGCCACGCCGCTTTCGACTCGACTGGCCTCGCCATAGTAGGCCTTGGCTTCCTCCATGCCCTGGCGCAGGGTGTCCTCCGTGAACTTTTGCAGGTCTAGATCAATGGTCAGGATAAGATTGTGGCCTGGCAGGGAAGGCTGGGGTTCTCCCACCGCTCTGACCTCGCGGCCGGCTACGTCCACCTCGCTATACTTGAACCCTTTGCTGCCGCGCAGTTGCTCCTCGAAAGTCAGTTCCACGCCAGTCAGCCCTACCTTGTCGTTGTTGGGGTCATAGCCCCGATTGGCGTACATCTCGGCCTGCGCGCCAGGGATATGTCCCATGTAGCCGATGATGTGGGAAGTCATTGCCGCGCTGGGATACTGGCGGATAGGGTCTATCTCGATGAGCACGCCAGGCAGGTCCAGGTGCTCCTCTTCGATAGTGAAGACGGTATCGCGGTCCACATTGGTTTTGAGGGTGAGAGGCCGATACGGGGCCGTATCGCGCGCCTCGTCCACTATCTCTTTTATGCCCCCCTCTTTCTCCCCCCCAACTTGGGGGGGGATGAAGGGGGGGCGGCCGGCGGAAGCAATTGCCGTGCTGACGGGAATCTCAAGCAGGGCCGATAGTCGGGAGAAGATGGCCATTTCCTCCTGCTCATCCTCGGGCAAATAGGCTGGAATCAAGGTGACGGCGAAGCTGGGGATGTTCCGTACCAGGATGCGCCCATGGCGATCATAGATCACGCCGCGAGCGGCCTCGGTGGGCACCAGGCGGAAGCGGTTGCGGTCGGCCAACATTCGATAGTGCTCGCCCTCGACGATCTGCAACCGCCACATTTGGAGGGCGAAGATCAGGAAGACCAGGATGACGATGCCACGAAAAGCCCAGAGTCTTCTTTTAAGGTTGAGGTTGGGTGATGAGTTCATCCTTTTCCTCGGAATCTTACCACGCCATCTCCTCCCGCCCCGTTCTACGGTGGAGCCAATACAGGGCTTTGTAAACGAGAGGTGATAGCAGCACGTTGAGCAGGGTAGAGGGCAGCACTACTTTGATCAGGTTGTCTGTCCAGGCTATCGAACAGCCCCGCGCATACAGCAAGAGCATGAAGAACAGGTCGTAGGCCATGGTGGCAATCAAAGTCGAGATCAGGGGAAGGGCGATGTGGGTGCGGAAGACGCTCAACTCTCCCAGGCCAGCCACCAAACTGAGGATCACAAGGGCCACTGTGGAGGTTCCAAAGGGAGCGCCTGAGAGTAGGTCCAGCCCGATTCCACCGACCAGGGCCCAGATCATGCCCTCTTTTGCTCCCCGCAGGAGGCTCCAGGAGATCACCGTCAGGAGCACGAGATCGGGCTTCACGCCCAGGACAGCTAGATGGGGCATCACTGTCGTTTGTATGATGACGATGGCGACTAGCAACAGGATAGTGGCGTAAGTATTTATAGTGACTCACCTCGATCGCCCTGATGGATTTCCAACCCGCAAGCGTACATTCATTGCACTCCCCTAATGCCCAGCCATCTGCGTTCAGTGATGTCGAGAGTCTCGCGGCTTGTATGAAAAACGTACAACTCCCGCTCTGGAGCTTCGCGACGAAGTTGAATATAGCTTTCTATGGCGGTAACTGAATCGGGAAAGGTGCTTACAACCGCCAGTTGCTCCAGAATTCGGTACGTCCCCGACACGTTTGCTTCCGAATGAGCTTTGATGGCTTCAAGTAAGAGCCATTGCTGAGGATAGTGCTGACGTATTTCTTGCCATTTCATCTTGGTTCTCCTCCGGGCATCTGCCGATGCAATTCTACACCAAACCTTGCACCATCTCTAAGGGACCAGCCTCTCAAAATCGGCAGGCAAGAAGTTGGTGATGACCAGGACTATCTCCAGGTTGTTGAAATCTACGGTGGGCCGAATGTCGGCTTGCTGGAACATCTCGATGTCGCGTTGGTGGACAGCTGTAACCTGGCCTATGATCAACTTCTTAGGGAAATTGCCGCCCAGGCCCGACGTGAGGACTATGTCGTTGACGTTGACCGTCTCTTCTTGGGGGATGTACTTCATTATCAGACTCCCGCCAACTCGACCCTCTACCACCCCTGTGGCCCGGGAGATCTGGATGAGAGCGTTTACGGAACTGGAGGGGTCAATGATCAACATCACTTTGGCCCAGTTGGAGCCTACGTCGGTAATGCGCCCTACCAGCCCTCGCTCGGTGACCACCGGCATGCCCTTTTCGATTCCCTGCTGGGAGCCTGAGTCAATGGTGAGATAGCTCAGGAAGTTACTGGGGTCGCGGCCGATGACCCGGCCTTTTACCTCGGCCGCTTTGTAGCTGTGAGTGGGGTTGGCCTGGGTGAAGCCTAGCAGTCTGCGCAGGGTCTCGTTCTCAGACTCGATCTCCTTCAGACGCACGTTTTCGATCATCAGGCTATCGGCCAAGCGTCGTAGTTCCTCGTTGCGGTGACGCAATTCCCTGAGATCACTCGCAGTCTGGGTCAGGTCGCTGACGTTGTTGGCCAGGGAGGTGAGTTTTTCTTGAACGGGGACCACGAAGCGCAGTGCTAGATCTTCAATAGGCTGTAGGTCTTCGTTCTGATCCAAGGCGATTCCGGCCAGGCTCAGCAGGATGAGGATGATTAGCACTGTGGATCTGGTTGGCAGACGCTTCACCAGAGCTCACTCCTTTGTTTCGACAGCGGGCGGTCTCGGAAGCGGCCTTTGCCCGCCCCGGCACAAGCGCTTGATTGCTAACCGTGATCGGCCCCTCATTGTGCCACGCTGGCCAGGACCTTGCTCAATCTGTCCAGATCCTCTAAGACCATGCCCGCTCCGAGTGCCACACAGGACATCGGATCGTCGGCTACGTACACGTTCATCTTTGTTTCGTCGGACAGCCGTTCGGCCAGGCCGCGCAATTGGCCCACACCGCCAGCCAAGGCGACGCCTTGCTCCATCAGGTCGGCCACCAACTCAGGGGGGGTTTCGTCGAGGGTGTCTTTGACTGCGTCTACAATGAGGTTCACAGAACCGGATAACGCTTCTCTGATCTCTATACTGCTTACTTCGATTGCTTGCGGCAGACCAGTGATGAGGTTGCGCCCTCGCAGGATCATGGTCTTTTCTTCAGGCAGGGGATAGGCGGAACCTATTTCGATCTTCGTTTTTTCGGCCATCCGCTCGCCAATCAGGATGTTGTACTTCTGGCGGGCGTATTGGATTATATCTTCGTCCAGCTCGTCGCCAGCCACACGGATTGAGCGGCTGACCACGATCCCTCCCAGGGCAAAAACGGCCACCTCTGTCGTGCCACCCCCGACGTCTACGACCATGCTACCCATCGCCTCGGTGATAGGCAATCCTGCTCCGAGGGCAGCAGCCATTGGCTCCTCGATAAGGTAGGCCTCGCGGGCTCCGGCCGAGACAGTGGCGTCGTAGGCGGCCCGCTTCTCTACCTCGGTGCAGCCGTTGGGGATACCGACCACTACTCTGGGGCGGGGAATGGGCAGGATCACCTGGTCGTGCACTTTGGCGATAAAGTAGTGGAGCATCTGCTCGGTGATATCGAATTCGGATATGACACCATCGCGCAAGGGGCGGATGGCCACAATGTTCGCCGGGGTACGCCCCACCATCGCCTTGGCTTCACTGCCGATGGCCAGTACTTTCTTGGTTTTCTTCTCGATGGCTACCCAGGATGGCTCGTTTATGACTATGCCTTTTCCGCGTACGTTAACCAGGGTGTTAGCAGTGCCGAGATCTATGCCAATGTCCAGCGAAAACAGGCCGAAAAGGGCGTTCAGTGGATTAAACACGTAATCTTCCTCCTGTTGGCTAATGCTGATAGTCTAACGCTCTACGTCCTAAGCTATCCAGATTATACCACAAATCACGTAATTGACAAAGTTGACAAAAGGTCAAGGGTGCGGTAGAATGAGAAGGCAACAAGTCAAAGGGGCAGTGAGGTAACAGGTCAACGAATAAAACTGCTAGGAGGTAATACGATGGCAGAGAAAAAGGTTGGAGAGGTAACGCACTACTGGGGCAAGATCGCTGTGGCCGGCATCAAGCTCATCACTACCTTGAGCCAGGGCGACCCCATCCGCATCAAGGGGGCCACTACTGACTTCGAGCAGACCGCGGGCTCTATACAGATCGAGCATCAGAATGTCGAGACCGCTAAGAAAGGCCAGGAGATCGGCCTCAAGGTCAAGGAGAAAGTACGCCGAGGGGATACGGTGTACAAGGTAGAGTAGTGGACGTCCTATCGAAAGTCCGCCAGGCCATTGACCGACATGGTCTCCTGGCTGGGGGTGGGACGGTGGTGGTCGGCGTCTCCGGCGGCCCCGATTCCCTGTGCCTGTTGCACGTCCTGAATCGCCTGCGCGATGACTACGGGATCGAGCTGCACATGGCTCACCTCGATCACGGCATCCGGGGTCTGGAGTCAAAGGAGGACGCGGCTTTCGTGGCCGGGCTGGCTGCGGAATGGGGATTGCCGGCCACCGTCGAAGCCCGCGACGTACCGAGGCTGGCCAGGGAGAGCAAGCTGGCCATCGAAGAAGCAGCCCGCCAGGCTCGCTACTCGTTTTTGGCCCAGGTCGCCCTGGCGGTAGGGGCGAAAAGCGTCGCGGTAGGCCACAACGCCGACGACCAGGCGGAGACCATCGTCATGCACTGGCTGCGAGGGGCAGGGCTGGCCGGCCTGCGGGGAATGTTACCCCAGACCGATCTGGGTGGGATGCGCCTGGAGGCTGCCTGGCCCGATCGTCCTTCCCTGGAACTCCAAGTGATCCGCCCCCTGCTGGAGACGCCCCGCGCCGAGATCGAGGCCTACTGCCTGGAACATGGGTTGAAGCCCTGCTTTGATCGCTCCAACCTGGACACCACCTACTATCGCAACCGGCTGCGCCACGAGCTGATCCCCTACCTGGAGAGCTACAACCCTAACATCCGGCAAGTGTTGCGCCGTTCGGCCCAGGTCATCAGCGACGACTACGACTTGTTGCAGGCCGAGTTGGAGCGCGTCTGGCCAACGGTCGTTTCCTCAGAATCGAGTGAGGCCATCACCTTCGATCTGGGACATTGGCGGGCCTTGTCCACCAGCCAGCAGCGTTCCACCCTGCGGGAGGCTGTCCATCGCCTGCGCCGCTCGCTGCGCAACATCAACTGGATCCACATCGAGAACGCCCTGTCGGCCTTGAGGGCCAAGCCAGCGGGAACCCAGGTCACCTTGCCCCAGGGCCTGATGCTCTCCATCGGCTATCGTGATTTCACCGTAGCCGACGAGGGCTACGTGCCCCAAGTGGACTGGCCCCTTCTCCTTGTAGAAAGTCTGTCCGTGGCAGTGCCGGGAGTTACGCAGCTACCTGATTCCGGCTGGTATTTCGAAGCGGCTATCATCGAGCGGGATGAGTTTGGCCAGGCTCACCTGGATAATCCCAATCCCTGGCATGCTTTTCTAGATTACGAGAACGCAGGCCCGGAGTTGGTGCTGCGCCAGCGCCGTTCTGGCGACCGTTTTCAGCCGCTGGGCCTGGGCGGCCACGAGAAGAGCCTCCACACCTTCATGATTGATCACCAGATACCACGGTCCCTGCGGGGTTTCGTTCCCATCGTAGCCTCGCCCCGGCACATCGTCTGGGTGGCTGGCTGGCGCATTGACGAACGGGCCAAAATCACCGCCGAAACAGAGCGTGTCCTGCATCTCGCCTTCCGCTCGGTGGACGGCCCTTGAGCAGGGCGGTTGGCCATCCAAACCGGGTTAGGTGTGAGATGCTCGGCCTCAACTCTCACCTTCCCCTTTCGAGATAGGGGCAGTGAGGTTTGTCAGGATGGGGCAACAGTGATATAATAGATCGGTCTAGAAAGGCCTGATTCTTATCTCTAGCTTCCTCACAGCCAATATGATCCTCGTCTTTTTCATCAATGGCATCGCTTTCTTCGTTATGGGGCTGGCTATCGGCTTTGAAGCGCGCAGGCCTAGCAAGCTGAAACTGGCACAGAACCTGTGGCTCCTGGCTGTCTTCGCGTTCCTGCGGAGCCTGGCGAACTGGGCGGAGATGTTCTTGCTCATCCAGGGGCAAGCTACACCGGCCAGCGACAACCTCCCTCTCCAAACAGCGAAAGTGCTGTTACTTCCCCTCTCCTGCATATTCCTGCTCCAATTCGGGACAAAAACGATCAGCGCCGCTACTCAGAGGTATCGCTGGCTGTGATGGAGCCACCTGGTACTGACTTCGTTTTGGCTGCTGGTGCTTATTGCAACATACTCCCCGTCTATGGCAAGTGCCGACTGGCTGCTGGCCGCCGAGGTTCTGGCCCGTTACTTCCTCTACCTGCCGAGTTCGGCGTTGGCGGGCCTGGCTGTTTTATTCCACTGTCGTGTCCTCTGGGAAATGAAGCTGCCCCACATTGCCAGGGATTGCCTCGGGGCGGCGGTGGCCTTTGGGCTCAAAGCGATCCTCGCTGGTCTGGTTGTCTCCCCCGCCCCCTATTCTCCAGCCTCCTTTTTGAATGAAAGTTCCTTCCTGGCCGTGGTGGGCGTGCCGGTTCAGGTCTTCCGGACGATAACGGCCTTGGCTATTGCCTACTTCATCGTCCGTACCCTGGCTGTCTTCGAGATCGAGCGGGGCCGGCAACTCGAGGCGGCGACCCAGCAGCGTTTTCAAGCGCAGCAGGAAGCCCTGGAAGCCCAGCGCCAGGCGCGCGAAGAGATAGAGCGGTGGAGCAAACGGTTGGAGGATGTGGTTAATACCATTGCCGTGGCTATTAGTATGCCCCTTGAGCTTAAGGAGATGCTGGATACTGCCTTGTACAGGATACTAGACTTGACGAGGTTTGAAGCGGGCGAGATATTCCTCGTGCAGGAGCGAGAACGGGAGGTGTGGGTCCGCTTCGGGCAGGACGGCACCCGGGCCCGGATCACTGTCGAGGACGACGGCCGGGGGTTCGATCTGGCCCAGGTTGCCGGGAAAGGCCAGCGATATTTTGGCCTGCAGATCATGCGCGAGCGGGCGGAGAGCATAGGAGGGGATGTGGCACTCGATTCCCGGCCTGGCCAGGGAACGCGGGTCGTGATCCGGGTGCCTCTCACGCCTGAAAGGTGAGGAACACGATGGAGCCATTGCGCATTCTGCTGGTGGACGACCACGTTCTATTCCGTAAGGGGGTGACGGCCTTGCTGGCCCCACGTCGGGACGTGGAAGTGGTAAGTGAGGCCGGGAATGGGTGCGAAGCGATAGCCCAGGCCCGGGAGACGGTACCCGACGTCATCCTGATGGACATCAGTATGCCCAAATGCAGCGGCCTGGAGGCGGTCAGGATCATCAAGCGGGAGATGCCCCACGTGAAGATCATCATGCTGACCGTGTCCGACGACGACCGTGACCTGTTCACGGCCATCAAGAATGGGGCGGATGGCTATCTGCTGAAGACCCTGGAACCCTACGAGTTATTTGACATGCTGGAGGGGATTCGCCATGGCGAAGCTCCCATCACTGGGACATTGGCAAGGAAGATCCTACGGGAGTTCAGGCAGACGGATCAGAGCCTGCCGCCACAGTTTGAGGCGAGAGATGAGTTGACGTCAAGGGAGATCGAGGTGCTGGAGCTGGTGGTGGAGGGTGCGAAAAACAGAGAGATCGCTGCGGCGTTATCCATCAGCGAGAACACGGTGAAGATCCACCTGCGCAACATCCTGGAGAAGCTGCACTTGCAAAACCGCATCCAGGCGGCTGTGTACGCAGTGCGCCAGGGGTTGGTGGGCGATTCCTCGCAGAAGCAATAGCCCACCTGAGCAACATGCTGATCTGGGTCACATAGCCCACCTGGGCGATATTGAATAAGCATTATTACCTGACAGAGCTATCGAAAGATAGCTCTTTTTTCATGTCCAAGATCGCCCAGATGGGTGTAGGCAGGAAGGGCCGAACGTGGTACAATTGTATAGGGAAAAGTGTGTAACCATCCAGAAAGGAGCAGGGTTATGAAGCGCGTCTTCATCGTTTCCAGCCAGTCGCTGTTCAGCCAGGGTGTCGAGAGCCTGCTCCGTCAGGAAAAGGGGCTGGATATCGTCGGCCGGGAGACGGATGTAGACAGGGCCGCCGAGCGTATCCGGGAGTTCAGGCCGGACGCGGTCATCGTGGACAGCGGTGACCCGGCGGATGATCCTATGCCGGCGGTGATGCGCATCTTGAGGGAGGGAGTGGGAACCAAGGTCGTCGGATTGAATCTTCAGGACAACACAATCTGTATCTATCGTGGAGAGCAGCGAGTGGTCAAGGAGGTAAAGGACTTGGTGGAGGCCATTGAACACAACGTATTAGCCGATGAGGAGAAGACCGCGGAAGGGGTTAAACTCCTTTTGGAGGCAAGGATATCCGCCTACAACTTATTAGCATGAGGTTTGACCTGCACCTTAACAACCGCATAATTAGAAACTAGCCGGTTGGTGCGACTGTGATGCGCAACAGTCGTCCATCGCGCCAGCGTAGGTTGGCAG